>JBAXLI010000061.1:0-23634 GCA_037134895.1 Bacteroidota bacterium
AATGAAGGAATGAAGGAATGAAGGAATGAAGGAATGAAGGAATGAAGGAATGAATGTCGAATAACGAATGTCGAATATCGAATGTCGAATGAATTTCACAAGTTACGTATGCTCCTCATGAAAAACCTTGTTCTTATTTGTCTTATCTTTTTCGCGCTGATTGCACTCTCATCCTGCCATAAAAGTACCGATGTACCTTCCGGTCCTTGCGCAGGCTCCCAGGTTGATACCTGGCCGGTGCATAACCCATCCACAGCAAGATTCATGCTAAAAGATTCTTCATATTACCAAATGACATATAAATTGGTTGATTCTACGGCATTCATCACATTTACCGGGCATTTCTATAATACCTGTGCCAAATCTCAGATGCAGATGGCCATACTCATTCAGGGCAACTGGACGACAATACAGGGTAAGGTTTTCCTGAGTTACTGCTATGGGATGCAGGAGGAGGAAATCGATGTTCCGGCAGTCTGGTCGGGGCATTGGTATGACAGGAAAGCCACAGTACAGAGAGCGTTGAATTCTTGCAGCAGCTTTCCTGATTCTGATATAAAAATCAGGATGGTGTATGTTTTTCCAACCACTGGCAGCAGGAGCACCGACCTTACATTCATGTCCTATACGTCGGAATATCTCTCCTTCACCGCGACATTTGGGGATTAATCAGGGATTAGGGATTGGGGATTAGGGGTTAGTACCCACTGTGATGCCTGAGTGGCGATCGCTTCCTGTATGCTATTCTGACCTCCTCTTTTGTCATGCGGATGCTAAAGCCGGGAATAAGCCTGTAATCAGCCAGATACCTCCATGTTTCTCCGCAGGCAGGGAAGTCGCCGGTAAGCGGGTGCCCGCAAAGAAAGCAAACGGTTTCAGTACCACTGGTCGTTGTGCCGCATTTTGGACATTTGAAAGTGCTCATATTACCTCCTTTTTATCAGTGGTTTACCTCTAATGCTATTTGCCTGAACAAAGGACAGACCAAAAAAAAGAGGAATATGGATTTAAAGGTTCTGAATAGCTAATCGCTTGAATGTGAGTCGGTAAAAATATAAACAATTTTCAGCTGAAGGAATCTTTATTTATCTATTGGATTACCGTTCCTATAACTTTATCAAAATAATCACGCAATTATGTGAAAACACGTACCCTTTTTTTTGTGTAATCCAATGGTTAATGGAAAGAAGAAGAGACCCTTCGATAAATCGCGGGGCATGGTTGAAAGTACCAGAACCACTTTACCCTATTCGTTGAGAATATGATTCAGCTTTTCCGTTTCAGCGCTTCAAGGCAGCTTGCACTGATATTTTCAGAAGTAAGCCCGAATTTTGTCATAAGGTCAAGTGGTTTTCCTGATTCTCCGAAACGGTCGTTCATCCCGATGAATTCAATCGGAACAGGAAAGTGCCTGCTTGTCACTTCTGATACTGCAGATCCTAGTCCGCCGATAACCTGGTGCTCCTCGGCGGTGACGATGGCGCCGCATTCTTGTGCGGCAAGGATGATGGCTTCTTCGTCAATTGGTTTTATGGTGTGGATGTTCAGCACCCTGGCACGTATGCCTTCCTTTTCCAGTTCATATGCAGCCTGGATGGCTTCCCATGTCATATGCCCTGTTGCAATGATTGCAAGGTCACTGCCTTCATGCATCTGCTGGGCCTTCCCAATAATAAACTCATGTTCGGGAGATGTAAAGTCAGGCATGGCTTCCCTTCCAAACCTTAGGTAGACCGGGCCATTACATTGTTTGATTGCTGCAATTACAGCAAGCTTCGTTTGGGTGGCATCGCAGGGCGAAAGCACGGTCATGTTCGGCATGACCCGCATTACAGCCATGTCTTCAAGGGCCTGGTGGGTAGCTCCATCGGGGCCCACTGAAACCCCTGCATGAGCCCCGCCTATGATTACGTGGAGATTGTTATAGCATAATGAAATCCTGATCTGATCTGTGGTTCGTAAAGCCGAAAAAACTCCATAGGTTGCAAACACCGGAATTTTGCCGCATAAGGCCAGTCCTGCTGCAACACCAACGCAATTCTGTTCGGCAATCCCAAGGGAAAGAAACCGCCCGGGAAAAGCCGATGCAAACTGGTCAACACCAACCGAAGCAGTGATGTCGGCACCGATGGCAATGATGTTATCATAAACCTTGCCTGCTTCAAACAGACCCTCACCGAAGCCGGTCTTAGTTGCTTTGTTACCGCGGTTTATGAAGTTTTCAACCATTTATTCGACATTCAATATTCGACATTATTCACGAAATTGTTTATTTCATTGGTGTTCATTACGGCTTCGCCGAACAATATTCGATATTCATCTCCTTTGTTTCTTCACGAAAGCTCATTTATAAACCGTAACGCTTGCTCATGCGAAGGTGCTTTCCCATGCCAGCGATAGTCTCCTTCAATGCTTGCAATCCCTTTACCCATAATGGTTTTTGCAATGATCACCGACGGGTGGGTCATCTCCTGGCTTGCCTTTTTAAAAGCGCTCTGGAGCTGCCTGAAATCATGTCCGTCACACTCCAGGACATCCCAGCCAAAGGCTTCCCACTTTTTCCTGAGGGGTTCAAGTGCCATGACTTTTTCGGTGGAACCGTCGATCTGTAAACCATTCCTGTCGATGATAACGACCAGGTTGTTTAGTTTATGGTGAGCCGCAGCCATGGCGGCCTCCCAAATAGACCCTTCCTGCAGTTCGCCGTCCCCGCACAAACAATAGATGCGGTTGACGAGCCTGTCCATTTTCATCGACAACGCCATCCCCACAGCAACTGAAAGCCCCTGTCCGAGTGATCCTGCCGATAATTCAAGCCCGGGTAAATGATGGTCCCTCCCGGGATGCCCCTGCAAACGGCTTCCTTGTTTGCGCAGGGTCAGCAGTTCTTCCTTCGGAAAATATCCCGCCTCGGCCAGGGTGGCATACAATACCGGGGCAACATGCCCAATCGACAGTATGAACCTGTCGCGGCCCGGCCATGATGGATCCAGGGGATTATGTTTAAGTACCGAAAAAAACAAGGTGGTAAGTATGTCGGCAGAACTCATTGAGCCACCAAGATGTCCCGATCCTGCCGCGGCAAGGCTTCTCACAACGGACTGCCGTATCGATGTGGCCAGAGGTTTCAGACTGACAATCCCGTTGTGGTGAGAAACCGCCATTTTATCTCATGTCAATGACTTCAACACCCGGGAATTTTTTGGCGTCGAATGTGAAATCTGCCGCTGTCACAGGTATATCGGTGATAAAACGTGTGATGGTATAAGTAAAAATATTCCCGTTCTTATCGTAAATGGTAAATGATTTTACCTGGGATTTTGGTTTATCAACAGTAAGAACAGCCCGGTTGAAATTCTTCACGGTATTGGGCACCAGTTCAATCTTGACCGAATTCGGGTCGGCGTTCTTATCGGTAAGGATCTTCGACTTGAAATTGGAATTGTAATTGGAAAGCAGTTTCGACGGCGTCAAAGCCTCGTCTTTATTGTCAAGCGAATTGACCTGCACCTCGTTCGACTCTGGCATATAAGTCCAAATGGTCTTGCCGTCACAGATCACAGTTTGTCCGCTGGCCTGCATCTTGTATTTATCTCCGCTTAGAAGCAGAGTCCCCTGTTTTTCCTCGTTGATCTTCGCCTTGGCATTTTCCATCTTATATGAAAAATCAGCTTTGATCGACTTATAAGCCTTGGTTTTCGAGCTAACCTGGTCAAGTATATCGCTTGCTTTCTGGTCTTTCTGGCTGTACCCGCTGATAACGAGCAGGGATAAAAATAAAATAATCAGGTTTTTCATTGTTTGCGGATGTTATTTTGTTTTTGACTTATTAATTTCCCATTGTATCAAGGTATGATTCGAGGGCCTGGGCATCCTTGAATTTTACTTCCCTGGCCTTGCTTCCTTCAAAAGTACCTACAATCCCTGCAGCTTCGAGCTGGTCGATAATTCGTCCGGCCCTGTTATACCCCAGTTTGAGCTTACGCTGGATCAGAGAAGTCGATCCATGCTGATGCTGTACAACCAGCCTGGCTGCCTCCATAAAATATTCATCCCTTTCGTTCGGATCGAAATCCTTTCCCGATGCATTCTCTTCATCATAATATTCAGGCAGTGCGAAGGCATCGGGATACCCTCTCTGCGAGCCAATAAAATCGGTCAGTCTCTCAATCTCAGGAGTATCCACGAAGGCACATTGCAGCCTGATCAGATCGCTCCCGGTCGACAGCAGCATGTCGCCCCGGCCGATCAGCTGGTCGGCACCCGAAGAGTCGAGGATGGTCCTGGAATCTATTTTAGAAATGACCCTGAATGCTATACGCGCAGGGAAGTTCGCCTTGATTGTTCCTGTAATGATATTTACCGATGGCCTCTGGGTGGCAATGATCAGGTGGATCCCTGTGGCCCGGGCAAGCTGGGCGAGACGTGTAAGAGGTGTTTCGATCTCGCGCCCTGCTGTCATGATCAGATCGGCAAACTCATCGATCACGATGACGATATATGGCAGAAAACGATGGCCTTCGGTAGGAACCAGTTTCCGGTTGAAGAATTTTTCATTGTATTCCTTGATATTCCTTACCTGGGCATCGCGCAGCAGATCATACCTGGTGTCCATCTCGATATTCAGGGAATTCAGGGTGCGGATGACTTTTTTCGTATCGGTAATGATGGCCTCTTCACTGTCGGGCAGCTTGGCCAGGAAGTGACGTTCTATCCTCGAGAAGAGCGTGAGTTCAACCTTCTTGGGATCAATCATCACGAACTTGATCTGTGAAGGATGTTTTTTATATAACAAGGATGTAACAATAGTATTAAGCCCGACCGATTTCCCCTGTCCGGTAGCACCGGCCATCAGCAGGTGAGGCATTTTGGCCAGGTCGGCGATGAAGGTTTCGTTTGAAACCGTTTTCCCAAGAACGAAAGGCAGTTCGAACGAAGTGTTCTTGAATTTGTCTGATCCCAGAAGTGATTTTATGGATACTATTTCAGGATTCTGATTTGGAACTTCTATACCAATGGTTCCCTTCCCGGGAATAGGGGCGATGATGCGGATACCCAGGGCCGAAAGGCTGAGGGCAATATCGTCCTCGAGGTTTTTTATCCTTGATATCCTTATCCCGGCCTCCGGCACTATTTCATAAAGGGTTACTGCCGGACCGATAGTCGCCTTGATCTTCGAGATCCTAATATCGTAATGAGAAAGGGTTTGAACGATTTTATCCTTGTTCGCCTCGAGTTCTTCTTTGTGCACGGCCACGGAGTCCCCGCCGTAATCATTCAAAAGGTCCAGGGTCGGGAATTTGTAGCTGGGCAGGTCAAGGGTAGGGTCATACAATGTATCGATCCCCTGCCTTGGGATCGGGCCCTTGATCTCGCTTGTCACTTCTTCTGCAGGGGCTTCAATCAGGAGCTCAAGCCCCGTGGAAACCGGAGTCTCGGGGATTACCTCTGCTGGACCTCCAAGATCTATTGGCTGGGTAGTTTCTTCAGGTTCCCTGAAAAATGCGTTGGCAGGCAATGTCTCAATTGGCTCAGCAGGTATTTCGACAGGCTCTGGTGCTGGTACATCCGCAGACACCGGCTCAGGAATTTTCTCATTCTGAACTTTGGGTTTCATCCATCGGTATGGAATATTGAAAGCCAGGATCATGAAACTGAAAAAGACAAAACCAAGCATAATAGAGGCTCCGGTCGTACCCAGGAAATCAGCCAGCCAGATATTCATCTGGAAGCCGTAAACCCCTGTAAAAAGTACGCCTGTTGCGACATTGTCCTGGGAAAGTATAAGGCCGAGGAAAACTGGGAGCCATATCACGCCGAAGAAGCAGTATTCCATGGCTTTCCATGGAGGAATGATGGTTATGCGTATCAGCCATCTGATGCCCCATACAAAGAGCAGGAAGGCAAACAGGAAGGAGGCGATGCCAAACCAGTTTGAAATGAACATATACGAAACCAGGGCCCCGGTTTTTCCCATCCAGTTCTCGCATCTTAGGTCCCCGGCCCTGAAAGCCTCGATCGTAAAATGCTTGAAAACTGTGTCGGTGTAACTGTAATCGGTTTTCCAGGTCTGCAGGTAGGAGGCGAAAGAGAGAACGAGATAGATGCCCAGGAGAACAAAGCCAAGTCCCCATACCCTGAGCCTGCGTTCTCTTTTTTCGCGTTGCTCGGGGCTGATCTCTTTCTTCTGTTTCGGTGGTTTCTCTTTTTTTGGAGGCTTTTCCTTAAGAGGTTTTTCTTTAACGGGCTTTTCTTTTCTGACCTTTTTGGATTTTATGTTTTCATCCTGTTCAGGCTGAGGTTCCTCATCGGGAGAGTTGATGCCCTCCTTGAAGGTGTTTGATTTTGAAGGATTGTAAAGTTTCGCCATGTTTTTCTATTCCTTGCCCCCGATTTTTCCTTTCAGTTCATCCTTCGAGATTTTGGTATAATCAGGCGGAATCTCGAATTCTTTGGCCGCAACGGGTTTTTTCTCAACCGAAACTGCTGTAAACCGCATGATCATCTCGGGAGTCTTCATAGAAAATTCCATAAGAACTCCTTCAATGTCCTTGTAAATCCCCTTGTCGAAATTTGCCTGCTTTCCCCCGAGGTCAGGTGTGTAATATACATTGATGGTATATTTCCCGCTTTTATCGTTCACAGTGATCACAGCACTTTTGCAGATGTACCCGGCGATGTTCTTCGTTTCGGGTGTCAGCTCGACTTTGACGGGAGGTTCCTTTGCTGTTTCTTTGGCAATGTCATCGGCGGTATAACTGATGGCATATTTCTGGCCCATCATATTCAACAGTTTGATCTTGGTTTTCAGCTCATGGTCGGTGATCTCGATCCTGCTGCCTCCACCGGTGAGGATATCGGTGCGCGATCTCACTCCCTTGATCATTACTGTAAGAGCTTTGGGGAAAAGCGCGATCTGGCTTTCGGTAAGCTTGTTGGCAGGGTATGTGATTTTAAATGTTATAATCCCTTCGAAGGGTGCCGAAGCCATCATGCTTACCGCAATAAATGTCATGAACGGGAGAAGGAGGAAACGGAGGCGGAGACTCAGGAGGTTCATCGTACTTTGGGTTATCCGGTATTATTTTACAAAACGAAGCAGTTTGTTCCAGCGGATCTTGCCGTCAAGCAGGGATTTGTTCGGGTCGAGAGAAAGCCATACAAACGAGGCCTTGCCCACTATATGGTCTTCGGGAACAAAACCCCAGTAACGGGAGTCGGCCGAATTATGCCGGTTGTCGCCCATCATCCAGTAATAATTCATCTTAAAGGTGTATGTGGTTGCTTCTTTACCATTAATGAAAATTTTACCATCGCGAACTTTAAGGTCATTGCCTTCAAACACACCGATGATACGGTTGTAAAACATGATGTTGCCCGGGTTGATGTTAATTGTGACCCCTGCTTTGGGTACCCATATCGGGCCAAAATTATCGACATTCCAGCGGTATGCCGAATCAAAGGGGAAAATGTTCGGGTCCCAGCTGCCTTTAGGCAGGATCTCGGGTTCAATGGATTTTACATTGCTGTATTGCTTTAATCCTTCGAGAGAAGCATCCGACAATGTGAGCTCATAAGTGCCGTTATTATCGGTTGCCGGGGTTTCAGTGATGTTGAGTTTTTCGAGGTTTCTGCTGTTGATAGGGCTGCCGTCGGTTTTTACAAGGTATTTGAACTGCCGCTGGCCCGGGTTCTGCTCTTCTTTCCCGTTAATATAAACTTTTCGGTCGACGATCCTGATGCTGTCCCCCGCAATGCCAATACAGCGCTTTATGAAATTCTCACGCTTATCAACAGGCCTGGCAATGATATCACCGAATTCCTGTTTATTGTTCCATACAACATCCCTTCCATACTGCCTTACAAGCTGGTAATAGCTGGCAGTGCTCTGGAAACGGGTTGAAAGAGTATCTCCGTCGGGATAATTGAACACGACGACATCCATATTCCTGACCGGGGCAAAGCCAGGGAACCTGTAATACGGCAGCTTGATCCATTCAAGGTAGGATTTGGTCGATTCGGTCAGGGGTAGTGTGTGATGTACAAACGGAAAGGTGAGAGGTGTGTTGGGCACTTTAGGGCCGAAACTCACCTTGCTTACAAAAAGATAATCCCCTACCAGCAGGGTTTTTTCCATGGAAGAGGTTGGGATAGTGTAGGCTTCAAAAAAGAAAATCCTGATGATGCTAGCCGCAATCACTGCAAAAATGATCGCATCGACCCATTCCCTGACAACTGTTTTTTTAACAGGGGCTAGTGTGGATGGATCATGGAATTTTTCAGCCGGGGAGAAGGCAAGCCAGGGGAGGTAGGCAAAAGGGAAAAGCACTCCGCCGGCCTGCTGGAGCAAACCGTAATGCTTGAAGCACTTGAGAATCTCAACGATCATCAGAAGGATCACAAATACATTGATGAAAGGAATGAGCAGGAAAATGTACCACCACAGGGGTTTCCTGATAATTTTCAGCCATATATAAAAGTTATAGAACGGGACCAGGATCTTCCATCCGGCCTCTCCGGCCTTTGTAAAAATTCCCCACATGCCCACAATGCTGGCAATGGTAAAAAGAACAGTTAAAATTAAATACAGGTTCATTGTTTCAGATTATTGTACAATAACGTGATTTTCATTGATTTCTTGCTGTCAATCAGGATTTTTTTGTGAATTCAGGAGATCTTTCATTTCATAAAACCCTTTTTTGCCCTTGATCCATTCTGCAGCAAGCAGAGCCCCGAGTACAAACCCCTTGCGGGTTTTCGAAGAATGTGTGATCACAATGGCATCCATTTCCGATTCGTAACGAACAATATGCGTGCCTGGTACATCCTCAGAACGGTATGATTTGATCCCTACCTCTTCAGGATTTTCGGGTAATTCCTTTACCCATTTTTCTTTTCTTTCAATATGGCGGATGATATCGTTTGCGAGTACGATCGCTGTACCGCTTGGTGAATCCAGCTTGTGCACGTGATGGGTCTCTTCGATAGAGATCTCATAATTTTCCCATTTGGCCATGAGGGAAGCAAGGTACCTGTTGAGTTCGAAAAAAAGATTGACTCCAATACTGAAGTTGGGGGAGAAAAACAGGCTCTTATTTGTTTCAATACATGTTTTTCTAATCTTTTCAATGTCTTCGATCCACCCGGTGGTTCCGACGACAATCGGAACATCGTTTTCGAAACAGTGCATGATGTTGTCAACAGCAGATTCGGGGGTTGTGAACTCAATAGCTACATCCGCCCCCTTTAATAATTCCCCTTTTTCCTGCCAATCCTCGTCATTGTCTATCACAAGGACTATTTCATGGCCATTTTTTTCGGCCAGTTTGTGGATTTCCTGTCCCATCTTTCCATAACCCAGCAATGCAATCTTCATAAGCTGATATTAAAAGTGAAGTGATATTTTTAAACCTCCTCCGGGATCTCTTGAAGTCACAGGCATAAAAACCGCCGGTTCGATCTTCATGCTTAAACTTTTGCCGATGTTAAAGGTATACAAGTGAGCATCGACAGTTGCGTCGAGGATATTCAGTATATACCATAAAGCGGTCACAAGACAGGTTATCTCAAGGTTCCTCCGGTAATATTCCCTGGTCGAGGCAAGTTCTGTTGCGGTGTACCTGTTAGCCAGGTAGGCGTAATTGCCGGCCGTATCACCTCCGATTTTTTCTATGTAGGCACATTTGAAATCGAGGTAGTAATTGGTATTGAAGGCGATAAGATAGGCCATTACCCCGAAGCCGGCGTAAATGATGGGAACCTTCCAGATCTTGCGGTTGTAAATCTGTCCGAGCCCGGGGAGGCATGCCGACATGATCGATGCCTTAGTGGCTGAATGTTCTTTTTCAAGGACAGAATCAGCGACATCCTTCGGGATACTGTCGGTTTGGGCTTGTGCTGTTTTAAAAGAGAAAACGGCAAGCCATAAAATTGTAACCGCCAGCAATGCAAACCTCATTGAGAATTCATTTTGGAAACCAAACTGTCGAATTCTTCTTCCGAATTAAAGTGAATGAGGATACTTCCTTTTCCCTGTCGTTTCAGCTGGATGTCAACTGCAGAACTGAGTTTGCCGCTGATTGTTTCCCTGGCCTGCTGGTAGCGGGAGGGGAGCAGTTTTGGTCCGGCAGGAGAGGAAGGCTTTGCAGGCTTTTGCATATCTCTTACGAGGTCTTCGACCTGGCGTACCGAGAGTTTTTTCTCCAGTATTTTTTGCAGAATCTGAAGCTGCTGTTTTTCATCTTCAATGGTGATGAGAGCCCTTGCATGCCCCATGCTGATGATCCCGTCCCTCACAGCAACCTGTATCTCGACAGGCAGTTTGAGAAGCCGAATGTAATTCGCAACGGTGCTGCGGTCCTTGCCAAGCTTCTGGCCAAGGTCTTCCTGGCGAATGCGGCATTCCTCGATCAGGCGCTGAAAACTGAGCGCTACTTCAAGCGGGTTCAGGTCCTGCCTCTGGATGTTCTCGACAATAGCCATCTCAAGCATCTGCTCGTCGTTGGCCAGCCTTATAAAAGCGGGTATCTCTCTGAGCCCGGCCAGCCTGGCCGCCCTGCACCTTCGTTCCCCTGTGATCAGCTGGTACCTGTCGGGGCCGATCTTCCTTACTGTGACGGGCTGTATGATCCCCTGAACCTGGATGGATGTTGCAAGCTCGGCAAGTTCCTTCTCGTCGAACTGTGAACGGGGCTGGAATGGATTTACTTCCAGCTGGTCGAGCGAGATAGCCGATACCATATGGCTTGCGGGCATGGCAGGCAATTCCTCTCCTGCCAATTCTGAAGCCCCGCCTTCCAATAAGGCGCTCAGACCTCTTCCCAATGCCTTCTTTTTTCCCTGCATTTTACTGGCTTATTTCCTGTTCAGCCTCGCTCTTCACGGGCTCTGTATTATTCTGGATGATCTCACGGGCAAGGTTCAGGTAATTGATCGCTCCTGTACTGTTGATGTCGTGGATCATGATGGTTTGCCCGAAACTGGGAGCTTCTCCAAGCTTCGTGTTCCTGTTTATAATGGTATGAAAGACCATCTGCTGAAAATGCGTCTGTACCTCCTCCACCACCTGCTTTGAAAGGTTCAGCCTGTTATCATACATGGTAAGCAGTATCCCTTCAATGTCGAGGTTGGGATTCAGTCTCTGTTGAACAATCTTTATCGTGTTCAGAAGTTTTCCCAGGCCTTCAAGGGCAAAATATTCACACTGAACCGGGATGATCACCGAATCAGCAGCGGTAAGTGCATTCACCGTGATCAGGCCAAGCGATGGAGAGCAGTCAATGATGATGTATTCATAGTCAGCTCTCAGCTTCTCGATAACCTGTTTCATCACCCTCTCCCGGTTTGGCATCTGTATCATCTCGATCTCTGCTCCCACAAGGTCGATATGCGATGGAAGAAGGTCAAGAAAGGGTGTGGAACTCTTAAGTATGATTGTTGTCGGATCAACATTGTCGATAATACATTCATAAATGCTGTTCTCAATGCTGCGCGGATCAAAACCTACTCCTGATGTGGCGTTTGACTGGGGGTCGGCATCGATGATGAGCGTTTTGTGCTCAAGTACAGCAAGGCCGGCTGCAAGATTAATCGCTGTAGTTGTTTTCCCTACTCCTCCTTTTTGATTTGCAATAGCAATTACTTTCCCCATATAGCGGTGTCTGAATCAATATACAAATTTATGGTTTAATGCCGTCGGGTCCGGCTATGTTAATAAGTTTTGATATATAATGAAACGCTGCCCTCCGGGCAGTGAAGCAGGATTTTGTTCTGAAATCTGAAGGATTATTCAGATTCCGGGGTGAGATCCTCAAATTCAATGGACTGGGCTTTGATCTTGATCTCCTTTCCTTCCGTCTCTTCGGAAGCCTCATATAAGTTCTCTGCGACCGGACGCTCAGGAGCTTTACCTGTCCTGATGAACTCCAGCGAATCGTTAAGGCCGTTCAGAAATTTTTCGAAATCTTCCTTGTACAGGAAGAGTTTATGCTTTTCATAAAAGAATTTGCCCTGCTCATTAAACCTGCGTTTGCTTTCGGTTATAGTCAGGTAAGCTTCATCATCAATTGTGGTCTTGACATCAAAAAAGTAAGTACGTTTTCCTGCCCTGATGGCCCTTGAGAAGATTTCACCTCTTTCTTTACCCTTATTTTCAGTATCTTCCATTGTAAAGTAGCATTTTATTATAGGTTTTCACGTTATTGAGTAAACGCAAAATTAAAAATATTATTTGAAAACTATGGGCTTCTTTATTTAGCTTTGCAGCGGATTCCTAAACCCTAACCATAACGCAGGCCACATGCTGGGACGACGACACTACCGTGTAAAGGTGCTTCAGGCTCTATATGCATACTTCCAGGGAGGTGAACCCAGGATAGAACTTGCCGAAAAAAACCTTTTCAAGAGCATTGAAATGGTCTATCAGTTGTTTTACCTGCAGTTCTCGTTTCTTTTTGAGCTTATACATTTTTATGAGTACCGGATGGAGGAATCGAAGAATAAATTCTACCCCACCGCCGAGGAGATCAACCCCAGCCTTAAACTGCTTAAGAACCGCCTTTTAAAAATATTGCAGGAAAATGAACCTCTGAGAAAGCAAATTGAACGGTATTCGATCTCATGGACAGAGGAACAGGAAATGATCCGAAAGACATACATGAAGCTCAGGGGAGCAAAGGATCTGCAAATGTATCTCAATTCGGGAGAGGATTCCTTTACCGAAGACCGTAATTACCTTATAAAATTCTTCAGGAAAAATGTTGCCAATAATGCAGATTTCAGGTCGTACTGCGAGGAAAGAAGCATACACTGGCATGATGACTTCGATGTGGCATCGGGTTATGCTATCAAGGCAATGATGATCCTTCCCGAAAATTTTTCTTTACGTGACGACCTCATCCGCCTTTTTACTAAAGATAATGAGGAAGAGGCCGCCGAGAGTGATGAATTTATTAAGCAGCTGTTCAGGAAAACCATCCTCCACAGTGAGGAATTTGAAAAAATGATCAGTTCCAGGTCCAAAAACTGGGAACTGGAGAGAATTGCCCTCACCGATGTAATCATTCTGAAGATGGCCCTGGCCGAAGTGCTTCATTTCCAGCAGATACCAGTCAAGGTTTCACTCAATGAATATATCGAAATCTCGAAACATTTCAGTACACAGAAGTCAAAGCAGTTCATTAACGGTATCCTTGATAAAGTAGTTGCCGACCTAAAGGAGAAAGACCTTGTGAAAAAAACGGGAAGAGGACTTATCCAATAGATTCTTTTCAGGAGTAAAATATTTTGCTCCGATTTCCGTTTAAATAGTTAAATTAACAATTGATCGTGCACCGTCTTATACGCTTTACACTTCTTACGCTTCTTTTTCCTGCACTCAATATCAACATGCTCTCAGCCCAGAGCGGGAGCGGTGGTACCTATGAATTCCTGAACCTGACAAATTCAGCAAGGATTTCGTCCATAGGGGGAAACTTCCTGCCGGTAAAGGACAATGACGTTACACTGGCTTTGGCGAATCCTTCTCTGATCACTCCCGAAATGAATAATAACCTTGCATTCAGCTTTGTGAAGTACATGGCAGCAAATTATGGTTATGTTATGTTTGCCCATTCTTTCAGCAAGGCCGGGAACTTTGCCGGTGCGCTTCAGTTCATCTCATATGGCAGCTTTACGCAGGCTGATGCTTCAGGTACCATCACAGGTACATTCACAGCTTCAGAATATGCCCTGAACATCGGATGGGGAAGAGCGCTGAGCCCTCATTTCAATATCGGGGCTAATGCAAAACTAATTTATTCGGCCCTTGAAACATACCGTTCTTTCGGGATAGCCGTGGATGTGGCTGGAACGTATACTGCCACCGACGATGTGTTTAATGCTTCACTGATCTTCCGCAATATAGGATACCAGATCGTACCTTACACTACGGGCAATCATGAACCCCTTCCTTTTCAGATACAGATAGGGCTTAGTGAAAAACTGAAGCATATCCCGCTGAGGTTTTACCAGCTTTTTACTGACCTGCAAAGATGGGACCTTACCTATACTGATCCGAATAATCCGGCGAACCAGGCCGATCCTATCACAGGTCAGACACAATCAAAATCAGGGATCAGCAAGTTTGCCGATAATCTGATGCGTCATATTGTACTTGGAGGTGAGATCACAATTGCAAAGGTATTTGCTATACGCCTTGGATACAATTACAGGGACCGCCAGGAAATGAAATTATACAGCAAAGCCGGATTGGCTGGGTTCTCCCTTGGATTCGGCCTCAGGATCAAAATGTTCAATATAAGCTACACCTATGCCAGCATGCAGGCTGGTGGCAAAAATCCGAATTATTTTACCGTTGCCGTTAATCTTTCAGAATTCACAAAGAAGAAATAAGGACTTCGTATCTTTGCTCTTCTTATTGCCCTTGGATGTTTCTGGAAAAGCTTTCTCTTCTTAACTTTAAAAATTACGAAATTGCCGAACTGGCTTTTTCAGACAAGATCAATTGCTTCACCGGTAATAACGGGGTAGGCAAGACCAATCTTCTCGATGCCATTCATTATCTTTCGTTTTGCAAAAGTTTTTATAATCCGGCTGATTCTCAGAATATCAGGCACGGACAGGATTTTTTTGCAATCCACGGCAGTTTTCTGCGGAATGCCGGCAGTTCTCAGATGGTTCAATGTATTCAGAAAAGGAATCAGAGAAAACGGTTTCTTCTGAACAAAAAGGAATACGACCGCCTTGCCGATCACATCGGCAGTTTTCCTCTTGTCATGATCTCCCCTTACGACAGGGACCTGATTAATGAAGGTTCAGAGGTAAGGAGAAAGTATATCGACAGTGTGATTTCGCAGTTCGATAAGTTGTATCTCGACGACCTTATCCAGTATAATAAAGCTCTTACTCAAAGAAACGCCCTGCTCAAGAGTTTTGCTGAAAAGAATTTTTTTGACCAGGCACAACTCGAGGTTTGGGATGAGCAGCTAATAAGGCTTGGCCAGATACTGTTTGAGAAACGCAAAGGATTCCTCGAAGCTTTTATTCCGATTTTTCAGCATTATTATACCTATCTCAGCGGCGGGATTGAAAAAGTGGATGTGAAATATGATTCACAGCTTCGTGAAGGTGGTATGGAAATTCTGCTTGGTGAAAGCCTGAACCGTGACAGAGCGGCTCAGTTCTCGACTGTTGGAATTCATAAAGACGATCTGGAGTTCACTCTCGACGGCTTCCAGGTCAAGAAATACGGATCACAGGGACAACAAAAGTCTTTTGTTGTCGCTATCAAGCTTGCACAGTTCGATTATACCAGGGATATCAAGGGGTACATGCCTGTTTTACTGCTCGACGATATATTTGATAAACTCGACGACGTTAGAGTGCAGCAGCTTATCTCGCTTGTGAGCAACAATAATTTCGGGCAGGTGTTTATTACCGATACAAGCGAAGAGAGGATCCGCAGGATCTTCGAAGCAATGGAAATTGACCATAAATTTTTCAGCCTCCCAATAAAGGATTAATATGTTGGCAAACGGCCGTCCGCTAAAAGAAGTTGTTCAGGAGATCCTGAAGAAATACAGGCTCGAGGATCATCTCGACGAAACCCGGGTGCTTGAAAACTGGGGAAAGATTTGCGGTCCCATGATCGCATCCCATACAATTCACCTCTCGGTGAAAAACGGAATACTTTTCATAAGTGTTGATTCTGCGGCCCTTCGACAGGAGTTACAGTACCAGAAAGAAAGCCTGCTTGACAAACTTAACAAGGAAGCCGGAAGGTCCCTGATCAGGGATATTGTGTTTAAATAGGCACTGATACTTTATTTGATCTCGCATTTCAGTATTTTCTCATCTTCAAGCCAGGCTTCGAGAACATCACCTATTTTGACAGGTCCCACTCCTGCAGGAGTTCCTGTGAAAATGAGATCACCTGTGCGAAGTGTCATGTATTTCGAAATGTGGGCAATGATGTCGTCAAAGAAGTAAATCATGAGACCGGAATTCCCTTTCTGAACAGTTTTCCCATTCAGGTCAAGGTGGAAGCTGATGTTCCGGGGGGCGCTGAATTTGCTTTTCTGAATGAACCTGCTCACCGGAGCACTTTGGTCAAAGCCTTTTGCCACAGCCCAGGGAAGCGACTTTTTTTTCGCATTTTCCTGCAGGTCCCTGGCTGTCATATCGAGCCCCAGTCCGATTTCATCAAAATAGCCTGAAGCGAATTCCTTCTGAATATGACGGCCAACTTTATTGATCTTCAGCACGAGCTCAAGTTCATAATGTATGTCGGAGGAGAACCCGGGATAATAAAACGGGCGGTTCCTGATCAGGAGAGAGGTGTCAGGTTTCAGAAAGAACACTGGTTCAGTGGGAACTGCATTGTTGAGTTCCTGAATATGCTCCACGTAATTGCGCCCAATACAGATGATCTTCATAATTATCAGAATAGTTCAGTTTTCACCGATTCCTTGTTGAATCCTCTCAGTTTGATCTCGGTGACCACCTTTTTGGTTGAAAGGGGAAATTCACTTTTCATGATCCAGTCGTAATACGAAGGTTCATCCCTGAACACATCCCTTACTGCTTTGCTTTTGTGTTTCCCGAAATTGAACACTTCTATATTCTTATCATTGAAGATGATGTGCCCGATAAGATCTGCAGCACGGTTTGTAAAGCTGAAATCACTCAGGGCCTTGACGTCGTTGACCACAGGTTTAGAGATTATCCCTTTCTTGTCCTTGAATTCGGTATCATTATACCTGTCAAGCTGGGCCTTGAGGACCTCGAAGGTTGCAACGGTGTCGGCTTCCGCAGAATGTGCATTTTCAAGCTCTTTGCTGCAATAAAATTTATATGCGGCGCTGAGATTTCTTGGCTCCATCTTATGGAAGATGTTCTGGATATCAACAAACCTGCGGCCTTTAAGTTCCAGATCTACTCCGGCTCTCAGAAATTCTTCGACAAGCAGAGGGATGTCAAAATGGTTTGAATTATACCCCGCTATATCGCTGTTGTCAATAAATTCGGCCAGCTCATGCGCCACCTGGGCGAATTTTGGGCAGGCTTTAACATCTTCATCAGTGATGCCATGAATTTCTGTTGCTTCAGGCGGTATAGGGATTCCCGGGTTGATCCTGAGTGTTTTGATCTTTTGAGAACCATCTGCATTGATCCTGAGAAAACAGAGTTCAACGATGCGGTCAGTGGCTACTTTGATACCTGTGGTTTCCAGGTCGAGGAACACCAGGGGGCGTGTGAGATTTAATTCCATAATCAGATGGTTTGTGTAATGTCAAATTGTTCAAGGTACTGTGCCAGGCGGTTGAGGTATTGCCCTCCCAAAGCCCCGTCGATGACCCGGTGGTCGAAGGTAATCGAACAGATCATAACAGGCCTGATGCCGATCACATCGCCTTCGGGGGTTTCTATAACGACCGGGCGTTTCTTGATGGCTCCAACCGCAATGATTGCTGTCTGAGGCTGATTGATGATGGGTGTTCCCATGACTGTACCAAAGGAGCCAAGATTTGTGAGGGAAATAGTTCCCCCCGAGATTTCATCGGGTACAAGTTTGTTGTTCCTTGCCCTGGCGGCGAGATCATTCACGGCTTTTGTGATACCCAGCAGGTTGAGTCCGCCGGCATTCCTTACCACCGGAACGATCAGGTTGTAGCTGGGAAGGGCGACAGCCATCCCCACGTTCACTTTTGAATGTACAAGGATCTTGGTCCCGTCAACAGAGACATTCACCATCGGATAATCCCTTACAGCTTTCGCAATAGCCTCAATGAAAATAGGGGTGAAGGTGAGTCTTTCGCCATATTTCTTCTGAAAACCGTCTTTGTTCTTCTCTCTCCAGCTCACGATCCTGCTCATGTCTACTTCAATGAAGGAAGTTACATGCGGCGAAGTTTGCAGGGATTTAACCATATGCACTGCAATCAGCTGCCTAATCCTGTCCATTTCGACAATACGGTCTTCACCGGCAACGAAAACCGGAGTAGGTGGTTCTGCTTTTAGAGCCTGAATAAGTGGTTTGACTGCGGAAGCTTCTCCGCTTCCCCGCCTTGAAATATATTCCAGGATGTCCTGCTTTGTAAGCCTGTCGTCTTTCCCGGTCCCGGGAATGGAATCCAGTTCTGTGAAAGAAAGACCTTCCTGCTGTGCTATGCTCCTCACCAAAGGTGAATAATACCTGCTTCCCGAAGGAATGTCGGCAGGGGAAGCTTGTTGTATTGCTGCCTGCTGAATCACTGCCTTTACAGACGGGGCGTTCACTTCTTCCTTCCTCCCGGGGACTGTCTCAGTATCAGCAGCTGCAGCAGGCTTTTCTCCGGCAGCGGACGAGGATTCAATCATTGCAAAAACCTTTCCTACAGGGACCACATCTCCTTCGCTGAACATTTTCTTCAGCAGTGTGCCGCTGGTGGTCGATACGATCTCCGAATCAACTTTGTCGGTGGCTATTTCAACAAGGGCTTCTTCGGCTTCGACCTTCTCCCCTTCGTTCTTCAACCATTTTGTGATAGTGACCTCGATCACACTTTCTCCTAACCTTGGAACAACTACTTCTGTTTTAGCCATATGCCTTTGTTATAAGGTGCAAAGATAGTACAATTTCTTATTTAAAATCATTCAAAATAATGTGCTATATTCTTCCCATATCCCTGAATCCCTTGAATAAAATATTTACGTCGTTAGCAAGATGGTAGTCCCGTGCATAAAGGATATTGAGGCGATTCCTGTCTTCTTCGCTTATCTGTTTTGATTTCAGGGCATCCATTGGATTCAGCACCCCTTTCTTGATCAGGGGAACGTGCTGGGCGTTTTGGCCCGAAACAGGGGTATAGCCAACCCATGATTTCCTCGCCAGCAGGATCAGAACCAGGTTTCTTGCGAGACCAAATGGTTTCCTTACCAGGAATATACAAAGCGGGTAAAGCAGGAGGAGGATGAACCCTGCAGTAAGGTCAAACACTCTTTTGTTCCTGCGGTTTGACTTTTTTGTAATGGCGTTGATGTCGACAACATACAAATCACCGCTGGTGTTGATCGAATTGCTGCCGATTATTGATAGACTTTCAGGAGGGGCTATTTTATAATCAACCTGGGCATCTTTAAGTTCCGACATTTTATCGATGATCACCTGGGCCGGAACATCCCTGGCACAAAATATCACTTCGTCTATTTTATGTATGGTAATAATATCCTGTATCTGTTCAAGGTTTCCGATAAAGCCGTTTAGGTTTCCCGAAAGCGGGCGGTAGCTTACCAGTCCGACGAAAGCCGGATTCATACCTGCTTTCTGTAAGAGATCAGCGACCCTTTCAGATTCTTCTTTCTCGCCTACGATCACAAACTTTTTATTCTTGGCCGTATTCAGCCTGAACCCGCTGATCTTCGAAAAATGAAGCAGCAGCCTCATTGCAAGCATTATCGCAAGGCCCCACATGGCACCGAAAAGGATGAGTGCTCTTGAAAAACGGTAATTCTCGCTGAGCAGACTATAAAGTAAAAGGATGAGCACTGTTCCGGCAAGCATGCCCTGGAAGACTTTCCTGAGCATTATTGGCCTGTCATAACCACCGCTGACGTAAACGCTGATAAGCCATATAAGGATATAGACAGGTACTGCTATCTGCATGAATTCAGGGGGATAATGCCCTCCATAAGGAAAAATAAAGTTCTTTTCCCAGTAAAAGGTCATGAACAGCATCCCGGCGAAGATCAGTGCTGCGTCGAGTAAAGGCAGGAAGATACGGTTCGCAAACCGGGTGAGAATAGAGAAGAAAGCCCTGAGGTATATTGCAGAGTGGATTATAATTGAGAAGGAGCGGGCATTTCCTTTGGAAAAATGCTTGCGTGCAAAAATGATCATCGCGTTGTAAAAGATGAACACATAGTTCAGGCTGCTTTTTTTTGTGCTTTCGCCTTTATAATGGATGATCCTCGTGCCCGGATAATAATAGTTTTTATACCCTGCTTTCGTGATCCTGTAACTGAGGTCTATATCTTCACCATACATGAAAAATGATTCATCCAGCAATCCTACTTCATCCAGGACTTTCTTCCGCAGAAGCATGAAAGCGCCTGCCAGTACATCAATTTCATGCACCTTGTCTTTGTCCATATACCCGAGATGATACTGGCTGAATATCCTTGATTTGGGAAACAGGGAAGAAAGGCCGAAAATTTTATAAAAAGCAACGAGTGGTGTAGGCAGGGCGCGTTTCGATTCCGGCAGGAATTTCCCCTTCCCGTCTATCATTTTTACTCCCAGTCCGCCTGCATCGGGGTGTTCATCCATAAAAGCCGCGACTTTTTTCAATGTGTCGTCCTCGACCAGGGTGTCGGGATTAAGCAGAAGAATGTACTCCCCTGCAGCAATTCGCATGGCCTGGTTATTCGCGGTGGAAAAGCCAAGGTTTTCTTTGTTTTCTATCAGGATGACATTGGGGAATTTTTCCCTTACCATCTTCACGGATCCGTCAACAGAACTGTTGTCAACCACGAATATTTCAGCGTCAAGTCCTTTGGCAGCATTCATGACCGAATGCAGGCATTGTTCAAGGAAATACCTTACATTGTAATTGACTATGACTACCGATAATTTCATTCGTTTGCCCAAACTGTAAATTTAATGTATTATCAGATAGCTCCTGCATCTATCATCTGAACAACTCTTTCAATTGGTTCATCCTTGCCTTGGGGGTCATAAATTGTTTTAAGGTCATACCCAAAGATCCTGGCAAGGGTTTGCCATATAAACGCATTAAACCCTCCTTTAAGTTCTTTCACAATCACAAAGGTAGAAGCGCCGGTTTCCCTGTATATCAGTTTGATAAGGATCTTTCCCTGGGAATAGGTCATGTCACGGATCTGATCGCCGAACTGGGCATCAAGTTCTCTCTCTGATTTCCTCAGAAATGCTTTTCTCTGCTTATCGTTTTTAATGGTATCCAGTACCGACTTGATCTGCTTCAGTTTTATCCCGGCTAACCTGGCATAGGGGTAAACGATCCGGATATTATAAACAAGCCTGTCGAAGCGGGCAGCATCTTTCCTTGTATCAAATTTTCCGGGGGGAAAAATAACAACGCCGTTCAGGTCTACTGCAGGTAATGTGTCTCCCTTCACAATTTTCGAAGGCAGAATTATTTTAGTAGTATCCTGGGAAAGAAGGGATAAAGGAAACGATAAGGCAAATATGCACGACAGTAAAAGTATTCTCATCCGGAATCCAGGTGATTAGGCCTTAGCATAAACGGTGAGGGCTGCCGGTTTAGTATCAGGCAACCTTAAGCCTTGATAAACTTGTTTTGTTGAATTTCTCCTGTACAAAGGCAAGATTAACCTTAAGGCTTTTAACATTGGTTTTGGACGGGAATTCAAACATTGCATCATTCATAATGCCTTCAAGGATAGCTCTCAGCCCCCTGGCCCCGAGTTTGAACTCAATCGACTTTTCAACAATAAAATCCAGTGCCTCGTCATCGAAACTGAGCTTAACGTTGTCGATCTCGAACAACCTGATAAACTGCTTGATCAGGGCGTTTTTGGGCTCAACGAGAATCCGCCTGAGAGTGGCTCGGTCAAGTGCGTGCATGAACGTAACGATAGGCATCCTGCCCACCAGTTCCGGAATGAGCCCGTATGACTTTAGATCGACAGGCGAAATGTACTGCAGGATGTTGTCTTTGTCAACTTCTTCGCGTTTACGGTCAACTTTATAACCGATACGGTTAGTTTGCAGGCGGTTCGCAATTTTTTTGTCGATACCGTCAAAAGCTCCTCCTGTAATGAAAAGGATGTTATGGGTGTTGATCTGTATCATTTTTTGTTCAGGGTGCTTGCGGCCTCCCTGGGGCGGAACGTTTACCACAGAGCCTTCCAGCATTTTGAGAAGGGCCTGCTGTACGCCTTCACCCGACACATCCCTGGTGATCGAAGGATTATCGCTTTTGCGGGCGATTTTATCGATCTCGTCAATGAACACTATCCCTTTCTCGGCTGCTTCGATATTGTAATCTGCAACCTGCAAAAGCCTGGCCAGTATGCTTTCAACATCCTCTCCAACATATCCGGCCTCGGTCAGCGCAGTGGCATCAGCAATACAAAACGGCACATTGAGCATCTTCGCAATGCTTCTTGCCAGGAGAGTTTTACCGGTACCGGTTTCACCTACAATGATGATGTTGGACTTTTCGAGTTCAACATCGTCGTCCTTGGCTTCTTTAGCGTATTTTATCCGCTTGTAATGATTGTAAACAGCTACTGAAACAACACGCTTGGCCTCTTCCTGCCCTATCACGTACTGGTCAAGGTAGCGCTTTATCTCATGTGGTTTAAGCAGGGTGATCTCCTGAAAATTCATTGATTTCTTGGAGGTGAGTTCCTCTTCCAGAATAGTCTGGGCCTGCTGAACACAGTTATCGCAGATATGCCCGTTCAAACCTGCAATAAGAACTCTTGCTTCACGTTTTTCCCTTCCGCAGAAAGAACAGCGCTCTTCGGTTTTTGTCATTACTGTGAATCTTTCTTTGACTTAACGAGGATCTCGTCAATCATGCCATATTCCCTGGCTTCTTCTGCAGTCATCCAGTAATCCCTGTCGGCATCCTTGAGAATCCTTTTGTAAGGCTGTCCCGAATGCTGGGAAATGATCTCATACAATTCTTTTTTAAGCTTCTGGATCTCCCTTGTCGTGATCTCGATATCAGAGGCCTGTCCTTCGGCGCTGCCCATTGGCTGGTGGATAAGAATACGGGAGTGTTTAAGCGCAGTGCGTTTTCCATTCTCACCTGAACATAAAAGTATTGCACCCATTGAAGCAGCCATCCCGGTACAGATCGTAGCTACATGGGGATTGATGTACTGCATGGTGTCATAAATGCCAAGGCCTGCATATACAGAGCCTCCAGGAGTATTCAGGTAGATCTGTATGTCTTTGTGTGAATCTACCGATTCGAGGAACAAAAGCTGGGCCTGTATGATGTTCGCAACATAATCATCGATGGGAACTCCCAGGAAAATGATCCTGTCCATCATCAAACGGCTGAAAACATCCATGGTTGCAATATTCAGCTGCCTCTCTTCGATGATAGTGGGAGATATGTAATTTGCCGAAATGCTCTTGTATTTCTCAAGGCTCATGCTGCTGATGCCGCGGTGCCTTACTGCATATTTTGAAAATTCGTCCATGTGCTTTGGGGGTTAGGGATTAGGGATTAGGGATTAGGGATTAGGGATTAGGGATTAGGGATTAGGGGATTGTGTTAGTCTTACCCTTCACCCAGTCACCTTTTTACTTTGTTACCATGTTACCTTATTACCTTTTTAACTCGTTACCCTGTTACCTTGTTACTTTGTTACTTTGTTACCTTGTTACTTTGTTACTTTGTTACTTTGTTACTTTGTTACCTTGTTACTTATTCTCATTCTCGTGATCATGGTCATGATGATCGTGGTCATGGTGATCGTGATCGTGATGATCGTGCTCATGATCGTGTGCATGCAATTCAGAAGCGATTTTTATGAATTCATCATAGGATACTTCCTTTTTTACGATGCCGAGTGTGGTCTTGAAAAGCCCCATCAGCCTGGCATTGTAAAGCTGGTCGTTGATCCTCTGAACCT
>JBAXLI010000062.1:0-23008 GCA_037134895.1 Bacteroidota bacterium
GGATGCAGGATGCAGGATGCGGGATGCAGGATGCGGGATGCGGGATGCAGGATGCGGGATGCAGGATACTGGTGTATTGTGCGGCGATGTCGGAGGTGAAGCCTTTTCTGGATCATTCGTCTGAAAACCTGGAGAAATTCATTGATGTAAATAATCGAACAGCCATGCTTCTTGTGCATGGATTTGCTGCTTTCCTTCGCGAACAGGGAAAACCGGGCAAGATCCTGCTGATGTCGTCCCTGGCCGGACTGTTGTCTCCGGTTTACGTCAGTCCGTATGCTGCAAGCAAGGCTTTCCTTATAAGCCTGGCAAAGTCCTTGTATAATGAATTTAGGCCTCACGGCATCGGGATCAGTGTTTGCTGCGCCGGCATCATCAACACCGCGAAATTTCTTGAAAGCAAAGCGCATGGACGCATACCCATGGCCGATCCTGACAGGGTTGCCGCGTATGCTTTAAAAAATTGCGGAAAAAAGGCGGTCTGCATCCATGGATTTGCAAACCGCCTGAATTATTTCATCCTCTCAAGGATGCTGCCGCGCTCACTTGCTTCTTGTTTCGTGAACAGGGCGATGCGAAAAATGTACCCTACTTTCGGTCTTTAGCGGAGATATATTTATGTTCGGGTTCAACTGCCTTGTATGCAGGACGGATGATCCTTCTTCCGCTGATCAGTTCTTCGAGGCGGTGCGAGCACCATCCCGAGATACGTGAAATG
Organism: Bacteroidota bacterium; assembly: GCA_037134895.1. Classification (GTDB taxonomy): domain Bacteria; phylum Bacteroidota; class Bacteroidia; order Bacteroidales; family FEN-979; genus CAIRDP01. The sequence continues at coordinate 719 of JBAXLI010000062.1, forward strand.
GCAAAGAGAGGGGTAAAGAGTTCCTTGGGTATCTTCAGGCACTCATACACAAATCCGCTGTAAAAGTCAACATTCGGAGAGATCAGTTTCTCCTTGGTTCCCTTGAATTCATAATAGATCTCGGGTCCGATGCGCTCGATGGCTTCATACAGGGCCATTTCCTTTTCACGGCCTTTTTCTTTCGAAAGCAGCCTGGCTTTTTCTTTCAGGAGGATGGCGCGGGGATCTGAAACAGTGTACACGGCATGGCCGAATCCGTAAATCTTTCCGCTCTTGTCGTAAGCCTCCTTTTTCAGGATCTTCCGCAGGTATTCTGTAACTTCATCATCATTGCCCCAGTTCTTGATATTGGCCTTGATGTTGTCCATCATGTCGATGACCTCGATGTTGGCTCCGCCATGGAGGGGGCCTTTGAGTGAACCGATGGCTGCTACGATGGCCGAATAGGTATCCGTTCCGCTCGAGCTGACAACCCTGGTGGTGAAGGTTGAGTTGTTACCGCCACCATGCTCGGCATGAAGCATAAGGCAAAGGTCGAGAAGCTCGGCTTCCAGCGGAGTATAGTCGTGGCCCTTGAGCATGTAAAGGAAATTCTCGGCCGAATGCAGTTTTTTATCAGGATAGCGCACGGTAAGGGTGTCATGATAGATGAGGTGACGCATGGCATGATAGGAATATACCGCGATGGTCGGGAATTTGGCGATCAGGCTGATTGATTGTCTTACAACATTCTGTATGCTCGTATCATCGGCATCATCATCAAGCGTATACAGGGCCAGAATTGAACGGGCCAGCATATTCATGATATCCTTTCCTTTCATGGTGAGGATCATGTCCCTGTTGAAATTTTCGGGAAGTGCCCTTTGTTCGGCCAGGCCTTCAGTAAAAATTTGGAGTTCCTCTTCTTTGGGCAAACGGCCGAAAAGGAGAAGAAACACAGTTTCGTCAAAACCGGCATGATGTTCGGCCTGGTTTCCGCGAACCAGGTTGCTGATCTCTATCCCCCTGTAAATGAGTTTACCGTCAATAGCGACAAGTTTCCCGTCGATCTTCTCGTATCCTACAACGCTGCCTACTCTGGTAAGGCCCACAAGTACTCCTGTATGATCGGCATTGCGCAGGCCCCGTTTCACATCGAACTGCTTGAAGAGCTGTTCGTCGATTGTGTTGGAACTCTCCGCCTCGGGGGAATGTTCCGCGATGAATTTTTGCATATCCATAGATTATCTGGTTTTTTGGTTCTACTGGTTTATTTTTCTTTCATGTAATTAAGTGCGCTTCCCGCCCTGAACCACTTTATCTGCAAATCGCTGTAGGTATGGTTCAGGAGAATGGTTTCGGAAGCTCCCCCGGCATGGTGTATGATCAGCTCCAGGGGTTTACCCGGAGCAAAGGATGACAGGCCGCTGAGGTCAAAGCTGTCATCCTCGAGGATTTTATCATAATCGGCAGGATTGGCAAAGGTAAGCGCCAGCATGCCCTGCTTTTTCAGGTTGGTTTCATGTATCCTCGCAAAGGACCTTACAAGAACAACCTTTACTCCCAGGTATCTAGGTTCCATGGCGGCATGTTCACGGGATGAGCCTTCCCCGTAATTTTCGTCACCCACAACCAGGGTAGGAATATGATTAGCCTTGTAATACCTGGCTGTTTTCGAAACTTCCGCATACCCGCCGGTAATTGCATTTTTTACCGAGTTGGTTTTGCCGTTGAATGCATTCACGGCTCCCATAAGCAGGTTGTCGGAGATCCTGTCGAGATGCCCGCGGTACTTGAGCCAGGGCCCAGCCATAGAGATATGGTCGGTGGTACATTTGCCTTTTGCCTTGATAAGCAGTCTCAGCCCATTGGTATCTTCAGCCTTCCATGCTTCGAATGGTTCAAGCAGCTGAAGCCTGTCGGAAGCCGGATTTACTGAGATATTGATTCCCTGCGGATCAGCGGGCGGCGGAAGGAAACCGGGATCCTTTACATCGAAGCCGGCTGGTGGCAGCTCGTAACCCTGTGGCTCGTCGAGTTTCACCTTAACCCCATCCGCATTCACAATAAAATCTTTTATCGGGTTGAACGAAAGCTTACCGGCAAGTGCCATGGCGGTAACCATTTCGGGTGAGGCAACGAAGGCGTGGGTACCTGCATTCCCGTCGTTGCGCTTTGCGAAATTCCTGTTGAATGATGTCACAATGGAATTCTTACGCTCGGGATCATCCATCTTTCTCGACCACTGCCCTATGCACGGACCGCAAGCGTTGGCCATGATCACACCGCCTATTTCGTCGAAGGCAGCAAGCAGTCCGTCCCGTTCTGCGGTATACCTGATCTGCTCCGAGCCGGGTGTGATGATAAACCCCGATTTCACCTCCAGCTTCTTGGCCTTGGCCTGACGTGCGATGGAGGCGGCCCTCGAAAGGTCCTCGTACGATGAATTGGTGCATGAACCGATAAGGCCGACTTCGAGAGTGTCGGGGTAATTATTCTCTTTCAGGAACGCGGGAAGTTCCGAAACTGCATTGGCCATATCGGGTGTAAACGGACCGTTTACATAGGGCTCCATATCGGAAAGGTTGATCTTTATATACTGATCGTAATACTTTGCTGGATTCTGCGCCACTTCGGGATCAGGCCTGAGGAAATCCGAATATTTATCGGCCATCTCACCAACCGCTTTTCTGCCGGTCGATTCAAGATAGCGTTTCATGCTTGCATCGTATGCAAAGACCGAACAGGTTGCCCCTACTTCGGCTCCCATATTGCAGATGGTCCCTTTGCCGGTGCAGGAGAGGGATTCGGCGCCTTCACCAAAGTATTCTATAATATATCCTGTACCTCCTTTGACCGTTAACAGTCCTGAAAGCAGAAGGATGATGTCTTTGGAAGAAACCCAGCCATTCAGTTTCCCTGTTAGCTCAACGCCCATGATCTTCGGCATCTTCAGCTCAAGCGGAATGCCCGACATCACATCCACTGCATCGGCCCCTCCAACTCCTATGGCAAGCATGCCCAGCCCGCCTGCATTCGGGGTGTGTGAGTCGGTTCCAATCATCATCTGCCCGGGAAAAGCATAATTCTCAAATACGACCTGGTGTATGATACCGGCACCTGGCTTCCAGAATCCTATGCCATATTTTGCCGATACCGACTGAAGGAAATTGTATACCTCGGCATTCTGAGACAAGGCTGCGGCAAGGTCGGCGCTTACACCTTCCCTGGCAAGGATAAGGTGGTCGCAATGCACTGTTGCCGGGACTGCGGATGTGGCGCGGCCGGCGGTCATGAATTGCAGCAAAGCCATCTGGGCGGTGGCATCCTGCATGGCTACCCGGTCTATCTGGAAGTTCACATAATCTGCTCCCCTGTTATAGGGCTCAGAAGGTATCGCATCGAACAAATGTCCATATAAAAGTTTCTCGGTAAGGGTCAGCGGGCGGCCGAGCATAGCTTTTACTTTCCCGGTTGAGGCACTGATCTTCTTATAGATAGCCTCTATAATATCTAAATTCAGCAGCATGGTATAAAATATCTTTATTCTGAATCCAAAAGTAACAAATTGAATCGATAAATTTGCATATTTGGCTTAATGATTCTATTTAAATTTTATGAAAATGCTGGCTGAAGTTATTGACTCCCTGAAAAATTCAAACGAAAGCGAAATGCAGGCGAAGGCTCTGCTGCTTCTCGAAGAAGCCGAAAATGCCATAGGCAGGTCAAAGCCGGCAAAGGCTCCGGTTAAACCAGGCAGGGCTGGCTCTGGAAAAAGCCCGGGACTTACGGAAGTGAACCGTGACACCTGGCTTGAATTCCTGGAGTTTACAGGCAGGCCGGGGTTCCTGGGAGTCCTGGATGATGTATCCAGGATCCGCTGGGCAGAAGTCGTGTTCAGGGTGTTACAACTCACGCAGTATTCCCTGCATGACATGATCAGCCAGAGAACCTCTGAACATCCCAGGCAGGTCCTGTTCAAAGACATGTCGGTATCCCCCACCGTCGACTGGACCTACGAGCAGATCTACCGCCACCTGAAAGAAATTGCGGCAGTTATCTGTACTATACTCCAGGAGGAACCGAGGGTGGCCCTCTTCGCCGAGAATTGTGTGGAAGGCGCCTGCGTCGATCTGGCCTGCCTGAGTTACGGTATTTTTATTTCACCTTTCAGCACGCATTTCGGGGCCGAGATCCTCGCTCCTTTGTTTGATAAGCTTGAGGTGAACCTTGCCATCGCGGATACTGCCCAGAGGGTTGCCATTCTTGAGAAAGTTTGCCAGTTAACACAGAAGCCCTTCCGCATACTCACCATGAGCCAGGGGGCAAAAAAAACAAATACTATTGCATATCTGCAGGAAGAATGTAAGAAAATATCCCGCGCCGAAACCGAAAAAACCCTTGCTTCAAGGCCTGTGAAATCTACAGATGAGGTGGCTACCACGATGTTCACATCAGGCAGTACAGGCCTTCCCAAAGGAGTTTCCTTCTCGGTTTACAATATTGTTTCGAAGAGGTTTGCAAGGGCAGCAGCCCTTCCGGAGGCGGGAAACGAAACCTTTCTATGCTACCTTCCGCTCTTCCATACCTTCGGGCGTTACCTCGAACTTACCGGTTCGATATACTGGCATGGCACCTATGTCTTTGCCGGGAACAATTCAGCCGAGACGCTGTTCAACCTGTTTCCCCAGGTGGATCCAAGCGGGTTCATAAGCATACCCCTTCGCTGGCAGGAGTTATATGAAAAATGCGAGGAAAAGATCAGTGGGATTGAGAGTGCTGATCTTAAAGCCAGAGCCATCGAAGAAGTGCTGGGAAGCAGGCTTAAATGGGGGCTTAGCGCTGCAGGCTATCTCGATCCCAAGGTCTTCCGTTTCTTCAATTCACACGGGGTCGCCCTGAGCAGTGGCTTTGGTATGACCGAAGCAACTGGCGGCATCACGATGACGCCTCCGTTCAGGTACCAGGATTTTAAGGTGGGAATTCCACTGCCGGGTGTCAGAACCCGCCTGAACGAAAACAGGGAACTTGAGATCAGCGGACATTATATCGCAAGATATCTTGAAGATGCACCGCCGGGGGGCAGAATCCCCTATCCTGTTTCGGAGAATCTTGACTACTGGCTTAAAACAGGGGATGTGTTCGTCATCGGTAAAGATGGTTACCATGAGATTGTTGACAGGGTAAAGGATATTTACAAAAACAACCGCGGACAAACAGTCGCACCGCAAGTCGTTGAGAAGAAGTTCCATCAGGTGCCCGGTATTAAAAGCACTTTTGTGGTTGGCGACAACAGACCTTATAATGTGCTACTAATCGTACCCGATAAATCCGATTCCCTCTTTACCTCCCTCAAAGGGCATAACCTGCATGAATATTTTCACCAGATCGTGATGTCGGCAAACAAAGATGTGGCACCCTACGAAAGGGTAGTGAATTTCGCCCTTCTTGAAAGGGAATTCAGCTCCGAAAAAGGAGAGCTTACTCCAAAGGGTTCATTCAACCGGAAAGCCATCGAAAAAGGGTTTGCAACCCTCATCAACTCATTATACCAGAGCAATTTCGTTGAGATCAAACGGCCTGACTTCAGCATTTCCATCCCAAAGTGGTTTTACCGTGACCTTGGCATTCTCGAGACCGACATCATCTTTGGCAGGTCTGCACTAGAAAACCGTCGCAGCGGACTCAGCCTCAAGATAAAGAAGAACAGTAAGGGTGGATGGGTGATTGGCGACCTTGTTTACGAAATCAGCGGAAACAGTTTCGACCTTGGCTTGTTCACCCGTTCTCCCAAACTATGGGCAGGGAACCCTGCCCTGATCTCATTCTGCCCGGTTAAAGAAGGATGGGATCTGCCGGTAAAAGGAATTTCGGAGAGCATTTATATTGCATCGCCCGGGCTTACAGCCGAAGGTGAGTGCAAACTCCCGGGCAATATCCGCGATCAGTTCCTTTCAAAAGCAAACCTCCTGCTTTGCCAGGCTTTGTTTGGCAATGAAACTATGTCGGTGAATGCAATTACCAAGATCGGCGACGCCTTCGGGGAAGCGGAGCCACGGCTTGCCGAGGTCATGAGGCTGAGGCTGGAAGCTCTTGCTTTTCATCCTGCCGAGGAAGTCAGGTGCACTGCATACCGTACCATCCTGCTCCAGGCTCCGCAGCCCGAGGCCATCCCGAACCTGCCTATGTTTCTTGAATCAGGCTTGTCGTTCCTGAATGAAAAGTCGATCAGGGAAATTGCTTCTTCAAAGATCGGCAAGCACAGGCTGGATGCACTGAAACAAAGGCTTTATTTTTACCGGACCAGGTTCACCTGGCCCGCCCCGGTTAAAATGCGTTCTCAGTTCGAAGACGTGCTCAGGATGCTTTACAACTTTGCCCTTCAGCACCTTGATTTTTATGTGCCCGTGAGGGCTGAATTGTCGAGATGGATACTCCACCGCCAGGACCCATGGCTCTCGAAAAAAGCCGAGGGGTACTTCTACCGCCTTGCCCAGGTGTTTGAGAACCACATCGAAGGAAGAGGGCGCAAATATCCTCTCGCCACATGGAAATCAAAGCTTGTATTCGAGCATGGCATACAGGAATCAGATAAGGTTAGGATCCTGAAGATCTTCCAAACCACGAAGTTTCTTGAAGAGAGCATCATTCTTACCTTCAACGAATGGAATTTTGACCTGAAAGATGTGCCTGCTGGCGGGATATGGATCCTCCGCCTGCTTGCATATAAGGAATTCAAGCATTACAGGCTGAGCGTGAATACAAAAGCAGGGAAACATTTTGACCTGCACTTTGTCATCAGCAACAATCCGTCGTTCAAACCCAATCCCGACACTTTTTACTGGCAGGCTTCCCTTGCAGGCTTCCCTTACGGGGCTGCTGTGGCTTCCCTGCTCGGAAGCAGCAGGCCTAATCTCGGGCTTCTCAGTACACAATATATCGGCGGACTCACAGCCTGGGACAAGATCAGGGAATATGCCGAAATTCACCGTTCATCGGGTTATGTTAAACCGAATGCCTGGAAAAAGGTGTTCATCCGCTCACTCTCAACAGTGTTCAGGGCATGGCACCATAGTGGTTACCAGATCGTTCCAGGTGCCATCACACCCACCAACATCTCGATACCCGAGATGGATTTCCGCGAATCGGCTGTCATCCTTACACTTACGGGATGGTCGGAATACAAATCACCACTATCCCTGGTGCTTCCGATGATTGAGGATTACTATTGCAAAACCACGGCACTGTACCCCTGGGTGAAAAAGCAGATCGATCCGCTCTGGATCTTTGATGCATGTATTGAGGCTCTTGGAAAAGAGGATGCGCTTGCCTTCCTGAACCTCCTCACCCTGGAACTGAAGAAACATAAGGTTATCTGTCATGACCAGAGTAGCCTGAGTGACCATCTCCGGAATTATCTTGCCGATAATATTAACAGATTTCATCTGCCTCTTTCGCTGTATTCAGCCATCGACCAGTATATCGACTGGTACCGCATGAACCCTCTGACGACTGTGGCAGCCAAGGAGCAAACTATTATTGAGCTGATGGAACTTTTCAGGCTGAATTCCCTTCCCGACCTCATCCGCTATTACTTTTACAGGCATACCTATTTTATGGATTTCAGCGTCGTGGTGAAGGAAGCCTTCGCTCTGCTGCTTGAAAAGATGCAGGAAGAAAAGGGAATACTGCCTATTCAGCTGATCGAACTCTCAGAACTCCAATCGGCCCTCACTGAAGAAGATGATAAAAATGTGTTCAGCCATATGGTCTTTCCACGCCTTCAGACCGACCAGCATATCGACTTGCTGAAGATAGGCGAGTCATCAAAGGAACATCTGCTTGTGCGCTTCGATATTCATGATCGGGAAGGGAAATTATACAGCCAGTATGACCCTGTGGAGCCAAGGGAGATAGGCCAGCTCTACCAGATGTTTTTCAGGGAAAATTATCCGAAAGAGATCAGCAAAACCGACCACCAGCATGTGGTTGCAGATGATTCGGGGAAGATCGTCGGCGGACTGACATGGCATTATCTCGACGAAGAAACTGTGCTGTTTGATGGAATCGTTGTAACTTCGGCCCTGCAGGGAAAAGGTATTGCAGCCGCCATGATTGCCAATTTCTTTGTGAGCATGTCGGCCTGTGGTATCAAGACCATTAAGGCACATTTCCTGTTTGGTAATTATTATATGAAGCACTTTTTTGAAGTAGACAGGAAGTGGGGAGCGCTGGTGAAAGCCTTATGAGTTATGAATTACGAGTTACGTTTGGCTTTGCCGAAATGAGCACGCAATTGAAATAAACAATTGGTGCGAATAATTACGATTTACGATTTACGATTTACCAAAAACCAATCACCAATCACCAATAACCAATCACCAACAACCAATAACCAATTTACCATGGGAGAAAAAATAACATTATCAAACGACCGGATTGTGGTGCCGGATAATCCAATTATACCATTCATTGAAGGCGACGGTACAGGTCCTGATATCTGGAATTCCAGTGTGAGGGTATTCGATGCAGCAGTTGCCAAAGCTTATGGCGGGAAACGAAAAATCGAATGGCTGGAGGTCCTTGCAGGCGAGAAAGCTTTTAAACAAACCGGGGAATGGCTTCCGCAGAACACCCTTGACGAGATAAGGAAGTACCTGGTGGCGATCAAAGGACCGCTTACAACCCCTGTAGGAGGCGGTATACGCTCCTTAAATGTCGCGCTAAGGCAAATCCTCGACCTGTATGTTTGCCTTCGCCCTGTAAGGTATTTCAAAGGCGTTCCTTCTCCTGTCAAACGACCGGAACTGACCGACATGGTTATCTTCCGTGAGAACTCCGAAGATATTTATACAGGCATAGAGTGGCTGGCAGGAACACCTGAAGTGAAAAAGCTTGTAAACTTCCTGATCGGGGAAATGGGAGTTAAAAAGATCAGGTTCCCCGAAAGTTCTTCAATCGGCATCAAACCTGTATCGAAAGACGGAACTGAACGCCTTGTGAGAGCTGCTATTGAATATGCTATTGAAAAAAAGAAGCCTTCTGTTACCATTGTTCACAAAGGCAATATCATGAAATTCACCGAAGGGAAGTTCAAGGACTGGGGTTATGCTTTGGCCGAAAATGAATTCGGCGACAAGGTATTTACCTGGGCCGAATACGACAGGATTAAAGAAAAAGAAGGTGAACTGAAGGCGGATGAGGTGCAGAAAAAAGCCATAGCCGAAGGTCGTATAATCATCAAGGATGTTATTGCCGATGCCTTCCTGCAGCAGATTCTGACCCGGCCGGCTGAATATTCAGTGATTGCCACTCTGAACCTGAACGGCGATTATATTTCTGATGCCCTGGCAGCAATTGTCGGGGGAATAGGTATTGCTCCGGGCGCCAATATCAATTATGAGACCGGGCATGCTGTATTTGAAGCTACGCACGGAACTGCTCCGAAATATGCCAACAAGGACCAGGTGAACCCGGGTTCGGTGATCCTCTCGGGTGTTCTTATGCTTGAATATATGGGATGGACCGAAGCCGCAGATCTTATAGTCAAAGGACTTGAAGGATCGATTGCAAAGAAAAGGGTTACTTATGATTTTGAACGCCTGATGGAAGGCGCCACTAAACTTAAATGTTCTGAATTCGGCAGTGAGATAATTGCCAATATGTAATTATGAAGAAGCCGGGCAAAACCCGGCTTCTTCATTTATGCTAATAAAAGGTTGGACATTCCATGGGTCCGCCATATTTACGACCGCCGGTGCCCCCGCCGGGGATTGAACTGCCTCCGCCTCCGCCGAAGAGTGAGAACTTGTCAAGTTCAAGGATAAGGCTTATTTCATGTGCCCCTCCGGTACCCTGTAAAGCGCCGCTTATCTGGATATCGTATGAATACATGAATTTGATGCTCATGTTTTCGTAGAAGTTGAACTTATACCCTGCAACGATGGCACAGACGCTGTTCACAACTCCTGTTAAGGTACTTTTGTACCAGCAACCCAGGTAGATATTATATTTCAGAAGGTTCAATCCAAGCTGTAATGAATTCAGGTTCGACTGGTTCATATACAATCCCCCAACCATGATCTTCAATGGATCGGCACCGCTGTTCATCATACCATTGGAACTCCCTCCCGGACCTGTGGAAAACACCAGGTTAAGATGCCCTATCCACTTCCTGGGATACTGCGAAGAACCTACAGAAAGAAAGGATACATCAGGCTTGAATATGTGGTCAACGGCAAACCCGAAATCACCGGTAATATTGCCTTCGGTCGAGGAGAACTGAATTAATCCGCCTGCTCCGAAATCAGGAACAACCCGTTTGCTGGCATTAAAATCGGTGAAGCCACTCTGGTAAATATTGCCGTACCTGGCATCGAAATTACTGGTAAACACCAGGTCATCATAATTAATCCTGCGCTGCATGATCCCTGCCTTGATACCTACCTGGGCAGCCATAAATCCGGTGATGGGGATGCGGACGCCAATGGTGAGGGCGGCATTCAGGTTATTGATCAGGCCAACGCCGGGGTTGTCACTCTGTACGACGATCCCGAAACCCCCCGCGCCCGGAAGAGCGCGGTCTCCAAGATCCGCCGAAAAATAATATGATTTGTAAGCGATAGGCGCAGCAGGCCACTGATCCCTGAAAAGGAACCTGGCCCGTATACCTGTGTTGATACCGGTATAGGCCGGGTTCACATACAGAGGTGTGCTGAAGTACTGCGTGTAATTCATGTCCTGCGCACTGGCCGTGTTAAGAGGCAGTATCCACACCAGCGCCAACAGGCAAAGAATATATGAGAGCTTTTTCATCGAGCTATGTCTTAGTTTTTATTATCGTACTAAAATTACTGACCCCATTGTACCGCCGCCGCCATTCACACCTGTATCCGAGCCGGTCCAGGGTGAGTCATCGACAAAGGTTGCAGTTGCCTTCCAGAAGTAATTCCCCTGGGGCATCATATTGCCATTATAGGTTCCATCCCATCCTTCAAGCGGAGCACCGTTATTGTCAAGCTTGTTGGATTCCCACAGGAGATGACCCCAGTTGTCGAATACGGAGATATTATACGTTTTAAGGTTTATACCAACTGGCTTGAACAACCTCACAGCCATATTCCCGCTTGTCGGTGCAAAGGCATTCGGCACAAACAGTCCGCGGAACAGGATCTTGTATTCATAATAGGTTGTATCGGTACACCCGAAGGTATTGGTTGAGATCAGCATGATAGTGTAAGTGCCGTCTTCGGTATATGAAGCAACAGGATTCGTGTCGTTGCTGGTCTTGCCGTTCCCGAAATCCCAGTTGTATGCTGAAGCTCCCGTGGAAAAGTTATTAAGCTTGACCTTGCCCTGTGTGCCGTCATACCCGTTGATCAGGGTGAAGGCCGAAACAGGGGTTACATGCACGGCTACTGTTGAATCAACAGTATCCCTGCAACCGAATTTGTCCCTTACAATAAGGCGAACTATGTAATTTCCAACAGTCTTGTACTTGAAGGATGGATCCCTCAGTATCGAAGTATCTCTGGTGGAAGATGGGTCGCCGAAGTTCCAGTGCCAGGAACCTATAGTAGTGTCGGCAACGAATGACGAATCTCTGAAAAGCGTCGGATCACCGGTACATGCTGCCGTATATTTGAAACTGGCTTGTGGTAATCCGTATATCCTGATCGACTTGATAAGTGAGTCTTTACAACCAAACCTGTTCATGTTCACGAGTTTTACGTTAAACGTATCCCTGGTGGCATAAATATGGGTCGGGTTTTTCAGAGACGATGTATCCCTCACACCCGAGCTGGGTTCTCCAAAATTCCATTTCCATGCGGTCACCGACTCTCCGAAAGTAAGGGAGGTGTCTTTGAAGACGGCAGGCTGATGCAAGCAGACAGGAATATCTGAGAACAGGGTCGAAGGTGTTGGATGTATCAGCACAGACTGTATAACACTGTCAAATACATTCACAGAATTAACAATGGCTTTGATCTTCAGCTTCACATTATATGTACCGGCAATGGCAAACATATGTTTAACTGTAGGTGTAAAGGCCGAATAGACCGTATCGGCCGTGCCGTCATCCCAGGCCCATGTCCACTGTCGTATTCTCGATACCGGAACTGAAGTATCCCTGAATGTTATCATATAATTGGCACATCTCAGAGTATCAGTATAGGTGTAACTTGCCTTGATACACGGCAGCCTGGTAACACCCTTGGTTACACTGTCGACGCAGCCATGAGCATTCGTAATGATCATTGTAACCACATAATCACCGGGAGTGCTGTAGATATGTGAAGTATCGCCCGGACCGGGGGCAGGGATCACCAGCGGTGGCGTACCATCGCCGAAATTCCAGGTCCAGCTCGAAACCCCGGTATTCCCGTAATTGCTTGTAGTGTCATGGAAATGCAGCACACTGTCGCATTGGGGTGCAATATACGAGAAGGCCGGTTTCGGCAGGGCATAAACCTGAACCGTTTTGAATACACTGTCGGAACAGTTATCGGTATTGAACACCTTCAGTTTTACATAGTACAATCCCGGGGCTGTAAAGTTATGCGCGGAATTATAATTGCTGGATGTATTGGCCGGACCTGAATTCGGGTCGCCGAACTCCCATTTTGGTGAGTAAAGCGAGTCGCCCTGGGCCAGGTTAACCGGGTGGAAATGCGACGGATAACCGAAACAAACCGTATCGTTTGTAAAGGTGAACTTAAAGGCAGGTTTCACATGAACGCTGTCGATGACCGTGTCTTTGCATCCATAAGTATCTGTAACAATTAGACTTACAGGATAAATGGTATCGGTCACAGGGAAGCTGTAAACCGGGTTTGGCACTGTTGATGTCGCCCCGGCTTCAAATGTCCACAGATGGTCTGTAATGGAAGCTCCCGAAGCCTGAGACATATCCTGGAATGTAACCTGGCCTTTCGGACAGAACTTGCTGGTATACTGGAATGCGGCAGCAGGCTTGGGATGTACAATGACCGAAACGGAGACCGAATCCTTGCAACCGCTGAGATTGGTAACCACTTCCTTTACCAGGAATGTCCCTGCTGCAGAATATTTATGCTTAGGGTTCTGGATGGTTGAAGTTCCTCCGTCGCCGAAGTCCCATGACCAGGCAACGATCTGGCTGAGGGGTGCAATGGACAGATCAGTAAAGGCTGTTGAATCCAGTGCACAGGCAGCAGTATATTGGAAAAGAGCCTGCGGTTTCGGGTTCACCGTTACCTGCTTGAGAGTATCCTTTGAACAGTTGTTGGTATTTGTAACCCTAAGTCTGACCATGTAATTACCAGGTGCAGCATAATTATGGGTTGGATTTTGAAGGGTAGATACATTATTGCTTCCTGAAGAGGGATCACCAAAATCCCATTGCCATGCATTGACCGTGCCGCTTGAGGAGGTTGACCCGTCGTTGAACTGAGTGGGACTGCTGATACAGGCAGTATCGGACGAAAAATCAGCAACCGGCGCTGCATTAACGGTAATTTGTTTACGAAGTGTATCGTAACATCCGGTTGCATTGGTCACTTTCAATTTGACCCAAAACTGGGTCCCGGAAGAGAAGGAATGGGTTGGATTTTTAAGGGGAGAGGTATTATTTGCTCCCGATGCAGGGTCCCCGAAATCCCAAAGCCAGGCAACAACAGGCGTCCCTCCATTGGCTTGTGAGAGGTCGGTGAACTGGTTTGGAGTTGAAGCACAGGCACCGGATGAATTGCTCCAATCACAGACCGGCTTGAATTCAATGTTAACAGTGCTTGTGGTCGAGGCTGTACAATTATCGGTAGTGGTGATCGTCAGCATGACGTTATAAGGTCCTCCATTGAGATATTTATGCTTGAGGTTCGGATTAGTCCCGAATGGGATCGATACAACCGTTCCGTCACCAAAATCCCATGTCCAGTTATTGATGCTACCATGGGCTGTCGTCGACAAAGTAGTAAACTGAACAGAGTCGTTGGCACATGTTGGAGATGAGAATGAAAATTGAGCAACCGGCGCTTCATATACCACAACCTGTTTTGATTTACTGGCGTGACAACCGTCAATGGTTGTAACAACAAGGACAACAGTGTATGTACCTGGGTTGGCATAAGTCCATGAAGGATTCTGTACGGGTGAGCTTCCTCCATCGCCGAAGGTCCAGGCCCAGGTCGCAAGGGTACCGCCGGAAGAGTTGTCGGTAAAGACGGTGGGACTATTCTTGCAAACACTTGTAAAGGAAAAGTCTGCAGTAGGATTATCATTGATAGTAACATCATGGGTGATCGAATTATCACAGCCGTCGGCATTCGTCACTGTCAGTGATACAGTATGCAATCCGGCCGACGAGAAGTTATGGACAGGGCTTGGCTGATGTGAGATGTTGTTCCCTCCTGAACCGGGATCCCCAAAATCCCAGGTCCACTGAGTAACCTGGCTTCCCCCGTTGAGCTGTGAATTATCGGTGAACTGGACTGGGGCCTGTATGCATAAGGAATTAGAAACTGTAAAAGCTGCAACCGGTGCAAACTGAATAGATACCGGCAGCGTTTGGGTCCCGGTACAGTTATCAGATGTTGTGACAGTTAATGAAACCTGGTAAGGGCCTCCATTGGTATACGTATGCGTTACAGTCGGAGATGTTGTTGTTTGAGTGCCGCCGTCACCAAAATTCCATGACCGGTCAGTAATATAGCCATGACCGGTATTTGACACATCAGTAAAGGTCACAGATCCTCCTGCACAGGTTGGAGATGAAAATGTAAACGAGGTGACCGGTTGAGGATAAATTTCAATCGGATTGGTAACCGTTTGTATACATCCATTCGAATTGGTTACGGTAAGCACAACATAATGGATCCCGGCAGTGTTGAACATATATGTCGGGTTCTGTGCCGGAGATGTGCCCCCGTCACCAAAATTCCATGCCCAGGTAACTATAGTAGACCCCGGGTCCGTTGTTGAATTATCAGTAAATGAAGCCATTGTTCCAAGGCAGGTGTTGCTTGATGAGAATGCTGCAACAGGTTTAAGTCCGGTCGTGACATCAATGGTTTTCACCAGGGACGCACATTGATTAACGTTGGTAACAATAAGTGTTACGTGATGAACACCAGTACTTTTGAAAACATGAGTAGGGCTCTGCAGGTTCGAGAGATTTGAAGAACCAGAAGCCGGATCGTCAAAGTTCCAGGACCACTGTGTGATAGTACCTCCTCCGTTGGGTTGGGAATTATTGATAAACGTCATCGCCTGATCAAGACATGAGGGTCCTGTTGGGGTAAAATCAGCTATGGGTGAAGGAGTCCCCGTAACAATCTTCTGAATTGAAGACATGCAGTTGTCTGTTGTTGTGACTGTAAGCGTCACTGTATGTGAAAAGGAAGGATCAGTGAAGGTATGCAGAACCACCGGACCACTGCCAAAACTGCCATCCCCGAAGTCCCATGACCAGGAATTGATATAACTTGTAAACCCGGCAGGTACATAGGCCTGGCTGGTAAATGTAACCTCTTCAAACTGGCAGAATGGGCTGCTTGTAATAAAGTCAACAATTGCTTGCGGACTAACAATAACATTTTTTGTAATAAAGTCAATACAGCCGTTTGAGTTCTGAACGGTTAGTTTCACTGGGTGGATGCCTGCCGTTGTAAATGAATAAACCGGATTCTGAGTTCCTGCAGATCCTCCATCACCGAAATCCCAGGTCCAGGATAAAATGCCTGAGGCATTGGGAACTGTCAGGTCTGTAAAGGCTGTCATGCTGGTAAGACAGGTTGGTGTATAAGAAAAATCAGGAGCCGGCAAACCATTCACGGTAATTGGCTTGGAAATTGTGGTTTCACAGTAGTTCGAATTAGTTACCCTGAGAGTAACCATTTTATTTCCAGGGGTGTTATAAACATGAGATGGATTCTGGGCGGTTGAGAGGTTGGATGAGCCGGAAGCAGGATCTCCAAAATCCCAGTGCCAGTATAAAATATTCCCGCCCCCGCTGGTTTGTGAAAGATCGGTAAACTGAACTGCCTGAGGTGTAATGCATGAAAATGTACCTGGTGTAACCTGGAAATCGGCAAGAGGCGCTGCTATCTGGGTTACCGTGATGGTCTTGGTCTCGGTGCACCCACGGTTGGTGGTTACAGAAAGGGTTACAGGATACCCTGTTGCACTGTAAACCAAATATGTGTGTGACGGGTTCTGAAAGGGTGAATGCGGGGATCCATCTCCAAAATTCCAGTCCCATGTAACGATTACATCGTTGTACGGAAGCGGTACAAATGAAAGGTCGGTAAACTGTATCCCTGTCCCAAAACAACTCGGTGAAGTGAATGAGAAATTGGCAACAGGTTTAGGAATAATGCTTACAGTGTGCTGCTTTGATTTACTACAGCCATTTACATCGGTAAGGGTGAGAGTTACAACATAATTGCCGACAGAATTATACAGATGAGACACAGTTCCTGGTGCGATAGAAGTATTACCATCACCAAAGTTCCACAACCATGTAAAATCTGAAGTGGGATGAGGAGGCGTCCCATAAGGAGTCCAGGAGAAGTTCGCCGTCTGATCAACACAGACATCATTGGAATAGGAAAATTCCACCTGTATCGGTTCATTGATAGTAACCGAGATCTGCTTCACCTGGCTGGGACAGTTTTGCAGATTATCCCATGCCTGTAAGGTTACGTTGTAAGATGTTTTATTCCCCAGGAAAACATGATTTGGATTCTGAAGGGCGGAAGTGTTATTAGGTCCTGAAGCGGGATCGTCAAAATTCCAGGCCCACTGGTATATCGATCCCGGTGGTGTGGCATTTGAAAAGGACTCGTCCTGGAAATACACATTCTGGCCGTCACAAGCCTGCCCCTGGTGGAGGTGTGCAGGATCGCTGAACCATATAAAATTTGCTGTTGGTGCATCATAGATGGTGACCCATAAACTGAATGATGCAACAAGGGTAGTGCCTACATATACATCCCTGACAACCTGAAAGGTCCCGGGTAAAGTAAATGAATGTGATGGAGAGGCAGGCACATTGGGAAAATCAAAACGAACAGGAGGAGATCCATCACCAAAGTCCCAAATTTCATAACTGATCAGTCCCCCGGGGGGTGTACATGGCACAAACAGGATCGGAACATTCTGACACTGATTTGGTGGATTTGCCGTAAAACAGGCGACAGGAGTACCGCCAAGCATGAGGTTTTGCTCGATCACACTGGAACATCCGGAAGCCATATCTGTAGCAGTGCAACGAACCGTGTAATTGCCCGGACCGGGATATGTATGGGTTATGGGAGATCCGAAACCATTCGTTCCATCACCAAATTCCCAATGCACATTATTACCCACATTCTGGGCCGGATTGGTCTGGGCTGTAAAGATAAACTCATTAACGCCGGAACCCGGGACGTAGGTGAAGTTGATATCGGGATGAGGATTAACAACAACGGGGTTGGTCGTAAGCGTTTTGGTGTTGGCACAACCATTCTGGTTGGTGACTGTAAGAGTTACATGAAAACTCCCAGGGCCTGAGAAAAGGTGCTGTGGATTAGGGTCGGCTGAAGTATTACTTGGCGAAGTGGGGTCATCAAAATTCCAGAGGTAGGAGGCAATCGGACTGCCGGTAAGGGGAGAGCTCATGTCGGAGAAGGTGACCACATCCCCTTCGCATATAACGACTGGAAAAGCGAAATCAGCCTTTGGAGAAGGTGATGCCTGAACCTGGATCTGAGGGGATGTATTCTCGCAACCACCCAGATTCATGACTTTCAGGGTGACATTATGCGGTAAAAGGTCAGTATACATGTGTGTAACAGTGGCAGGAGGTGGATTTGCAGGAATATTAAAGTGCTGGGTTCCGGATCCGTCACCCCATGACCACCACCAGTCGGTGATAGTTCCAATGTTTGGAAGGGACTGGTCGGTAAAAACAGTGTTTTCATTGACACAGGCCTGGGTATTAGAAAATGCAGCAAGAGGCACTGTGTTCCCGACAGTAACAGGAGCTGTTGTGGTGTTTGTACAATTGATCGTATTTGTGATAGTGAGCGTGATTGTGTATGTACCTGCTGCTGTAAAGGTATAGTTTGCGGTTAGAGGACAATTGTATGGTGGCTGCCCGTCGCCTGCATGGTAGAAAAGCACACCGTTCACATACCAGTCGCAATATTTGATCTTGATGTTCGGGTCAGGATTGCTCGGAGGTTTGGGCAGACTGCCGGATGCTGAAAAAGTGTACTGGTTATAAAGACAGTTTGGAACCGGAGGGGTCACCGAAGAAATGTTCGCAGTAGGTTTGAATTTATCAGGATCCACGTAAACATAATCGGTGATGGAATCTTTCTGTCCGGCAGGGTTTTGAATCACCAGGGTAACCGGGAAGGTATGAGGAGTGGTATATATACCAGTAACAGGGAATGTATGTGTCTGGCCTGCAGCGCCGGGAACGTAACCTGTGCCGTCTCCGAAATTCCAGGTATACGTAATTGAAGGATCATTCGGATGAACCGATATGTTGGGATCGGAACTGAAATTCACTATATTGTAGTAACAGCCGCCAGTAGGGTCAAACTGGTAGTAATAGTACGCATGCAATAATGGTTGCAAGGTAATCGTCTTCTGTGCCTGCTTTGCCGTGCAACCGGGAACGGCAGAGTTGGTCTCGCTTACTGTAAGGGTGGCTGATGCAGGTGTGTTTCCCCAGGCAACCGTGATCTGGTTTGTGGTGGCAGAACCTGTAATTGTACCGCTTCCCGACAAGGACCAGCTATAATTGTGACCGGGGATCGCATAGGTCATATAGGTGACTGTCTGCCCTGCCCTGACGACGTCAGGACCTATCACAACAGGCTGTGTATCAGGACATTGGGAGTAAAGCGAGGCGATGTTGAGTAGCAGGAACCCGGAAATAAAAATAAGGCGCAATGTTAAATTCCGCATAGGGTTAGGAGTTAGAAGACGTTTACAATAATTAACTTATACTTGAAATGGTTGACAATGGTTGCACTTGTATGGTTGCCTGAAGACGTCATTTTTTCAGATTCTACAAAAATAAAACAATTTTCCAATTTTTAAACGATTCCCATACAACCCTAACAAATTAATCCTGTCTTTTCTATCACAATGACTTCCGTTTTGATATTAATATTATTCTTGTAAATTTGCAAACCGAAGATTTTCGTTATGAAAAAGAACCTCCTGATCCTGCCGGCCCTGATTCTTTGTACAATGCTTATTGCCATATCCTGTAAGAAAAGTTCAACATCACTGCCATGCGATGGCTACGGGACAATCTGCTTTGAAAATAAAAGAGACACTCTACTGGTTATCAGTGTTGTGCAAATTCACAATACAGTCAACCTCCAACATGATGAAATCCAGTGCCTGACTCTGTACGGGGGAACTACCTATACGATCAAGTATTCAGGGCCTGCTTATACAGGCAACCTCAAGGACACGACAATCCTCGTTCAGAATTGTGACAATAAGCTGATCATCATTTCTCCTCCCAAGAAATAAATCCTATTCTTCGAATTTCAGCTTACTCAGAAAAAATACAAATCTTCTGTTATTGCTCTCCAGAGCGACGTTTTTAATATCCTGGAACCCGAAGCAGATAAAATAGTTCTCATACCAGGGCAACAACCCACTCATAGTTTCACCAAGCAGTTTATCGTCAGGATATCTAAGATCAGTTCTGCTGAACTCAAGTTTACCCGTGGTTTCACCTTTGCAGATGAGTTTGGATCCCACTTTCCCACCTGCGTAATAGGCAAGCATCATGGTATCACCATGCATGCTTAAACAAACTTTCGGGCTGAGTTCATGGCTGACGAGGTCCCTTATTTCAACTGCATTGTCCCATAAATACATTCCCTGGGAGTTGAAGGCAAGGACAATCGCTCCCGAAAACCTGTATCCGTCGAATACCGAATATGAATTAGAATATGGCCTTCCGTAAAAATCAAAATCGGTAAAATTCTCCTGGTGGTACTGTGGATAATACACCTCGGCAAGTTCAATAAAACCCCCGTCATGACTTACAGGTTCATGCATTACCACATTGAAATCGACAGAATATTCCCCTATATTTTTGTTTTTCTTCAATGCTTTTTTCTTCAGGTCGACAAGGTCTTTCGCACTCAGAATTGTACTGATGCTCTTCAGCTCAAGAAAATTAAAGAAGTTCAGGTTTTTCTGAGTACCGGGTTGAAGCATGCTCGTGAAGATCCCTGCTGTTTCTTCCACGGCCTTTTTTTTCTGCGAAGAACCTCCTGAACTCAGCCGGTATGTCCCGATGATCAGGTCTTCGGCATCAAGGTTTTTGACAGCTTTAAAGCCGGTAAACTCCCTGTCGCTGTTAATTGAGCTTAACCTGACCGATACGCCCGGTTTCCCTGTAGTGTCGAAAACCTGGTACCATTGTTCCACTTCCTTCTTCCCTATAGCTTTTGTGAGGACTGCCCTGATCGAACCTGAAGCAGTGTCGGGCCTGAACCAGCGGAAAGCCGAAGGGGTTTGCTGATCAACAAGGAAGCCCCTTGTGTGATTCGATTTCAGGTCGAGTATCTCGACTGCCGCCTGCCCTGTTTTATGATTGAGCGCGATGAAAGCATTCTTTCCCATGACATCGAAGAACACAGGCTCCGAATTGGCCGGGACCTTCGTGATGTTAGGGATAAAACTCCCAGTCTTCAAAGCGATCCTGACAATCTCAAAAGGCTGGTCTTCGGCTTTCAGTTTGCCGGTATAAACGAAAGCCAGGAAGAGTGTATCGTGTAAAAATATCCTGAATCGGAAATCAAGGTCCGAAAACAAGGGAATGCTCTTCACCCATTTCTGTTTCAGGTCCAGGTCATAAAACGAGAAATACCATTTTACTCTCTGCTCATCCGCAGTCTCAACACTTTTATAAAACACCAGGGCTCCTTCATAGCCGCAGGCCACAACCCTGTATGATTCCTGGTCGGTCTTTGCGGTGATCTCCACCCTGGCCGATTCTTCGTCCCTTCCTTCATTGCCTTTCTGGGCGAAAGCAGAAGCCGATACAAGCAAGACATAAAGGCAGGAAATGATAAGGCTTCGCATAGAACAGTTTTGCTCCGCAAAAATAGCGAAAAAGCCTTGTCATTTTAATATCATCCTGGCTTCTCCAAGAATGATATTTTCCCTGTTCCGGAGGATGAAGACATAAAACCCTTCAGGGCATCCAGCCATATCAAGGATGGACGGGCTGTTCAGAAAACCCGAATCTTTTATCAGCCTGCCATCAGCAGAAAACACCAACAGGCGCTTGTGACCAGTTCCTGAGGCAAATACCCTGACCTGTTTTTCTCCAGTGCATACTAACCTCAGCGCCGGTAATCCGGCTCCCGGAACATCCCTTTCGGAGCCAACTCCCTGTTCGAAAGAAGTCCACGCGAGGTCATCCACACATACCTGTCCTGAATTCAGGCTGTCGGCCTGCCTGAATTCAATCTGGAAATCCCCGGGAAGGTTCACCTCGAGGCTGTCGGTTGTATGAACTTCTGTTGTATCCCCATAACCTCCGGCAGTCGTGACGTTTTTAATCAGTTCTCCGTTGATCAGAAGATTAAGGTTTACTGCGGATGAAAAGGCCTGGCGATACGAAAAAACAATCTTCCTGCAGCCGTTATGGATCTGTCCGGAAAAAATTCTCGACAGGGGATTTCGCTTTTTTCCCAGGCAGGGCGTTGGAAGGTCAATGGCCTTGTCGCCCCTGCATTGTACATACGACCATTCCGATCCGTCGGCACCTGTAAAACTGCCGCTGGCGTAACTGCCCGAACTGGAAGGAAAGTTTTCAAAGGACTCAACTCCCTGGCCAATCAGCAGGGAAACAGGCATGCACGCCAGGCATACCATCATCACCATTGTTTTCATAAATGCATGATTTTATATCTCCTTAATCCGCCGAAACCTGAAAAGTGATATAAAAATTCCTTGTTTTTGAAAAAAAAAGCCGCCACGGTGGGTGACGGCTTGTGATGTGATACAGGTAATAGTCTTATTTATCCTTGACTTCCTCAAAGTCAACATCGGTGACTTCATCGCTGCCTGAACCCTTCTGGCTTCCGCCCTGGTCCTGGCCCGGCTGTGGTCCAGGCTGCTGGCCCTGCTGGGGCCCGCCCTGGGAGTTCTTATACATCTCTTCGCTTGCTGTCTGCCAGATGGCATTCAGATTAGCAAGGGCTTTGTCAATGGCAGCCACATCGTGGCTTTTGTGAGCGTTTTTAAGTTCCTCAAGGGCTTTTTCAATCCCGCCTTTTTTATCGGCCGGGATCTTATCGCCGA
>JBAXLI010000063.1:0-22788 GCA_037134895.1 Bacteroidota bacterium
GCATCCTGCATCCTGCATCCTGCATCCTGCATCCCGCATCCTGCATCCTGCATCCCGCATCCCCGATCATTGATTCCAGATTTCCAGTCTGCAATGCCCGCATTGTTAGCTTTTTTTAATAATTCACTCCGGCAAATCCCCTCCTTCTCCCCGAATTTTTGTAATTTAGTCCACACAAACCAGGGCCCCCCACCGGCATTCCATTTTACATATCTGGATTAAAGTGTTCGGTCCCTGACTTCAGAGATTTGCTTATGAACGGAAACCCTGATACTGAGAAAGAATTCAATGATATTATCAGCCTTTGCCAAAATATTTTCATCACCAAGATGAAGGATTACGGCACGGCCTGGAGGATTCTCCGAACCTCTTCCATTACCGACCAGATCTATATCAAGGCCCAGCGCATCCGCAGCATAGACGATAAAGGTGTACAGAAGGTTGACGAAGGTATCAAACCTGAATACATCGGCATTGTGAATTATTCAGTGATTGCTCTTATCCAGCTTGAACTGGGTAATGATTCCAAGCTTGAATTGCCTCCCGATGAGGGGGCACTTCTGTATTCGAAGTATATCATCGAGGCAAGAGAACTCATGCTGAAAAAAAATCATGATTATGGTGAGGCCTGGAGAAATATGAGGCTGAGTTCACTTACCGACATTATTCTGATGAAACTGCTGCGCATCAAACAGATCGAAGACAATAAAGGCAAGACGTTTATTTCCGAAGGACTGGATGCAAATTATTACGATATTATCAATTATGCGATCTTCGCACTGATCAGGCTAAACTATGAAACTTCTTAGAAGCTGCTTCCGCATTCTTATAGGGCTGGTGTTCATTTTCAGCGGATTTGTCAAGGGTGTAGACCCCTTGGGGACTGCCTTCCGTATTGAGGACTACTTCGTTGCCTTCAGCATTCCCTGGGCCGGTCGCTTTGCCATTGAACTGGCCATACTTCTCATTGTGCTTGAATTTACAATCGGGGTGAGCCTGTTGTTCAACCTCTGGATCAGGAAAACAGCCTGGCTTCTTTTACTTGTCATGACCTACTTCACTGTTCTCACATTCATAGATGCAATCTGGAACCTGGTGCCCGATTGCGGTTGTTTTGGTGATGCAATAAAACTCACCAACATCCAAACGTTTATCAAAAACCTTGTGCTCATGGGGTTCGTAATCCCGGTCTTCATGTGGAGGAAGAAATACCGCTCGGCCCTGCCGGTCAGAGCTGATATCTCTCTTTTACTCATAACAGCGCTGGTATTTTCATGGATGAGCGTATACAGTGCAAGGCATCTTCCGCTCAAGGATTTCATGGCATGGAAAAAAGGAAACAGGGTCAATAAAACCGAGAACCGGCCTGTGAAATTCTTTGTAACCTATAAAAACAAAAAGACCGGGGAGAAAAAGGAATACCTGGCTTCAAATTACCCCTGGAATGATACCTTGTGGATGTCACAGTGGGTGTTCGACAGCCAGAGGGTCGAAGATCCCAATGCCGGTCGGGCCGCCAGCCTGATGGTCGAAGATATGAATGGGAATGATATGACGGCATCGGTCTTGCAGAACCCCGACTACCAGTTCATCCTTGTTGCCTATAACCTTGGTAAAACAAACAAAACATCTTTCGTCAAAATTCTTCCCTTCTATAAAAAAGCTCTGGCTTCGGGGATGACATTTATTTGCATTACCAGTGCCATGCCCGATGAGGTTCGTAAATTTAAGCTTCAGCAGGGTGCCGCATTTGACTTTTATAATGCCGATGACGTAATTCTTAAGACTATGGTCAGATCGAACCCCGGACTGATATTGCTGAAAGACGGCCTTGTGGTTGATAAATGGGCTTTCAGGGATTTTCCCGACTGGGACGTTGTCAATGAAACGTACTTTAAATGATACGTTTCGTTATTCAGCGGCTTGGCTATGGAATGCTGGTCCTTCTCGGAGTGATAATCGTAATCTTTTTCCTGTTTAATATTTTACCGGGTGATCCTGCCCGGATGATGCTCGGACAAAGGGCCGACAGTGCGTCAGTCGCAAACCTGCGCAAGGAACTGGGAACCGATAAACCTCTTCCTCTGCAGTTTGCTGCCTATCTTAATGACCTGAGCCCGGTTTCATTCCACTCATGCGGAAATCCTTCCAGCAGCTTCCGGTACGATACTTTAAAATATGGTAACCCGCTTCTTCTCCTGTCAGTGAAGAAATTCTCCGTTGCAGTTAAATATCCCTGTCTCCGGCGTTCATACCAGACTCAAAGGAATGTTTCGGAACTTCTCTTTGAAAGCTTCATCAACACCTTCATTCTTGCACTGGTCTCAATGTTCTTCGCGCTTATTGCAGGTATCTCAATCGGCATCGTTTGCGCTCTTTATAAAAATTCATTCATCGACAGGATCTCCCTGGTATTCTCAGTACTTGGAATGTCGCTCCCCTCGTTTTTTGCAGCCATCCTGAACGCATGGATCTTTGCATTCGTCCTTGCCGGCATAACCCATCTCAATATGGCCGGCAGCCTTTATTCTGTCGATGACCTTGGCAATGGGGAGTACCTCAACCTTAAAAACCTCATCCTGCCTGCATTTACGCTGGGAATCAGACCTCTGGCTGTTATCGTTGAACTTACCCGCAACTCCATGCTTGAAGTGCTTTCCCAGGATTACATCCGAACTGCCAGGGCTAAAGGTCTCAGCCAGAGCCGTATCATCCTCGGGCATGCTTTGAAAAATGCCATGAACCCTGTTGTTTCTGCAGCCACCGGCTGGCTGGCTTCCCTGCTGTCAGGGGCAGTTTTTGTAGAATATGTCTTTGACTGGAAAGGAATCGGCCTGGTTATAGTTAATGCACTTGACAAATATGATTTTCCAGTCATCATGGGAGCAGTACTTTTTATATCAGTCATTCTTATAATTATTAATATCATGGCAGATATCCTTTACGGGATCCTCGATCCAAGAGTCAGAATACGAACGTGATTGGTTGTTGGTTGTTAGTTGTTGGTTTTTAGCAGCCTCAACCACCAATCACCAATCACCAATCACCAACCACCAATCACCAAAAACCATAAACATGAGAAACAGAATTGTCGCAGGAAACTGGAAAATGAACAAGAACTTCTTTGAAGCGGAGGAACTGATAGCACAAATAGCCGACTCGCTCGGCGACATTCAGGCTGAAAACAAAATTGTTATACTTTGCCCTCCGTTCCCTTACCTGGAAATGGCAACAGACATTGCCGAAGATGCGGCGTTCGCAGTCGGCGCCCAGAATGTATATCCCGATGACAGCGGGGCGTTTACCGGTGAGGTCAGCCCGGCAATGCTGGCTTCGATGGAAGTGGAATACTGTATTGTGGGTCATTCGGAACGTAGGAAATATTTTAATGAGAGCCATGAGTTCCTGGCTCGCAAACTCGATGGACTGCTGAAGAATTCAGTCAAACCTGTCTTCTGTTGCGGGGAACTCTTGCCCGAACGGGAAGCAGGTAAGCATTTTAAGGTTGTCGAACAACAACTTCATGAGTCACTTTTCCATCTCACTGAAGATCAGATCTCCGATGTTGTCATTGCCTATGAGCCTGTATGGGCCATTGGCACGGGCATGAATGCCACACCGGAGCAGGCACAGGAGATGCATGCTTATATCCGGAGCCTGATATCCGCAAAATATTCTTCAAAAATTGCAGATGGTATAACTATCCTTTATGGCGGGAGCTGTAATGCAAAAAATGCCGCCGAGCTTTTCAGCAAGCCCGATGTCGACGGAGGACTCATCGGCGGAGCCTCCCTCAAAGCCGATGATTTTTTAACAATCTTTGATGCCCTCTGATGCAATACGTAGAAGTCAGTATAACCGGGCTTACCGGGGAAAAGGCCGAAATACTCACCGCCGAACTGAGCGAACTGGGATTCGAAAGCTTTACCGAAGAGAATGAAGGCAACTTTTCTGCGTTTATACCTCTTGATGAGTTTGATATTATGAAAGTGGCTGGTTTCCTCGAAGAAAAAGCCCTGCGTGATGGTTTTAAATACAAGGTTGAAAAAATTGAAGAACAGAACTGGAATGCAGTCTGGGAATCGGGCTATAAACCTGTTCAGATTGAAAACTGCCTGATCAGGGCTCCGTTCCATGACCCCTTGCCTGCTTCCTTCCTTGATATTATTATTGAACCGAAGATGTCTTTCGGTACAGCTCATCATGAAACTACATGGCTGATGATCAAAACCCTGCTCCGTAATGATTTTACCGGCTGCAGCGTTCTTGATATGGGAACGGGAACGGGAGTGCTTGCCATAATTGCGGCAAAGCTTGGAGCTGACCGGGTGGTTGCAATTGATAATGATGAATGGTCCTTTCTCAATTCACTCGAGAATGTTGCACGTAATAAGATCACTACGGTTCAGGTAACCCGTGGGACTGCGGATGACATTCCCGAAGGCCCTTATGACTTCGTATTTGCGAATATTAACCGTAATGTCCTGCTTAACGATATTCCTGTATATTTTAAAGTGATGGCTGAGAATGCCAGACTTTACCTGAGTGGTTTCTATGAGGAAGACCTGGAAATTATCGGAAAGGCCGCAAGGGCCCTGGGAATGCAACAGGCAGGAACCGACTCTTTGAACCATTGGACTGTGGCAACTTTTGTAAAATGAGTGGACTAAAATACTGTTACAGTTTACTTATCGTCATTACCTTCCTGCTGCTTTCCCCGGAGGCCATGCCTCAGAACCAGCGCACAATCGGTTTTTCGGGCGATTCCACTAAATTCATCGGGGAGCTTAACGGCATGCTGTTTGGACTTTCCGACAATGACCGTAAGCTTGTAGAGCCTGTAATGACAAGCTTTGTACAGAAATGGAATAAAGAAACCTTTGAACATGCCAGGAAGAGGGTTATTTACTCCCTTTGCAACGAGATGCTGAAAAAGAAGGTACGTGTCTTTCCTGACTTTTTCAGTTTCATCGATGCCCTGAATGTAATTGTAGATTCGCACCAGCCTGATGCAATGTTTCAGCCATGGTCAGCTGTCCTCACAAAACTTCTGAAAGAAAAAAGTACGCGAAATTTTCTTGGGTTTCTCGACATGACCACCAGCCTCTTCGGAGAAGGGCTGATGTACAAATCCCAGTCAACAAGATGGAAAGTAAGTCCGCCTGAATTTAAAATAAGAAACGATTCTGTGCCACTCATTGAATTCTCTAAAGCTGATCTGGTATGTTACGTAAATAAAGATTCCATGGTGATTCACGGGACGAAAGGAGTGTTTTTTCCTCTCTCTCTCCGATGGGTTGGACGTGAAGGGCAAGTAAACTGGACAAGGGTTGGCCTTGACCCTGCCCAGGTGTATGCCAACCTTGACCACTACCAGATCCAGGTCCGGTATTCAAAGTTAACAGCCGACTCTGCTCAGATGTTTAATAAAAAGTATTTCAGTTCACCTATCCTTGGCTCCCTGATTGATAAGGTACTTGTGGATGTGGATGAAGACCGTGCTTCGTATCCGAGATTCTATTCTTATGATAATGAACTGTCAATTAAAAATCTGTTCGCCAATATGGATTACCTTGGCGGATTCGCCATGGAAGGATCAAGAGTACTTGGATCTGGTGCACATAAAAAAGATGCCCTCATCAGAGTGAAGAAAGACGGAGAGGATTTTATGGATATCAGGGCTCGTAATTTTGTGATCCGGCAAAATAGAATCAGCGCTTCCCCAGCTTCAATTACCCTCCGACATGAGACAGATTCGATATATCATCCGGGGCTGGAAATGAAATACCTCGACTCGATAAAGGAGCTTTCATTCACCAAAGACGTGAGAGTAAGTTCGATCACCCCCTGGTTTGATTCCTGGCATAAGATTGAAATTTATTGTGAACAGCTGAATTGGAAACTGAACGAGACTAAGGTGAATTTCAAAATGATGGCTGGCCCGAGCAAAGTCAGTAATGCAATCTTTGAGTCCACGAATTATTACTCAAGGAACAGGTACGATAAATTGCAGGGGATCGATGAACTGAATATCCTGAATGTAATAAAGAATTTTACTGATAAAAAGAAATCAAGAGAGATAAGACTTGAAGATCTCACCAGGTTCATGGCAATGCCACAGGAGCAGGTGGAACTGCACTTGCTGAAACTCGCTGATCGGGGATTCCTGGTATACGATCAGGAGGAAAAACTTGCACAGGTAAAGGATAAACTATACAATTATGTCAAGGCCAGGGACGGGAAGACCGATTACGATGAGATCTTCTTTCATTCAAAAACAACCAATGCAAGCAATGGCATTCTCGACCTGAAAACTTTTGATCTCAAGCTCCAGGGGGTGAACAGTGTGTTTGTAAGTGATTCCCAGCATGTGGCTCTGTACCCCAAAGACGGGGAGCTATTAGTAAAAAAGGACATGGACATCTTATTCAACGGAAAGATTGAAGCTGGCCTGTTTGATTTTTATGGGAAAGATTGCTCATTTGAATACAATAAATTCAAATTCAACCTGCCAATGGTTGATTCAATGGTGTTTTATGTGCTTGGCAAAACCAGGGATCCCAAAACGGGACAATTCCCGCTTGTAAAAGTCAAGACTTCGATACGGAACCTTAGCGGAGACCTTCTGATTGATCTTCCTGATAACAAAGCCGGGCTGAAATCACTGCCAGAGTATCCTGTCTTTCACAATAAAAACATTTCACAGGTCTACTGGGATAAAAAGTTCATACAGAAAGGCGTATACACAAAAGACAAGTTTTTCTTTGACGTTAATCCATTTACTATTCAAAGCCTTGATGTGGTTCATACCGATAGTCTGGATTTTGGCGGAGCTCTTACATCGGCAGGTATATTTCCGAAAATAGTTCAACCGCTCAAAGTTCGCCCGGATTACTCACTGGGATTTGAGAAACTGACTGAACCGGCAGGATTACCTGTTTACGGAGGAAAGGGGACTTTCATCTCAAAAATTGACCTGAGCGAACGCGGGCTCAGGGGAGAGGGGACCCTGGTTTACCTAAACTCAACCTCAGCATCTTCAGGATTCGTATTCTTTCCTGATTCCTTACGGTCAATCTCAAGGAATTTCGCCATGCGGGAGCAGGCTGGCGATGTGGAATATCCGGCTGTGATTGCTGATACGGTAAACCAGTTCTGGATTCCTTACAAAGATTCCATGCTGGTCACCAGCCTGTCGAAAGAAATGAAAATGTACAATGATCAGTCAACATTCGGTGGCACACTTGCACTTACACCCTCTTTACTCTCTGGTATCGGTACTGTGAAGATCAAAGATGCGGAGATGGATTCCAAAGGATTTAAATTCAAAAGAAGGACCTTTGATGCTCTTATCGCGAATTTCAGGATTAAATCCTATGACCTCGCAGATCTTACAATCTCAACAAAAAATTATCAGACCCATTTCGACTTTGATAAACGAAGAGGCGAATTCCGGTCTAACGTTGGTATCTCGAAAGTGGAGTTCCCGCTGAACCAGTATGTTTGTTCCATGGACCGCTTCGACTGGATGATCGATAATGAAGAACTCTCACTTTCGAATGAACAAAGCAGGAAATTTATCGCTGATTCTCTTAGTCTTACCCAGCTTATTAATGTTGGCTATACCGGTTCTGAGTTTATCTCGGTTCACCCTCTTCAGGATTCCCTCAAGTTCTTTGCCGCAAGGGCAAGATACAATCTCAGGACCAATGTGATCGATGCTGAAGATGTCAGGATCATCAAGGTTGCCGATGCAGCAGTGTATCCCGATTCGGGGAAAGTCAGGATTTTCAGATCAGCCGAAATGCAGACGCTGAAACATGCGATAATCATCGCCAATACAAAAACAATGTACCACCAGTTTTACCAATCGGAAGTTTCTATCGCTTCAAGGAAAAACTATACCGGACGGGGAATGCTGGATTATATTGACCGGAATGGTCTTAGGCAGAAGATTGAGTTTTCTTCTATAAAAGTTGACACTGCCTTACAGACTATCGCCGAAGGTGCTGTTTCTGATTCAGCATATTTTACTCTCAGTCCCGAATTTCAGTTCAGAGGTGGTGTGGAAATTGCAGCCGGGAGAAAAGAACTTAATTTCAACGGTGGATTCAGGGTTGTTTCTGAATGTCTCACCAAGCCAAAACCTGAGTGGATTAAATTCAACAGCAATATCAATCCTTACAAGGTGATGATTCCCATTCCTCCCCAGCCGGTCAATATGCTTGGTGAGAGGATGGCCCTCACCCTCGCCTTTTCAACCTCCGATGCAAGTATTTACCCGGCGTTTTTCATGCGCCGGGCCAGCTTCAGTGATTCCTCGATGTACAGTGCTTCAAGTATGTTGACCTATGATCTTCCTACGACTGAATTCCGCATCGCTGATACATCAAAGCTTGCAAACTTATCCCTCCCGGGGAATTTTATTTCTTTCAATCAGACTCTCTGCCGGATGAGGGGAGACGGTAAGCTATCTCTCGGAGTGAACGGGGGACCTCTTTCCCTCGAAGCATATGGCACCATGGACCACTTCCTGATCAAAGATTCAACACATGCCCGGATCTCCTTAGCAATGGACTTTCCATTCTCCGATGAAGCAATGCAAAAGCTAAGCACCGAACTTGCCAGCACAAACCTGAATCCTTTGAGTATAGACGGGACTCCCTTCGGCGCAGCTCTGCAGAACACGATGGATCCAAAAGAACTTGAACGGTTTAAAAATGAACTTGCCCTTACCGGTCGCCTCAGGAAATTCCCTGAACAGCTTGAACGAACAATTTACTTTGGCGATGTCAACCTGCACTGGGACAGCGCTTCCAGGTCCTGGCTTTCAACCGGGCCTATCGGCATCGCTGTTATCGGCAAGAACCAGGTATACCGTTATGTTAACGGGAAAATGGAGTTTACAAAGAAAAGGAACGGGGATGAGTTTACATTCATTTTGCAGTTAACCGGTCAGGATTGGTATTTCTTCAATTACCGGAATAACATCCTTCAGGCTATTTCCTCCGATATTGGGTTCAACGACATGGTAATCAATGCCCGCAAATCGAAAACTGAACAAAAGAAGGCTGACAAACAATCAAAAGGCTTTAGTTACACGATCTCAACTGAAAGGAAAAAAAGAGATTTCGTGAGAAAATTTGAAACGACAAACGATTAATTATCTTTGCCTACATGATAATGATCATTATTCAGATACTTCTCGCATACCTGATCGGCTCGATACCTTCGGCCGTATGGATAGGCAAGGCTGTTTATGGGATTGACGTTCGGCAGCATGGAAGTGGAAATGCCGGTGCAACAAACGTCATCCGTGTACTGGGCTATAAAGCCGGGATACCCGTTCTCCTGTTTGATGTGTTCAAAGGCTGGCTGGCGGTTTTCATGACCAGCCTTTTTCCCGACCAGGGGTTTACTCCCGACCAGGTTGTATATATAGAAATAGGTGCAGCTGTAGCTGCCGCCCTCGGACATGTTTTTCCCGTTTTTGCGGGGTTCAGGGGAGGAAAGGGCGTAGGAACCATGGCTGGAGTCGGAATTGCCCTTTATCCGCTTGCACTTCTGATTGTGCTGGGCATCTTTATCGGAGTGCTTGCTGTTTCACGTTATGTCTCTCTCTCGTCATGTATTGCTGCATCGGCATTCCCACTGATCGTTGTGTTTGTAACAGGCGAGCATCATGCAGGCCTGGTCATTCTTTCGGTTTTTGTTACAGTATTTGTTTTATTCACTCACCGTTCAAACATTATTCGTCTTATAAATGGAGAAGAGAATAAATTTAATTTCAAAGGTGGGGGTAAAAAGTGATAAATTGAACCGCTCCCGGCTTTCTCAAAAAGATTAAAAACAGTATATTTACATCCTTATTCAACTAAAAATAAAAAAGTATGAAATTCATCATTTCCAGTTCCTTGCTGTTAAAAAATCTGCAGGCAGTCCTTGGCGTGATCAACAGCAACAACACCTTGCCTATCCTTGATGATTTTTTGTTTGACCTTAATGAAGATGTGCTCACCGTGACAACTTCCGACCTGGAGACCACCATGAGCGTTACCGTGAAACCTGATAAATCAGAAGCCGATGGCTCTGTTGCAATTCCAGCAAAGATCCTTGTTGATATACTGAAGACCCTGCCCGATGTTCCTGTCTCCTTTTCCATTGACATGGCCTCCCTGCTGATCGAGATATCTGCCGGAGATGGAAAATACAAGCTCAGCGGCCACAGGAGCGATGAGTATCCTCGTACTCCTCCTCTCGAAGAACCGACGTCAATCAGGATTCCTTCGGGTGTCCTTTCAAAGGCTATAACTAAAACCATTTTCGCCACAGGTAACGATGAATTGAGGCTTGTACTTTCCGGCGTGTTCTGCCAACTTTCCCCCGATGATATAATTTTTGTGGCGACTGATGCGCACAAACTGGTACGCTATACCAGGCTTGATGCAAAAGCAGAATCCTCAGCTGCATTCATTTTGCCCAAAAAGCCTCTTAACCTGCTTAAAAATATCCTGGCAGCCCAGGATACCGAAGTCAGTGTTGAATACAACCGCACTAATGCGTTCTTCTCATTTTCGAATGTAAGCCTGATCTGCCGGCTGATCGACGGGAAGTACCCCAATTATGAGGCTGTGATCCCAAAAGAAAATCCAAACCATATGGTTATCGACCGCCTGGCCTTGCTGAATTCGATCAAACGTGTATCTATATTCGCAAACCAGTCGACCCACCAGGTAAGGTTTAAAATTACCGGTAAGGAATTGCTTCTTACTGCTGAGGATATAGATTTTTCAAATGAAGGGAAAGAGAGGCTGACCTGTGCCTACGACGGTGAAGACCTCGAAATCGGTTTCAACTCAAAGTTCCTTCTCGAAATGCTTGGAAATATTGATTGTGATGAGGTAAGGCTCGAAATGTCGGGCCCGAATCGTGCAGGAATCCTTCTTCCGGCAAATGTTGAGAACAAAGATGAGGATATCCTGATGCTGGTAATGCCGGTGATGCTGAACAAATAAACCGGATGACATAAAAACAAAAAAGCCGTCCCCACCGGGCGGCTTTTTTTTTATGCATTCATTGTAAATGGATTATCCCCTTTTTACGTTGATTGCTTTTTTACCTCTTTTATCTTCTGTTACATCAAAAGAAACCACATCATCCTGCTTGATCTTGTCGATCAGGCCACTGACGTGTACGAAAATTTCAGACTGGTTGGAATCATCAACGATGAACCCGAAACCTTTTCTTTCATTGAAGAATTTAACTTTACCTGTAGACATAAAAACAAATTTTAATTAGATGATCTGCAAAGGTACAATATTATTTATTTATTTTTACAAAAAAACATTTTATGAAAGAGATCAACCTGAACCTCGACAACCTTAATGAAGTATTTCCTGACCAGTTTACCCAGGAGCAGATTGCAAAAGGCAAGACCTTGTTTCTCAAGAAATTGTCAGAAAAAGCTCATAGTTTTTATTCCGGTAAAATACAGACCGTGCCTAAGGCACCAGTTGCTGGTTTTAACTGGTTTAACGTTTGGTATACCCCTGGCGTTTCGAAGGTATCGACCAACATCAGGGACAATAATGATGCCTCTTTTGAACTTACAAACAGGGGCAACCTGGTTGCCGTTGTAAGCGATTCAACCAGGGTGCTTGGGGATGGCGATTGCACACCATCAGGAGGGCTCGGAGTTATGGAAGGCAAAGCTTTCCTGATGAAATACCTGGGCGGTGTCGACGGGGTTGCCTTATGCATCAACAGCAAGGATGAAAACGGAAAGAATGACCCTGAAAGGATCATACAGTTTGTAAAAATGGTTCAGCATAGTTTCGGGGCAATAAACCTGGAAGATATTTCACAGCCAAACTGTTTCAGAGTACTTGATGTTTTAAGAGAGGAATGCGATATCCCCGTTTGGCATGACGATGCCCAGGGTACAGCCTGCGTTACTCTTGCAGGGGTAATCAATGCACTCAAGCTTGCCGGAAAGAAGATAGGGGATGTGAGGATAGTCCTGAACGGAGCCGGTGCTTCAAACACGACTATTGCACGCTTACTGATTGCCGACGGCGCCGATCCCGCGAAGATGGTTTTGTTCGACACCAAAGGATCCCTTAATGCCGACCGAAAAGATTGTGAATGCGATAAACGTTTTTATCGTAAATGGGAACTTTGTCTCACAACAAACGCGGGCAAGATCGCTACCATCGAAGAAGCCATGAAAAATGCTGATGTACTGATCTCCTTGTCCACACCTGGCCCCGATGTGATCAAAAGGCCATGGATAAAGAGTATGGCAGAGAAATCTGTAGTATTTTGCTGCGCTAACCCGGTTCCTGAGATTTATCCATATGCTGCAAAGGAAGAAGGAGCATTTATCGTAGCGACCGGGAGAGGTGATTTTCCCAACCAGGTCAACAACTCAATCGGATTCCCGGGGATTCTTAAAGGAGCGCTGCTGGTAAGGGCCCGGAAAATCACCGACAATATGGCCATCAGGGCAGCCCATTCGCTTGCCGATTATGCTGAACGCAGGGGGATTAATCCCGAAAATATTGTTCCGAACATGGAAGAAGCCGGGGTGTTCCCTCATGAGGCTGCAGATGTTGCGATGCAGGCTATAGCCGATGGGGTTGCACGTATCACTATAACAAGGGAAGAAGCTTTTGAAAAGGCAAGCAGGGACATTGAACATGCCAGGGCCTTGACCCGCTCACTTTCAGATCATGGGTTTATTGAACAACCCCCCATGGATATGAT
Source organism: Bacteroidota bacterium (assembly GCA_037134895.1). GTDB lineage: Bacteria > Bacteroidota > Bacteroidia > Bacteroidales > FEN-979 > CAIRDP01. Next base: position 12,766 of record JBAXLI010000063.1, read on the forward strand.
CAAAGATGCCCTCAGCTGGGCAATAGAGCAGGTGAAATAAACCCGTTCAGACCATCTTGAATAGAGAATACTCGAGTATTCAATTATTCGATTATTCCCATTAATTCTTATTACCCACCTTCCTCAATACGACCAGCCTCGCCCCGTGAGGCAGGACTTTCATTTCAAAATGATTTTGAACCAGTCCGAGGTCGGTCTGAGGCCATACATCCCTCATCATCCATTTCCCTGATACACCGAGTTCACTCAGCCTCACATCAAGAGGTAAGGGATTCCCAGTAAGGTTAAACAAACCGATCGCCTTCGATCCGTCGGCAAGTTCCCGAAACCAGATCTGGCTCAGGTCATCTTTCCATACACAAACGGCCTGTTTACCCAGAGCATCCTGGTTTATTGCAAGAACCTCATCGTTTGTCAGGAGGTTTAAGGTGAATTCATCCAGCTGGGTCAGATCACATCCTATCAGTAAAGGAGCTGCAAGCAATGACCATAAACTCATATGAGTATACTGCTCGTTGGGCGTGAGCTTCGTATAATGGAGTCGTGGCCCCCAGCCTACCCATCCGACAACAAGCATGTCAGGGTCATTCCATCTTCCAGGTGCAGAATAAGGAGAACATTTATTTTGCGAAAAACCTATTCCCGACAGGCTTTCCCAGGTGTCTTCAATATCCCCGGTAGTGCGCCAGGAATTTCCTCCGACTTCATTGCCCCATTTCCATACATCACCCATCCCATACTGGCAAAGGCTGTAATGTATGTCGCGGCCTGTTTTCCTGAGATACCTGTACATTTCTTTATACGGATATTTTAACTGGTTGTCAGTAGGATTCGGTGCAATCCCTCCGTAGGAACACCAATCATATTTAAGGTAATCGATACCCCAGGCGGCATAATTTATTGCATCCTTTTCTTCAAACGTGTAACTGCCTTCATATCCTCCGCAAGTCTTTGGTCCGGGAGAAGAATAAATGCCGGCTTTAAGACCAAGTGAATGAATGTAATTACACATCTCCTTCATGTTTGGGAACTTTGAATTGGGAATGATTTTCCCGCTTTTGTCATGAATGTCTTCCCACCCGTCATCCATATTAATATATGTCCATCCATGGTTTATAAGTCCGGTTGAAACAAATGCATCTGCTGCATCCCTGACTTTTTTGTCACTGACGCTAAGCCCCCATACATTCCAGCTGTTCCATCCCATGGGTGGTGTGAGTGAGATCATGTCACCACAGATGATAGTGAAATCACGCTCAGCCGTACCCAGGGCATTGCTCACCTTAAGTTTAACAGGATATTCTCCTTTTTTTCCTAAATTTCCTGTGATCACACCATCGCCGGGGCGCAAATGCAGGCCTTCGGGAAGTCCCTCTGCAGTGTATGTCAAAGGGGCCTCACCGGTGGCTGCAACCTTAACCAAAAACGGAGACCAGGGCCTGACCCCGAAAACTGTCGCTCCGTTTATCCTGGGCTCTTTACCGGGCTTTGGTGTCAGGATGTATGGCATCTCGATAACTTCGCTCACCTCGTTGCCTTTCCTGTTCTCCCTGAACGTCACGTAAAGCCTTGCCGGGACAGCGAAATCTGTTTTAATACGAACAGTGATGCTGTTGTTCGTAGCCGGAAGCAGTTTCATTATTGTATCCTGCCTGAAAAAAGTATTCCCGTTATCCACCCTCTTCGCTAAAATAATGAGGCTTCCATCGAACTCCTCTGAGGAAGTGACATTAGAAACACTGAATTGTTTCCTGATTACGGTATCACCTTCAAAAGCAAAACCACCCTTGCTGAAATCAAAAGTGATATGATCAGGAAGGTCTCTCATCCCAAGCTCAAAGGGTTTTGAAAACATGCCACCAGCACCACCCTGGTCGTATGCTCTCACCGCAATCACATTTTCACCGTCCCAGTGGATACGCGGATCGCTCACCGCCAGAACATATCTCCTGTCAACTGACCAGTAACTTTCTGCTTTGAAAAAATCAGGACGGGGCCTGGACTTCAGTGGCATGTTCTTCCCATTCTCTCCAATCAGTTCACCGTTAAGGAAAACCTGGTCGTAATCATCAATTTTTCCAAGACATATCTGCAGGCTGTCTTTAATAAATGCGTCCTCCACAAGGCTGTGAGGAATTACAACCCTGAACCTGTACCATGCAAATCCGTCAAGATTCTGATACCCCTGCTTTTCCCATATTTCAGATGGATTGATGAATTCCCACTTTGAATCATCAAACTGGGAGCCTGCCCAGGATGGATCATCCCCGCTATGAAATTTCCAGGGAGCGCCAAGATCAATAGAATTATACGATTGCGTTCTCTGGCAGGCCAGTAAAAACAGGAAAGCCGCTGCAAGCGACAAAAATGCGCATTTCTTCATACTTTCGGGTATTGATAGGGTAAGACCATAATGCTTCTCAAAAATAAAGATTTTTCTGACAAGGTACACGCATGTTCACAGTATTTATTAATTTTGCAATTCAATACCCTTTTAATGAAATTATTATTCTGCGGATGAAATCGATGTTCAGAAACCTGGTTACACTAATGCTTCTCCTGCCATTTTTTGCAGGAACGATTGGCATTTCGGCCAGTGAACATATCTGTAAATCAAGTAATAAACGAAGCATTAAGCTATATCCGGAGTTTACAGGAAAGATTTCATCCTGCTGTGGTTCCGATGAAGAGCCAGCAGTTGATTCCGGGAAGGAATCGCAGCCTCAAACAATAGATTCACCATATTGCTGTAAGACTTTACAGTTATTCCTAAAGGCAGGTTTCCAGGCTACTCCCGGGAACACTCCGGTGTTACTGATCAATCCTGTTGCCTACACCCCGGTTTCACCAAACAACAATCAACATCTTGATATTGTTTTTACTGAAACCGTTTCATTCTTCTCTGATACCGGTCCGCCTCCCAGCGGACGTCAACGCGTTCTGAGTTTTCATCAGCCCAAAATACCCGATCCTGCAAGTCCTCTCTCCTAGGAACCAGCAGGTATCTTTCTGATCTTTTTCTTTTACAGCCAATCCCTGCAGGTTCTTTTCACGTGGTCGTGGAGTTTCCACGAACCTCATCCGCAAGAAGGAACAGTATTTAAACAGAGATTTGGTATGAAAATATGCAGAATATGTCTTTCAATTACAATACTTATAATATTGTTTGCAAGCCAGTCCAGGGCTCAGTCAGTCTCAGGCCTGATCTATGAAAAGATGCAGGATGGCAAACGAGTATCATTGCCTGGAGTGAATGTCTACTGGGCCGGGACTACCCGTGGGACTTTTACCGATGATAACGGGAAATACAGGATTTCGCGGGATCCCTCAGGGAAATCACGCCTTGTTGTCAGCCTTCTGGGATACAGGCGTGATACCATTGAGGTGCCATCGGGTAAAAACAAGTTTGATATTGAGATGCAGCCCGGCAACAGGGATTTGTCAGAAGTAGAGATCAAAGCCCGGCAGGATAACTCGTACGTCTCGAAAATGAAGACCCAGTCCACCACAGTTATAAACATAGGTGAGCTTCAAAGGGCGGCATGCTGCAATCTGGCCGAAAGCTTTGAAACCAACGCATCGGTCGATGTTTCATACAGCGATGCCGTATCAGGGGCAAAGCAGATACAGTTGCTCGGACTGAGCGGGATATACAGCCAGATTATGGCCGAGAACGTTCCCCTGATCAGGGGGCTCGCCACTCCATACGGGCTCAATTATGTTCCGGGTCCATGGATGGAGTCAATCCAGGTGGCGAAAGGAACCTCTTCGGTGGTCCAGGGCTATGAATCTATTACCGGACAGATCAATGTCGAATACAAGAAACCTGAAAGCAGCGAGGAGTTCTTTGTCAATGCGTATGGCAATAGCAACCTCAGGTTTGAAGCGAATGCCAACGGTTCTATAAAATTCAACGATAAACTGAGCACTGCCTTCCTTGTACATGCCGATGATTTAAGGCATAAGTTCGACAGGAACCACGACGGGTTTATGGATCTACCCAAGCTCACGAACATAAACGTCTTCAACCGCTGGGACTATATAAATCCCGGGAAATGGGTTTCGAGGTTCGGAATCAAGTATATGTTCGAGGAGCGAAACGGCGGACAGATGGATTTCGTCAAGAGTAACTGGAATACTGACACCACGGGTATCACAAATGATTCAAAGAAGTACGGGATAGCTGTTACGACGAACCGTTTTGAGACGTTCTGGAAAAACGGTGTGTTCTTCAAAGGAGCAGCCAGGTCGAGCCTTGGCCTGATACTCTCATTCATAAATCATGAACAGGATGCGTTTTATGGCATCAATCCATATCACGGGCATGAGCAGAATTTCAATTCGAATCTGATCTATACAGCCCAGTTCGCCGGGGATAAGCATAAGATCTCGGCAGGCGGAAGTTACTTTATCGACAGCTATTCCGAAAATTTTATCCAGACCCGGCTCGCATACCGTTACCAGTATCTTCCCGATTCTGTAGTGCCAACCTATGCCGATAAGTTCACACTGGTGAACGATTCCGTTGTCACATATATCATGGACCGTTCAGAATGGGCTGCCGGCGTATTTTTTGAATACACCTTCAACCTGAAAGATAAATTCACTCTTATTGCTGGAATGCGTGCCGACTATAACAACCTCTGGGGCTGGTTGTATACTCCCCGTTTGCACCTGAGAGTGACCCTGGCCAAAGGACTGACGCTTCGAGGCTCGGTAGGTAAGGGATACAGATCACCCAATCTCCTGGCCGAAAACTCTCCAATGCTGATCAGCCAGAGAGTGCTTTACTTTGCACATGGGCTTGGAAACGAGGAAGCATGGAATTATGGCGTAAGCCTTACCTGGGATTTTACTCTTTTTTCACGTAAAGCGGAACTTACGGTCGATGGCTACAGTACCAATTTTGTGAAACAGGTGGTTGTTGACCAGGACAGCCTGCCCACAGCGGTTTTCTTTTATAACCTTAGCGGAAGATCATATGCCAATGTGGTACAGGCTCAGTTCAGCTTTCAGCCGGTGAAACAGTTCACCATTCTCGGGGCATTCAGGTATAATGATGTCAAAGTTACCGAAGGGAACCAGCTCCGTCAGAAAGCCCTGGTAAACCAGTACAAAGTGTTGCTTACCTTATCATATTCAACGCGTTTTGATAAATGGAAGTTCGACCTTACAGGGCAGATGAACGGACCTTCGCGCATTCCTGACACGAAAAAGATGCCAGCTGTGCTGCAACTTCCCGAAAAGTCCCCCATATGGGTCAATCTTCTTGCCCAGGTAACCAAAAAATTCAGGAACTTTGAGATTTACATCGGGGGAGAGAACCTTCTTAATGTAAGGCAGCTCGATCCCATTGTTGAATATTTCAAACCTTATCACACCCACTTTGATGCATCAATGGCCTGGGGGCCGGTTGTTGGCATCACGGGGTATGCAGGGATCAGGCTAACTATTAAATAGGATGCAAGATGCAAAATGCAGGATGCAAGATGCAGGATGCAAGATGCAAGATGCAAGATCCAAGATGCAGGATGCAAGATGCAAGATATCCTGGATCCTGGATACTACATCCAACATCCACCTTCAATAAACATAAACATAAACAATAAACCCATAAAACCATGAAAACAACAATCAAAATTCTGAGCAGCGTTATGCTGTTTACAATGGTCCTGGCATCGGCAGCAGTCTTTAGTCAGGATAAAAAAGCTGAAACTATCAAAATAAAGACTTCTGCTGTCTGCGATATGTGCAAAGACCGGATTGAACAAGGCATGGCCTTCGAGAAAGGAGTAAAAAATGTAGTTTTAGACGTTGATACAAAAATTGTGACTATCACTTACAACCCTTCAAAAACAACTCCCGACGACCTTCGCAAGGCGATCTCGAAACTGGGATACGATGCCGACAATGTTGCGGCAGATAAAACCGCGTATGCTAAGCTGCCGGCCTGCTGCAAAAAGGATTCTGCAACAAAACACAAATAGCATTATCACAGATAAAAACAAGGGGGATCAGCTTGCTGATCCCCCTTGTGCATTCTGGTAGTCTAAAGGTTATTTTTTACCTGCTGCCTTTTTAACAGGCTTTGCAGGAGTTTTGGCAACCTTTTTCACTTTTACTGATGGCTTTGCTGCTGCTTTAGCTTTCATCGCCTTGATATGGGCATGTGCTGCAGCAAGACGTGCGATAGGAACGCGGAAAGGGGAACAGCTCACGTAACTAAATCCAAGCGAATAGCAGAATTCAACTGATGAAGGCTCTCCACCGTGCTCACCGCAGATACCTATCTTAAGGTCCTTGCGTGCACTGCGTCCTTTTTCAACAGCGATTTTCATGAGCTGGCCTACACCTTCGCGGTCAAGTACGTTGAAGGGGTCAACCGGCAGGATTTTCTTGTCAATGTAATCAGGCAGGAAACTTCCAATATCGTCACGGCTGAAACCAAAACTCATCTGGGTGAGGTCGTTGGTTCCAAATGAGAAGAACTGCGCAATGTTTGCGATCTTGTCGGCAGTCAGCGCAGCCCTCGGGATTTCGATCATGGTGCCGATCATGTGAGGGATTTCCTTCATCTTGAACTTCGCCAGGACTTCTTTATAAACGGTGTCAACGATGGCATACTGGTCTTTCAGCTCAGTGTCAACGCAGGTTACCGGGATCATTATTTCAGGAAAAGGTTTTTTCTTTTCCTTCATCAGTTCGGCAGTGGCTTCGAAAATAGCCCTGACCTGCATCTCAGTGATCTCGGGATAAGTGATGCCAAGACGAACACCGCGGTGTCCCATCATAGGATTGGTCTCATGCAGGGCATCTGCACGCTTGTCAAATTCCTGCATGGAAATCTTCAGACTGTCGGCAATCTGCTTCCTGCTTTCAGGATTCTGAGGGATGAATTCATGAAGGGGAGGATCAAGTGTGCGGATGGTAACCGGATATCCGTCCATCGCGGCCATGGTCTGTTTTATGTCTTCCTTAACAAACGGGAACAGTTCGGCCAAAGCCTTGCGTCTTTCTTCCACTGACTTGGATGCGATCATTTTGCGCAGGATGAATAAGGGTTTCTCGGCATTCTTTCCGTAGAACATATGCTCGGTGCGGAAGAGCCCGATGCCTTCTGCACCAAAAGCGCGTGCCTTGGCTGCGTCGTCGGGAGTGTCGGCATTGGTGCGCACCTTCATTGTACGGGTGGCATCGCAGAGTTTCATGAATTTCTGGAAATCGGGATTTTCTTCTGCCGCCTTGATCATATTGATGGCTCCGTTATAAATATATCCCTTCGATCCGTTCAAGGAAATGAAATCGCCCTCCTTCAGAGTGATAGTATCGATCTTCATCGTCTTTTTCGAAGCTTCGATCTTCAGGTTGCCTGCACCAACGATACAACATTTGCCCCAGCCGCGTGCAACGAGAGCCGCATGTGATGTCATGCCGCCACGGGCAGTAAGAATGGCCTGAGCAGCGCGCATGCCTTCAATATCCTCGGGATTGGTCTCTTCACGAACAAGGATCACCGTCTTGCCTTTCTTTGCCCATGCAACTGCGTCTTCAGAATTGAAAACGATCTGTCCGCATGCTCCGCCCGGGCCTGCGGGCAAGCCTTTTGCAACGGGCTTCACTTTCTTTTCAGCTGCAGGGTCGAGAACCGGGTGCAGCAGTTCGTCAAGCTGCGAAGGTTCAACGCGTAATACAGCTTCTTCGCGTGTGATCAGTTTCTCACCATACATGTCAAGAGCCATCTTCACAGCTGCGGGGCCATTGCGTTTTCCAACACGGCACTGCAGCATATAGAGCTTACCATCCTGGATCGTGAACTCAATGTCAAGCATATTGCGGTAGTGCTTCTCCAGACTCTTCTGAATGGCGTCAAGTTCTTTATAAACAACCTTCATCGATTTCTCAAGAGATGTCAGATGCTGGGTATGCTCGTTTTTACCTACTTCATTAATGGGGTTCGGTGTACGGATTCCGGCTACCACATCTTCTCCCTGTGCATTTGCAAGCCATTCACCATAAAAATACTTTTCACCAGTGGCCGGGTTGCGGGTAAATGCCACACCGGTTGCAGAGGTGTCACCCATATTGCCGAATACCATCGACTGAACATTCACTGCAGTTCCCCATGAATCGGGAATGCCTTCGAAACGGCGGTAGGAGATAGCACGCTTCCCGTTCCAGCTCTGGAATACAGCGCCAACCGCTCCCCAAAGCTGTTCCATTGCATCTTCGGGAAAAGGTTTGCCCAATACTTCCTTAACTTTCTTCTTATATGTCTCGATAAGCTTCTTCAGATCATCAGCTGTAAGATCGGTGTCGTTCTTGGCTTTCCTGGCTTCCTTCATTTTATGAAGTTCACGCTCGAGCTGCACCCTTACTCCCATGCCTTCTTTAGGTTCAATACCTGCTGCCTTTTCCATAACTACATCTGAATACATCTGGATGAGGCGGCGTTGAGAATCGTATACAAACCTTGGATTCTTTGTTTTCTTGATAAGGGCTTCACGGGTGATGTCGTTCAACCCTACATTCAGAACGGTTTCCATCATTCCCGGCATAGAAGCGCGGGCTCCGGAACGAACCGAAACAAGCAGGGGGTTTGTCTTGTCACCGAAAATTGCACCCATTTCCTTCTCAGTCCTCTTAAGAGCATCGAGTACCTGTTTCTTCAACTCCTTCGGATAGTTTCTCTTGTTTTCATAGTAAGCTGTGCAAACTTCGGTCGAGAGTGTAAATCCTGCAGGAACCGGCAGGCCAATATTAACCATTTCGGCCAGGTTCGCTCCCTTGCCGCCCAGCAGGTTCTTCATATCGGAATCCCCGTCGGCATTCTTGCCCCCAAAATAATACACGTACTTCTTTTCTTTTACTGATTTAGCCATAGTTTTATAGTTTTAAAAGGATTTTTCGCACAAAATTTGAACCGGCAAAATTACAACAATTTTCTACTTAAAGAATTAATTCTCAGATTAAATTCAAGTATTTTATTGTTTGCGGATGTGAGGGTTGCCTGCCTCCGTCACCAGGCTTTGGCAAGGCACTAATATTCGAGGTTCCCGATGTTCTCCATGTTCCAGAGAATCCATTCCTGCCGGGACCTGAGGTAGGGGGTAGGAAACCGGGGATCCCACTTCTGCGGATTGGGCAGTATGCCTGCCAGTAAAGCGCTCTCAGAACGTGTGAGATTAGCCGCATGCCTGTTGAAATAGGTTTCTGAAGCCGCTTCAGCCCCATAAATACCCTGCCCTGTTTCAATCACGTTAAGGTAAACCTCCATGATCCTCTTCTTGTTCCAGCTCAGTTCGATCAGGAAAGTGAAATATGCCTCAAGGCCTTTACGAAACCAGGAACGCCTTGGCCACAGAAATACATTCTTGGCAGTTTGCTGGGAAATTGTACTTGCCCCCCTGAACTTTTTGCCTTTATGCCTTTCATTATAATCCCTTGCTTTGTCAATTGCTTCGAGGTCAAACCCATTGTGCTCGAGGAAATTATTGTCCTCAGAGGCAACCACTGCAAGCTGAAGGGAGGGGGCTATGCTGTCAAGCTGAACCCAGTGTTTTTTTAGCTTCAGGGCCTGGCCTGAAAAGCCCTGCTCGGAAAGCCTGATCACCATCAGGGGGGTGATGGGGGGATTTACGAATTTATAGAGAAGAGCACAAAAAGTCGAGGTGACAAAAAATGCCAGAAATATGTATAACACCCACTTTAATAGCCGCCGTATGAACTTCAATATCCTGTTGTATTAATTTATAATGTACGATGTACGAATTACGAATTGCGAATTACGAATTACGAATTACGAATTGCGAATTACGAATTGCGAATTGCGAATTACGAATTGCGAATTACGAATTGCGAATTACGAATTTCAACTACCAACCCCCAATCCCCAGTCCCCAATCCCCAGTCCCTAATCCCCAATCCCCAATCCCCAATCCCTACTTAACATACTTATCCTTCCATATCCAAGGCGGGCAAGGACTTGCAGGGCGTCTTTCCAGTCTTTGTCGGCGGGGCAGGCCC
>JBAXLI010000064.1:0-21973 GCA_037134895.1 Bacteroidota bacterium
AAGGTTACCGTGACCAAAGACCTTGCACTGGCAAAGATCTACCTGAGCCTGTTCGGCTCCAAAGATAAAATGGCGCTCCTTGCCCTCGTGCGCCATCACACCAAGGACCTCAGGTACCACCTGGGCCAGGGCCTGCACAACCAGCTCCGGATCATTCCTGAACTTCAGTTCTTCGAGGACGATTCTCTCGATTATATTGACAATATCGACAACCTTCTGAAAAGCTGAAGTTTTCATGCAGTACGATCCCATCAAACGATCCCTTGGCAAGGTCTTCAATAAAACCCCTTTTCTGCGGATAGCATTCTACCACATGCTCGACATCCTTCTGCTCAGGTCATGGCATGTGAGAAAAGATCTCAGGCAGTGGGCGAAGTTACAGTCTGACAAAGACGGATGCAGGATATTGGATGCAGGATCAGGGTTCGGGCAGTATACCTGGTTCATGTCGAAACTTGAGATTAAACCCTCGATACTTGCAGTTGACGTAAAGGACGAGCAGATCGCCGACTGTAATTCATTTTTCGCTAAAGCCGGATCAAAGGATGTGAAATTTGAAAAAGCCGATCTTACCAGCTTCAGCATTAAGGATGCATTTGATCTTATCCTATCGGTGGATGTGATGGAACATATAGCTGAAGATGAGAAGGTTTTCGCGAATTTCCACTATTCACTGAAACCCGGAGGCATGCTCATTGTCTCGACACCCTCTGACCAGGGCGGCTCTGATGTACATGACCACGATCATGGTGAATCCTTTATCGATGAACATGTTCGCGATGGGTATAACATTGATGACATACAGCTGAAACTGCGGAAGTCAGGATTCCTGAGAACCGAAGCCAGGTATACTTATGGCAAGCCCGGACAGATCGGATGGAAACTCTCGATGAAATATCCTATACTCATGCTGAATACCAGCAAACTTTTCTTCATCGTGCTTCCGTTCTATTATCTGCTGACATTCCCGTTTGCCCTGCTGTTTAACTATTTCGATCTGCATGGGAAGCATAACAGCGGGACGGGGTTGCTTGTGAAGGCGTGGAAAGCTGTGTGACTTGGATGCAGGATGCAGGATGCGGGATGGCATGAGTGACGCGGACACCCCAGCAGCGGTGCGAAGATGCGAGCTATTGACCAAATAAGAAAGCATGAATTTTCCACTTTTCATAGCGCGACGTTACCTTCTCTCAAAGAAGTCCCATAATATAATCAATATCATCTCCCTGATCTCTGCCGTTGGCGTGACCATCGTCACTGCCGCACTCGTGATCGTTCTTTCGGTGTTCAATGGCTTTGCGAAGCTGTCGATGTCGCTGTTCAACTCCTTCAATCCCGATATGTCGATCACGCTCAAAAAGGGGAAAACCTTTACAACCGACGAATTAGACATCCGCCGTATAAAACAAATTAAAGGAGTGAGGTTCGCAGCCGAGGTAGTCGAAGAAAACGCCATGATGAAATACCTCGATAAACAGTCGATCGTTACACTGAAAGGCGTCAGCAGGGGCTATGAGAAAATGTGCGGGATTGACACCATGATGGCTTCGGGGCATTTTACCCTTGAAGAGGGGAATATGAATTTTGCGGTCCTGGGTTACGGGATTGCCGATTACCTGGGAGCCAACCTGAGCGATTTTAAAAACCCGATTACGGTGTTTGTTGCAAGGAGGGACGCCGATTTTGCTAATGTGTTCGATAATGCATTCAATACTGCAACGATATTTCCCTCGGGGACCTTTTCGATACAGACCGATTTCGACGTGAAATATGTATTGCTTCCCCTTAGATTTGTAAGGCAGACCCTGGGTTACACAAATGAAATGACCTCTCTGGAAGTCGGGATTGACCGGGAGGCCGATCCGGGTCAAATTCAGAAAGCCATCCAGGAAGTTGCAGGTGAAAGATTCAGGGTCAAAGACCGTTTTGAACAACAGGAACTGCTGTATAAGATTTTCCGCACTGAGAAGTGGGCGATCGTCATGATCCTGGCCTTCATACTGCTGATTGCAACTTTCAACGTGATCGCTTCGATCTCAATGCTTATTCTTGAAAAAAAGAAGGACATCGCAGTACTTCAGAGCCTTGGCGCCGGCCGGACCCTGATCAGGCGTATTTTCCTGTTCGAAGGGATGCTGATCTCGTTCAGCGGGGCTCTTACAGGGCTTATCCTAGGCTTTGTCATCTGCTGGGTGCAGATGCGATTCGGTATCGTCAGGCTCGGAGATGCTAACAGTACTTTTGTCGTAAGTACTTATCCTGTTCATATGATCCCTCTTGACTTTTTTATTATCTTTGTGATTGTGATGGCAATAGGATTGTTTGCGGCATGGTACCCGGTGTATAATATCCGCAAGGTCGATGCAACCATGATGAGGGCAGAATAGTCTTTATTTCGCAGAATAGTCTTTATTTCAGTGAATCCCAAATTTTACAAACTATGGTACTTCCCAAACTAACAAAGCTCAATACAGTGCTGGGCTTTATCATGCTCTGCAATTTTTTGCAGGCTGGCACAATCACTGTAAAACCTGGGGAAAATTCAGTGAATTACATTTCGGTTCCCTTTCAATCACTGAACATCAGCGTTGATCTGAGCAAGCTTGACTTCCGTGATGTACAAACCCGGCTGGGAGCTTTCACTGAACTCTCTGCCGACGGTTTTGGCTTTGCCGGCATTGCAGGTGACCCAAAACTTCCTGTTTATCATAAGCTGATACAGGTCCCTGTTGGCGCGGGTTACGATGTGCAGATCCTGAATTCTCATTTTCGTGAATTCAACTTGAGTGAGCTGGGTATTGCAACGGTCATCATACCGGCCCAGGCGCCTTTGTCGAAAAATATCACAGATCCATCCCAGGTTCCATTCGTGATACATGATGCAAGATACAGGATGGATGGCTTTGGAAAATCGGCCCTGGTGGAAGTGACCCATGTGGGAACCATGAGGGCCGTGGTCCTTGCAAGGCTCGACATTTCACCGGTACAGTATAATCCGGTCACTGGCGTTCTCAGGGTGTATGATCGAATCGAAGCCAGGGTCGTGTTCAGACATCCCGACCTTCAGGAAACCCAGAGACTGCTAACAAAATACTCTTCCCCTTATTACCAGGCACTTTACAAGAGGATACCCAATTATCCCAAATCGGCCGATTCGCTGATCACTTCCTCCCCTGCTACGTATGCCATTGTTGCTCATTCTTCTTTCAAGTCCGCCTTGAAACGGTTTATCGCATGGAAAACGAGAAAAGGATTTAAGGTCATTACCGGGTATACCGATGATCCAGCCGTGGGAAATACAACAGCTTCGATTAAATCATACCTGCAAGGATTGTATGTCAATCCTCCTTTGGGATACAATCCCCCGAGTTTTGTACTTTTTGTCGGAGATGTTGCCCAGATACCCGCATGGAACACGGGAGGCCATCCGTCAGATATGTATTATTGCGAATACACCAACGACAATATTCCCGAGATCACTTACGGACGATTTGCAGCCCAGAATGTTGATCAGTTGAATGCGTACATCGACAAGACACTTGAATATGAGCAATATACCATGCCTTCGGATGCTTTTCTGGGCGAGGTATCGATGATTGCCGGGGCCGATGCTACCAACGGTCCGCTATACGGTAACGGGCAGATCAACTACGGCACCATCAATTATTTCAATCCGGCTCATAATCTCCAATCCCACACGTACCTGCAGCCTGAACCCTCAGGGGCGAATTACACCCAGCATATCCACCAGGATGTTTCAAACGGTGTAGCTTATTCGAATTATACAGCCCACGGCAGTGAGTCGGGCTGGTCTGATCCTTCATTCACTATTTCAGACATCCCTGCACTGCAGAATGCCCATAAATATCCCCTGATGATAGGGAATTGCTGCAAAGCTGCCAACTTCAGTGTGACCTGCTTCTCAAAGGAAATTACAAGGGTCGCAAATAAGGGTGCCCTGGGGTATATCGGCTGTTCAGATTATTCCTATTGGGATGAGGATTACTGGTGGGGATGCGGATATAAATCAATTGTTGCTGCCGGGCCGCCTTACAACCCTGCGCATCTTGGCGCTTATGACCGGACTTTTCATGACAGCGGAGAACCATTATCGGAATATTTTGTTACCATGGGGCAGATGGTCCAGGGTGGAAATTTTGCCGTTGAGGAATCCAGTTCAAGCATGAAAGTATATTACTGGGAGACCTATTGCCTGACTGGAGATCCTTCTCTCAGCGTCTATTATTCGGTACCTGATGCTCTCCAGGCTACATTCCAGTCCACCCAGCTTTTAACCGCAACAAGCATGAGCGTTACCACCGAACCCCTGGCCTATGTTGCGCTTTCGCTTAACGACAGTACTCTTTTGGATGCCCGCAGCGTGGATTCTACAGGGATCGCCGTGCTGAACTTCACTGCCGTGCCAGGCCCCTGTTACGCAAGACTCATCATCACCAAACAGAACCACAAACCCCTGATCGACAGTGTACAGTTTATTCCTGCCACAGGACCCTATATCACCCTGGCAAATTATACTATCAATGATTCTGTTGGAGGCAACAACAACCACCTGGCCGATTATAGTGAATATATCAGCCTGAATGTGACCCTAAACAATGTAGGCGTTATAGCATCAGGGAATGTGAACGGAACTCTGAGCACATCCGACACTAACATTGTCATAACCCAGGCTCTTCACAGTTTCGGAACTATTCCAATGGGGGGAAGTGTCACCGGGAACAATGCCTTTTCAATTGAAATAACAGATAATGTTGCCGACCAGCATAAGGTAACATGCAGCCTTGCGCTCAGCGATGGCTCTCACTCATGGAACCAGGAATTGCTGATAATCCTGAATGCCCCTATTCTGAATGCAACAACTTTCATGGTGCTCGATCCTGCCCCGGGCGGGAACAATAACGGCATTCTCGATCCAGGCGAAACAGCCACTGTCAGGATCACCTTGACGAACAGCGGCCATGCCGAAGCTGTGAACAGCGCAGCCCACATGCTGGTATCACCCCAAAGTATATTGTACATTCTGGTTACGAACCCTAATCTTTTCGTGGGCAGTATCTCACCCATGAGTTCATCTTTTGCCGACTTTAATGTCAGCGTTAACGGCGTGACTCCTTTAGGGACCGATGTGTTCCTTGATTTTACAGGCAGTACCGGCCTTTTGAACCAGTATTCCGTGTCAAGGGAATATATTTTGCAGGTTGGGCAGATCCCTGTAATTACTATGCACAGCGGGGTTGAGACAAACTGTAAAAGCTGGTTCTATGATTCGGGCGGCCCCCAGGGCAACTACTCAAACTATGAAAATTTTACACTTACCTTTAATCCAGCCACTGCAGGAGCCAGCATGAAAGTGAAATTCTACAGCTTTGATGTTGAGTCTTCAACCGGGTGTTCAAAGGATTACCTGAAAGTCTTTGATGGAACAACAACATCAGATCCTTTGCTTGGAACTTTCTGCGGAAATGTTCTTCCCGACAGCCTTACAGCCACCTCTGCTTCAGGATCGCTTACCTTCCTCTTTCATTCGAATTCGGTGGTCAATAACCCGGGATGGAAGGCACTTATAAGCTGTACAGGAGGCGTACTGAACATGCAGGCCAATGCATTCCCGGCAAATGTATGCCAGGGAGGTACATCCCAGCTTGCCGCTATACCGAGCGGTGGCAGCGGGGTGTATACCTACCAGTGGACTCCGTCGACCTACCTCGACGATGCTACAATCCAGTTCCCTGTTGCTTCTCCATTGTCGAACATAAGCTATACCGTAAGTGTTTCGGATGGAGTCTCAATGCTGAACTCCTCTCCCATTGACGTGACCCTCGCACCAGTCCCGGCAGCTCCTGCAATCACACTGAATGCGGGCATGCTGGAATCGAACATGAGCACAGGTAACCAATGGTATCTTAATAACAACGCCATACCGGGTGCTACCTCGCAAACCTTCCAGCCCATGATTTATGGCAGTTACACAGATGTTTACACCGACCCGTCAAGTTCATGCTCTTCCCAGCCTTCGAACACCATACTTTATTTCCCGACAGGTACAGGCGATATGGCCGGGGGACAGACTGTGGTTGTTTACCCGAACCCTTTCAGTGAAAAATTCACAATCGGATTTACTGGGGTAAAAGGGACAGTCAAGGCCGAAGTTTTTGACACTTACGGGAACAAGTTGATCTCTGTTAAACAGACCGCAGTCGCTGATCAGGGTATCAGCATGGATGCAGGCGGATTAAATCCGGGGATATATTTCTGCAGGATCCAGGGAGAGAATTTCACTGAGATAAGGAAAATCGTAAAAAGCCGATAGTCCTCCTGTTTATTTCGCTCGCGTTATCTTTGTGTCATTCACATTAACCACAGTGCCATACTGGGTAGTGGAAGGATCGAGAATGACAGTGATGAGAGAAAGCTGTTTGGGATTCCATGTAGTATCAGCTACCTTGTATGTCTTGCTGAAAGGATAGGACTTATTGATTTCTATTGAGCTTGTAAGAACTTCGCCGTAAGTCCCGTTCATGGATGTACGCATGGTATGCATAAAGTAATAAGGGTCAATGACCGGTGTTGGGCCGGCTGCTGTGTCTTTATTCAACTGGGGTCCTTTAATACTGTCTTCGACGATATAATAAACAATCTTCGCACCTGAAGGCAATACCGATTTGAACCAGGTATTCCCGTTGACGGTTATATTCTTTGTAGTGGCGTTGTAGGACGCGCTTACCGTAAGAAAATTGACAATTGCCTTACTGAATTGTGCCTCTGCTGCAGAAGGCCATTGCTCTGAGCCTATAGGGTATTTCCCGTTATACATAATCCTGTTCATCACCCCCTGGGGGACAAAAGGAACGCTGAAATTGTTAAATAACTCTGTTCCAACAGGAGACCTGAGATCCTGGGGATACTTGGGATCCGGCTCGGCCAGGTCGCCTGCATGTATTGATATGAGAATCATCTTTTGCTTGTAAAACTCCCGCATCTGATGTGCTTTCTGGGTGGCCAGCGGACAGTTATTGCATTTATGTCCGGTATATTCTTCGAGCAGGATGAAAGGTTTGTTAACAGAATCAAATTCGTTCTTTACAACTGCATAAGGAGGATCAAGTTTGTCGCAGGAAGAAAGTAAGCTTCCGGTGAGTAAAACGACAGGGAATATATATCTGAAAAGTTTCATAAGCCTTTTATTATTGTTCAAACTAAAAACTGCTGGTAATAGTAAGGGTGAAACCGCTTGACTTGGGAACATTGCGGCAAACACCTCCAACACAGATCACGCCCTCACGCTGACGTCCGTATCCAAACTGAATTCTGGTGGTATTATATACAAAACCGGCAGCAATATTGTAATAATGAAGTTGTTTGCTGGCATCAGAATTGCCATAGTTCCACTGATCACTTACCGAGAAGAACCATTTCGGCGAAATCGTGACCTCCATCATGCCATCGACCCAGTTCCCGTTATCCTGCTTTGTCCATAAGCCCTGAAGCTCCCATCGAAGCGACAATTTCTTATTTACATTGAATGCGACATCTGCCACAGCAATCTGGGAATATATGGTAGGATCTTCAGGATGACCCTGAACAATAGCTTTATTGTAGGTCTGATAAAGGTATTCAAAGATGGTTTTAACCTTTTTCCCTATTTTCTTGGTTATGTCAACCTGGAGTTCCTGCCAGTACACATCGTTGCCAACAGAATAAAACTTTGTTTTATAACCCAGTGTTCCCGGCATGCCGATGGGGGTGGAATCATTAACAGCAGCTTTATTGATTGAATTGACCTGGGAAAAATCAACTTCGATGGTCATGCCGTTTTTTCCGCCCAGCTTTGAATTCTTCGGAAGACTGTAAACTACGCTGGCGGCAATGCCTGCCTCACCCAGTGTCTGGGTGGCATAAGGGTACATCGCAGGCAAGGCATATGTATGCTCCTTGTTGATCGCAGGCAGGTAATTGATGTCGAGCCCGTTTACAGTATAGTTCCTGTCTGATTTATAGGAAAAGTTATCAATCCATTTTGACTTGATATCAATTCCCAGATTCTTCCTTGAATAAGAAAGGTCGATCAGTATGGCGTTGCCGGGGGCATATATAAAATCGTTCATCTTGGAGGGGTCATTGATCTTATGGGCAAATTCGGTATAGAGGTTCACCCCCGCATAATTCATGTTGATTCGTCCTCCGTAACAGGCAACATTTTCGGGGAGATTTAAAACATACATCCTGTTCCCGTAACCATAGGAAGTTGTTTTGCCTGCCTGGTAATCGCTTACAAAGTTACCTCCCAGGGTAACTTTGAACTTTCCGTTATTCCAGGCAGTGAAGATATCATTCAGGTTGAAATCAGCATCAAAACCTTTGACAATACCACGGTTGTTATTCTGGTAAGGAATCCAGAATGTCCTCTGCACCCCGTAAACACCCGTAAAGGTGATACCTTGATATGGCATGAATTTCACCCTTAACCCTCTTAGGGAGTTATCATATCCCAGGGTCCATTCCTGGTAAGTCCTGAGTGTCATTCCCAGGCCAAACTGTTCATAAAAATTACCTGCAGTTATTTCCAGTAGATCGTTTTTATACTTTACATACCAATATGGAACGCCTACACCCTGGTAAGCAGGATCATATCCTAAAAGGGGAGGAAGATAGGCCTCGAACCTCATGCCTGCATAAAAGTTCTTGTATTCGTAGTTTATTTCTGTAAACCCGTTCATGCGGATGGGCTTCCCGTCGATTGACTGGCTTGTAATACCCATAGCCGCATCAGTTTGATAAAGGGCCGCATCAGCCTGGAAAGAACCTGTTATCTGGGCATTTTTCAGAAAATCCTGGGCTTTCAGTCCCGATGGAACAAGCCAGGGAAGAAGCAGGATAAGGCAAAACAGTAAACTTTTTTTCAATGTTGTAAGTTTTTGGGTAAAACTGGGTGACTGGGGGATTGGGCGACTGGGTGATTGGGCGACTGGGTTACTTGATTTCTTCGCCTTTAACAATTTTTCTGATAACTTCAATGATGTCGTTCTCATTTCCTTCGGCATAGGTGGTATGAGTCCATACGATCTCACCTTTCCCGTTCAGGATAAATGTTTGCGGAATAGGGCCAACACCCATCGCCCGTTTAAAATCGGAGTTCTGGTCGAGGAGAACGGTGTAGTTCCATCCCTTCCCGTCAACAAAAGGTTTTACCTGTGAAGAAGACCTGGGATCGTCAACTGATATCGCAAAGACCTTAACCCCTGTTTCTTTCACCCAGTCGTCGTAAACATCGGCGATGGCACCTAATTCTTTAACACAGGGTTTGCACCAGGTTGCCCAGAAATCAATTATGATGGGTTTACCATCATTGGTGATATTCGAAGTATTGTATATATTTCCCTTGATGTCTTTGATATCAACCGAGGGGACCGTCTTGCGCCTTGCTGATGCATCTTCGCTTTGAGCGAAAGTAATGATGAAGGCACTGGTTAACAATAGTATAAGGCTTGCTTTTCTCATAAGGCTGTCTGTGATTAAATTAACATTTGCAAAAATACACTTTTATTTACACATTATACACTTCCAGGACCTTACAAACCGGAAGTGGCAGCAGTGCGAGTTTGTCCAGCACCGCAGGGATCAGCACAATTTCACCTTTCGATATTTTTTCTTTACCGTCAGGGTGAATAATTTCGGCGGAACCTTCAAGACAAATGTAGATCACAAACGAATCGATCTCTGAAAAATCCTTGGCTAGCGGAAGCCTGAAATCAATGACGGAGGTATTGAAATAAGGGCATTGTACCACGTTTACACTTCGGTTTTCGGTCATTGTATAATCGGTACGGTATGAAGCAGGAATACTGAAGTCGATAGCATCGAGGGCCAGTTCGGTATGCATCTCCCTGGGGTTTCCCTTATCGTCGACCCGGTCCCAGTCATAGATCCTGTAAGTAGTGTCGGAAGTCTGCTGTATCTCGGCAAGCAGGATTCCCGGACCCAGGGCATGGATACGGCCCGAGGGGATAAAAAACACATCACCTTTTGCAACAGGCTCAAAATTCAGAATGTTTCTCAGGGTCTTATCATTCAGGTTCTTGAGGTAGAATTCCCTGCTGATCTTCCGGTTAAAGCCCGAAATCAGCTCAGCTCCAGGTTCAGCATCAAGGATATACCACATCTCGGTTTTACCTCCCCCGAGTTTTCGTTTGGATGCAAGAATATCATCCGGATGAACCTGTACCGAAAGCCAGTCGTTTGCGTCTATGAATTTTATGAGGATGGGAAACTGCTCTTTATGTTTGCTGAAGGTCTTTTCACCCACCAGGTCATCCATATATACCTCCAGTAACTCGTTCAACTCGTTGCCCCGAAGAAACCCATTGGTGACTTGCGTCTGTGAGCCCGGAACACCCGAAAGCATCCAGGCTTCGCCAACACTTTGGAGAGGCGAAAAGTCTATCCCAAGGGAAGTCTGCAGTTTTTGTCCGCCCCAGATCTTTTCTCTGAACAAGGGCTGGAATTTGAGGGGATAGAGGGCGTTCATTGGATTTACGGTTTACGAGGTACGATTTACGATTGCATTTACGAGTTACGATGTACGATGTACGAATATTGAATATCGAATGTCGAATGTTGAATAACCAACGACCAATCACCAATCACCATTCACCATTCACCAATCACCATTCACGGCAGACGAATCACGAAATACCTTACCTTTGATTGCCTGAAGAGGCAAAATTAATATTTTAAATTGAAGCGGATATGATTTGTATCGGAATCACAGGCACTCTCGGGGCCGGCAAGGGAACCGTTGTTGAATACCTTGAAAAGTCAAGAGGTTTCAAGCATTATTCGGTCAGGGGATTCCTCCTCGACATCATCAAAAGGGAGAGCATGCCCGAGAACCGCGACAGTATGTTTCAGCTGGGAAACCGCTTAAGAAAAGAGCATGGTCCGTCGTACGTAGTTGATTGCCTCTACGAAGATGCAGCCGCTGGAGGTAAAAACTTCATCATTGAAAGCATACGGACGCCGGGCGAGGCCGCATCACTGCGTTCGAAGGGAAAATTTATTCTGCTGGCCGTGGATGCTGATCCGCAGACAAGGTATAACAGGATCACCGAACGTAAATCTGAAACCGATTCTGTGTCGTTTGAGACCTTTCTTGAGAATGAGGAACGGGAGATGACATCCGAGGACCCGAACAAACAGAATCTTAAGGAATGTATCAGGATGGCTGATTTCGTGCTTGACAACAGCGGAAGCAAGGAGGAGTTGTACGCGCAGCTTGAGGCCATTCTCAAAAAACTCTGATATGGAAGAAAAGCAGTATACCCGTCCCAGCTGGGACACTTACTTCATGGAAATAGCCAATACTGTGGCTACCCGTGCGACCTGCGACCGTGGCCGCAGCGGTTGTGTGATCGCCAGGGACAAGCAGATCCTTGTTACCGGGTATGTAGGGAGTCCGCGCGGATTGCCGCATTGCGACGAGGTAGGGCACCTCATGAAGAAGGTGATCCACGACGACGACCGAGTAACACAGCATTGCATGCGAACGGTCCATGCCGAGCAAAATGCCATCTGCCAGGCGGCAAGGCTGGGTATTTCCCTTCAGGGTGCAACCATTTACTGCAGGATGACCCCCTGCCGCACCTGCGCCATGCTGATCATCAACTGCGGAATTGTGCGGGTGGTTTGCGAACGTAAGTATCATGAAGGAAGGGAAAGCGAAGAAATGTTTTCCGAATCAGGGGTAAGCCTCGAATATGTGTATAACGAAGTACAGGAATACAAAAACCAGCAGGGTTGAGTTTTCCGGGTGCAGGCAAAACCTACCGAAAACCTGAGAATGCAGCAAGAGCAAGGACTTACAAAAGCCCGTTTTGATTCGCTGTTCCGCAGTGAATACAAAGGCATGCTGCTGTTTGCCATCCGTTACCTCAAGGAGGAAGAAGCCGCGAAGGAAATCGTTCAGGAAGCCTTTATCAGCCTTTGGGAGAAGAGGGAATCCATTGATCCTGAGCGCCAGGTAAAATCCTACCTTTCTACCGCGGTCAGGAACCGCTGCCTGAACTATTTACGTGATAACAAACGCTTTGACGGGACCCTACTCAGGCTTGAAGGTTTGTATCCCGATCCACCCTCTGAAGACAGCAGCACCATGGAGCTCAAAGAACTGGCAACCAGCATCAGGGAAGCCATTGCAGAACTGCCTGAAAAATGCCGTGAAGTGTTCGAGATGAACCGTTTTGAGCAGATGAAGTACCAACAGATCGCCGACCACCTTCAGATCTCCATCAAAACTGTGGAGACCCAGATGTCGAAGGCTCTGGCGCATCTGAGGGTCAGGATACGGCAGCCATGATTTTTTAACTATGGTATAAGGGTAAGTACGAATTTTAGTGTATAACAAGTGATAATGGAAAAAGATCTCACATATTTTGAAGGTTTAATTGCCAGGTATTTCAGCGGGGAAGCCAGTCAGGATGAGGTTTCGGAGCTTTCGGCCTGGGTTGCCGAGTCGGCCGAGAATGAGAGCATTTTCAAAGCCTCTCAGCAGGCCTGGACGGCGATGGAGACGATCAGGATTGAGGAAAGCGTTGATGTGGAGAAAGTCTTGGAAGAGAATATCGAATATCGAATATTGAATGTCGAATATCGAATGAACAGCACCAACTTGCATCCTGAATCCCGCATCCTGCATCCTGCATCCCGCATCCTGCATCCTGCATCCCGCATCCTGCATCCCGCATCCTTTCTTCTCCGCGCCGCTGCAGTCATCATCCTCCTGGCCATTCCCTCGTTCTTCCTGTACCGCTATCTCACGAAACCTGTGATGCAGGAACTTACAGCCACGACAGGCCGTGTTGAATCTACCCTGCCCGATGGTTCAAAAATTTCGCTTAATACCGGGGCATTGCTCAGGTATCCAGAACAATTCAGAGGGAAGAAAAGATCGGTAAGTCTTGAAGGGGAAGCATATTTTGACGTTGCGCATAATGCTTCCAAACCTTTTACTATTTCTGCGGATGGCATCAGGGTTGAGGTGAAAGGAACTTCATTTTACATCAATACCCGTTTGACAAACGGAGACTTTGAACTGGTTCTTACCACAGGCAAAGTCGAACTGTATTTTGAGAACGAGCCGGGAAAAACCTTCGTGGTGAACCCGGGCGAAAAAGCCATTATTCACGGGAATCAGATCAGCATCAGTCCGAACGTAGACGCCAACTACATGGCCTGGAAAACCCACAGGATCATATTCTCCAATGACCCCCTGGATGTCGTGGCCGCTGCCTTAAGCAAGGTTTACCAGGCCGACATCCGGCTCAGTGATCCGGTTCTTTCAAGCTGCCGCCTCACGGCAAGCTTTGACAATCAATCTCTTGAATCTGTACTAAACGTGCTCAAAGCAACGTTAGATGTAGATGTCAGGAATTCCGGAACTTTGGTGGAAATTTCCGGCAAGGGATGCAGATAAACCATAGCAACTTATTTTCTTCTTCCAAGGTGCAGGATGCGGGATGCGGGATGCGGGATGCAGCTAGATGCAGGATGCGGGATGCAAGATGCATGATATTGATTCTATGTATGCTTTTAGTATTCAACCTCCAGGGTCAGGTTCTTGAAAAGCAGATAAGTGTCAGGATCAAGAACCAGAGTCTTCCCTCAGCCCTGAAATCCATTGCCGATGCCGGAGGTATCAATTTTTCATACAATCCTCAAAGCCTGCCTTCCGATAAAGCCGTCAGTCTGAACTGCAAAAACAAACCCCTGAAAGAAGTTCTTAATCAGTTGCTGACCCCCCTGGGCATCAGTTTTGCTGTGGTCGAAAACCAGGTCGTACTGAAAGTTAACTCGCAAAGTGCTGCAGCACGGCCGGATGAACCGGTTAAAGCCATCCGCCAGTTTACGATCAGCGGTTTTATCAAAGAAAGGAAGAGCGGGGAAGTGCTGATCGGGGCGAATGTTTATGCAAAAGGAACATCTTACGGAACCATTACCAATTCGTACGGCTTTTATTCATTGACCCTTCCCGAAGGCAATTATATTTTGAACTATTCCTTCCTGGGATTCAGGGAGATCCCCGAAGATATCGAGCTTAAGTCCGACCAGAAGATCAGCAAGGATATGGAGGAGACCCGTCTGGACATGAAGGAGATTGTAGTCAAGCCTCAGGAAACGGGATCAGACATCCGCAGAAACCAGTTAAGTGATTTCAATATTTCAAACAAGACCCTGGCCAGTTTGCCGGGATTTGCAGGCGCTCCGGATATTCTGAAAGCCCTGCAGTCGGTGCCGGGTATCAGGTCTTACGGCGACGGCTCCTCCCTGTTTTATGTCAGGGGAGGAAACAGCGACCAGAATTTATTGCTTCTCGACGAGACTCCGATCTACAATCCATCCCATTTATTCGGATTTTTCTCGGCTCTTTCACCCGATGCCGTGAACGACATACAGGTTTACAAGGGTGATTTTCCTGCTGCTTATGGCGGACGGCTGAGTTCGGTTGTAGACGTGAAAGCAAGGGAAGGCAATATGAAACACTTCGGTTTTGGCGGAAATCTTGGTCCGTATGCTTCAAATATCTCGGTGGAAGGACCGATCTGGAAAAACCATGCATCTTTCTTTGTGTCGGGCCGGCTGTCGACCCTGAACTGGCTGAATTATTTCCTGAAAGACCAGCCCAGCTTCAACATACAGTTCTATGACATCAATGCCAAACTGAACCTGATCCCCAATGACAACAACAGGTTCTATCTTACTTTTTACACCGGACGCGACGACTTCAGCCGATACAACAGTTCGGCTTACCGTACATACGGCATCAGCTGGAATAACATCCTCGGGACTGCCCGCTGGAACCATATTTTCAACAAAAAGCTGTTTTCGAACACCACCTTCAATTACAGCCGGTACAACTACTACCTCTACACCAGTGAAAGCCAGGAAAGTTTCTGGACGTCTTCCATTGCCAACCTCACGCTCAAGTCAGATTTTACCTGGTTTCTGAACGCCGACAATACGCTGAAGTCGGGGATAGAAATAACAAACTACAAATCCAATCCGGGGAACCTGAATAAAGGGGCGGGAAGCAATAAAACATCAAGCGGGACAAGGGTTCCCGAATATACTTCGATGCAATATGTGTTTTATCTCGGGAATGAACAGCGAATTGGCAATCACCTGGTTCTGAAATACGGGATCAGGCTTCCGTTGTGGCAGGACTTTGGGCAGACCACGGTTTACTTCTTCGACGCCAATTACCAGCTGATCGATTCGTCGAAATATAAAAAGAACATCTCTTACTACACATACCTGAGTCCCGAACCAAGATTAAGTGTTATTTACAATATTACCGACCAGAGCTCGCTGAAATTCGGTTACAGCAGGAACACCCAGTTCATGCAGCAACTCACGAATACAACAGGTCCGTTCACATCACTCGAAGTATGGGCCTTCAGCGGCCCCAACATACCCGCCCAGAAAGTTGATCAGTGGGCCCTTGGCTGGTACCAGAAAGCGGCCCGGAACAGACTGATGCTCAGTGCTGAAGTGTTTTACAAAGTCTACCTTGACCACCTCGATTACAGGGACCATGCCAACCTGCTGTATAACCCCCTGATCGAAGGCGAACTCAGGTTCGGGAAGGCATGGGCTTACGGACTTGAGCTGATGCTTAGGAAAGCCGAAGGAAAGTTCACAGGCTGGATCTCGTATACTTTTTCAAGGTCCCTGGTGCAAACCAACGGGGTAAACAACAGCGAGACCTATCCTTCGAATTTTGACAGTCCAAATGATGTATGTATCAACGTTTCATACGACAACCACCGCCACTGGGCCTTTTCAGCTGTATGGTATTACCATACCGGCAGTCCGGTTACAACACCCACCGGCTTCTACTACAACAACGGGTATTCCGTTCCCGTTTACGGTGAACGGAACAACAGCCGCCTGCCCGATTACCACCGTCTCGATCTTTCGGTGACTTACCGCATCAGCAAACCTGAGAAACGTTTTCAGCAAAATGTGATCCTGACGTTATACAATGCCTACGGACGGTACAATCCCTTTGCCCTGAGTTTTAACCGTATTCTGGATGCCAACGGCAACCTGGTTGTGCCTTCGAATATGAACGGGAGCAACCAGCTTGTTCCAACTACCCTTTCGGTCGCGGGGATCATACCATCCATCAACTATCAATTCAAGTTCTGATGAAAAGGACGGTTGTTTATATTTTTCTCTTACTGTGGATGGCATCCTGCGTCAAGCAGGTCAGCTGGGATGTAACAGGGGTGGATCCGAAACTGATCGCGGTGGATGGCATTCTCACCTCGGAACGCAAAGTCCAGACGATTACCATAAACCACCCGGTGAGCAGCCTGAACGCAGCTGCCGCCCCCCTCAGTGGCGCCACTGTCCTGATCCACACAGCCGATTCCACCTGGACCCTTACCGAAGAACCCACGGGAAGCGGGAAGTACAGGACCCCATCGACCTTTATTGCCTTGCTGAACAAAACCTATACCCTGAACATTTACAGCGGCAGCTCTGTGTATTCAGCCAAAGCAAGCATGGTTGCGGGCACGACTTTCCCCCAGCTCACCTATGTTCAGAATGAAAAGGACACCTTGTATCATATAGATTATGTCGCAAGCGCATTCAGCAGCAGCGAGCCGGCCATGTGGGAAGTGCTCCTTGACTGGAGCAAGTTACCAGCTTATGCCGGCGCCGACACCAACAAATGCAAGGCGAGGCTGTTGTTCTATACCCTGCCGACCCTTGATGTGAGCGAGATCTTTGCCCCGGTTGCCGAGGCCGTTTCATTTCCCAGGGGAACCATGATCATTGAAAGAAGATATTCACTTGCTCCGGCCCATGCAGAGTTTGTTAGGGAGATGCTGCTTGAAACCAGCTGGCAGGGCGGATTGTTCCCTACCGAAGCAGCCAATGTCGCAACCAACCTGAGCCGCGGTGCGGTTGGATTTTTCGGGGTTTGTGATGTGAATGAGATCTCCTTACAAGTGGCGAAATAGCGAAAAGCGAAATAGCGAAATAGCGAAAAGCGAAATAGCGAAAAATTAGAGTCAAAAGCAATCCACTTTAAAAGTCTGTTGCTGACCGATTTTTCCACTTACTTCGGAAGGCTTATCGCCGCCATCTCTGATGCGTTACGCACCAGGACTATGTTTCCAGCCATGGCGGGATGGTTCCAGCAGCGGCCTTTGATTGCGGGAATACGAGCAAGTTCTGAAAACTGCTTCGGATCGGCTTTCACCAGTGCAAGCTCTCCTTTTTCGGTCAGGATGAGAAGCAGGTCCTGGTTTTTAAGAAGCATGTTCCAGCCACGGTAGCGATCTCCTTTCCATATTCGCTTCCCGTCTTTCATGTTCACGCAGCAAAGGCTGGGACCATCGTAAGTGTACACAAATCCTTTGCTAATCACGTGATCGTTGAAATACGCGCTGATGTCGGGGGAGAACCACTCTTCCTTTATTTTGAATTTCCCTCCCTCATTCATCACTGATAATCTCCGCAGTCCCTTGTAATCGCTGGCCATAAGGATGCAATTCGAATCAATGAGGGCTGGCTGAAGGATGCGGTCTTCGGCTTTGCTGGGATATTCCCAGATCGTTTTTCCTGTGCCTGGATCGACGCTCAGAGCCCCGGCAGCGCTCATAAACAATACCTGTTGAACACCACCCAGTGTGAAGAGTTGAGGCGAACTGTAGGACGATCCGCCATCGGGTCCCTGCCAAAGCATGGTACCGTCAATGGTATCAAATGCCGCAAGCTTTCCTGCTGTGGAAACGATAACCGCCTTCCCCTCTATCAAAGGAGAACCCGCAAAGCCCCAGGTGAGTGTCTTCACCCTGGTTTCATGAGCTGCGTTGTGCGTCCAATATGCCTTTCCCGTAGCTGCATCCAGACAGTTCAGTATTCCTGTTCCTCCCAGGGTATAGACTTTCGTCCCGTATATCGTGGGAGTAGACCGCGGACCGGCGCCTGCATGTGAATCATAGAACCGGGCTTTGTATTTATATATCCATACCAGTTCGCCGCTTTGCAGATCGTAGCAGGAAACAGCTTCCTCTTCCCCTCTCTGCTCCTGGGTGTAAACAAGGTTTCCACTCACTGCAAAAGAAGAACATCCCGGTCCGACAGGCTTCCTCCAGAGTATTTTAGGAGGATGGTTTTTCCAGTCGGTATTTATGGTCAGACCGTTCACTACTCCGTCGCGACCCGGACCCCGAAATCCCGGCCACTCGGCTTTGGTTCCCAATAAGCTTCCCGCCGGCTGAGTCATCCCGCTCGCAGTCTGCCTGCTTTCCAACAGTTTCTGTTCATTCGTTTTCGCCCATCTCCAGTTCAGGTCGTGGTTCCCTTCACCCAGCATTCCATCGGTACGCAGGAGAATCCAGAATCCTACCGAAACGATGATAGTCAGGATCATACTCACCCACCTCATCCGCCCCTGGACCTTCCTCGTAAAAATCGTCCATAATACGAAAGCTGCACACAAAGGGGGTATACAGTACATATAGAACATCAGCCCCATATTTGCCGTGGAGATGGAGATATCAAGCAGCCTTGAAGTGAG
Source organism: Bacteroidota bacterium (assembly GCA_037134895.1). Lineage (GTDB taxonomy): Bacteria > Bacteroidota > Bacteroidia > Bacteroidales > FEN-979 > CAIRDP01. Next base: position 18,611 of record JBAXLI010000064.1, read on the forward strand.
AAACACCCCCAGCGCCATGATCCCTAATGCTATCCATCGTTCGCTTACAGCGGCACGGCTCAGGAATAGCCACCACACCAGAAAACCCAGCGTCCCCAGCAGCACCGCAAGTAATCCCAGCATCAGCGCTTCGGGAATGAACAAGGGAATCACATACCAGAAAATACACATTAGCACAACAAAGGCCACCCCCGGCCACAGACGAATTGTTTTCATATCTGAAAAATATGATTGCAATTTACATAAATTTCAACAAGGTTCAAATCCAGGAAATTTAACACCGTGATTTGATGAAGCATCGTAAATATAAACGATCATCACTTTGAAAATTAACCCTCTTTGACTGCCTTTAACCAAGTTTTTTTTCTTGCTATCAGGGTAAACACCAAATCCCGTGTATAACAATCAAACAACCGAAATCAAACCAAAACCATAGAACCATGAAAACTGCAAACATCCTGCGCACAAGCACCCTCCTCGCAGCTCTGCTGATGCTCGTTCTTACTTCATGCCAGAAGTCAAAGAATACTGCTGATCCGCAAATGAACACCAACTCCATCCAGAACCTGGCCAATGACGAAAACAAGGCTAACGCCGCAGCTGATGAGGCGCTTGCCGACATCAACCAGGTCCTTGCAAATTCGGGCAACCTCAAATCAACCGCAAACATCCCCTGCAATGCCACCGTTGACTCCACATCCGTCATCAACGACACTATAACCTATTATGTCACATATAACGGGGACAACTGCAAGGGAACTCTCACCCGCACCGGGAAGATCGAGATCAGGAAACATGTTGGCACCCATTGGTACCAGGCCGGGGCCACAGTGATCTATAGGTATATCAACTTCAGGGTAACGAAGATCGCATCTCAGAAAACCATCACCCTGAACGGTCAGAAGACCTTTATCAACGAGTCGGGCGGGCTCATCTTCATGATCCCACAGTACATCTCATCCGTCACTCATAAAGATATGGGCTACATGAACATCACCTTCGACGACGGCACATCAAAGTTCTGGAACGTGGCACGAAAAGTCACCTATACCAAAGTCGACGGACAGTTTGTCCTGACATTTGACGGCTTCGGTTCGGCCGACGGGTATGACAACCTCGTTCATTGGGGGCTCAACCGTAATGGTGAACAGTTCTATATCCAGATCCTTCAGCCGATCATTCATCGTGAAGCCTGCCAGTTTGATCCCTGCGCCGGACAGAAAAAGATGAGCATTCCTGGTGACAACAAAGGAGCAACCATTTCATTCGGTTACGACAGCAACAACCAGCCGATCACCGGTTCAGCCTGTCCTGAAAAATACAAGGTTGACTGGTACAAGAACGGAAACAGCGGAACTCTCTATCTTTTCCTGTAATTCAACTATATATTACCTGATTCGACAAAGCTGTGCCGTGAAGCGGTGCAGCTTTTATTTATTCGGGCCAGATCATTACCCGGGCCGGGGACTCAGCCGAAGCGCTTCCCCTGAACATCGCATTGCTGCTGAAAGGCATTGCGATGTTCCCGTTTTTATCAAGAGCGATCAGTCCGCCCTCACCTCCCTTTGCCTTCAGAAGATCAAAGATCACGAAATGTGCGGCATCAGCCAGGCTGCGGTTTGCATACAGCATCTGAACAGCAACAGAATATGCGGCGCAGTTCCTGATGAAAAACTCCCCATGCCCTGTGCATGAAACAGCGCAGGAATTGTTATCGGCCCAGGTGCCGGCTCCAATGATGGGGCTATCACCCACCCTTCCGCTCATTTTCATCATCATCCCGCCCGTAGATGTCCCTGCTGCAAGGTTTCCGTATGAATCTAAGGCTACACACCCTACTGTTCCTTTTTTTACGGTGTCTGCGGATGAGGGGGAGGGTTTGCCCTGCGTGGATTTCTGTTTAGCCTTCTTCCAGGCCTCATACCTCTCGGGTATAATAAAATAAGCCGGATCGACGATCTGAAGTTTCATGTCTTTTGCGAATTTATCGGCACCCTTCCCTATCAGTATAACATGCTCCGTCTTTTCCATCACAGCCCTTGCAGCCGAGATTGGATTTTTTATTGTGGTCACGCAGGCCACAGCGCCTGCCTTGCCTGTATTCCCATCCATGACCGAAGCATCAAGTTCGGCAATACCATCTTCATTAAGTACCGCTCCCTTGCCGGCATTAAACAGCGGACAATCCTCCATGAACCTGACTACTGCCTCAACGGCATCCAGGCTGCTGCCGCCTTTCGAAAGAATGGCAGAGCCGATCTGAAGGGCCTTGGACAGCGAATCTGTATATTGCTTTTCCCTTTCCGGCTTCATCGTTCCTTTGGCCGGTCCGCCGGCACCTCCGTGGATCACCAGGACCCAGCGTTTGGTTCCGGTGGTGGTTGGTGCAGATGGAACCTGATTGGTTTGAGCGATCAGATATCCGCAGGTCAGGAGGAATGAGAGAATGAGTAGGGTTGGTTTCATGTTTGTTGGGGATTGGGGGTTGGGAGTTAGGGATTAGGGGTTTTTCCTAGTGCCTAGTGCCTATTGCCTAGTGCCTATTGCCTATTGGATCAAAGTATTCCCTTCAGCAGATTGGTGAAATTAACAAGGCCGGTGATCTGGAGCACAGTGAGAATGATCGAGAGGATGATGACGGCGCGGATAAAGCCTGCGCCTTTTTTCACAGCAAAATATGAAGCGATAAGAGCCCCGATGATGCTGCCAACCGAAAGAAGAAGCCCATAGATGTAGTTGACCTGTCCGCTGATCATGAACACCGCGAGCGCAAAGATGGCATAAAAGAATACGATGAGGTTTTTTACGGCGTTTGCTTTCACAAGGTCATAACCAGTGCCAAGGACAAGAGCCATTAGTAGAAAGTAGCCAACTCCGACCTGGATGAACCCACCGTAAAAACCTACAAAAAAGAATATCACGAACTGCCACCATTTTAGTTTTTGTTTAAGCAGGACCGGGTTCTCTTTCAGCCATCTGTCGGGTTTATAGAACAGGAAAAAGCCCATCATGATCATGGCGAGGATCATTGCGGTTTCTATGACTTTCTGATGCACGTCGATGGCGAGGTAAGCGCCTAAAACCGAGCCTATAGTTGCAGGGATTGCCAGCCATACCGGTCTGAGATCAGTGAACATTTTCTGTTTTGTAAAACTGCCCACCGAGGAAAGTGTCTGGAAGAAGATGCTGATGCGGTTGGTGCCGTTGGCAACACCTGCAGGAAGTCCGAGGATTACAAGCAGTGAAAGGCTGATCACCGATCCTCCTCCCGACAAGGTATTGATGAACCCGACAAGGATGCCGGCGACGATGATGACGATGATGGCGGTTATAGACATTTTGAATTACGAATTACGATTTACG
>JBAXLI010000065.1:0-21910 GCA_037134895.1 Bacteroidota bacterium
GAACAACAGGTGATTTGATGTTCTGGTTGATGTTGTGGAGATCTTCCTTCTTTTGCGGCCTTACAAACCGCCTCGGATGCTGATAAGGTGTTGCTATATATCCTCCGCTTTTTAGGGGTTAGGGGTTGGGGATTAGGGTCAAATTAATTAACTCAGATCTCCTAATTCCTTACTTACCTCTGCTTTTATATAATTTATAAATTCTTCAACTTTCTGCGGACCAAGGTCTCCCTGTCCGTGCCTGCGAACCGATACACTGCCTTCGCTTTCCTCCCTCTCACCAACTACCAGCATAAACGGTACTTTGGAGAGTTCGGCATCACGTATCTTCTTGCCGGCCTTTTCATTACGGTCGTCAATCCGGCTGCGAATTTCGGAATTATTCAGCAAATTCAAAACTTTTTTTGCATAATCAACGTATTTCTCGCTGATAGGCAGTATGATAGCCTGGTCAGGAGTAAGCCAGAGAGGGAAATTCCCGGCTGTATGTTCAAGTAAAACAGCAACAAAGCGTTCCATGGAACCGAAAGGTGCGCGATGGATCATTACCGGGCGGTGCTTCTGGTTGTCGGCACCGATATACTCCAGTTCAAAACGTTCCGGCAGGTTATAATCGACCTGTATTGTGCCAAGCTGCCATTTACGACCCAGGGCATCCTTCACCATGAAATCCATCTTGGGGCCATAGAAAGCAGCTTCACCGGGAACGATCACTGTATTCAGGTTACGCTCGGCAGCCACTTCAAGAATGGCATTCTCGGCTTTTTCCCAATTTTCATCCGACCCAATATATTTTTCTTTGTTATTCTTGTCACGAAGCGAAATCTGTACAATGAACTCTTTAAAATCAAGAGCCCTGAAGATGAGCATGACAATATCCATTACACCCTTGAATTCATCTTTCACCTGCTCAGGAGTACAGAAAATATGTGCGTCATCCTGGGTAAAGCCCCGAACGCGGGTCAATCCGTGAAGCTCTCCGCTCTGTTCGTAACGGTAAACCGTTCCGAATTCGGAAAGCCTGACTGGCAGGTCACGATACGAATGAGGTTTGGAATTATATATTTCGCAATGGTGCGGACAATTCATTGGTTTCAGGAAAAATTCCTCACCCGGTACAGGTGTGGTAATCGGCCTGAAGGAACTTTCGCCATATTTCTGGTAATGTCCGGATGTCTTATAGAGTTCTACATTTCCGATATGCGGACAAATAACCGGTTCGTACCCGGCTTTTTTCTGTACTTTTTTGAGGAACATCTCCAGCCGTTCGCGGAGTTGAGCTCCCCTGGGCAGCCAGAGCGGAAGCCCGAGACCAACCTTCTGGGAAAAAGTGAACAATTCAAGTTCCTTGCCAAGTTTGCGGTGGTCACGTTTTTTAGCTTCTTCCAGCAGGACCAGGTATTCTTCCAGGTCTTTTTGCTTAGGGAAGGTAATGCCATAAACCCTGGTAAGCTGTTTACGGGTTTCATCGCCCCGCCAGTAGGCTCCGGCAATGTTCAGCAGCTTTACCGCTTTAATCAGACTTGTATCCGGCAGATGAGGCCCACGGCAAAGATCAGTAAAACGGCCTGATTCATAAAAAGTGATCTCACCGTCGGAAAGGTCATTAATAAGTTCAAGCTTGTATTCATCACCTTTGGCTGTGAAATATGCAATCGCGTCGGCTTTGGAAACCTCTTTCCTTTTGAATTGCTGTTTTTCCTTTACCAGTTCAATGAATTTTGCTTCAATTTTCGGGAAATCTTCGGATGAAATGGACCGGTCACCAAAATCGATGTCGTAGTAAAATCCGTTTTCTATATCCGGACCGATCCCGAATTTTGCACCGGGATAAAGGATTTCGATAGCTTCGGCCATCAGGTGAGCCGAAGAATGCCACATCGTGGCTTTGCCTTCAGTATCGTTCCAGGTGAGGAGTTTGAGGGTTGAATCGGCATTGATCGGCCTGGTGGCATCAACTACCTGTGAATTAACACTTGCAGCAAGCACATTACGTGCAAGGCCTTCGCTTATGCTTTTCGCAACTTCCAGCCCGGTGACACCGCTAGGGTATTCTCTTATGGAACCGTCTGGCAAAGTAATATTGATCATTACTGTACCTCTCTCAAATTAGGGGTGCAAAATTACAAATAATAATGGAAACTGCAAAGTATCATAGCAACATATATGATTATCCTTTTGAAATGCTCTATTTTTACATCATAATCAACCGGCAATTTGACAGAAGAACATTACGATCTTGTCGTCCTTGGCGGCGGTCCTGCAGGAGCGTCCTGCGCTCTTTCACTTAGGGATTCCGGACTGCGGATAGCTATAATCGAAAAGCAGAAGGTCCCGGGGGATAAAGTCTGCGGAGATGCGATACCAGGGGAGGCTATTAAAATATTAAAAAGCGTAATACCGGACTTTGACAGGGAATTCGGGAAAGTCATTCAGAAACTCAGAACAAGGGGATCGGTTTTCCATTATAATGACAGGGCATTGCGCCAGCATTGGGAAAATGAGGCATACACATGCCGGCGGTTGTATTTTGACGACTTTCTGTTAACTCTCGCTTCAAAATTGCCCCTGACAAAAGTATACCAGGGAAAGGAAATAGGAGAAATCGTGAGGATACCCGGGGGTTTTCGTTTGCTGCCAAAAGATGGAAGCCAAGGGATCAGTTGCAAAATGCTTGTTGGTGCAGATGGCATCAATGGACTCTCATCAAGAGTCCTGGGAGAGAATAAAATCAGCCGAAGGCATCATGTGTCAGCTGCAAGGGCTTACTTTACAGGAGTTTCAGGTGTCAGTGAAGACCTGACAGAGTTTTATGCCGGAAGGCAGTACGGTTCGGGGTATTTCTGGATTTTTCCCATTTACGGCAAACTTGTAAATGCCGGGTTTGGCATGTTAACCGAGAACATACTATCCGCAAACATCAATTTTGAAGATGCTTTTTACGATATAATAAGGAAAAAGGGATTGATCAGTGAAAAGTTCAGAAAAGCTGAACAATGCAGCACTTTGGAATATGCTGGGATTCCGCTTGGTTCGTTATGCCCTGTCAGGTCAGGCGAACGATTCGTACTTACAGGTGATTCAGCTTCATTAGCCGACCCTTTGAGCGGTGCCGGAATCGGAAATGCTGTTATAAGCGGAAATGTGGCAGCCAGGCAGGTGTTAAGATGTTTCAGTTCAGGCGATTTCAGCAGCAGCGCAATGAAATCCTATGACCACGAAATACATAGCAAACCCGGAAAAGAACTTAGAAGAAACACTTTGATAAGTAGAGCTTTCAGTCGGTTCCCGATACTTCCCGGGCTTGTTTTTAGGTTCGGTAAAAAGGCCGCAGAAAATGATTCGGAACAATAAACTATTTTGCAGTGACCCTGAATTCGGTACGCCGGTTGTTAGCCCTGCCTTGTTCGGTATCGTTTGAATCTACTGGCTTCGTTTGTCCATACCCTTTGTAGGTGAGCCTGGAGGCGGCAATCCCATTGGCAATAAGGTACTCATATACGGCCTTGGCCCTGTTTCCGGAAAGCTCCAGGTTATGGGCAGGGGTTCCCATAATATCAGTATGACCGCTGAGTTCAACCTTCAATGTGGCATTTGCTTTCATCAGATCCCTCAGTTTATTAAGTTCTGCAACCGATTCAGGTTTCAGGGAGTATTTATCGGTATCAAAGAAAATATTCCTGAGAATTACAGTTTCATCCACTTTGATGGGTTTAAGGCCTATGTTTTTGATGAATGGCTTGTCAATGCTATGAAGGCCCTTAAGGGAAAAATTGTCGGAATAAAACAGGTAACCATCCCTTGAAACATTCAGGGCATAGTCTTTATCGGAGGGAAGTACAAGCAGGAATTCCCCGTTCACCGGGTCTGAAACCGACCGGGCCACGGTTTTTCCATCCCCGAGGTTGGTGAGTTCAAATTTCGCCTGTAGTTTCTTTCCCGATTCATTGTCAAACACAATACCTTTGAAATATGTCGAAGGGATAGGCCTTGCTGCCTCATAAAGCGGGAATGACCAGATATCCTGCCTGCCATTTCCACCGAATTTATCTGATGATATGAAAGCTTTGTCGCCTTTTGCATTCACAATCAATACGATCTCATCGGAGTTGGTATTGATGGGGAAACCCAGGTTCACAGCCCTGCTCCAGGTGCTGTCGGGCTTTCGCCGGCAATAGAACAAGTCGTACCCTCCCAATCCCGGGTGCCCTTTGGAAGAAAAATAGAGCGTTTGTCCGTCACCATGAATGAAAGGCGCCATTTCCTCATATTGACTGTTTACCGAATCGCCCAGGTTAACTGGTTCAGTCCAGCTCCCGTCTGCTCCCAACTCAGTCTTCCAGATATCTGAACTCCCCTTCCCTCCTGGTCTTTTGCTGGCATAATACAGGGTCTTCCCATCCGAGGAAAAGCAAGGTTGGGAATCCCATGTGGAAGAATTGACCACCGGTCCCAGATTCTCAGGTTCAGTCCATGCATCACCTATCCTTTTCGACCAGTAAATGTCACAGCTTCCATAACCATCAGGACGTTCGCAGCCGGCGAAAAACAGATAGCGCCCGTCGGGCGAAATATTCAGGGCGCCTTCATTGCCACTGGTATTGATGGGAGACCCCATATTTCTTGCCTTAAACCAGCCAAGTGAATCTTTTTTGCGTGCCAAGTAAAAGTCTTCCTCATATCCTTTCAATTCTTCATTCTTTTCGCTTCGCGGGATTTTGCGTGTAAAATAGAGCCATTCTTCATCGGTGGTGATCGTATTGATATACTCGTCGTAGCGGGTGTTTATGCTGTCGCCAAGGTTGACCGGGTTGAACGGAACCGGATGCTCCGAGGCAACCACTCCGAACCTGGCATTTGCAAGCTGGGCGAGCGATTTCTTACGCTTGATATCCGGAACATTTTTCCCTTCAAGGTAATGTGTAAAATCAGTTTCTGCCTCCTTATATCGGCCAAGGTAAAGTTCCAGTCCGCCTATAATAAAGTATAGGTTATTCGAAAACTCAGGGTTTATAGCCAGCACCTTTTTATATGATGCGATTGCTTCGGCCGGTTTTTTCAGGTCTGAAAAAAGGTCACCTTTCAGGATGAGGGCTTCGGGGAACAAAGAATCTGCTTCAAGGGCTTTGGTTAATTCTGTAATTGCCCTTGGATAATCCCTTCCCTGGTATGCCTGCATTGCAGCATCGAAAGCTTTTTCCGCTTTTTTACTTTTGGTAGATAGCTGGTTGCCTGGTTGTTGCGCCTCGTCCGAAAGCGATAAAAGCATCAAAAGTGCGATCAGGAGATGCGGGATGCGGGATGCGGGATGCAGGATGCGGGATGCGGGATGCGGGATGCGGGATGCGGGATGCAGGATGCGGGATGCAGGATGCGGGATGCGGGATGCAGGATGCAGGATACTGAACCCAATATCCGTTATCTTGCATCTTGTATCCTGTATCTTGCATCGTCACGGAATTCTCATATATTTATGGCTCTGCAGGGATATTCTCCACTGCGGATGTTCCTTGATATAACTGATGATCACTGGCATTATTGCATTCCTGTGGCTCCATTCGGGCTGAAGGAAAAGCGCACAGCCAGGATTCACTTTTACAGCATTCTCTTCGGCCCAGCTAAGGTCTGTTTCATCCTGTATGATCACCTTCAGTTCATCCGATTTGAGCAGGATTTCATCGAGGGGCGGACTGCCTTTCTTCGGTGAGAGGCACAGCCAGTCGGGGGATCCGCTCAGTGGCCGGGATCCGCTGGTTTCAATAAAAATCTTTACTCCCGAGGCCCTGAGCCTGTCAGAAAGGTAGCCGAGGTTATAATTAAAAGGTTCTCCCCCTGTGATAACAACGGCTTTGGCAGGATACTGCAAAGCCCTTTCTATGACTCCGTCGGTCTCAACAGGTGGATAAAGCTGTGCATTCCAGCTTTCCTTCACGTCACACCAGCTGCAACCCACATCACATCCTCCGATACGGATAAAATATGCAGCCTGCCCGGTATTGAAACCTTCTCCCTGGAGGGTATAAAACTCCTCCATCACGGGAAGTACTTTTCCTGCGGCAAGTAAACTATCTCTGAACTTATTCAAAAAGGAATTATTTGATTTCTTTTTTTGAGGCTTTCAGGGTATTCAGCAGAAGTGATACGATGGTCATGAGACCGACACCACCGGGGACCGGAGTGATGGCAGAACATTTTTTTGAAACTTCATCAAATGCCACATCGCCTTTGAGCCGGAAACCTGACTTCGTATCTGTAGCAGGGACCCTGTGCATGCCCACATCAACAACAACAGCGCCTTCTTTAACCATATCAGCAGTGACAAAGCCAAGTCTGCCCATTGCAACAATGAGGATATCTGCAGAGAGGGTATATTGTTTTATATTCTTTGTATAGCTATGGCATAAAGTAACTGTGGCATTTGCCGATTTTGCCTTTCTTGAAAGCATAAGGCTGATGGGCGTTCCAACGATGTTACTGCGGCCCAGTACAACCACATGTTTCCCTTCAGTCTCTATTTTATACCGTTCCAGCATGATCATGATGCCGAAAGGAGTTGCGGGAAGGAAGGCGGGAAGATTAAGCATCATCCTCCCCACGTTTACAGGATGAAATCCGTCAACATCCTTTAACGGGTTGATACGCTCAATGATCTTATGCTCATTGATATGCTTTGGAAGTGGAAGTTGAACGATGAAACCATCGACATCAGGATCGTTGTTGAGGAATTCGACTATGTCGAGAAGGTCTTTTTCTTTAAGGTTTTCAGGATATCTGTAGACAGAAGATGTAAACCCAACCTCCTTGCATGATTTCTCCTTATTGGCAACATAAGTCTGGCTGGCAGGGTCCTCCCCGACCAGCACAGCAGCGAGGTGGGGCACGTCCTTCCCCTTATCGAGATAATCAGTCTTTACTTCTTTCGCGATCTCCGATTTGATCTGATCCGACAGTGTTCTTCCGTCAAGTAAAATCATACCTTATAATTTAATTATGCCTCATATTGCGCATCACGTTAGCCATGTTACGGCCTTTGTTGGTTGTGACCATCTTCATCATCTTCCGGGTATCGTCAAACTGTTTGATCAGTTTATTGACATCCTGGATGGTGGTGCCTGAACCTGCAGCTATACGTTTACGCCTGGCACCGGTCAGGATTGAGGGGTCGGCACGTTCAGCGGGGGTCATCGAATAAATTATTGCTTCAATACCCTTAAAAGCGTTATCGTCAATATCTATATCACGAAGGGCTTTCCCCATGCCGGGTAGCATCCCGAGCAGATCCTTCACATTTCCCATTTTTTTGATCTGTTTGATCTGGGCAAGAAAATCGTCGAAGTTGAACTGGTTCCTGGCTATTTTCTTTTGAAGTTTTTTAGCTTCCTCCTCATCGAACTGTTCCTGGGCTTTCTCGACAAGTGAAACAATGTCGCCCATTCCGAGGATACGGTCGGCCATACGTTCGGGGTAGAAAACATCCAGTGCATCCATTTTTTCACCAATCCCGACGAACTTGATGGGCTTGTTTACCACCGATTTGATGCTTAATGCCGCTCCTCCCCTGGTATCTCCATCGAGTTTGGTGAGCACAACACCATCGAAATCGAGCCTGTCGTTGAAGGCTTTTGCTGTATTTACAGCATCCTGGCCTGTCATGGAGTCAACAACGAAGAGGATCTCATGCGGATTAACGGCCTGTTTGATGTTATAGATCTCATCCATCATCTGCTCGTCGACAGCAAGACGGCCTGCAGTATCTATAATGACTACATTATGCCCGTAGTCCTTTGCATGTGCCAGCCCGTGTTTGACAATTTTCACCGGATCCTTGCTGTCCTCTTCGGAGAACACTTTTACATCAACCTGGGCACCGAGGACTTTCAGCTGATCGATAGCGGCCGGACGGTAAACGTCACCTGCAATAAGCATGGGATTCCTGCCTTTTTTCGTTTTCAGGTAATTGGCAAGTTTGGCTGCAAAGGTGGTTTTACCCGAGCCTTGCAAGCCGGCAATAAGTATAACAGCAGGATCGGCCTTCAGGTTGATATCGGTTTTTTGTGTGCCCATCAGTTCAACCAGTTCATCATGGACTATCTTCACCATCAGCTGCCCGGGGGATACTGCAGTGAGAACATTTTCACCCATGGCCTTATCTTTGACCTGGTCGGTAAACTGTTTGGCGATCTTAAAGCTTACATCGGCATCCAGCAGAGCCTTCCTGACCTCCTTCAGCGTTTCTGCAACGTTGATCTCGGTAATATGCCCGTGGCCTTTTAATACTTTAAATGCCCTGTCGAGTTTGTCACTTAGTCCTTCAAACATCGGTAAATTATTTGGGGTGCAAAGGTAAACATTCCTGATGAAATGGCAGAAGGGCAACCTTGCATGTTTTTTTTAGTCATATGAATTAATCATTTTGAATGTTTAAAATCTGTTGTATATTTGTAGCAAGCAATCATTATTAACAAATTAAAAACACGTATGATGAAAAAATTACTCTTTGTTTCAATGTTTCTGGTCGTTAGTCTGTGGTCAATCGGGCAGACCGGATGGATAAAAGTTGGTTCAGGCCTTGCCACTGGCAGAGGCGTTGGCCAGGTTTCAATCGGGATGAATGATCCCACAGCCTTATATTGTATGGCTGTTGACGGAACAGGCGCCATTGTTGATGCATACACAAAATCAACCAATTCAGGAACCAGTTGGACTGCAGGCACATTCAATGCAGGGACCGGACTTTCACAGGTGTTTGCTTTTTCGGCCGACACTGCCTGGGCACTTTTCAATACAGGTGCAAGCCAGGGCTGTTATAAAACCGTTAACGGTGGAACAACCTGGGCAAAGAAAGGAACTGCTTTCGGTTCAACTTCTTTTGCTGACTGTTTTCATTTTTTCAACACTCATGATGGAGTTGCTATCGGCGACCCTATTGGAGGTTATTTTGAAATCTACACCACCACCGATGGTGGCGAAACCTGGACCCGTGTTCCCCAGGCTAACATTCCCGCTCCTGTTTCAGGTGAGTATGGTATTACTGCCGACATCGCCGCTTTTGGAGACAATGTATGGTTCGGAACCAACAAAGGCAATATTTTCCACAGCTCAAACAAAGGTTTGAACTGGACAGCCTCCTTAACAACTTTTGGTGCAGCTGAAACAGTTGCTCCCGAGTTTGTAAGTGCAACTCATGGTATCGCCTTCAGGTCTTACCTGGACCTCGGCCGCATTCCCGAGATCAATGTGACCACCGACGGTGGTGCAACATGGTCTTCCGTTATGGTTACCGGTGACTGCTACGGCCGTTATTTTTCACATATCCCTGGAAGTACCGGGACTTACATCGGTTCATCTGTCACTGTTGGTGACAACGGAATTTCTGCAAGTTACGATGGAGGAAACACCTGGACTGTTATCAGTGCTGGTTTTGACTTCGCAGCCACTGCATGGATCAATGATTCGACCGGCTGGTCAGGCTCACTTGTAACTGCTGCTACCGACGGAATGTACATTTATGACGGACCTCCCCTTTCACCTGCCCTCCCCGTTGCTAACTTCACTGCCAACCCCACTTCGGTAATACTTGGCGGCGCTGTTGCATTCACCGATGCTTCATCAGGCGGTGTGACCTCATGGGCTTGGGTATTCCCTGGAGGAACACCTGCATCATCCACTGCTCAGAATCCCACAGTTCATTATAACACGCACGGAACATATGATGTTACCCTCACGGTCACTAATCCGAATGGAACAAATGCCAAAACCAAAACAGCTTATATTTATGTAGGCGGTGTTGGTGTTGACGAACTTTCTGCCACCAGTATTTCGGTATACCCGAATCCTGTTAAAGATGTTCTCACCATCGAAGGAGGTTCATCAATCCAGAAAATTCAGCTCTACAATACCACAGGGCAGCTGGTTCTCAATCAGCAGACCGACAGCAAAACTGTCACCCTGAACACTTCATCGCTGCGTTCAGGAATCTATTTCCTGAAAGTAACCACTGCAAACGGTACTACCGACAGGAAGATCACTGTTCAGTAAGATTATAACCACCGGTTAATCCGGGAATAAAAAAAAGAGGCTGTTCCGAACGGGCAGCCTCTTTTTTTATGAATCGGAATGATCACATCCGTTCGGGGCTATCAATACCCAGCAATCTGAGAGATTTCCTGATTACCGAAATCGTCAACACAGAGAGCATCAGCCTCAGGCTTTTCAAAGCCTCATTTTCTTCTTTGAGCACAGGGATCTCCTGGTAGAACTGGTTATAGGTCTTGGCGAGATCGTAAACGTAATTCGCAACCACTGCAGGGTTCATATCATCAGCGGCCTGTATGACAATCTGAGGGTACTTCATCAGTATCTTGATAGTTTCTTTTTCCTGCGGTAGAAGTATTGTTTCGGGAAAAACATTGTCTTGTTCAGATGAGATGCGTATATCACCTGCTTTTGAAATCAGGGAACCGATGCGGGCACAGGTATATTGAATGAACGGACCTGTATTGCCATTGAAGTCGATGGATTCCCTGGGATCGAACATCATGTTCTTTTTAGGGTCAACTTTGAGGATAAAATATTTAAGGGCACCCAGTCCGATCATTTCAAACAGCCGGTCAGCCTCAGCAGCGGGGATGTCATTCGCTTTTCCCAGTTCACGTGTCATTTCACCGGCAGTAGTGAACATCTCCTCCATCAGGTCGTCGGCATCCACGACAGTTCCCTCGCGTGACTTCATTTTGCCTTCGGGAAGTTCTACCATGCCATATGAAAGATGAAAGATCCTTGATGCATATGGTTTATGCATTTTCAACAGAACCCTTTTCAAAACATCGAAATGATAATTCTGTTCGTTGCCTACAACATAGATCATCTGGGACGGCTTGTATTCGTCATACCTGAGCTGGGCCGTTCCTAAGTCCTGGGTCATGTAAACCGACGTACCGTCAGAGCGTAAAAGAAGTTTCTCATCCAGACCCTCAGAAGTCAGGTCAATCCAAACGCTTCCATCCTCACGTTTGTTCAGGATGCCTTCTTCAAGTGAGTCAAGCACTATTTCCTTTCCCAGGAGGTAGGTCTCACTCTCATAATATATATGGTCGAAATCGACGCCAAGTCTTTTATAGGTCTCGTCAAAGCCCTGGTAAGCCCATGAATTCATGAGTTTCCAGAGGCGAACGGTTTCGTGATCACCAGCTTCCCATTTCAGTAGGATCTCCCTTGCTTCAAGCATCAGGGGAGCCTGCTGTGCGGCCTGGTCTTCGGTCAGGCCTTCTTCCATCAGCACACTGATCTCTTCCTTATACATTTTGTCGAAGAGCACATAGTACTTACCAATTAACTTGTCGCCTTTAACCCCTGACGAATGGGGCGTTTCGCTATTCCCCCATTTCATATAAGCGAGCATCGATTTGCAGATATGAATACCCCGGTCGTTGACGAGGTTGACTTTAACAACGGGGTACCCATTTGCCTTTAATATCAGTGACAAAGAGTATCCGAGCAGGTTATTCCTGATATGCCCCAGGTGAAGCGGCTTATTGGTATTGGGGGAACTGTATTCGAGTATAACTTTTTCATCTCTTGGCCGGGCAGATTCACCAAACTGTTCATCATCATAATTGTCGCGAAGCAATGAAATCCAGTAATTATCAGACAGGATAAGGTTCAGGAATCCTTTGATGACACTGAAGCTGCCGACTTCGGGAAGCTCCTTCACAAGCATCTCACCCAATTCGGCGGCAGTTTGTTCGGGACTTTTGCGGGAAAGTTTCAACAGAGGAAAAACAACGATTGTAAAATCGCCTTCTATTTCTTTCTTAGTCCGTTCTATGGTGAGTTTCGAGAGGTCAAATTCCTGGCCGTACAGAATATGGATGGCTTTTCCGGCTGCGGTGAGAAGGCGTTTTTCGAACATTGTTTTTGATATCTTGTGCAAAAGTAGATGTTTTTTGGTTTTTTTTAATTTCCCAAATATCAGTAACTTTGCAAAAATCCGTGAGAAATTCATAATCCACACTATATGACGAAGCAAAATGTAATTATTATCGGCGCTGCCGGAAGAGATTTTCACAATTTCAACACCTATTATCGCGATAATGCGAATTTCAATGTTGTAGCCTTCACTGCAGCCCAGATCCCCGATATTGATGGGAGGAAATATCCTGCTGCACTGGCTGGAAAACTTTATCCGAAGGGTATCCCCATCTTTGCCGAAAGCGAGCTTCCTGAGCTCATCAAAAAGCACAATGTCGAGATTTGCAACTTCGCATACAGCGATGTACCCTATGCCAGGGTAATGAACATCAGTTCAATAGTAAATGCAGCCGGTGCAAACTTCCTGCTGATCGGTCCGAAAGACACGATGATCAAGAGCACCAAGCCTGTTATTGCCGTTGGCGCTACCCGTACAGGCTGCGGAAAAAGTCAGACTTCACGCAGGATCATCGAGATCCTGATGGCCAAAGGGCTTAAGGTCGTAGCTGTACGTCATCCCATGCCTTACGGCGACCTCGTAGCCCAGAAGGTGCAGAGGTTTGCAACTGTAAAGGATCTTGCCAAGCATAAATGCACAATTGAGGAAATGGAGGAGTACGAACCTCATGTAGTTCGCGGTAATGTTATTTATGCCGGTGTTGATTACGAGGCGATCCTTAGAGCTGCTGAGAAAGATCCCGATGGATGCGATGTCATTCTCTGGGACGGTGGCAACAATGACTTCCCCTTTTACAAACCCGACCTGATGGTAACTGTTGCCGATCCTCATCGCCCGGGAGCCGAAGTAGGTTATTATCCTGGTGAAGTGAACATCCGCATTGCAGATGTCATTGTACTGAACAAGATTGATTCAGCATATCCCGAGCATATCACCACAGTCCGCAACAATATTGCGAAGCTGAATCCAAAAGCCATCGTTGTTGACGGAGCATCACCGATCAGGGTTGATGACGAGTCTATCATCCGTGGGAAGAGGGTGCTTGTGATTGAAGACGGCCCCACGCTTACACATGGTGAAATGAAGATCGGAGCCGGCACTGTTGCAGCACAGAAGTACGGAGCTGCCGAACTCGTCGATCCGAGGCCTTTCGTTGTTGGCAAGTTGGCTGAGACTTTCAGAATTTATCCCAATATCGGCACCTTGCTTCCGGCTATGGGATACGGCGAACAGCAGATCAAAGACCTCGAAGCCACGGTTAACAAAGTAAAATGCGATTCGGTTGTTATAGCCACACCCATCGACCTTAACCGCCTGATCAAGATCAAGAAGCCCAACACCAGGGTTTACTACGATCTCCAGGAAATCGGCCAGCCCGACCTGGTTGGCATTCTCAATGATTTTCTGAAGAAAAATAAAATTAAGTAATTCGAAAAATCCCGGTTCATCCGGGATTTTTTTTGCGATATTTGTTAAGGTAAAAATTCACGATCATGAAGAATAAGAGTTTAGTTTCCATCAATGATTTTGACCGGGATGAGCATGTCCGTATTCTGGAGCTTGCCGGAGCTTTTGAAAGAAGGCCAAAGCAGAAGATCCTTGAGGATTATGTTGTTGCCACGCTGTTTTTTGAACCTTCAACGCGCACAAGACTTAGCTTTGAAAGCGCCGCTACACGCCTGGGTGCCCGGGTCATCGGTTTTTCGGAGCCGGGAAGTTCCAGCGTCCAGAAAGGCGAGAGTCTCAGAGACACCATACGTACAGTGAGCAATTATGCAGATATCATTGTGATGAGGCATCCCCGCGAAGGAAGCGCAAGGTTTGCAAGTGAAGTGAGCAAGGTGCCTGTGATCAATGCAGGGGACGGGGCCAATCAGCATCCGACCCAGACCCTTCTCGACCTGTATTCAATACGGAAAACCCAGGGAACACTCGACAACCTGAATGTTGCTTTTATAGGGGACCTCAAATACGGCCGCACCGTGCATTCGCTCACAATGGCTCTCTGCAATTACAATACGACTTTTCACCTGGTATCTCCAACAGAACTGAAACTGCCCAGTTCGGTAAAAATCCATATCAAGGAAAAGCAGCTGACATATCACCAGTACACCGATATGCACGAGGTGATCCCGAAGGTTGACATATTATACATGACCCGAATTCAGAAAGAAAGGTTCCAGGATCCCATGGAATATGAAAAAGTCAAAAATTCATATATTCTGCGGAACAGTATGCTGGAACATGGAAAATCGAACCTGAAGATACTGCATCCCCTGCCCAGGGTGAATGAGATCACATATGATGTTGATGATAATCCCAAGGCATATTATTTCACCCAGGCCTTAAATGGTGTTTTCGTAAGGCAGGCGCTGCTTGCAGCTATACTCGGAGTGGTAGAATAAAAAAACAGGAATTATGGAAAAAGCGGAACAGAGAAAAGAATTAAAAGTATCGGCCATTGAGAATGGCACCGTTATCGATCATATCCCTTCGCCAAGTGTTTACCAGGTTTTGAGGATACTGAACCTGATGGAGTACAACGATCAGCTGCTGATCGGGATAAATCTTGAAAGCAGCAAAATGGGAAAGAAAGGCATCATCAAGGTCAGCAATAAATTTTTCAAAAGCGATGAGATCAACAAGATTGCGCTTGTAGCTCCCTCTGCCACCCTCATTCTGATAAAGAATTTTGCAGTAAGCGAAAAGACCAAGGTCCAGATCCCCGACAGGGTTGAAAAGATTGTGAAATGTTTCAATCCGAACTGCATCACCAACGTTGAGGAAATCGTTACCCGTTTCGAGGTAGTGAATAAGGATGATCTGAAATTGCGTTGTCATTACTGTGAAAAAATTACGGCCAAAGACAATATGACCTTCAAATAAAAGTTCATGTATTCATGAAACGGATCCTGGCAGCATTTTTCTTTCTGGCCCTGGTTTATAGTAGTGAAGCCCAGGATACGGGCCAACTGCCGGCTGCTGCGCCTGCCTCGGACACTGCCGGTCGTCAAAGGACAACTTCATCCGCAGTCAACAGACCTAAAAAACCCGATTTTCATGTTTCCCTTGGCATGGATTTTTCCACTTCATCCGGATATGGTTCGGGGTTTACCCAGTACGTGGTCCCCACTGTGAGTTACCCTGTTGGGAAGAAATTCCTGATCAGCGGGGGCCTTGTGATCGCGAATACAAATTACTTCAATGCCAGGCCATTCTATTCAGGCGACCTGTTCCAGCCTTACAACGGGCATTACACCAGCCTGACACTGTTCGGGAGGGGAACTTATTTCGTGAATGACAAGCTTACGATCAGCGGGGCATTTTACAAGGAATTTCCGGTTCCAGGACAGCAGCTCAGCTATTCGCCGTATTATCCCATTTCACAACAGGGATCACAGGGATTCAGCGTTCAGGCGCAATACCGTATCGGCAAGCATATGTTCATACAGGCAGGTTTTGAGATGAACCAGGGATATGATCCGTATAATATCAATCCCTATGCACCTTCGCGGCGTCGTGGCTGGGAGAGCCTGAATTTCGGCGGGCTTCCTCAGAGCATGTACAACATATTCAGCCCGTAATATTTCAGGAATTTCCCTGGAAATGGTCAGATATGTATTTCAATGCTTCGCTTACAGCCAGGGCAATAGTCCCCGGGCCCACACGGATATAAAACTCCTCTTCGAAACCAGGCTGTCTTAAAAACACAGGGCGGGCCGAACGCCGGCATTTAACGCTGCAAACGGTTTTACCTTCAGCTGATTCAAGGTTCGCAATAATGTTGGGGCTGATATCTGTTCCAAAGCAGGTCCTGATCAGGGTCCACAGGTGAAGCAGGAATTTGTCGGTATTCGGGAAGCGGTCGCTTTCAATTCCTTCAATACTGCCGTCATCTTTCACGCCAATCAGCAACATGCCACCATTGGAGTTTAAAAAGGCCGCTATAGTTTTCAGGCTGGCCCTTTCGATTTGCTGGTTCGTTTTACCTGCCTTCAGGTCCCACCTCAAGGTTGATTTGAATTCGAGGTCGTAGCCCTCTCCCCTTCCGATGATCCCTGCAAGGCCTTGTAATCTCTGGGATTTACTGGTAATAAGGAATCCTACGGCAGTCATCACATCATGCAGAATGCCGGGAACCAGCGACAGGAAATCTGCACTGGATGAGTTCAGGCGGGGAACAGCGAACGGTGAAGCATTTTTTGAAACCGGAATGCGCAAATGCACGGCCGACAGTCCGTTCACGTACTCGTTACTGCTGATATACCCGCTGGCAAGCAGCATGGGCAGTACGATTCCCGAATTATGGGAGTAAGACAGAAGGTTAACCACTGCTTTCTGATATTCAGGGAAACCGTTGTAGACACCATTTATGAAGCCACCCCAGTCGATGATCTTTTTTCCCGAGAGCAACGTCTCCCGGTAATCGAGGCTGAACATCGAAAACGCCTCCAGGGCCCCGCTGATCCCCCAGAAGACCATATTGAACAGGACCGGGTTGGCATCGGGCAGAGACTGTAAAGCGCTGCCCCCGCTGATCTCTCCGGCTGAAATGCTTCCCTGCCTTAGCTGGATAAAGGGGTCATTGCCGCAAACCTCCCCAAACGATTCAAGTAGCGGATCCTTCCCTTTTTCAAGCAGGTCATTGCATACCGACTGCAAAGCGAAGAAACAGAATTCCTCATCGGAAATGCGGCCCAGGCGGCAGGACTCGATGATAAGCTGCTTGAGCACCCTCTGGCTGGTGTTCCTGATTTCGTTGCCCCCTGCAGTCAGCAGGGGCTTGTTTTTATAATAGACCAGGTGATCTTCATCATGCATCACGAGGTCGATCGATCCGGCATCAACAGGAGTTATTATCATATTTCAGGTGTTTCAGGGAAGGTTTGGATAAACCGTCCTCAAATCTAAGAAATTCCTATCAGCTCCAGTCCCCTATGTATTTGGCGATATCGAATTTTCTTTTACAGCCATTGAAATTCATATATCTGACCATGCCAAAGACCGGGCGCTCGCTCCAGGGCCTGTCGTGGACTCCTCCGATAGACCATGCAATCCCGGCGTAACCATTTGGGTCCCTGCCGTCGAGCTGGTATTTATCGTTGAGGTAAACAGCCACAGCCATGGCTTCCTCAGGTGAAGCAGTCCACTCGAGGATCTTTTTGGCCCAGTACATCCGCATATAGCCATGCATTTTACCTGTCTGCAACATTTGTTTCTGGGCTGCATTCCAGAGCGGGTCATGCGTATTCGCCTCCTCGAAGTCCCGAATCTCGTAAACATATGGCCGCGGATCCCCCCTGTGGGCATTCAGTGATTTTTTAGACCAGGCAGGGAAACCATTAAAAGAATCATAATCCGGGTTGTACAGACAGAAATTATCCGAAAGTTCCTTCCTGACGATGAGTTCCTCGAGGAATGCTGCTTTTGATTCAGGTGCTGCAACTGATTTAATCACTTGCAGTGCTATCCTCATCGAAGAAAGCTGGCCGAAATGAAGGTATGACGACAGACCTGATTGGGCCTCAATATTCGGGTCATTCCTGAGGAGAGGATAGGTATCAAGGCGGTTTTCGATAAATAGACCCAAAGCCTTGATAGCAGAGGCTTCCCCGGATTTGACCCAGCTGATGTCCTGGGATGGAGATACAGCCTGCTTCCGGTTTTCATGTGGCTCAGACAGTTGAAGAAGTCTTTCATCTGATAGCACAGCCTGATCAATTGTATGCGGATGACTTTTCACCAAAGGCATTTCAAGCAGAAAATGGTCAAGAATCTTTGAGGTCTTTCTCCTCAGAGTAAAGGCGCTGTATTCCTCCTTCGGCGAAATGAAACGTGCCGGTATGATATTATGTGCATCCACTTCGTGGAAGGGGATCTGAATTCCACGATTCACCTTGTCTTTCCATTGCCTTGTGATTCTCAGCGGATTGAAATCGGTAACCAGCAATCCGCAGTCAACAATACTTAGAAGTCTGCGGATGACATCCTCCGGTTTTCCTTTAAGCAGCGTGAATGCGATGTTTAAAGATTTCAGGTCGCGGGAGACCTGCATGAGTCCATCGAGCATGAAACTGTAATGAACGCCTGTAGCATCAAGGAAAGACGGTACAAGGCAAAACGTGACCAGTAGCGGTTGTTTCATCTCCAGGGCTTTCTCCTGTGCGTAATTAAGGGCCGGGTTGTCGTTTATCCTCTGGTCGCGCTGCATCCAGTAAATGACCGGTCCGGATACAGGAAGGTTATTGTTCAGAGGAAATATTCGTTCTGGGGCTGCCACGATTCAAATGTACAAAAACCAGGGAGGAAAATCATCCTGATCAGGATGAATGGTAAAGAAGATACTGTGGCTGGCTGGCAAAGGCCTAAAGCAAATATAAAGAATTGAGATAAGGGGCAATACCTGGAGGTATTTTCTGTTTTTTGACAAAGTATTTACAATGAAAGTAAAACTCGTCGCCCTTCTGCTGTTAGCTTTTTCCTTCGCAGCAGGGGCCCAGGAAAGCACAAAAACAGCTGACTCATTTTCATTTAAAATGAGCACTGTTTTCGGGAAGAATCATGGAAAATGTAATATCCCCCTCGGATATTTATTGAAAGCAGTGTTGCTTACACCAGGTTCGGACATCACAATGTGTTCCTTCCAGGCTTCAGTGCTGGCCTTATTCTTGATCATCACTGGACCATGGGAATGCAGATAAATTTTATCGGTAATCCTCACGGACTTCATTTTTCGAGTTCTCATACCGATTCAGCAGGGACTACGCATAAACGAAGCGGTGACCTCAGGGGAGGCTATGGAGGGGCTTTGTTTGAATATACTTTGTTTCCGCAAAAGACGTTTCATGTTTCTTTTCCATTGATGGTAGGCTTCGGAAGTCTTTACTGGAGCAGGGTAGATTACAAAAAGACTAACGGAACATATACCGATACCTGGCAGGGAGAGGGTAATGAACGCTCGTACTTTTTCGTTATCGAACCGGGTGTGCGCATGGAGCTCAATATGGCGAAGAAGTTCAGGCTGGGACTTACAGTAAGTTATCGCTATGCCCCGGATCTCGACCTGAAGTATGCTTCTGAAAACCTTGTGAACCAGTTTACTGCGAAGCTTAGTTTCAGGTTAGGGAAGTATTGATTTTCAAACCAAATTTTTCAATCGGCGTTTTCGTAACAAACGCTTATATTTGGAGTTGATGAGGAAATACTTTTTTTTGATATTTTTTCTTATTGGCTCTTTTACCGGATTTTGCGGGAATGATACTATTATGATTAAACAAGATACCTCCCTTCATCTCAGGAAAAATAAGCTATTCACTTTAAAATTCATAGCCTGTCATTCATGCGGCTATAGTTGGTCTGTCAAAAAGGTGGATTCTAACTTTGTGAAGCTGATAAACGTTTCGAGCAAACATACCAGCGGAAGAAACGATATTGTTGGAGGAAATGCGTATGAGTTCTGGAAATTCAAAGTTGTCTCAGCCGGGACTTATATCCTGGAATTTCTATATAAGAGGCCCTGGTTGACCGATAACGAAAAGGTTTACTGCGTTGAATTGCTGGTGAAATGATGGGCAGGGATTAAGAAAACACAATTAACCCACTGAACATGAGGCCGTGTTGAACTTTCGTTTGGCTTCAGCGAAAAATTGATGATATCTACTCCTGATGAATTGCAAACTGCGTTTAAAAGGATGAAAGTAATTACCGGTTGATTATAGATGAGAACGCTGCTGACCCTGTTTTTGAAGGTTGTTTCAGTGCAGTCTTCTTTTACGCCTGCAGTCGACCATGGTGAAGCTTTCTGAATTTGAAATGACTTTTACAGACAGAATGGCGGAAGCCATCAATTCCCATTCGCTTGACAGGTACTGTTGTAGGTGATAATCAATTCACAGTCTCAAACATAAAGGCTGCCGGTTACAAAGTTATTTTAAGTACCTGGTAAGTTGTCTCTTTGGATAACCTGCTGAACTTGATATTTCCTATCGTACTCTAGACCAGGCCAGAGCAGAAATTCATAAAAAAAAATGC
Organism: Bacteroidota bacterium; assembly: GCA_037134895.1. GTDB lineage: Bacteria > Bacteroidota > Bacteroidia > Bacteroidales > FEN-979 > CAIRDP01. Next base: position 19,961 of record JBAXLI010000065.1, read on the forward strand.
AAATTAATTAGGATTCAGACTAAATAATAGATACATTTTGCGTACTGTAATACCTAATTATTTATCATTATATACATGAGATACTATCGGGCTTTAATATTTGCCTTTGGAGTATGAGCCAGATAAAACCTTCCGGAGACAAAGACTACAGTAATAATTTTCACCTTAAAATATTCTTATGAAAGCGTTACGTATGTGTTCGTATATCATTTTATTTATCCTGTTCATTTCCTCATTTCTTGTATCCTGTAAGAAGAGTAAATCAACGACCACGGCCCAGGCCGATGGTCCTGTCATCACCGGTATCGGAACAACTACCGGGGCAGCTTCAGATTCAATGATCGGCCCCTCGGGCGGGACAATTCACTCAACGGATGGAAAATTAACGATAACAATCCCTGCCAATGCGATCTCATCCGTTACAAATATCTCCATTCAGCCTATTACCAACCAGGCACCGCTGGGTTTGGGCTCCGGTTACAGGCTTCAGCCGGAAGGGATGATCTTTGCCAAACCCCTACTGCTCAAGTTTCAGTACAATGACCAGATGTTACAGCAATTCCCTGAAGATTTTCTTTGGATCGTCACCCAGGCCGGTGATGGAAGCTGGAATGCCATGCTGAAGAGTGCACTGGACAGAAATACCAAAACAGTTACCATCACGACAACACATTTCGGCGACTGGGCGCTGGGCAAGTTCATTGACCTCACTCTGACCCCGGCAGCAGCCATTATAAAAAAGAATCAATCTTTAGCACTGAGGATGGCAGGATTTGTTCGTCCCCCGGGGTTACCTGATGATGCTGAGCTGACCCCCCTGATCTTCCTGACAGGAGCTGACGTTGATCTGACCCCGCTTACACCAAATCCACCTGTTGAATCCCGCCTAATGAATTTCAAAGTTAAGCAGTGGACAATGAACGGAGCACCTGCACCGGTTTCAAACAGCAACGGATCACTTACCACATCTGGAAATAGTGGCACTTTTACAGCACCCGGGCAGATACCCGCTATCAGCCCGGCCGCTGTTTCAGTTCAGCTGGAAGCCTTTAACAAGGCGGGCATTTCTGCCAATTTTCTTGTTACTTCCAATATTACAGTCGTTGAGGATAATTTTTATTTACTGTTGAAAATAGACGGACAACCTTACAAATACACCCAATATGGCTATGATACCGCAGCACCGCCGGACCCGAATAATTTCTCCCAGGTCATCAGTGGCATGTCGGGTAACAAGCTCGAGATTATGGCTTCTGTAATCAGTGGCACCGCCCCTCCAAAAAATTTATTTGTTCTGGATTTTACAAATCCTTCTGAAACCACAAAAGTACTTGTTGGTTCCAACAACAATGGGAATGATAACCTGAGTTTTATGTTGGTCCTTGGAACATCCTATGAGCTTAATTACCAGCAGCGGACACTTAACCAGGGTAACTGTGAAAGGGTTAACCTTTGCGGTAACGCCACGGCAACGCTTACCACTTATTCTGTCACAGACATGCTGGTGACCGGCACTTTTTCAGGAACGATTTATGAAGACAATTCCGGATTCTTTAACAGCTGCACGACACCGATCCCCCATACCATCACAGGTGAATTCAGGGTGATGAGGAGTAATTGATAAGTCGTTCTGCTGCTTACACAAGCTTTCGATTTTCTCCAAAATAAAAACACTGCTTTCGCGGCGTCTTTTATGAGGTTTGCGGAGAGACAGGGATTATACGCTTCGCTCATTATCCACATAATAGGGGGAGCGTCAAACCTCATAAAAACCGGAAACTACGTTTCCTCATTTTTATTTCTTCTTCATCCCTTCAAACAAGTTTGAGGAATTCCGAAGAAATAAAAACGCCGCTTTCGCGGCGTTTTTTATGAGGTTTGCGGAGAGACAGGGATTCGAACCCTGGGACCCCCTTACGAGGGTCAACGGTTTTCGAGACCGCCCCATTC
>JBAXLI010000066.1:0-21724 GCA_037134895.1 Bacteroidota bacterium
AAAGCGAAAAGCGAAATTGAAGATAAAAGCGAAAAGCGAAAAGCGAAAAGCGAAATTGAAGATAAAAGCGAAAAGCGAAAAGCGAAAAGCGAAAATTCAGGGCCGGATCTGTTCTCTGACCTTGATGAGCCGGTAAAAAATCAGGAAACTACCACCAACGAAATTTCGCCATTTCACGATTTCGCCATTTCGCCTTCTGACATTTCACTCGCCACCATCTCCGATACCCGACATACTTACGTTCTTGTCACAACACAGGAGGCCCGCCATGACCTCATCCGCTGTCTTAAAGAATCTAAAACCTTCTGTTTTGATACGGAAACCACGGGGATCGACCCTAACAACTCGGAACTGGTGGGGATGTCGTTTTCGGTGAAGCCGCATGAGGCATGTTATGTTCCCTTACCTGAGAACTACCATGAGACCGAGCTTATCGTCCAGGAATTCAAAGAGGTACTGGAGGATCCGAAGATCGAAAAGGTCGGACAGAACATGAAATTCGATATCGCCATCCTGAAATGGTACGGCATCGATGTTAAGGTGCCTATGTTCGACACCATGCTCGCGCACTACCTCATCCAGCCCGATATGAGACATAATATGGACCTCCTTTCTGAGATCTACCTGAAATACAAGCCGGTAGCTATTGAAACCCTGATCGGGAAAAAGGGAGCCAACCAGCTAAGCATGCGCACTGTCGATACCGAAACCGTGAAGGAATATGCTGCCGAGGATGCTGATGTGACGCTTCAGCTGAAGGATGTGTTCGAGCCTATGCTGGCCGAAAGTGATACACGCAAACTCTTTGACGAGATCGAGATCCCGCTGATCCCGGTCCTTGCTTCTATGGAAAAGGAAGGGGTGCGGATTGATTCTTCGGTTCTGAATGAGTATTCGGTGGAACTTGAACGGGAAGTGCTCAGGATCACCGAGGAGATCTTTAAGGATGCCGGGACTTCCTTTAACATTTCTTCTCCGAAGCAGCTTGGCGAAATCCTTTACGACAGGCTTAAAATTGTTGAAAAGCCGAAACAGACCAAAACCAAACAGTATTCCACCTCTGAGGATGTACTTACCAAGCTTGAAGCCAAACATCCCATCATCAGCAAGATATTGGAATACAGATCGTTGACAAAATTAAAATCAACCTATGTGGATGTGCTTCCGTTGCTTGTAAGCCACCGTGATAACCGCATACATACTTCGTATAACCAGGCAGTTGCAGCGACCGGAAGGCTGAGTTCCAATAATCCAAACCTCCAGAATATTCCTATCAGGACTGAAAAAGGGCGTGAGATACGAAAGGCTTTTGTTCCCAGGAATGAGAATTATACCCTGCTGAGTGCCGACTACTCCCAGATTGAACTACGTATCATTGCTTCGATGAGCGGGGATAAGAACATGATTGAAGCGTTTAAAAACGGGGAGGATATCCACCAGGCTACGGCAGCCAAAATCTATAATACCCCTTTGGCAGAGGTAAGCAAAGACATGCGCCGGAATGCCAAGATGGTGAATTTCGGGATCATTTACGGGATCTCATCGTTTGGTTTGTCGGAAAGGTCAGGCATGTCGCGAAAGGAAGCTGCGGATGTGATCAAACAATACTTCGAACAATACCCGGGGATCAAGGCATATATGGATAACACCATTGCTTTTGCAAGGGCTAACGGCTATGTTGAAACCCTGATGAAACGCAGGCGCTACCTCCGGGATATCAATTCGGGCAATGCGAATGTGCGCGGATTTGCCGAGCGCAACGCCATCAATGCCCCGGTCCAGGGCACTGCTGCCGATATGATAAAGATCGCGATGATCCGTATCTTTGATGAGATTGAAAAGCGGAAATTCAGGTCCCGGATGATTTTGCAGGTTCATGACGAACTTGTGTTCGATGTTCACCAGGCTGAAGTTGAAGATGTTAAAAAAATAGTAGAAACCGGGATGAAGAATGCCATGCTCCTCGATGTCCCGGTGGAAGTGGATATGAATACTGGGGAGAACTGGTTGCTGGCGCATTGATAAAAAGCGAAAAGCGAAATAGCGAAATTTATGTGTTCCCGGATTAACAAAAATCTTGTCCGCATTAATCTGATTTTTTTCATTTCGCTTTTCGCCATTTCGCTTTTCGCTTTTCGCCATTTCGCTTTTTGTTTGAACAAATAACCATCGTATGAATTACACCACCGACAAACGCATCGTCATGACCCTCGACGCAGGGGGCACGAACCTGGTCTTTAATGCTGTGCAGCATGTAAAGGAAATCATTGAACCTATCACGCTTCCGTCGAAGGCCAATTCCCTGGAAGACATCCTGAGAACCATTATCAAAGGATTCCAGCTTGTGCAGTCCAAACTGCCCGAAAAAGCCTCGGCGATCTGCTTTGCTTTCCCGGGTCCGGCCGACTACGAAAGCGGCATCATAGGCGACCTTCAGAACCTGCCGTTTTTCAGGGGCGGAGTGGCGCTGGGACCGATGCTGCAGGAACAGTTCGGGATGCCTGTGTTCATTCTGAACGACGGCGACCTGTTTGCGTATGGTGAAGCGATGTTCGGCCTGCTACCCCAAATCAATGCCAAGCTCAGGGCTTCGGGGAATCCCAAAGAATATAAGAACCTCCTGGGGGTTACGTTTGGAACAGGATTCGGTGGTGGAATCGTTACGAGACATGGAATGCTTTTCGGCGATAATTCTGCAGGTGGAGAAATCAACCGCTCAAGGAACCGTACCTATAAAACCTGGGATGCTGAAGAAAGCGTAAGTATCAGGGGGCTAAAGCGTGAATATGCGAATCTGACCGGCTTAAATATTGGTTCAGTCCCTGAACCCAGGGAGATATTTACGATCGGGATGGGACAGAAACCCGGGAATAAGGAAGCTGCGGTTAAAGCCTTCAGGGCTTTTGCGGTCGATGCTGCAGATACGATCGCAAATGCGGTTACCCTGACTGACGGACTGGTTGTCATAGGGGGCGGACTTTCAGGCGCTTACCCCCTGTTTCTCCCGAAACTTGTTGAAGAAATGAACGTACCTTTCGCAACCATGAGCGGACATCCGCTCCCCAGACTTGAAGTTGAAGTCTATAACCTTGAAGACCAGGAGGAATTGAAAAAATTTCTCTATTCCGGCTCAGGCAGGATACAGGTGCCTTTTTCAGAAACGACTGTACAATATGACCCCCAGAAAAAAGTGGGTGTCGGAATCTCAAGGCTGGGAACTTCTGCCGCTGTTTCCCTGGGAGCTTATGCCTATGCTCTTTCAAGGCTATAACCTTTCAATCCACAGGGTGGAAGCAGGGATCTGGTTTTTTTATGAAAAGAAGGCAGGAGCAGGAATTTTCAAACTGTTGTGACAGTTCAAACATATGCCTTTCTATATGCAGGGCACCTCCCTAACATTAGGATTACTGATTCGCCTGATTATCAACTATTAAGATTGAATAAAAATTATTGAGAATTTTCCTTTTGCCGCTTTCACAGATTATTTAATCATTATCTTTGTACCTTGAAAAAATTAACTCATTGATTATTAACCAAACAAAATACATTATGAAAAGAACAATTTTTACTCTTTGTTTTATGCTTGCCATCAGCGCAATGTTCGCCCAGGGCGTAACACGTCAGATGGTTTCAATAGAAGACGCAACCGGAACATGGTGCACATACTGCCCGGGCGCTGCCATGGGTTGTGACGACCTGTTATCAGGCGGAAAATTTGTCGGTGTTATTGCAAACCACAATGGTGATCCTTATGCAAACACATTTTCAAACCAAAGGAATACCATGTATGCAGTTTCAGCTTTCCCTTCAGTTGGGTTTGACGGAAACAAGGGTTACGTGGGTGGAAACCATTCCAGTTCCCTTTACAACACTTATCTGCCGATCTACAACAGCCTTATCACTCTTGAATCACCTGTTTCGATGAACATGGTTGTTACTCATACGGGACTGGACTATACTGCAGTCATCACACTTGAAAAGGTTGGAACAATTACTTCAACCAGCAATATTCTGTTTTTCTTTGTTACCCAGTCGCATATGAGCGTAAACTGGCAGGGACAGAACCATCTCGAGCATGTTAACCGTCTTATGGTTGGTGGTACCGCAGGCACAGCTGTTGATTTTACAGGCGGCAACGTTCAGACTGTTACCCTGAATTTTACCATGGATGCTTCATGGCCGATCGCCGACTGTGAATTTGTAACATTCCTTCAGAACAAAGATGCAGGCCAGGGAAACCAGGGCGGCACATCAGGTTCTTACATCCTCAAGAAATATGTTGTTTACCAATGCGTAAAGCAGGGAACTATCGACCTCAGCGTTGATTTTACTGCCAGCAACAATGAGATCATGCAGGGTGAGAGTATTACCTACACAAACGCAACCAACGGCGGTTACATCGGCGTTCCCGAGACCTATGCATGGACTTTCCCCGGAGGTACACCTACCACTTCAACTGACAAGAACCCGGTAGTTACCTATGATATGGGCGGTTCATTTGACGTTCAGCTGATCGTAAACCGTGGCGGACAGATTGACACCGTCATCAAGAATTCAATGATCCATGTTATTGGTGTTGGTGTAAGCGAACAGGCTGGAAACCAGATTATTGTTTCCCCCAACCCAAGCAATGGCAACTTCAAACTTACTTTCAACGTAGCCAAATCGTTTGTTGCTGATCTCTTTGTCAGGAATGCAAACGGCTCAACAGTTTACAGCGAAAGCAATGTTACCATCAGCAATGACCTTACCAAAACTATCAGGGCTACCGGTCTTCCATCCGGAGTTTATTTCCTCACCATCCAGAATGGCGACAATAAACTGGTTAAAAAAATCCTGATCAACTAATACAAGATCTGTGTCCTCTGAGAGGCCGTCACGCAAATGGCGGCCTCTTTTTTATATCTGCAAGCAACCTTCCTTTCTGCTTACTTGTCTTTCAACCTGATAACCCGATAAAACAGAATACCTGCCATGAAAAAATATCTGCTTCTAGCCTGTGCCCTATTCCTCACTTTTGTTGTATCTGCAGGCACTGTCACAAAAACCTACCATTTTGGGAAAGTAATCATTAAAAGCAACGGCAATTTTCAGACACTTGCGTTTGAAAATACCCTGCTTAGCGGAAACCCCGGTGAACCTATGCTTCCATGGAATGCAGTTTCACTCATGCTTCCCCCGGGAGAGTCGGCAAAAAACATTCAGATAAAATCTTCAGGTTTCGTTGAACTTGATGGTGTTTATTCACTGCAGCCTCAGCAGGATATCAGCCCTGTTTCAAAAGGCGGAACCGGAAGATTTCTGAAAAATGAAAGCGTTTACCGTTCTGCTTCAGCCTACCCTCTTGTAAATGCCGGCAACCTCATCACTTCCTATCTTAACGGGTATGCCTTTGCCCTTTGCAGTTTCACTCCTGTGGTGTACTTCCCCTCGCTTCAGAAAGCTGGCTATTATTCGGATGTCACAGTTACCATAACTACTGAAAAATCTGTAGCTTCAGTTGAAGCTTTGAAAAATCTTTCGACCTCCGGCAAGGTATTGAACAGGGTGAGCCAGGCTGCACAGAATCCTGAAATTATGGATCTCTATCCCATGAAAAAAAGTTCATCAGCATCCTACCAGGTGCTCATTATTACTACGCAAACCTTCGTTCAGGGCTTTTCTCCTCTTACAAACCTGTATGACTCACTCGGTGTCAGCTGGCAGATCTATACTGTTGAAGATATTATCGCCAATATTACCGGTCTCGACACCCAGGATAAGATCAGGAACCTGATCAAAAGGGAATACCAGACAAACGGAATTGAATATGCAATGCTTGGAGGAGATGTCAGCCTTGTGCCCCACCGTAAGTTTTACTGTGAAGTCAATTCAAGTGGAACAATGTATACTGCCGATGACATTCCTGCCGATATTTATTATTCAGGGATGGACGGGAATTACGACGCCAACGGCAATGGCATTTACGCAGAGGTAGCCGATGCTCCCGATCTGATGCCGGAAGTGTCTGTCGGAAGACTTCCTTTTGAAACTGTGCAGGAGCAGTCGGCAATCATTCACAAAACAATATGGTACAGGGCTCACCAGAAACCCAATGAACAGGCAAAACCACTCCTTGTCGGAGAGTTCATGGATGAGGCAACCATGACCTGGGGACAGGATTATATCGAACTCCTGGTAAATGACCATAACGATAATAATTATTTTACACATGGAATCCCATCCGCCACCAACAATATAACCAGACTTTACGACACCCTGGTCAGTGCGGGACCTCCTCCTGTGAAATATGAATGGACCCTTGGAGAACTTTATGCAAAAGTCAACCAGGGACCTTCGTTCATTCATCATGCAGGGCATTCCAATGTTGTTTTTATGATGAAAATGTACATCACCGATATAACAAATCAAAACTTCTATGCCCTCAACGGAGTGACTCATAATTATACACTCATGTATACCCATGGCTGTGACTGCGGAGCTTTTGACAATAACGATTGTATTGCCGAAAGGGCTGTGCTTATCGAAAACTTCCTGGCCGGTGGTATTTTTAATTCAAGGTACGGATGGTTTGACCAGGGCACTACCGAAGGACCTTCGGCCCACCTGAACCGGGAATTTGTAAGCGCCCTGTACAATGATACCATTGCAAACCAGATCCATGAGCTGGGCTCAGCCCACCTCATGTCGAAGGTTAAAACTGCTCCATGGGTTACTGTCCCAAACGAATTTGAGCCCGGAGCCCAGCGCTGGTGTCATTATGACTGTAACCTTTTAGGAGATCCTGTACTCTGGGTCTTCACCGAAAATATCCCGGTTGGCATAATCACCGATAAACAGAATGCCTTTAACCTGAGCGTTTATCCGAATCCCTGCACCGATAAAGTTACTCTTAAGGCCGGTTCTGCCATATCAGCAAGAGTTAACATATGTCTTGTGAATACATATGGACAAGTCGTCAGAACCTGGGACAGCATGAACCTTTCCGATCCTCAAAGTCTTACTCTAAGCCTGCCTCAGCTCCCTGCAGGGGTTTATTCCCTTAAGGTGGAAGGATCGTGTCTGAGTTCCAAATTAAAACTCATTGTTAGGTAGCCCTATATAAAATTTTTATTAAATTTGTTGCTTACTAATCTTATTAGTTAAAATCAAATATTCCATTCCATGAAAAGAACTTTATTCCTGATCGCTGTGTTGTTCCTCGCTGCATGTTCAGTTAATGCACAGAACTTCTCTTACAGCAACAGCTGGGGTAAACAGGGATTCAACCTGACCCAGTCAAAATCGGATGTAGTGCAGGTTGTCTACTCCGTACAGACTTTTTCAATCGATCCTGTTGTCATCGAAGGACAGCAGCTTCAGAAGGTGAACCTCCCGGGTGTTTTCCTGTTCAATGATGCAGGCAAACCCGATCTTCCTCAGGCCAGCCGCTATCTTGTAATCCCTCAGGGATCAAAACCCCATCTCAGGATTGTCGATATGGATGTTGTGACCATTCAGAATGTTGATGTTGCCTGGGCACCTGAGATCCCCCTGGAAACCCAGAAAGACATAGTATTTAAAAAAGATCAGAATGTCTACAGCACCAATGCTCTCTTTCCTGCCAGCCCTGTTCAGATCTCAGGGGTTGACCAGATCCGCGGTACCGATGTGATCATGCTCGGTATCACTCCTTTCCAGTATAACCCGGTTTCAAAAGAACTCAAGGTTTATAAAAACATTAAAATAGATCTGACCTTCGAAGGTGGAAGCGGTACTTATGGAAATGAGGCCTTCCGCAGTCCTTACTGGGATCCCATCATGGCCGACAACATCCTGAACTTTTCAAGCCTGCCTCCGGTTAATTATCCCGCCCGCATGCAGCAGATCAGGAATGCAAAATCAGCCGCCACTGATGAATGCGAATACATCATCATCAGCCCCGACGGCCCCGACTTTCTCCGTTGGGCCGATACCCTCAAGAACTGGCGTAACCAGCAGGGCATCCTCACCAAAGTGTTCCCTATATCCCAGCTTGGAGGAAATACCGAAAACAATATCCAGAGCTTTATCGACAATGCATATAACACCTGGACCATAAAACCCGCAGCCTGTTTGCTCCTTGGCGACTACGGCACCGACGGGAACAAAAATCTTATCTCCCACCTGTATCCACATGATGCCGGCTACCCGAACTTTGCTTCAGACAACTTTTATGCCGACGTAACAGGGGATGAAATGCCCGATGTGGTTTTCGCAAGGATCTGTGCCAATGATTCAACCCAGTTAAGGGTCATGGTTGGCCGTATCATGAATTTTGAAAGAAGCCGTCCGACCGACACTGGTTACTACAACCGCCCGATCTCTGCCCTCGGATGGCAGGATGATCGCTGGTTCCAGCTTTGCTCAGAACTGGTTGGTGGTTTCTGGAAAAATGTTCTTGGGAAAAATGTACAGAGGATCAACGCCCTTGGATCACCCGCCAACAATACAGTAAACGGCCCCTGGTCAACCGCATCGAATACAACCAGCGTTATGAATTATTTCGGGCCTTCAGGACTGAATTATATTCCAACCAGTCCGGGCACTATCGGCGGATTTACAGGCGGAACTGCAACCAAAATCAATAATGCTATCAACGCAGGTTCCTTCCTTCTTCTCCACAGGGATCACGGAAATTATACCGGATGGGGAGAACCTGCATACTCCACGACCAACGTCAACCAGCTTACAAATACCCTTCTTCCTTTCGTTTTCTCAGTCAACTGTGAAACCGGTGCGTATCATAATCCATCGGGCTGTCCGCCTGCCTGCTTCTCAGAAGCATTCCAGCGTCTTGTTAAAAACGGACACAATGCAGGTGCTTTAGGTCTTGTTTGCCCTTCCGAAACATCTTACTCCTTTGTTAATGACGTGTATTTATGGGGTGCCTTTGACAATATGTGGCCTCACTTTATGCCTTCCTACGGCACAACTCCCGCTTCAAGGGGAATCATGCCTGCCTTCGGTAATGCTGCAGGCAAGTATTTCCTGAAACAGTCGAGCTGGCCTTCAAACCCGGGTAACAAGCAGATCACCTACCGGCTGTTTCATGCTCATTGCGACGCCTTCCTGCAGTTATCCGATACAGTTCCCGTTAATTTAACTGTAAACCATCCGTCGACCATCAATTATGGCACAACCAGTGTTGATATCCAGGCCAATGACAGCGCTTTTATCGCCCTCACAGTAAACAATGAGATCATTGCTACTGCTTACGGCAGTGTAAACGGTCCGGTTTCCATCACCATTCCGGTTCTCCCGGTGGGCACCAATATCATGGTAACTGCCACCAAACAGGATTTTAACCGCTACATTTCTTATATCATGGTGACTTCTGTTAACCTGATCGCCGAATTTGCAGCAAACAACACCAATATATGCGTTGGAGGTTCTGTCAATTTCACTGATCTTTCAGGCGGACTTCCCACAGGCTGGGATTGGACATTCCAGGGCGGTACACCAGCAACTTCAGTCGTTTCGAACCCGACAGGAATCATTTACTCGGTTCCCGGAACCTATGATGTTAGTCTTACTGTAGCAAAATCAGGCCAGGCCCCGAATACAATGCTAAAAGCTGCTTACATCCACGTATACGAAAAACCGGTTGCCGCTTATTCTGCTGCCGCAGCATGTGCCGGGTTACCTACTGCATTCTCCGACATCTCGACCCATCCGGGTTCAACAATTACGGGATGGGCCTGGAATTTTGGTGATCCCTCATCCGGAAGCAGCAATACTTCAATTCTGGAAAATCCCTCACATACATTCTCCACTGCCGGAACTTATTCTGTAACCCTCGAGATACAGTCGACCGGCGGATGTTCCGACACCAGAACTTCTGATGTGATTATTGCTTCTGCTCCTGTCAAGGCTTCACTGCCTGCCGGCGCCACCGAGATTTGCCAGGGAAGTGCTGCTGTAGAATATACTACAACCACAGTTCCTACCGCCTCCTTCTACTTCTGGGTCGTGACCCCCGATAATGCAGGAACAATCACAGGTACCGGAACAACTGCATCACTCAGTGTTAACAGCAGCTATACAGGCCCTATCACTGTTATGGTCCAGGCAAACAACGACTGCGGAGCAGGTTCGTTTTCCGATGAACTTCCGGTGAACGTGAAACCTCTTCCGGGAGTTGCTTCCAAACCCAGCGGACCCGACAGCGTGAATTCAAACAAGACTTCCACTTCAGTGTTTAAGACTACTGCCGCCGTCAATGCAACCTCCTACGACTGGGTGATCGACCCCGTCACAGCAGGAAGCATCTCAGGTGATACTACTGGTACAGCCACCTGGACGAATAAATTCGCCGGTACTGTGAAGATCAGCGTTATTGCTTCGAACGATTGCGGCCAGGCCGTTTCCTCAGATGAAAAAACGGTGATCCTTTATTCGCCCACAGGCATAAACGACATCAATGCCCTGGGCTTTGAAGTCTACCCGAATCCAACTTCTGGCAAGTTCACTATCGGTTTCAACACCCGTTCAGCGGTTGCTGTTGATGTTACCGTGTTCAATTCTCTTGGAGCATCATTATATTCCGAAAAAAGCCTTGTGATCAGCGGCAAATTCAATAAGGTCATTGATTTCACCGGCAAATCCGACGGCATCTACTACATCAAGATTGAAAGCGAAGCAGGCTCCTTCATCAGGAAGCTTGTCATACAGAAATAATTTCAATCAGCCTGATAAAAAACCCGGTCCGAAAAGCCGGGTTTTTTATTTTAAGCATACATTTGCCAAAGTATTGACCTTAATGACCAAAAACCAGATCCAATGAATGACTTATTCTTTTCATCTCATTATAAATTCCTGTTCCGGGGCTTTTTTATCGGTATCCTGCTTCTTGCATCCTGCATCCATGTTTCAGCCCAGGACGACAATCCAAACCTCGACCAGCTGCCACGATCGCTCTGGGACAGGATCATTCCTTCAAACAACCAGTTACTGCCTGCATCCTCGGTGATAACCATCGGCAATTGGGATAATTATAATCTTGGCGTTGATTTCGGGGAAAGCAATATGGCAGCAAGCCTTTCAAACCCGGCATGGTATTTCTCCGCCTATAACACCAACGGGGCACATCATACCGAAAACGGGCTTGACTGGGCATTTGTTACACCCAATTTCGGAGCAAATCTTTACGGTGACCCCGTAGTAGCTTACGACAGCCTGGGAAACCTCTTTTACGAAAACATGTACGGCAGCGGTTCAATACAGGGAGTTAAGGTCATGCGGTCCTCAGATAACGGGCTTACCTGGGCGCCGGCTGTCTCGGCGGCAAGCGGGAACGACAAATGCTGGATCGCATGCGACCAGACCAGCGGACCCAATGCGAACAATGTATATGTATGTATGACCAACAATAATGCAGGGTATTTTGCCCGCAGCACCGACCACGGACTTACCTGGCAGAACACCTTCAATCCTGCAACCCAGGACGTTCCCGGCATGATGGTTTGTGTAGGAGCAAACGGGAATGTTCAGGGAGGTGCCGTGTATGTTGTAACAAACTCAGGCTTATCCCAGGCCTCTGTATATACTTTTTACCGCTCAACCGATGGCGGAAAAACATTCACCATGATGTCGGCCCAGCAGTTTGCAAACTACGTGGGGACCTTCCTCAACAACAGGAATTCGGTGCAGGGAATGCGCACCCGTCCATACCCTTTCATCGCCGCCGACAACAGCTACGGAGCCCACCGCGGCAGGCTCTACCTGGTATACGCTTCTAATGACCCCGTCGGCAATGAATTCAAACCCGATATATGGTGCAGGTCTTCCGACGACGGTGGTACCACATGGACTGATTCGGTGCGTGTAAATGATGACGCAAACACCCAGAACAACAACCAGTGGCACCCTGCCATCTGGTGTGATAAAGAGACCGGCCGGCTGTATGTTCAATGGATGGATACCCGTGACACCCCTACCAGCGATTCAGCATATATTTATGCCACATACTCTGCGGATGGAGGAGCTACCTTCATGCCCAACCAGCGTATTTCAAACAAGAAAATGAAGATCAACTGCGCTACCTGCGGAGGCGGCGGAACCCCCAGGTACCAGGGTGATTATAACGGTATCGTTTCGAACAATAAAGTGGCTATGGCCGGTTGGACAGATTTCAGGGAAGGAACTTTTATGAGTGTAACCGCCTATTTCCCCGATTTCGGAATAGCCCTGTCAAGGCCCGCCGATACCCTGCTTATGCCTTCCGACAGCAGCCTTCTCAATGTGACGGTACCCGAAGTCAAATTGTATTCCGATACCGTATTTTTATCGGCCACAGTTAGTCCCGTACCCACTTCGGGAACTATTACCGTTAACTTTCCATCGGGAAATATCATCAGCACTTTCCCTGGCAGCAAACCGCTACGGGTAATCCTCAGCGGAAATGTTCCATTGGGCACATACCAGGTTATTGTCAAAGGCACCGGCCCCGGCGGCACGCCAGTCCACCTGCGAAACCTGAGCCTTCTCGTGCTTGACGGGAGTGTGGTCAACCTTTTCGCTTCTGCTTCACCAACCGCTGTTTGTGCAGGGGGCACATCCCAGCTGAAAGCGACTATTTACGGGGGAACTCCGCCCTACACCTATAACTGGACTCCCCCATTAACGCTTTCAAACCCATCTATTGCCAACCCGGTTGCAACACCTGTTGCCACCACTTCATACACAGTATCGGTAAGCGACAATGCCTCCCATACGGCTGCGGAAAACGTGGAGGTTGCTCTCAAACTCATGCCAGGCACACCCGGACCTATTTCTGGACAACCTTCGGTTTGTAAAAACACTGCCACAAGCCACAGCATTTCCCTGGTGCCTTTTGCAACAACCTATACCTGGTCGGTTCCTCCAGGTGCGACGTTAATCAGTGGCCAGGGGACAATGACTGTTACTGTTGGCTGGACCACCACAGGCGGAGACCTCAGTGTCACAGCAGGCAATGAATGCGGAACAAGCGCCGCTTCGGTGAAAACTATTTCGGTGACCGATCCGCCCCCGGCTCCCTCATTAATTTACGGGCCCAACTCTGTTTGCAGGAATTCTCCAGCCGTTTTTTCAGTTGACACCATCCCCGGAGTACTGGGTTATTACTGGACTGTGCCTTCAGGCGTAGTGATCGACTCAGGCCAAACCACCAGTACCATTTATGTCAGGTGGGGACTTGCTTCAGGAGAAATTGCAGTTGAAGCCCAGAATATCTGCGGCTCCAGCCCGCTTAAATCCAAAATAGTCCCGATCACCCCCAGCCCGGGCCCGGCCGGTGCCATCTCGGGAAAGGATACCGTTTGCATGGATAAAGGAGGATATGTTTATACAGTTGCTACGATCACTGCAGCCGATTCATATATCTGGAAACTCCCAACGGGAGCCAGCATCACTGCAGGTGAAGGCACCCAGGCGATCACCATTAAATTCTCAGCCAATGCAGTTTCGGGCGACCTAGTGGTTAAAGGAGCAAATGCCTGCGACACCGGATCTTCCGGTACAAAGCATATTGTAATTCGAAATTGTACCGGCATCGAAGATCCATCGCCTGTTCGCTTCCTTACAGTCTTCCCGAATCCTACAACCGGAAGCCTCAACCTCAGCTTCAATGAATTTTCGGAAGATGTGGAGGTCCTGGTCCTGAATACCTCCGGACAGCCATTACTGAGACAGAAGTTCGGAAATGTACCGTCAGGGACTTCGAGAATCCTTGAACTTTCAGGCTTTGCAAAGGGAATCTACTATGTTAAAGTGACAAGCAAAGCAGGGTTCCAGGTCGAAAAAGTCGCGAAGGAGTAAACGGGTTCGGGGTTTTTGGTATTAGGTTTTTGGTATTTGCATCCCGCATCCTGCATCCCGCATCCCGCATCCCGCATCCTGCATTTTGCATCTTGCATCCTGCATCCTGCATCCTTTATCGTGCATCCTGCATCCCGCATCCCTTAATCGTATCCATTCCTAGGAAAGTTTTTTAACAATCAGCTTGTCTATCCGGTTTCCGTCGAGGTCGACGATCTCGAATTCAAATCCCATGAAGGTGAATTTCTCACCCGGCTTCGGAATATGCTTAAGTATGCTGATCGCCAGTCCGGCCAGGGTGTTGAATTTAATCCTTGTCTTATCGAAACCCTGGAGATTGAACTCATAGGCAAACTCATAGAACGACATTTGTCCGTCGACCAGCCAGCTCCCGTCATCCCTCTGGTTGATCTGCTGCTCATCGGGATCCGGCTCGTTGAAGTCACCTACAATGGCCTCAAGAATATCATTCAATGTGACCATCCCGACAATAGCACCATATTCGTCAACAACGACTCCATGATGAATTTTATTCTCCTTGAAAAGTTCAAGAGTGTCAAAAGCCGTCAGCGTCTCCATCACCAGCTGGGCAGGTTTCACAAACTCCATCAGATCAATATCAACATCGCAGTTTGACCTTAAAAACAGTTCCTTGATAAAGACCACCCCAATCAGGTTGTCGAGGTCATCCCTGCAAACCGGGTAAACCGAATGCACTTCCTCCCGCATTTTCTTCCAGAGTTCCGCAGGCGGTTCATTTACATCCAGCCAGGTTATATCAGAATAATGAGTCATCAGTGAAGCGATCTTCTGGTCGCCTAGGTGAAACACCCTTTCCACGATATCCTGTTCGATTTCCTGCACCTCACCGTCATCGGCCCCTTCCTGTACCATAGCCTTTATCTCTTCTTCTGTTACTTTCGAGTCGGCGGATGACTTTATGCCAAGAAACCTGATGATGATGTCGCTGAGGCGGGTGAGCAGCCATGTTACCGGCCGTATTAAATAGGAAACCGCAACAACCGGGGGAACCATGATCTTCGAAATACGTTCGGGGCTGATCAGACCGATGCGTTTCGGGACCAGTTCTCCAATCAGCATTGAAACAAGGGTCACGATTATGACAACAATGGTCAGGGCAAGCGACCTTGCGACCGACACCGAAACCCCTGTAGTTATAAGTACAGAAGCCACTCCATCGGCAATCCCCGACCCGGTGAACACACCTGTAAGAATGCCTATCAGTGTCACGGCAATCTGAACCGTCGACAGCACGCCTGCCGGTTTGTTCATCTGCTGAAGTGCAAGTAAGGCCCGCCGGTCCCCCGACTGGGCATCCAGCTCAAGCCTCGTTTTTCGCGATGAAACCATGGCAATCTCCGTCATGACAAACATCCCGTTTATCAGGAAGAGGAGGAAAAGAATGATTATTTCGAGTAACATAACTTATTGTTTCGTGATTGGTGATTGGTTATTGGTTATTGGTTATTTTCAAAGATAATCAATCCTCAGCAATTTTCTTGCGTACCTTTGTAGTTAATCATATTCAATACAATGAAAAAGATATATTTGCCCCTTTTTGTCTTCCTGCTTTTTTCCTGTTTTTCGCTGGCACAGAGACTGTCGAATCTTCCGCAGATAACACCTGCGGGAAAAGGGATAGTAGTGCCATATGCCGATAATATCGGTTACTGGCAGGACATGGTAAGGCAGGGCTATGTTAAACCTGAAAAAACCATACCCTGGACAGCTCCCAAAAAACTTACCTCATCAATACGTGCAGCAGGCCTGCCACCCCAGGATTCACCAGATGTACCGGTCAGTACGCTTACAACCATCACCCAGAGTGAGAATTCTGTGTTCATTGACCCGGGGGATGAAGACCAGGTCCTGAATTCAAACAATTCCTCTGACTGGTTCAACGGTTTCGTTCAGGACCCGATTGGGGCCGATGCTTACCATTCACAAAACGCCGGGCTTTCATGGGGAGGAACTTTCCAGGGAGCTGGTGGCTACAACCGCGGAGACCCGGCTACTGCAATCGGCAGGGATGGCCGATGGTATGTGGGAATGATAAGCAATACCTACGGGATGAGTGTAGCATACAGCAATGATAAGGGCAGCAACTGGACCGAGGTGGAGGTAGCTCCCGGCCCTTCTTCTGTATTTGGACTGCTTGACAAAAATCACCTTGCCGTCGACAACTCTCTTTCAAGTTCTTTCGAGGGAAACCTTTATGTTGCCTGGACAAATTTCATCACAGGCACTGCCGACACCAACCAGATCCAGGTTACACGCTCCCTCAACGGAGGTGAACACTGGTTCTCACCTACCACTGTCAGCAGGGGAGTCAACGCCGGGAAACTCAATCACGGAGTGAATATCGCCACCGGTCCGCTCGGGCAGGTATACATGGCATGGAGCATCTATGACACCTGGCCCAGCGACGAAACATCCATTGGGTTCACGCGTTCTCTCGACGGAGGCAGCGTATGGCAGAACTCGCATCGCATCATCACAAACATCAAAGGCATACGAAACAGCATGACAGGCAAAGCCATGCGGGTGAACTCCTTCCCTTCAATGGCCGTCGACCTGAGCAGCGGTCCGTACAGGGGAACATTATACCTCGTTTGGGCAAATGTGGGATTCCCTGGTGTCAATACAGGCAGCGATATCGATGTATATATTATTAAGTCTGCGGATGGCGGAGATAGCTGGTCAACAGCAGTAAAAGTAAACCAGGATCCTTCAGGCCTTGGAAAACAGCATTATTTTCCATGGATCACCGTAGATCCGGTAACAGGAGCCGTTTGTGTGATCTACTATGACGACCGGGAGGTCTCATCTGCCGAGGCCGAAACCTGGGTTTCCTACTCCTACGATGGAGGTAACAGCTTCAGCGATTTCAGGGTCAGCGATGTTTCGTTCACGCCATCTCCTATCCCCGGACTTGCCTACAATTATTTCGGGGATTATCTCGGTATATCAGCACAGAACCTGAAAGTGTATCCCATGTGGACCGACAACCGTCTCGCAGGAGGGCAAACCATGACATGGACCTCGCCATTCACCCTTTCACCGGCTCCGGGCCAGCCCTGGGTTACCTACTTTTCAAATGAGTTTACTACTGTTTCAACAGGTACCCCAACCACTCTCAAATACAGGGATTCACTGCATCTTACCCTGTCGGTAAAGAACATAGGCGACCTTAATGCAAACAACCTGCAGGTTAAGGTAACATCACCTTCCCCATATATCACTATGACCGATTCCCTGCAACCGTATCCAGACATTGCTGCCGGAGCTAACGCATCAGTAACGAACGGTTTTACCTTCAAAGTCTCAGATACCATTCCCGACAATATCATGGTACGATTCAATGTAAACGTCAGTGATGCCGACACCTCCTGGAACTCTCATTTTTCGGTGGAATCACATGCCCCTGGGCTCCGGATCATCGGAATGAGCATACACGATCAGAACGGGAACAATAATGGAAGATTCGACCCGGGAGAAACCGACGATGTGACCGTCACCATTATGAACTCGGGTGATTTCCCTTGTCCGGCAACGTATGGCAAACTCAACTCAAGCTCAACCTACCTCAGCCTGCTCAACGATTCGGTTTTCGCCGATACCGTGAAGCCCTTCTCGTTCGTCATCATGCATTATACCGTCACTGTAAGCGATTCGGCGCCCACTTCGGCGGGAGCCGATCTCGATTTTATCGTCCGCAGCGGATTGTATTCCAAACATGCCACCTTCCACGAGATCATAGGCATAGTGGTTGAAGACTGGGAAAGCAATTCCTTCACCAAATTCCCCTGGCATTTCGGTGGGAACACTTCATGGAACCTTACCAACGTGAACCCTTATGAAGGATCCTTCTGTGCTGTCTCCGGCAAGATCGAAGACCAGCAGAGTTCCCAGCTATATGTGACCTATACCTCTGCTGCAAATGACAGCATCAGTTTCTACCTGAAAACATCCACGGAACTGGATTATGATTACCTTAATTTCTTTATCGACAACACCCTTGAATGGCAATGGTCGGGTGAAAACTCCTGGACCAGGGCTGCCTTCCCCGTTTCGGCCGGTACCCATACCTTCAAATGGATCTACCAGAAAGATCTTGCATCTTCGGGAGGCTCAGACCAGGTGGGCCTCGATTTCATCGTATTCCCGGCGCCCATCGTACCGGATGTGACCATTGGTCCCGACGACAGCATCTGTGCCGGGGCAAATTATACACTCCAGGCTACAGCCCAGCAGTACGATTCTCTCAGGTGGATGAGTTCAGGCGACGGCAGTTTCAGTAATCCCATGATCCTTGAACCGGTATACACTCCGGGAGGCAATGACATTATCCAGGGAAAGGTAAAGCTAAAACTCTTTGCCTACAGCGGGTATGGACGAAGCATCCGCAGCATGAACCTGACCATAAACGGACTCCCTGTTGCCGATATTAGCGTGTTCCCAAAGGATACGGTATGTTCCTGGCAAACCATCACACTCAGGGCCGACACAACCGGCGTGAATTCCTACCTCTGGACACCCGGCAATTTAACCACGCAAACCGCAGTAATTGATACTCTGATTGCCGGAGGAACAGGGACCAGACTTTTTCACCTGAAGACCTGGAACAACTCAGGCTGTTCCAAAACCGATTCGGTTTATCTTACCTTCAAAAACTGTCTTGGGGTTTCTGAAGGATCAGCAGGGTTCAGCCTGAACATTTACCCTAACCCATCAGAGGGTTTGTTTACGCTCGAACTCTTTTCTCTCCAAAGAGAAACCATTGCCTTAACTCTCGAAGACCTTCAGCAAAAAACAGTTTATGAAGAAAAGAATGTTATGGTAGCAGGTAAAACCATTAAATCATTTAACTTTGCCGCACTTCCATCCGGGTTGTATATCCTGAAGATTACCAGGAAAAATGAAGTTATCACCCGGAAACTGGTTATCAGCAGGTGATGAAAAAGATACTTCCGGTTGTTTTACTGTTTGCAATGCTGTTCAACACTGCAGGGTATTATATTGCATACGAACTTAACCGTTACCTCGTTCGGCGTGAGATATCAGCCCTCATTTCCCATGGTTGTTTTAAGAATGAACTTTCTGTACTTAGTATCTTCAATCCCATGTCTGATCCTGCTTTCCGCCGTATGGACGAGCATGAGATCCTCTATCGCGGGAACATGTACGATGTTTCAAGGGAGGTTCACAAAGGCAGGATTGTTGTTTTCTATTGCATCCAGGATATAAAGGAACAACAGCTTATGGCGGGCTTGAAAAACACCCAGCATAATAAAAAGACACAGAACCTTCTGCAGCACCTTGTCACTACGGCCCTGCCGGTTATCCCGGGGCGTACTCATCCGCAGTCAGCTAAAACAATTACATACCCCTTGCTTTCCGAGCATTTTACAGGGCATTTACTAATCCCCTTCTCCCCTCCCCCTGAGAAATCCTGACATTCTTTTCATTTCCTTATCTGCCTTAAGTAAGCCGGCCTGATCCAATCCGGGGCGACCCAAGGAAATTTGCTTAACAATTCTGGATCACAGGATTTTCTCATAATTAAACCGAAACATTCATTACAATGAAAACAAGATTACTTTGCAGCATGATCATGCTGTTTGCCCTGGGATTTACAGGAGCAGGACAGAACAAAAACAGTGACCCTTCAGAGGCCAGGGTAAAAGACACCATCAAACTCGATGAGGTGGTAGTGCAGGCCCTCAGGTCAGTCACACCGATGAAAGAACTGCCTGCAGCCATTTCGATTGTATCACAGGGACAGCTGCTTGAATTCAGCAAAACCATCGCACCCGACGAAGCTCTCAGGCTGGTCCCGGGGGTGAAAGTCGAAAACGGAACCGATGGTTCAAGGGTGCATGTATATATACGTGGCCAGGGAATTTTATCGGAAAGCGGATTCAGGGGGATCCAGGTGCTGATCGATGGTATCCCTGTGAATGATCCGGGGGGATATTGTCCCGACCTGTACGATGTGGACTGGGGAGTGGTGAAAAAAGTCGAAGTTGTTCGCGGACTAGCGGCTTCGCTTTACGGAGCCAATGCCACAGGGGGCATCATCAACATAATTACCGAAAACGGAGGTAAAAAACCTGTGAACAGCATGCTTTCGCTTTCGGCGGGTTCATATGGTTTCTGGAAGATCCTTGGGCAGGTCGACGGCAGCCAGGACAAGATAAATTACAGAGCTTCTTACTCTCACACGCAGGGACATGGGTACAGGGAACACCAGTCGTTCATGTCGGATAATTTCAGTGAAAAACTGAACTGGACTCCTACTGACAAAATAAAAATCACCCAGCTTCTTACTTATACGAACTATTTCAACCAGAATTCGGAGGGCATCAACTTATACCGGTATGAAACGGTTGGGCCCAGGGCTGCCAATACCGATGCCATTCCGTATAATGAATTCCAGGAAACAAAAAGGCTTACCGGGGCGCTGATCGGGAAGTTCGACATCTGCAGGAACCAGGATCTGGAGCTGAAAGGCTTTTTTCGTACGAACAGCTACAGGGAGACCTCGAACAATGGGGACGACTATAAACCATATGTGAACATGGGGGCTTCGGCACAATATAACCTGAATTTCGGGAAGGAGAACCTGAAAAATCATTTCAGTTTCGGCGTGGATTACCAGACGCAGTCCATCACTGAACATATGTTTGCAGTTCCTTCAAGAAGCAACCTTGACACTAACAGGGTTGATTCTTACTGGAGCAGGCAGTGCTTTGACCAGAGCACAATCCTCATCAACCAGATCATCAGGCAAACCAGCGCAGGGGTGTATCTGATCGACAAACTGGATATTGCGAAGAAGTTATATGCACTCGTGAACCTCAGGTATGACTATGTATATAACAGCCTCCAGAACAATATCCCCATGCCCGATTCTGTTTCCCCCTCCGGTAACCGCACTTTTGACAAACCTACATACCGGATTGGCCTGGCATATGACATCTTCAGGCAGTTCAATATTTATGCAAACTATGGTACCGGGTTTCTCACACCTTCGAATGATGAGTTGTACAATAATCCTGTGACCTATGGAGGTTTTAACAGCCTTATCAAACCATCGACGTCACAGGGATTTGAAATGGGGGTAAGAGGTGACGTCGGGAATTTCCTCCATTATGACGTGACTGCTTACGACATCTTTTCGGAGAATGAATTCTACCGCTACAATGTTCCCGGAAGAGGAAACAATACTGCTTTTTACGGGAATATGGGGAAAAGTACCAAATGGGGTATTGAAACCTTCGTTTCATGTTCCCCGGTTAAAAACCTGATTATCGATGCAGCCTATACCTATTCCCATTTCAGGTATACCTCGCCCGACAGTGTTGCAGGCCACTGGTTGCCGAACTCCCCCGAGAACATGCTCTATGCCGAGGTTTCCTATACTTTCCTGAAGCATTTTAAAGCTTCTGTCGCATCACAGTGGCAGTCGAAATTCTGCATCCAGGTCGACGATTCCATATACAACCAGTATACCATAGGTCAGACCTGGTACCAGCCGAAAAGCATCAGGAGTTCATGGGTGAACGGATACAATATTTTCAACCTCGACCTGCATTATTTCTGGAAACTCGGGGCGCTTAGAGGCGACCTCAGCCTGTATGTCAAGAATGTTTTCGACACCCAGTATTTCGGATTTACCGAGCCAAACAATTATGCCGACTATAACTCTTACCAGCCGGCTCCGGGGAGGGAGTTCTTCGTGAACCTGAGGCTGAATCTCTGAGGATGCAGGATGTTGGTGCTTCGCACCGATGCAAGATGTTGGCGCTTCGCGCCGATGCAGGATGTTGGCGCTTCGCGCCGATGCAAGATGTTGGCGCTTCGCGCCGATGCAGGATGCTGG
>JBAXLI010000067.1:0-21478 GCA_037134895.1 Bacteroidota bacterium
AAATCCTTCCTGCAGGGCTGAATTCGATAATTGGGCGTATGAGCTGGTCGAAAGTAAGATGAAAAGCGAAATAGCGAAATGGCGAAATGGCGAAATGGCGAAATGGCGAAACGACGAAATCGGTAGCCATTCGAATGTAAATGATGTTTCGCTTTTCGCTTTTCGCTTTTCGCTATTTTCTTCAATTTCGCTATTTATTTTTTTTAAAGTTTCCATGTTATTCCTCCTATGATTGAATTTGTATTGTATGGATTATATTGTACCTG
The DNA here is from genome assembly GCA_037134895.1 of Bacteroidota bacterium. Lineage (GTDB taxonomy): Bacteria > Bacteroidota > Bacteroidia > Bacteroidales > FEN-979 > CAIRDP01. The sequence continues at coordinate 267 of JBAXLI010000067.1, forward strand.
CTGGATCTCCTTGATCTGGTGGGTTTCTGAATTGAACTGTTTAATGTAATAATACTGCTGGCTCTCCTTGCGAAAATACTGGTAAACCAGCGAAAGCTGAATGTGCTTACTCAGCACAAAGGTCAGTGTGGCCCCGGCCCTGTAATCGATCTTATCACTGTTGTTATACACAATAGCTCCGTTGCCGATGTTGGCATTGGTGTAATCCCCGTAATTAAAGTTTGCTTCGGCCCAAAGCCAGGAACATAACCTTCCTCCCAGGACCTGGCTCAGCAATAGACGCTGGTCGCTTCCCTGGAAGAATCCTGTGGCCGATGTCACTCCATAAAAATCAAGGGTTCCGAGGGGGAAATAAGTCAGGGAGGCCCCGGCCTGATACTGTGTCTTTCCGTTCAGGTTCGACCAGCTGCCAGCTATTCCAATTCTGAAACGGCCCAGGTCTTTTGAAACACTCAGTGCAGCCACGAAGTTATTAAAGGAAGTGTCTTTCTGAGTAAACGAATATACAAGCGAAGGGTACTTGAACATATGGTAGGTCTGATCGCTTTTCAAATAATATAGCGTATCGCTGATGCTGTCGGTGCGGTAAGAAGTATTGACCATCGCGTACTTTACATTGAGCCAGTGAACCGCAGGCATGATCCTGATCCCCCAGGGAAGTGTTATTGTCGCACCCAGGTATGCCTCATTTTGCTTCACATTGTATTTAAAGGCAGTATCGTGCACTTTAAAGGGAAATGAATAAAAATAATCATTGCTGAATTGCCTGTACGAAATACTGTCAAGTTTAGCTTCCCCCTTTCCGTACTGCACATATTTTGTTTTTGCAAAGTTCAGGTAGTTATAGGCAATGCTGAAACTGAGACAGTTCGAAACCCTGAGCGTCAGCCCCAGGCTTCCGTAAAGATTATTCCCGTATAGATCCTGTTCCCCGTAAATACTGTCGGGCCCCATCAGGGTCGACAGATTGGTCGGGTTCCTGTCACTGCTGAGGGTGTAACCGCCTTCAAAATGCACCTGCTGAAGAACGCCGGGTTTTGAATATGCTGAATCCCATTCTTTCGCTGAGGCTTTCGGCCTTAGAAGATTTGCTTCATCAGCCTGGTTTGTCAGCAAATAAGCATTGTAAAGGTAATTTGTCACAAAAGGGTCAGTCGAATTGAACTGCCTGGCCTTTTTCAGGTGGGTTACAGCAGGAAAATATTCCTTCACCTGGTAATAGGAAATCCCCATCCGCACCCTGAGATAATAATAATCTATGTCCTGTTTCAGAGCCTGCTTGCCAACAATGATCACACTGTCCCATTTCTGTTCGGCATAACAACGGTAAGTCAGCATATCGACTGTTTGGAAATCGAGCCTGGCGGCTGAAAATCCGGGCGTAGCCATCCGCAGTAAAAACAAAAGAAAGAAAAGGGCATTGAGTTTTCTCATCGCGGAATTACAATTTGTACTTCGGTCATTTTTCTGTTCTCTTGGATGCTGAATTTCTCCAATCCCTGCGGACCGATATACATTTCACATTCCATGTGCCTGATTTCTTTGCCTGCGATGCTTGCCGAACTTGTTGATCTGAGGCTGATCCCGGTTTGGTTAAGGGAATCTTCTATGCCTACATAATTAAGACTGTACTCCGACCTGATGAAAAGGAAAAATGGAGCGGCAAAATCCTGGACCAGGCTCAGAAAACGGTTGCTGAATGTATAGATAGGGTAAACATCTTTCACCAGCAGGGCGGGATAATACCCCATCATGACCTTGTATGCTCCCAGGAAAAAACGGAACAAAAGGGATGTGCGGTCTCCTTCGAAATGGGTGAAATAATGAATGTCTCCGTCATTGCGGAACCACGCCCTGGAACCTGACTTTTCACAAAAAATACAGCTTGTGTTCAATGCGCTCAATTCAATTTCCCAGTTGAGGGTATATTCCTTTTCTCCTTGCTGCTGAACAATAAGGCTGAGTTTCTGACCGGGAATAAAATGAAACGCTTTTTCGAGCGAATTATTCCTGTTCATATTGGAAACGATCACTCCGCTTACTGGATTTTCCCAGGATCTGAGTTCGAACAGATTGTTCTGATGCCGGATGTAATGACTGATCGGATAATCCAGTGTTTTGGAACCGATATAGGGTGTTGATTGTATCTGAAAGTGGATGTGCGGTACGGGTGAACGCCCTGAATTGCCGCAGCTTGCGAGGACCTGGCCTTTCTTCACCGTGTCTCCTGCAGCAACCTTGAAACTGCCTTTTTTCAGATGCGAAAGTTTCGAAAAAAGCTGTTCTCCGTGACGAAGCACCAGGGTGTTGCCCCAGTTGTGCTCGAGGTCGACTTTACCAATACTGTTCTCTTCGACATCGTCGAGGATCTCTTCAACCCTTGCGTCGGCCGGGGAAAGAACCGGTTTGTTATAACAATAATAATCTTCGCATTCATCCCCGCTTCCGCTGTATGTAAGGCCTTTCTCATCGGTGATCTCGAAATCCCATGCATGTTTCCATTCGCCCTGGTGAGTCAGTTTTCCGTTATGCCCCTGGCTTACTTTCCATTCGCCCCAGAATGGCAGAATAAAAGGAAAGTATAAGGCTTTCCCGAAACGCTCCCTGTAATTCATATGGGCATACAGGTTTTTCTCAGGCGAAAACTGCTGGTAGCTTACAAGCTCCGGTTTGTCGAAAAAGCGTTCACGGAACTTGAGGGAATAGAGAAATAACAACACTACCATATTGAAAGGCAGGGAATAAACTGAGAGCTGGAACATTGAAAAGATGAACTGTGTGCTTGTGAGGATGATTGAAATCAATGGAGTAAGCAGGATCACCCAGAGAAACGACCAGCGCGATGGGATGATAAAAAATCCTCCAATGCCGATGGCCGTAAGGATAAAGTTGAAGCCGATATAGCTGTAACTGAGTTCCTGGATATTGGCTCCGATGAAACTATAATAAGCATAAGCCGAAAAAAAACCGACCAGCGAAAGCATGAAGGCAATCCTCGAATAGATCAGAAGTCCTGCCGCAACAAGTATTCCCGCAAACAGATGATACTGGAAAAAGATCGCACCGAGTGAAGTAAAATACATCCTCACCGATTCGTGTATCCCAAGGTTGGTAAGCCAGTTATAGGAGGCAACCATATCGTGCCCGCCCAGGCTGAACATCTCGTTGGTCATGTAAATGCCGCGCTCGCTTACATGAAGAGCGGTAAACTGCCTCGTGGCCAGGCTCACCAGCCAGGTGCCCAGCAGGAATGAAAGGCTCAGGAAGGGCAGGCCGTACTTGCCTACGACACCTTCAACGAAAAGCGTAAGAAAAAGCGTAAGTAAGGACGCGAAGATAAGTACGATAAAAAATGCGGTGTTGGGCGCGTAATACACTCCAAGGCCAAGGCCCACCAGAAGGCTGTTAAACCCGTAATACCCTTTCGTAATACTCTGACGGTTAAGGCCGATCAGATAAGCCAGGACATTCGTCACCATTACTGCGATAATCCCGCTCAATCCTGCCCAGAAATCGAAAAAAGTAACCGTGATCAGGATAAGTGCAAAGATCAGGTTGTTTGAAAAGAAGATCTGGGTATAGCTGTTGACTACACTTGAAAGAAATGAGGGAAAGATGGTTTTCAGCTTCTGCACTTTCAGATCTTTTTTTCGGCCTGCAAAATTATAGTTTAAATTTCAGAAGATGGGCAGGAACTTTCTCCATGCTGTTCATATTGTCGAGAGTCTCGCGAAGGCGGATCAGGTGTGGCTTTTCATCCATATCGATCAGCACTACGTTGGGTCTCAGGGCAATAAATTGCATCCACTGGGTCATGTTGTAAGCGCCAACATTATGCAGCACTACATTATCACCTTTATTCAGCAGCGGAAGGCTCACACTTTCGCGGATTACGTCTATGTTCATGCACAGCGGACCGTAAACGCAGGTATCTTCAGAATACTGGGTAAACTCCTGGGCCGGACTGATCCTATGGTCATACCAGAACGAGGTGAATAATATGTTCACCCCGATGTCGAGAATGGTGTTGCGGCGGCCTGTGCTCGAGCGTTTGTTCGAGATCACCGATCCCAGCAGGTAACCTGCTTCATCGACCAGCGCCCTTCCTGTTTCAAGAATAAGCAAAGGCAGTTTATCTGGACTGAAATTACTGTTTACAAGGGCAGTGGATATGGCTTCAGCAAAATCCTCAAACGTCGGGTTGGTATCGGATCCCGGCAAATACGAACCCTTCAGGGTATTCTTGGATGCAAATCCGCCCCCGAGGTCTATATATTTTATTTCGTGCTTGAATTTCTTTTCCACCGACAAAGCAAGTTCAGCAAGTTTAGAAGCCGCTATTCCATAAGCCGATGGAGCCAGCATAAAAGTGCCGATATGGCTGTGAAGTCCAACCAGTTCCATTTTTCCCGAATGCATGATCTTGTTGATTGCATCCCAGGCCTGCCCATTTTCATAGTTGAAACCGAAACGGTCCCACATAGGATATACACCGGTATCCATGTTCACCCTGATTGCAACCCTCGGACGGAGCTCAAGATTTTCGGCAAGTTCGGCAATGGTATACAGTTCATCGAGGTGGTCAATATGGATCAGGGAATCGTGTTTAATGGCTTTGGTGAGATCCTCCTCGCTCTTTTCAGGGCCGTTGAAAATGATCTTCTTCCCGTCAACCCCAAGGCTGAGGGCTTTGTCATATTCAAATCCCGAAACTACCTCAGCCCATGAGCCTTCCTGGTGGAAGATGCTGCATACCGCATTCAGGTAATTGGTTTTATAAGACCAGGCAAACTGCACCCGCGGATAACGGGATTCAAAAGCTTTTTTGGCTTTTTTTATAGTACTGCGAATGGTTTTCTCGGAAATCACAAACAGGGGTGATCCGTATTCTTTGATCAGTTTTTTGACAGCCACTCCGTCGATGTGCGTGAAAGGCTGGTATTCAGTGCGGGTTCCGAATTTGTTCGGCATACCGGTTTCAAGCTTCTTGATCACCGGGCGTTCATATCGTTGTTTTGACATAAGTTTGTGTTATTATTTGATTAAAGGTTTGAAGGTCTGAAGAAATGAAGGTCTGAAGAAATGAAAGATTGATTTATTATTTTCATTCTGCCATTTTATAATTCAATCCTTCTATCCTTCTATCATTCAGTCCTTTCTTTAAAGTTCTCCATAAATGCTGATCTGCTCAAACTCTTCCCTGTCAACAATCATATCCCAGGAATAGCGTATGAACATTTTACCGACTGCATATTCAGTAAAGGGTTTGACGGTTTTGCCGAGGGCCAGGTTTACCAGGGCTTCGGGGATATTTTGTCCCACCCCGACTGCAAGGTAGATCCAGGCGGGAAGGCGTGGGTTGATCTCGAGAAGATAAAGTTCCCCATCCTTGTTTTTCATAAGTTCCAGCTCAAACCCGCCCCTCCATTTGGTATTCCTGAGGAATTTCCGTGTCATATCAAGCATTTTTTCATCTGAAATACTTATACCTCCCCAGGCTTTGCCTTTATCGGTTATGTACTGTTTACGCATAGGTACTGCCGCAATGGTCTTCCCTTTGCCATCGCCAAGCCCTGTCACATTGAATTCGGTACCGTGAATAAATTCCTGGATGATGATCGGAAGCCCCCATTTGGCGCTGATCTTGTTGAAATAGCTCTTGACCTGTTCAATGCTGTAGGCTATCGAAGCATCATAGAACTTTCCTTTCACAATCATCGGAAAAGCAAATTCCGAAGGCAGGCTGTGAACTGTATTCAGATCATAAAGCACCTTGCTCTTGGGCACGTTGATGCCGTATTTCCTGCCGAAATCGTTCAGATTGACCTTATGCCGTTCTTCAAATTGGTGCAATGTAGGAAGGAACATATGAATACCCATATCCTTAAGCTTATGCTCAAGCTTGATAAAAGGATAGAGCTCAGCATCAAAATTTGGAATGATCACATCCAGCTTTTCCTTCTCATGAATATAGAGCATCCTTTCAAACAGCAGGTCAATACCGGCTGTGGGATAGGGAATGGAGTATGTGTGGTCGACCAGGTCATGCATGTAAATGCCGGGCTCCAGGGATTCATACGACAAACCGATAATCCGGGTGTCGAATGATTCTGCCTCCCTCAAAGCCCTGATCACCGACACTCCGGGGCCCGGACTATCAATGGCGTTGAGGCCGGTGACGGCGATATTAAGCTTTTGCTTTTTCATAGCCTTCGAGCAGATTATTATGTGAAAGAATATCCAGGAAATCCTGGAAGTCTTTTTCAAGGGTCTGTTTGTCGGTACTGTACTTCCCAAGGATGACATCGCTGATCTGATTGAAATTTTTCTCATCACGAAGGAGATTCAGGATCTCGACCCCGATCGGGTTGACAGAGAAGGATTCGCCGGTCACGGGATTGAATAGCAATCCTGCTTCACTCACGGCCACATTTTTTTTAAGTTTCATAACAAGGGGTTTTTCATGCTGCAATATTACAGCGCTCCTCCGCCCCCGGCGTTATGAAATTTTCGGAATGATGTATAAGATTTTATTTAGGGATTAGGGGCTGGGGATTGGGGGATGGGGGTTGGGGATGGGGGTTGGGGATGGCTGACCAGCACCTTTCCCTGGCTGCATCAGGGCTAAGTGAGTGAACAGAGATTTGGGAAACTGTTAAGGGTAGACAAAAGGTGAACTCACTTAGAACGTAGCGGCCAGGGTAAGAGTGCTGGGAGGCAAACCCGCTGAGCTCTCTTAGACCATAGCAGCCAGGGTAAGAGTGCCGGGAGGCAAGCCCGCTGAGCTTACTTAGACCGTAGCCGCCAGTGCAAGAGTGCTGGGAGGCAATCGAAAAACCAACAACCAACAGCCAATCACCAAGAGCCAACAACCAATCACTAGACCCCGTCCAGCGACCTCCGGTCGGCAATCGGGTTGGCTTTATAATCGGTCACTGAAACCCCGGTTACTGACTTAAACTGTGTGCTGAGGTACTGCACGCTGCTGTAACCCATCATGTAGGCAATTTCGCTTAGGGTCAGTTCACCGTATTGTATGAGTTCCTTAACCTTTTCTATTTTATGAAAGATGGTGAACTTTTCGAGGGTGGTATTCTCATGCTTTGAAAAAAGTGAGGAAATATAGGGGTACGACATGTCGAAGCGCTCGACCAGGTAGTCTGAATTGCGAACCATGGCATTATAGGTCGAATGGTGGATCAGCTCGATCATTGCCTGCCTGATCTGTTCAACCAGGACCTTTTCCTTGTCGAGGATGATCTCGAAGCCCGATTCGGCAAGAATTTTTTCAATGGATTTCAGGCTTACTTTTTTCGGGTCGTATGAGAATTCAAGGGTTCCGAGTTTAATATCATGAATCTGTATCCCGTCGATGTCAAGCTCCTTCCTGAGAAGCCTTACACAGCAGTTGCAAACCATGTTCTTAAGCTGAATGGTTTTTCTCACAAGGGCTGCTTTCTTTTTTACTGTCATCGGTCTGGGTCCCGGGAATTGTTCATATGCAGGTTTATAGTATTTAAAATTACTCTATTTCCCGGTATAATCCATAAAGAATGGGATTGCCCTGCCTTACCCTGAACGACATCGACCTGATCACGATATCCTGCTTCATGGGGTTCCATATAAAACCCTGTACGCTCAGGTAATGATGTCTCCAGTCAATATCGGCCAGCCTTAATGAACAGAAGACCCTCCTGAATTCACCCGGTCGGCCCGGGCCTATGGCTGTGTTCCTCAGCAACAGCAACTCCTGTTTACTGTATATACCGAGCTGCAGCCAGGCCCCGCTGAATTCTTCAGTGGTTTCAACATCGGCAATAATGTCGATAATATCATTTTTATGACGGCAGATGTCCCTGAGGGAAACTTTAAAACCGGGACTGAATTCGGTGCCTTCCAGTCGGTAGACCGGGGAGCTGAGGTCAGTTGCAGTATACCAGCAGCTGTTTGGCCATAAATTGATCCAGGCGGTACTGTTCGAAATGAAATCGGCCGCGGAGCTGAAATAACACTCGTTTATCAGGCTGGCACTATCCCTGCCGAACACATACAGGTCGGCTTCATTGAACCGCTTATGCACAAGCAGTGAGGGGAACTTCGACAGGATCACAGCATAGTCAGAGGGATTTGCATTAGACACACAGCCGTATATAAAATACTTCGCCCGGCATGTATCTGTCATATTCGCTATTACAGGAGGCTCCGACACATCATGCAAGTAATCGACACTGAACTCACTAAGGCCCGGTTTCTCCAGGAAGTACATGCTGGAACTTCGCTGGGTGTCGATCATTATAAAGCAGGAGGAACGGCCCAGGGAATCGGCTTCTGCTTTTGCCCCGGTGAGGATGTCGCGGTAAGGTGAGGAATAGAAGAGCCGGTAATGCAGGCGTTCGGTGATAAGGGAGGGAATGATGAGCAAGGCACACAGTATTACGAGAACTATCTGCTGCCAGGGTTTGTCAGTGTTGGCGCAGAAGAACAGAAGAAAGAGCAGGAACGGAAAAGAAAAGATCAGGACCGAAAACTGAAGAACCGGATTAACATAAACCGAGTAAAGAAAGCCGGTAAGAAGGGGTATGAAAAACCAGGTGAAAGATACAAGTACCAGGCGATAATCGGTTTGTTCCCCCTTTTTTCTCCAGGTAATGGATAAAACCAGCAGTAATACCACGAGCGCAAGCACAAACCAGGAGAACTGGAAAACATAGCTCAGGTAATCGAGAATGAAGTCAGGACGGGGTTTGCCGAGCCATCCCCCTATCCCTCCTTTTTTCAGCTGCCCGAAAAAGATTGGAAGATGCGGTATATAGAGCAGGAAGATCAGTAGCCAGGACAATACAAATGAAAGGCGGCGGGATTTTTCAATGAGGAATAACCCGGTGAGGCCGGCAATTCCGCAGAAAAGAAGAGAAAAATGATGATTATAGGCGCAAAGGGCCGATGCAATCACATACCCGAGAAGATTCAGAAAATACTTATGCCGGGGTGTGAGGATGAGGTTGGTCCAGAAATACACCATCAGCAGGACAAAAAACAATCCGCTGGCATAAGGCCTGGCAATTTGCGAGTACATCACAGTGTATTGCAGGAAAGCCAGGAAGGAAGCACAGATAAGTCCGGCAGCAGAGCTGAACCATTTTTTCCCGATGACCCAGCACAGGTATACCGAAGCAAGCCCGCAAATTGTAAACGGCAGTTTGACCATGACTTCCGAAGGACCAACCAGTTTTATCCAATAAAATAAAAATACCTGGACTCCTGCAGGATGCCCATCCTCCAAAACTCCTTTTTGGATCAGGTCGTGAAAATTACCAAAGCGGGTCCGGATCAGGGCGCTCAGTTCATCATGAGTGAACGGAATGCTGCCGTAATCATAGAACCTGAGCAAAGCCCCAATGAAAAGGATGAAAAAAATAAGCAGATGATCGGTTTGGATGTTCTTCAGGGCCTTCATTTCGTCAACCAAAATACGAAATTCCGGATTACCCTATCCGGCTTATCCTTCTCAGAGAGTCACGATCAAGCAGCCTAAGCTCTTTATCGTTGAACTCTATGATGCCGTCATGTTCGAACGACCTGAGGATCTTTACGGCGCTGTCGCGCGACATGGCCGAGAGGTCGGCAAGGTCCTGCTTGCTGAGGAGCATCGGAAAGTGATCTGCACAAAAAATATCCTCGAAGAGGTATAGCAGGGAATCGGCCATCCGCCCTGGCATCTGTTTCTGGGTAAGATATATAAGCCTGTTATAAACATTCAGTGTGTTGCGGCTGAAGTCTTTCATAAACTCCTCTGCAAAGCGGTTGTTGCGGCGGATGACTTCCTTGAACACGTTGAGGTCAATAAAACAAACCGAGGATTCCATCAGTGCCATTACGGTGTAATGATGCATCTGGTCAAGGTAAATCCCCGGTCCACCAATAAAATTTGTAGGCCTTACAATCCTGAGGATGGCATTCCTGTTTTCAATGCCTTCAAGATAAAGTTTGGCAATTCCGGAATTCACCGAGATCACATGGGTCATCTGGGTGCCCTGTTTTCGTATCGTTTCTCCTGGTTTAAACACAACATTAAGCCGGTTTTTCTCGACCAGTTCCAGCTCTTCATGATTAAGAAGATTGAACAGGGTCGATTTGCACGAGCAGTTCAAACAACTTCTTACAGGTTTGTCAAGATATTCCAGCATGCTGTAAAATTAAAAAATATTGACATATCTCAATATGAAATGGGAAATTTTTCCGGATATCAGGGGCTAAACAGCCGGGCAGCCAAGGTATTATTCCATACCTTTCTGAAGAAACACGGTCTTTAATTGAAGTAGTTTTGGTACGCAAATAAAATGCCCTTACAATACATGAAAAAAAGCGATAAAGAAACGCGGAGAAATTTCCTGAAAATTGGCATTGCCGCTGGTGCCACAGCGTTGGTTGGTACAGGAGGCAAGGTGTTTTCTGCTATGTCGGGAAACACAGCCAAAGCGGAAACTGGCGTAAAGGAAAAAGTACTTACTGCCGACGGGAAAATGGTAGAGGTCGACAAGGCCCATCTTTGTGAAGGATGCGTCAGCAGCAAGGAGTCCAGGGAAGGCATCCCAAACAAAAAAATGGTGATGGTGATCGACCTGGCTAAATGCCGCAATGCCAGGAAATGCCTTGAAGGATGCCAGGAGATGCACCACCTTCCGCCCCATATGGACTGGATCAAGTTTTACCTCATGCGCGACAGCGCCGACACAGCTCCATACTGGTTCCCCAAGCCCTGCCTTCACTGCAACAATCCTCCCTGCGTTAAAGTTTGCCCGGTCGGTGCCACGTTCAAGCGTACCGATGGTATAGTGCTGGTCGACAATGAGCGCTGCATCGGCTGCAAATTCTGCATGGCTGCATGCCCATATTCCTCCAGGGTATTTAACTGGGAAGAGCCTATGATCGACAAATCGAAGATCACGAAACCCTATTCCCCCGAAACAAGCACACCGGCCAGGCTGGGAACAGTGAGTAAATGCGACTTCTGTCCCGATATGGTCAGGAAGGGTGAACTTCCCAGTTGCGTTACATCTTGTCCCAACGGGGTTTTCTGGTATGGCGACAAAAACGAAGATTCAGTGACCAATGGCACAGAAACAGTAAGGTTCAGGGAATTTCTCCAGGACAGGGCTGCATACCGGTTCATGGAAGAACTCGGGACCGAGCCGAGCGTTTATTACCTCCCGCCTGTAAACAGGGCATTTGATTACAACGTTGGCTTTGAGAACCTGAGTCCCGAAGAAGTTGAACTTTACAAAAATGAAGCAAATATCACCAACTGATTGCAGCCATGAATATTGATGAAAAAACACTGAAGAACCTGAACGAGTTCAAACCCCAGGTAGAAACAATTTCGAAAAGAGGAGTCGTTCTGATCATTTTCCTGCTGGCTGTCATATCTGTTGGAATCTACGCCCTGTATATACAAATCACAAGGGGCCACATAGTCACAGGCATGAGAGATAATGTAGTTTGGGGATTATATATTGTGAACTTCATCTTTTTCATCGGGATCAGTTACGCCGGCGCGCTGATTTCAGGGATACTGCACCTGCTTCGCGTTCCCTGGAGAACACCGATCATTCGCATGGCCGAGATGATCACTGTCATTTCAACCCTTATCGGGCCTTCCTATATTCTCCTTTGCATCGGCCGTCTCGACAGGCTTCCGAACCTGATACTCTTCGGGAGGATACAGTCTCCAATCGTATGGGATGTGATAGCGATATCGACATATCTCTCGGGCAGCATCATCTTCCTGTACCTGGCCATGATCAGGGATATGGCTGTAATGCGCGACAATCCTGTAAAAAAATGGAAATGGAGAAACCCGCTTTACCGGTTTCTGTCGGTCAGGTATGAAGACACTACCAAACAAAGGGAACTGCTGAACATCTGCACCGACCTGCTTTCGATTGTTATTATTCCCCTTGCTATCCTTGTGCACTCAGTACTCGCCTGGATCTTCGGTATGACCCTGAGGCCTGGCTGGCACAGCACGATTTTTGCTCCCTATTTTGTCGTGGCAGCCGTATATTCGGGAACAGGAGTGCTTATCATGGTCATGTGGGTATTCAGGAAAGTATATAAACTTGAACACCATATCACCAAAATTCATTTTAATTACCTGGCCATTATTATGATCATTCTCGGTGCCCTGTATGGTTATTTTACCTTCAGCGAATACCTCACAAGCTGGTATGGTTCTATTAAATGGGATATGGAGGTTCTTTACCGTCTCTTCAGCTTCGATGAATTCTTCGGGATGTTTTTCTTTTCTGTTTTTATCGGGGTGCTCCTTCCCATTATCATCGTGACCGTGCCGAAGTTCAGGAACATCAATTCTATTGCCTTTGCTGCTACGATTGCTGTTTTTGCACTCTGGATAAAGAGATACCTGATCATCATCCCCACCCTGGAATCCCCCCTGCTCCCGGTTCATGACCTGCGGCCCGAGTACGTCCACTATTCTATTACCTGGGTGGAATGGGCCCTGACTTTTGCAGGCGTGGCCTTGTTTATCCTTCTCTTTTACCTGTTCTCCAAATTCATCCCCATTCTTCCGCTCATGCATCACGGGGAGGAAAAAGACTATTCCAGGCTAAGAAAGAAAGTATACGAGAACCAGATGAAAAAACTTATCAGCATCCGAAAAAAAGCAGATTCGGTTACAGCGGTCATAATACTTCTTATCCTTTCCTTTGCTGCTTTCCCCGCCAGGGCCCAGGATTCTGAAACCGCTGTATCAAGGCTTAAACTTGATTATTTTTATAAGTCTGGCAGTCGTGTTTTACAGGCAAAGCTCGTTAAAAAGACAGAGAAAAAATACAGGCCTGTTGAAGGAGCAGATTTGTCTTTTACATATACGCTGGGCAAGGAAATCAAATCACTTGGTTCGGCAGCGACCAATGAGAAGGGACTCGCATTTCTGGATGTTCCCGAGGAGATCTTCAGCACTGGGGGAGATAAAGGCTTATATACCTTTTCAGCTTCTTACAAGGGCGACAAAACTGTTCAGCCTTCCGAGAGCTCCCTTTCGGTTCGCAATGCCTCAATAGAAATATCCTTTTCCCTGAAAGACTCAGTCAAACTGGTCAATTGCAAGGTTTTTGAAAAAGACAAGGATGGAAAGACAATACCTGTTGGCGATGTCAAAGTGATGTTTTATGTCCCCCGTACTTTTTCTCTGTTAAAAATCGGCGAAGGCACACTTGCAAACGGGGAAACAAGCGCAGGTTTTCCCGTTACACTTCCCGGCGATACAGCAGGGGTTCTTACAGTGGTAGCCAAAGTCGAGGACAACGAAGTATACGGGAACCTGGAAGCAGGAAACCAGATCAACTGGGCTAAACATCTTATTGTCGAAAAAACTGTTCACCGCGGATTAGGTGATACCAATGCACCTCTGTGGATGGTTTATACCCTCATTGTACTTTTATCCCTCGTTTGGTTTCACTATCTTTATGTCGTGATTACAGTTTTCCGGATCAGGTATCTCGGAAAAAAACTAAGGGGGAAGCAAGATGTCAAGGTCACCGCCTGAACCTTTTTGTGAATGCAAAAATCAATAACACATAAATTAATAGTAACCATTAAAACTAAAACAAATGAAAAACACAATTATCCGTTCAGCGATCATCGTTCTTTCTCTGACAGCCTTTTTTGTTACTGCACACAGCCAGGCTGCATGGACTGCCCCGGCAGCTGCTTCCGGCGTAAAAAATCCCACACCGGCCAATAAAGACAACGTGGCCACAGGGAAAGACCTCTATGCAAAACATTGCAAATCATGTCATGGTGCAGCCGGACTGGGCGATGGCCCCAAGGCAGCTACTCTCGATGTTTCCTGCGGAGATTTTACAGCCAAAGCCTTCCAGGCCCAAACAGACGGCGACCTGTTCTTTAAGGTTTCAGAAGGAAAAGGCAAAATGCCGGGATTCAAGAAGAACATTCCTGATGATAAAGACCGCTGGGCTCTCGTCAATTACATGAGGACCTTCAAGAAATAGTCATTCCTGATGTTTCTTCCGTTGGCCTGCGGATAAAAAATTCAGGCCGCTTTTTCTTTTCATCCCTTTAAAAGGAGGTATCCATGTCGGCACAAAATGTTACCGAAAGCCAGAACTATGAGTCGATCTATTCAAGGATCTCGGAACTGGAATCACGCATCGCGGGCCTCGAAGAAGCTCTGCATTTCAAACAGGTGACCGGCGGCTTCAAGGCTCAGCAGGGAACCGCTCCGGTTCGTGACGACAGCGAATTCATACAGGTCGACAAACTTGTTCTTGAGTCAAAAATCGGGGAGTTCGGGTTCACCTGGCTGGGAAGCCTGGTACTGCTTTTTGCAATCGCTTTCCTGATGACCTTTATCACCAAACAAGGTTCCCCGATGCTGGCAACTATAATAGGTTATGCCTGTGTGGCCGGAGTTTTTCTGACTACTTACCTGATCAGAAAATCCCTTGAACATCTTGGTTTTATGCTGAAAATCAGCGGATACCTCCTGTTATATTATATTACTTTCAGGCTTTTCTACTTTTCGGCCCAGCCTATTCTCACAAATAAATTTTTCGAGGTAGCCCTGCTGCTCATAGTCTCGGCCTTCCAGCTCATTTTTGCTTTCCGCAACAAATCTGAACTGATGACTTCTCTCGCCCTTATCCTCGTGCTGGTGACATCCATCTTCAGCGACAGCCTACATTACAGCCTGGCCATGGTCACACTCACATCCGCAGTAGGGTTATATGGATTCTGGAAAAACAACTGGACACGTACACTGCTGCTCAACATCTGGCTGGTATACCTGTTTCACCTGAACTGGCTCTTCGGAAACCCGCTTGCAGGGCATGATTTTGCTGCTTTATCCACACATCCGTACAGCCTTATATACCTGTTCATAACCGGAGGTATCTATTCGGTAACCGCCCTGCTTGCCAATAACGAACGCTTTCCCCTCAGTACCATCAACTCCATCGTGGTATGCAATGCAATCGCTTTTTCCATGGTGGCTTTCATTGCAGCAACCGTGCTTTTCCCGAACAATTATGTGGGAATGTTCGGCTTGATCACCCTGTTCTGCATCTCATATTCGGTAGTGCTGGAGATCATCCGCCGGAACCCCTTCATCCCTTCACTCTTTGCCTGTTTCGGCTTTATGGCCCTCAGTGTCTGTGTTTACGGCTTCGCCGGACTGCCGAACGTTTATTTTTACCTGGCCCTCCAGAGTTTCATGGTCGTATGCATTGCTTTATGGTTTGGATCGAGGATCATCACCATGATGAATACTCTGCTTTTTGCAGTAATTCTCCTGATGTACATGTTCACCGCTCACCCGGTCAACCTGATCAGCTTCACCTTTGCGCTCGTAGCTTTCGGATCGGCAAGGATCATAAACTGGAAAAAGGAAAGGCTCACCCTTAAAACCGACCTGGTCAGGAATGTGTACCTATTTTCGCTTTTCTTCGTTATGCTGTATGCCTGCTATTATGCATTTCCCGCCAGGTACGCTGCCATCTCCTGGGCCAGTGTGGCTGTCCTGTACTTTATCCTCAGCCTGATTTTGCACAACACAAAATACCGCTGGATGTCTGTTGCCACTCTCATCGTTACGGTATTATACGTTTTTATGGTCGATCTCGCACAGCTCGAGGTCGGTTACCGGGTTGTGGCATTCCTGATACTCTCGGTCGTCTTGTTCGCCGGCTCCCTGTATTATACCAAATCGTTCAGGAAAAAGAAAGCACAGTCCTCCGAAGAATGAAGCTGAGGCTCAGCCTGCCGATTCTTTCTCGCTGAGCTCCATCCAGCGTTCGGTTTTTGATTCTATCAGAGCCAGGGATTCAGAGTATTTCTGAGATGTCTCCATAACCTCCTGGTGACTGAGCTTCCCTGAACCCAGGGCCGTTTCATATTTCAGCTTTTCATCCTCGAGATCATGAATCTCCTTCTCAAGTAAAGTGAGTTCCTGCTTTTCACGATAACTTAAGCCGGGTTTCTTTGGTTTTATGACTGCGGATATGGATGCGGCTTCCTTAATCGCGCTGGATTTTGCAAGGGCAGCCTGTCGCTTCTTCAGATCGGCATGATCCCTGTACTGGCTGTAATTGCCCGGAAAATCCCTGACCACGGCATTACCTTCGAATACAAACAGGTGGTCAACAATCTTGTCGAGGAAAAAGCGGTCATGGGTGACCACCAGCACACAGCCCTGGAAGGATGCAAGGTAATCTTCAAGAATATTGAGGGTGAGGATGTCCAGGTCGTTGGTTGGTTCGTCAAGAATGAGGAAGTTGGGGTTCTGCATCAGCACTGTCACCAGGTACAGCCTTCGCTTCTCTCCCCCGCTGAGTTTGTATACGTACTGCTGGTGCATGGGATAGGGGAACATGAAGTAATTCAGGAAATGGGCGGCCGAGACTGTATCCCCGTTACTGAGCTTAACTGCGTCGGCTATGGATTTCACAACGTCGATCACACGGGTCTGCTCGTCGAACTTTATCCCGTCCTGCCTGTAATGCCCGAATTTAATGGTACCCCCGGTTTCAACCGTGCCTTTCTGCGGATGAATGCCTGAAGTGACAATATCGAGGAAGGTCGATTTGCCTGAGCCATTCTTCCCTATGATCCCCACCTTTTCTCGCCTCTTGAAGATGTAGCCGAAATGATCGAGGATCTTCAAATCACCCCACGAAAAATTCACGTCGTGAATTTCAAGTATCTTTTTGCCCATCCTCTCCCCTT
The DNA here is from genome assembly GCA_037134895.1 of Bacteroidota bacterium. Lineage (GTDB taxonomy): Bacteria > Bacteroidota > Bacteroidia > Bacteroidales > FEN-979 > CAIRDP01. The sequence goes on from JBAXLI010000067.1 coordinate 17,034, forward strand.
CCATCCCCAGGGTCATATTGCGTTCCCAGGTTTTATTGGAAGCTTTTTCCTTAAGTTCATAAAATGAACCTATACGCGCCTTTGACTTGGTCGTTCTGGCCTTCGGCATCCTCCTCATCCATTCCGCCTCGGTCCTGAGGATGTTCCTCGCCTTCTCGGTCTCGGCTGTCTCATTGTCCTTTCGCTCCTGTGATTTTTCAAGAAAGTACTCGTAATTGCCCTTATGCCTGAAAAGCCGGCCGTTCACCATCTCAAGGATTTCGTCACATACATTGTTCAGGAAATAGCGGTCATGGGTGACCATCAGCAGGGTGATCTGGTTACGTGTAAGGTATTCCTCCAGCCATTCGATCATATCGATGTCGAGATGGTTGGTAGGTTCATCGAGGATGAGAAAATCAGGTTCGGTGATCAGTGTCTTGGCCAGTGAAAGGCGTTTCTTTTGTCCGCCCGACAAAGACGAAACAGGCTGGTGAAGGTTCGACAGGCTGAGGCGGGTCAGTATCTGCCTGATCCTGGTCTCATAATCCCAGCCGTTAATGGCATCCATGCGCTCCATGGCTTTTGACAGCCGTTCTTTATCGTCCGATTCAAGAGCCTCTTCGTAATCATGGATCGTCTTCATGACTTCGTTGGATGTGGAATACACCTCATCGAACACAGTGAGGTTATCATTCAGTTCAGGTTCCTGTTTCAGGTAGGCCATGCTGGCCTGGTTGAAAAGGGTGACCGTGCCTCCGTCTGACGGCTCTATGCCGTTTATAATGCTCAGTAATGAAGTCTTCCCCGCCCCGTTGCCGGCAATCAGCGCCACTTTCTGGTACTGGTTAATGGTAAAACTGATATTTTCGAACAATATCTTTTCACCAAAATGACGCGTAAGATTTTCAACCTGCAATAAAGTCGACATGGGAGGGTGTGGATAGGGAGCAAAGGTAAGGGAAATACGTGACTCGTGAATCGTGAATCGTGAGCCGTGAATCGCGAGTCGTGAGTCGTGAGTCGTGAGCCGTTGTGGCTGGTTAGCTTCACTGCACCTTGCCAGTGCTGCCTCAGGGCTAAGTGAGCGAACAGAAATGTGAGTTATGATTAAGGGCAGTGAAATGGTGAGGTCATTTAGACCGTAGCAGCAATGGCAAGGGTGCAGCGAAGAAGCACCGGCAAGGGTGCAGCGAAGCAGCACCGGCAAGAGCGCAGGAATCATGCACTTTGGAGTGACGAGTTTTTCATTCGTAACTCGTAATTCGTAACTCGTAAATGAAATCGTAAATCGGGCCTCGTAAATCGTAAATTAAAAAGAGTATCCGATATTCACAAACACCATTGGCTGGGGATTGATATTGGATCCCATAAGGGTGATTTCGACCGGACCGATAAAGCTGTCATAACCTGCGGTGAGTCCATATCCGCAGAGCAGGTTGTTCGAATTGAAGACATCCTGAAATTCGATCTGGTCGGTTCCGGCATCGGCCCGCATGGTAAGATAAATATTCTTATAGACATTGTACTGAAGCTTCAGCCTTGCGATTGCGCAGTAATACCCGAACTCCTGGATGAATTGCAAGCCTGTAAAGCCCACATACTGATCGATATAATTTCTCTGGCATAATCCTCCTACCCCGAATGCATGCTGAAGGGGAGGGTCATTATCGGCTGATAGGATCCCGCCGGCAAACAAGCCAGGCTGCAAAACAAATCTCTTCGACAAGGGGATGTAATGATTATATTTAAGATAAAAGACTCCTGAGTTGGAGAAGAGCTCCCTTGACCAGTTATCTGAAAGTGGCACCACATATTCTCCTCTCAGGGTAGCGGTCAAGCCTCTGCGCGGGAAACTGGGCCGGTCACGTGAATCAACATTAAATGAGAGGAAGACTGTTCCATAGCTCGTGAAATGCCCGTACTGTTCCAGGGCAGAATCAATATCCAGATCCTGCTGAAACCTGAAATATTCGTAATCAAAGCCTGCCTTGAGGTTCAGCATGTTCTTAAAAGTATACTGAAAAAAGGCGCTTGCTTTGTTATTGGTAAAGGTGATCTGGTTAATTTTCACCGGGCCGTCGTAATCATCAAAGTTAAACTGGTAAAAATCGGCTGACAGTCCTAATGCCGCTTTTCCACCGAAGCCAAGAAGGTAAACAACGCGAACTCTTGGACTCAGGCTGATATTGATATCGGCAAACAATTTGGAATTTCGTCCCAGAACATTCCTGAACGCCCCGCTCAGGATCAGCCCGACACTGTAATCGTTATCGAAATGAATGCCTGCGGATACCGAACCCGGACCGCTTTCCAGGGCTTCGATCACCAGGTTGTTCTTCCCGTTTTTTTGTTCCATCTCATAAAAAACATGTTGAAAATATCCGGAGCCATAGAGCTTCCTGATATTATTCTGAAGATCGGTCATGCTGATCTTTGTTCCTTTTTTACTTTTCCTGAATAATGATGTGAAGAAATAATTATGAAGCTTTTTATTCCCTTTGATAATAATATTATCGATGACCAGTGAATCGAGGGGTTTGGCTGTATACTTTTTCAGTGGCTTGTATTCAATGGCATTCAGAGAGTCGGCAAGGGCTTTGATCTCTTTGAAATGCTGCCGCGCGACTTTTTCCCCGAAGGCGATGATTGAATCATACTGCTCAAAATCCATCATCCCGTAATCCATTTTAAACCGAACTTTCAGGTCCGTCAGGCTGTCGCCTATCCTGTTCGCCTGGACACGGGCAAAGGAGGTGATCTGGTCGGCAATGGCAGTTATGGAGTTTAGCTGATCCCGCTTGTAAAGTCCCGATTGGACATCCCCGCCAAGGATGATCTGTGCACCCATGTCCTTGACCTCCTTTACGGGGTAATTGTTCACCACCCCGCCATCCACCAGATAATAACCATTAAAATCGGTGGGAGAGAAATAACCTGGAATCGACATGCTGGCCCTGATGGCCATGGGGAGATACCCCTTATCGAGAACGACCCCGTCTCCATTGATGAGGTTGGTTCCTATACAGAGGAAAGGGGTCTGAAGTTTTTTGAAGTCATTGATATTGTAAGCCGGGGAAAAATACTTGTTCAGCAGAAGGTTGACCTCCTGCCCCTGGTACAAAGAGGAGCCAAGGCCCAGTTTTTTATTCCTTATAGGCAGCCTTATCATGGTTTTTTCTCCATATTCCTTCTCTTCAAAAGCAATGAACCTGCGGTCAACATTGTCTTTCAGAAGATCGTTCCAGTTCTGCGACCGTATCATTTTAGCGATGGAATCGGGATGGTAACCGATGGCATATAATCCGCCGATGATACTACCTATACTTGAACCTCCTATATAATCGATCGGGAGACCTGCTTCCTGTATTACCCTGAGAAGGCCGATGTAAGCGAAACCTTTCGCTCCTCCCCCGCTGAGGACAAGGCCAACGGTCGGACGTTTCGAAGGTTTAGCGTCGGGGGCCGGCTGTGCAACGACCATGGTACAGGAAAGGAGAATAAGCCCGCTTAAGGCGATGCTTTTATATACCGGGAGAAGTCGGATGAAACTCATGACTTGATATTGGTTTCCTGAATGTTTGCTGATGAGTCGTAAAGCCAGAGAAGAAAGAGCTTATACCCCAGCGACAGGATCACCGATCCTACGAAAAGCCCTATCACTCCGAAGCAAAGGAAGCCTCCGATGGCACCCAGGAAAACCACGAGCATGGGTGCCGGTGCTTTGCGACCCAGGAGTATAGGTTTAAGCACGTTGTCGATAAGCAGGATCGGGACACACCAAACGGCAAGTAAAATAAAGGTAAGGGTGCTCATTTTCATGAAAACGAAGATCAGCACGGGGATCATTACGAGAATCGGCCCTACCTGTACCATACAGAGGAAAAACGCAATGAAAGCCCACAGGCCGGCTCCCGGCACACCGGCTGCCATAAATCCCAGTCCGGCCATCACCGACTGAATGAAAGCCACGCCCAGTATACCCCTGATCACGTTTCTTATGGTGATGGTCGATTCGTCGATGATCGGACGTCCCATCTTTCCCATCAGCCTTTCAGCTATGGCATAAGAAACAGGTTCAGCTTTATCTGCAAAAATCAGCAATGCTCCTGAAATGATTATGGAAGCAAGAAACAGGATCACGTTGAAGCCGGCACCGGTTAACGATTTAAGCAACAGCTTAAGCCCGTCGATCAGCTGGGTGGAATGCTGTGAGGCAAAACCACTGAGGTTTTCATATGCATTCTGCCATGCCGTGAAAAGGGATGATCCGATCAGGGGCCAGGACTGCACATCAGATGAAGGTGGAGGAATGATACTGTGTTTTGTTTCAATGCTTGTCTTCATCCATAAGACCGCATCGACCAGTGAAGCTCCGAGTACAATGATAGGAGTAATGATCACAAGCAACATGATGATGGTTATGATTATTGCCGCCATAGGCTTCCTGTTTCCCAGCAATTTGC
>JBAXLI010000068.1:0-21161 GCA_037134895.1 Bacteroidota bacterium
AAGGTAGGGTGTCAACCAAAATAATCCCTATATGCTTCTTCAATGGTGTTCACCTCTTTCTCCGTGATGGTAGCGAATTCTTTTTCTTTGGCTCTTTGGGAGAACTTGCCATTGTTTTGAGCCAAAAACCTTATTAACAGTGCAACAGTTTTATCTGGCATCTGAAAACGATCGTCCAGCCATACTTTCATCGCATCGTACTTTTGCAGATAGGATACTTCATCTGGTATGATTGTATTGATGGTATAATCAACGCATTCAAACAAAAATTCAGTTTGTGCGGTGGCATCAAAATATCGATAGTAATCTAAGGTGTCGTTCAGGACTTCCACATTGTTTTTTGGGGTCTTCTTCCATTGAATAAAATCTAGTATGGGATGCGAATAAGTTTCCAATACTTTTCGGTAATCTGAAATGCGTTCTAAAATGGCAGCAGACACTGGAAAAATAATGCCTTGCGGGGTAAATTTCATCGTCGTTAATATGTGATGAATCAAATATCGATGCAGCCTTCCATTTCCATCAACAAACGGATGAATAAATACGAAACCAAAAGCTATCAGAGATGCCGTTAGAACTGGGTTGAAAGATGTGGATTCCATTTGCTTGGCAGATTCCAGCAGGCCCCTCATCAGGGTTTCAATATCTTGCCATCGGGCAGAGATATGTTCGGGAATAGGCTCGCCAGTATTACGGTCGTGTTCGCCAATAAAGCCGCCTTCTGTGCGATATCCCATTTGAACAAATCGGTTGTCATCAATTACTATTTGTTGTAACCTGAGCAGTTCTTCTTTGCTAAGAGGTTTACTTCCTGCCTGACCGATGGCTTTACCCCACCGAACAGCCCTGTTTTGAGTGGGATTTTCGCCTTCAATCGTAAAGGATGCTTTTGAATCTTTCAGTAATAGGAATGCCGACGTACGTATCAATATATCTTTATGCACTCCGCTAATGGCAATACTGGTTTTATCGGCAAGGTTTTCTGCAATATAACGTTCAAGTTTAACGGTTTTACTAATGAGTGGACAAAAGTTAACATTCCCTGTCAGGTTGTTCTTAATTCGGTGTCGGCTTGAATTGATGCTTTTTGGACTTGCGTACTGTTGCTTTTCATCTAACAGTGGAATGTAATTTCCTTCACGCAGATCGGGAACCTGTAACGACTTTTGCATAAGCCATTCATAAAGAAACCAGATTCTCCGACCGTACTGGCTCTGTGGCTCTTTACGAATCCATTCTTCGATAATACTGGGCTGTGTCGCTTCAAATAGCTTCTTAAATGCTAATATGTTAACCCCTTCATATTTTAAAGCAAAGACAAGGTGGGAGTATAAGTTATCTTCAGGTTGGTGTCTTGTAGTAAAAACCAACCATCCATCTGTTTTGTACTGCCTATGTTTCCTGCTGATTAATGCAAGTTGTATCGGGGTAGGCACTGGAAGTTTATATGCAGTAATTATAGCCCCATATCCCACCATTGTGCCTTCCTCAGGAACGGTTCTTCCCTGAAAAACACTTATCTCTTGCGAAATGTTGTTATTTTTCATAATGTTTTGTGAAAATTGCTTATTGCAAAAGTATGAAAAACTCTTATTCTTTATGAAATATTATTACATCAAGTCAATAATTATGAAAATCACTTATTTTCAATGCGCTGCTGCTGTTCGCGGATGATGCGTTCCTTTTCTTTACGGATTTGCTCTTTCTGCTCCAAATTGAGACCAATACAGCGATCAGTCCGGTGACTAAAATAATGAGACCACCTGCAATATTTACTGAATCCATGTTCATAATATTCATGATTTTACCAATACGTAAAAGACAAGACGTTAGTTTGCGAAGCAAAGTTTACTGTCATTTTTCTCACCCATCCATTTTCGTAATATTCATACGCATAATCTTCTTCACCCGTCGTTCCAGAAGAATATGTTATCCTTGTTTTTTTTATCAGATTTTTACTGTATTTGCCCATAAATGGACCTTGTTCAAGGAAACCAAGTGAGTTGGTCGTTCCCTGGTAATACTCAAAGGTGAAGACAACAGGAAAGTAATTGCTTCTGTTCATTGAAATGACATTACCTTCCACCACATGGTATTCAACACGCCAGGTTTCAGTGGTATCGTTATCCATATGAATTTCACGGATCAGAAAACCATTTTCATCATAGGTGTAATAAATACTCCAGAAGCTGCTTGAATCCGGTTTTATCCCATTCATGGAAACAAGATTTCCGTTCACAAGTACCCCATATTCCGTTTGCATCAGTATTCCGCCATTAAAGATTCTTTTCTCAAGGCTATTCTTGCCATAAACGTACACGGTACTATCGATGCCAGGTGATTGATTCGTTCTGGAACAGGTTATTCTTCCCAGGTTATCGTACCAATAACTGCCGATCACACTGGAGTCAGCGGTAATCGTTTTAATTAGTGGAATTCCCGAATTGGCAGGTGCACTATCTTCATTTTTTGAACATGACAAAAAGACTAAAATGGAAAGGATCAGGAGGAGATTTGATTTCATGGTTAGTTTTTTAGGCCTTTTTCTTTTTTCAATTCCGGTTTCCTATATGGGTTTAGGAAAGCAGCTGCCTGATGGCTTGTCAGGCAAAGTATAAAATTATTCAATAACAGAAACTAAATCATTAACAATTAATGATTTGGCAGTAGTGCCTGTAAATGTCGACAGAACCACCCAATAAATGCCATTGGAAAGATTCAAGGCACACATGTCTGTTTGCTATTTTTTTTTGGCAATAAACGTTATCGTCTTTTCGGCTTCAATTATCTCAACTACTTCAAAGTCAGTTAATTTTAGAAAAAGTAAAATTTCGTCTTTTGTAAACGCGCGTAAAGTTGTCAGATCATCATATTCGACCACATTGCCATTTTCTTCAATAATATATTTTGCAAACCAATTATAAGTCCAGCCAGTTTCAAAGTTCATTTTTAATTTGCTAATTCTTCGGATTCGTTTGTTGTTGTGTTGAATATCTTGTTCGAAATCAGTTAAATTATTGAAAATACCCTTCGCCTCAAAAATTCCAAAAACAAATAATCCGTTTTCCTTAAGGGATTTGTGAACACCAGTTAATGTATCAATAATTCCTTTATTCTCGAGCACATAGGCAAGAGAACGTCCAGTTATTAATACTGAATCAAACTGCTCAGAAAAATTCAGATTCCGCATATCACATTGCACGAAAGCATCTGCTTTTACTTCGTTTCTGGCAATGTTTAGCATTTCATTGAATAAATCCAACCCGAGATAACTGTATCCATTTTTCAGAAATCTACGTGCCAGCATTCCTGAACCACAACCAATCTCTAAAATGTTTGCACAATGATTCTTTTTTAAAATTGAATCATAAAAATTATATTCAATATCATAATCAAAAATGTGCTGGTACATTTCATGATATATATTCGCTAGTGTTGAGTAGAGTTGGGTCATTCTATCTTATATTGGATCTTGTTGGAGAGCGCACAGGTATAAATCTATTCAGGGCTGATATGAATGCTTCCCTTCTGTATGGTTTTAAAAGGGAGTCGTCTGCGCCGGCTTCAAAAATATTTTGATGGTCTTCTTCGGTCGAATGTGCGGTATTAATTATTACAGGAAGATCTGGTCTTGATTTCTTCATTTCCCGGCAGGCTTCAAGTCCGGTCATTAGAGGCATATTGATATCCATTATAACCAGGGATAAATCATTAATCTGATCTACTTTGTCCAATGCTTCATGACCATTTGAGGCAGTATGGATTTCCACATTAAAACATCGCAGATAGAGTGAGAGAATTTCTTTATTGTTCGGATCGTCATCAACAATCAAAATCTTATATGTTATGACGTTTGGAGAAGTATCAAGTACCGGCATTCGTTGATGTATATATAATTAACAATATGTTTAAGACTATTATCCTGCAATTTACAACCTAACAATTAATAATAACTTGATAAGTTGCAGAGTTATCAACACAACCTGTTAACATGTGTATTCCTCTAAATTCTCCCGCGTCGAAATAATCGGATAATATGCTACTGCTGAATCTTTTCATACTGATCAATTACAAGCCTTTCTGCATATCAACAGATGCAAAAGAATTGGACAATTTTTGGTAAAAACAAGAATAAACCGGTATTTGACAGGAGCCCCGTTCGTTCTTCCCATTCATTAAGGCAAATTTTATTTCCTTAAAAGATCAATATTTAAAATGAATGATTTTTTTTAAAGTGGAAGTACCAATAAAATGTAATTTCTTATTTCCTGCAAGAAATCTGGATTTCCGGTTTGATTCTGCAAATATTGCCAATTCACCCTCGTTCCGCTCACTGAGTTCGGATTTTTTGCAGGAAACATCGCTGTCATTGCAAAACCAATTTTGATTGCTCTTCCTGCCGCTATAGATTTGTTGGAGAATCAACATTATATCATTATGAAACGTAACAGTTTGAACCCAAAAATAAGGCAAGCCCTCAGCATTGCAGTTGCAATGGTTCTTCTGGCCTCTCTTCAGGGGTGCAAATACTATTATAAAGTGCAAACAGTAAAAACAGTTACACCTCAAGAGGTTAAACAGTATAGCTCACTGAACAAGTATATTATTATCCACCAGAGAGATAAAGCGTGGCATTTTACCTGCCCACTTATTTCTGACAGTACACTGTATGGCAAACTATTAGTTTTACCAGAAAACAGGTACAAATTTCTGACTACAAAACCAACGGGTGGGAACAGGTACATTAAAAACCGTAACCCAAATGAAACCTATGTGCTTGAAGAAGTTCACCTTTTTGTGGCGGATTCTGTCATTCCTGAACAATGCGACAGTGGGAACATTAAAATTGCTTTTTCCAAAATTCAAAACGCGGAAGTATATATAAAGGCAAAAGGACGAACCACCGCATCCTGGCTCGTACCGGCCATTGGGGTTCCTGTACTTGTTTGCGGGGTGGTTGGAATCATTGCAGGAACTTCTAAGAATCTATTAGGAATCCACTCATTAAATCTTACACATTAGCATTTCACAATTTCATATATTAAGTTACCCTTCTGAACAGCAAGTGGAATAATCTAATCGACAAAAATCTCGCCCACGAGGTATAATTTTCCCTGCCCGCTGATTTCAACCCGATCGTTCAGGTACTTGCACTGCAGATACCCTTTGCGCTGTGAAAGCTGGATGGCTGTCATTTCTGACTTGCAAAGCCTGGAATGCCAATAAGGCACCAGGGTTGTATGGGCAGAACCGGTCACGGGATCTTCATAAACACCAGACTGAGGAGCAAAAAATCTCGACACAAAATCAACCGTATCTCCTTTAGCCGTCGCGATAAGGCCGCGTCCGCCCAAACGGGCAATTGCATCAAACCCGGGAACCAGGGTTTTAATATCATCCTCTTTATCAAACACGAGCAGGTAATCTGTTTTGCCTTTATAAGCTGACAGTGGCATCTTGTTAAAGGCATCTCTTATTTCGTCTGACAAACCGATTTGCTGATAGACATCGGCAGGAAAATTTAACGTCAGCAAATCACCGTTTTTTGTAACGGTAAGTTCCCCGCTCCTGGGAGAATAGAACCGAACCACTTTTTCATTGAAGTTCTCGTGATTAAAGAGGACATAGGCGGCTGCAAGGGTTGCATGGCCACATAAGTCCACTTCAACTTTTGGCGTAAACCACCTGAGCTCGTAAATCTCATCCTTTTTTACAAAGAAAGCAGTCTCTGCCAGATTGTTCTCCATCGCAATCTTCTGCATAATCTCGTCGCTTAACCAGGTGTCAAGCGGACAAACAGCTGCCGGATTGCCGGTGAATACTGTTTCGGCAAAGGCATCTACCTGGTACATTCTCTGTTTCATAAAACTAAAGTTGGATTTACATTTTTTTTAACAGCATAGCTCCTGAAGAGTAGCCTCCGCCAAACACTGATATGGCAATCAGGTCATTCTTTTGAAATTTATCCTGGTTGAGGGACAAAACAATCGGAGTGCTTGCTGAGCCTGTATTCCCATTATGTTCAATGTTTGTAAGAATACTGTATGGATTCAGCTTCAATTGTTTCCCCACATATTCAGTGATCCTGGCATTTGCCTGGTGAGGAATAAACCAGGACAATTCGCTTAAGGGGAGATTGTTCCTTTTCAAAATCTGCTCAGTCTCCTTTATCATGTATGTGCAGGCATAATGAAACACATCCTTTCCGAAAGGCATCTTCAGTCCGCCGTTCGAAGGCCTTAAACATACCGCATCAACGCTTTTTCCGATATGCCCCAGGCCGGTTGTATTCACATCAAGAACTTCGATATCCTTTTCTGAATATCGCTGATTGCTTAAAAAAACAGCCGCTGCCCCGTCTCCCCATAGAAACCCGGATTTGGGATCAAAAGCATTATAGTAAGCAGAATTATGTTCTGAAATAACGATTAATGCTTTAGATGCCTTCTTACTTGTAAAAAAGCAATCAGCAATTTCCATTGCATTAATAAATGAAGAACAGGAAGAACTTATCGAAAAGCATTTTGCAGCGGTGATGGAATACTGATTCTGCACAAAGTGGGCAAGCGTAGCAATTGTATCGAAAGGTGTATAAGTTGCACCGATGATCAGATCAACCTCCTGTATCGGATATGGCAATATGTCAAGAGCTTTTTCAACAGCCTCTTTTGCCATGGTGTTCGTGTTCTCACCATTCCGGCAATGCCTTCTCTGGCTGATTCCGCATTTTTGCAGGATGTCGTGATCAGTAATACCAACTTTATCGTAAAAAACTTCGTTTGTTACAATTTGTGTTGGCAAGTATTCAGCTACAGCATTTATTATCATATAGTTTCCTCCAGTTTAAAAACAACGAAGGGTTAGTGGATGGCACTCTTAAACAAGATCATGCCAAGGGATCAGATTTTATTTCGTAAAGCAGAATTCAATAATAATGGTTTAACCCGGGCAACAAATTTACTTGTTTTTTATATTTCTTTCTATATGAGGGATTCCTATCTATAGGCTAAACCAGCAGCATTAAGAGGGTTGAGTCCATAGCATCGGTTTAGCTGAATAGTTTTTTCATGCCTGAAGGACCCTTGATTTCTTTGCTGTTAAAGATATTCTGCTATTGAGGTATCACTTTACCTTTTTATCATTACCTTTGTTTGAAATTAATCTAAATAACAACAACTATGAAACCAATAATCATCATTTTCACCCTATTCTTCCTCGGCATAAACAGCAATTTTGCCCAGGACGCACAGCCTGTAAGAATCCCTCTCATCGGAGAAATGGCACCCTCCTTTGCAGCTGAATCCACGACCGGACATATAACTTTCCCCGATAATACCAATTCAAAATGGACCATCCTTTTCAGCCACCCTGCTGATTTTACCGCTGTCTGCAGTTCCGAAATACTGGAGCTTGCAGCTATGCAGAATGATTTTGAAAAACTGAACACCCGCATCATGGTCATCTCCACTGATGCCGTTTCAAGCCATATAGAATGGGTAAAATCGCTTGAAACTATACGCTACAAGGGAAGAGAAGCTTTGAAGATCAATTTCCCGCTGATCGCCGATAAGGACCTTGAGATCTCTAAAAAATATGGCATGATCCACTCTTACACAAGCTCTACAAAAGACGTGAGAGGAGTATTTATAATTTCTCCGGAAAACAGGATTGAAGCAGTTTTCTTCTATCCCATGCAGATTGGAAGAAACCTGGATGAGATCAAGAGAACACTCATCGCACTTCAGACTGCCGAAAAATATACCATACTTACACCGGCCAATTGGAATCCGGGCGATGATGTCATGATCCCGAGTCCGAAAACCACCGCCGAAGCAGATAAATTACAGGGAAAGGCTTCTGACGATCTCCGTTCACTTTCATGGTATATGTGGTATAAAAAACTGCATTGAAAACTATTATTCTCTTGAGTAAAGGAAACGAGGGAGGATTGTATGTTTTTCATTTATTTTTGCGGATCAACAGCCACGATTATAGCTCATCATGAACTCATACTCACTCTCCAGTCCTGAACAAAAGCGATTTTACACATATGCATTCCTGCTTTCCATCGCCACCATCATACTGTCGACCGGTGAGACCCTCTTCTCCTCCTGGTTCGGGCTGGCAGATGAGAGTCTTGCCCTGTTCGGCTTTGGCATGGACAGTTTCATCGAAATAATCTCAGGTATTGGTGTTGCATTTATGGTTCTGCGCATAAGGCGCAACCGGGACACCAATGCGGGTGAATTCGAGAAAACCGCCCTGTGGATTACCGGATCAGGCTTTTATTTACTGGTTGCCGGATTGGTTCTTACGGTAGTATATAACATCTATACAGGGCACAAACCTGAAACTACTGCTGCCGGGATCATCATCTCCCTGGCATCGATGCTGATGATGCTTTTACTGATCTGGGGTAAAACCGTAACAGGAAAAAAACTGGATTCAAAAGCCATTCTCGCCGATGCAGAATGCACGAAAGTCTGCATCTACATGTCATTGGTCCTTCTTGCCACCAGCCTAATCTATGAATTTACAAAAATTCCGTATATAGATGAGGCGGGAACCCTGGCCCTGGCCTGGCTGTCTTACCGCGAAGGCCGGGAATGCTTTTATAAAACCAGGAATGAGGCAAAATGTTCATGCCAGCATGATTGAGGCAGAGTCTTCTGGATCAAGGTAAATACTGCTTTAAAATTCGGGCAGCATACTCATATTGTTCAGTTGAATTGTAAAGCTGCACCGAAATCCTTGTAGTTCGCCTGGGTGGATCATTCCAGTACCAAAGGGGAAGTTCAAGATTATGTTCCTGGCATATTTCGTCCTGGATTGAATCACAATTTTTATAATCGGGCGGATTATTTTCTCCCAGGAAGGGAATCTCGATAGTCGACATGCCGGCATTCATTTCTTCGGGACAGGATGGGGTTAAGCCAAGTTCCCTGCAAAAGAAATCCCTGGCCCGGATGCAAACATCATGATTGCGTTTCATAATGGCATCCCAACCTCCGGGCATAAGTGAAGCCATATAATCTATGGAATCGGCTGCGCAAAGCATTGGGGTTGGATCAAACGTACCCGGCCAGAAAAAGCGTTCTGCGAATGGAACTGCATTATACCCTGCATGGCTTACGATCAGGGGCACAATCTCCTTCTGACGATCCTTGCGCACATGAAGAATTGCTGCGCTCTTGGGCGAACAAAGCCATTTATGGCAGTTTCCTGTATAATACGCCGCCCCAAGGGTATTGAGGTCGAGCGGAATGCTTCCGGGAGCATGCGCCCCGTCGACCATTGTATCAATTCCCCGTTTTTCAAACTCCTTAACGATCTCCTCAACAGGCTGAATAAGAGCTGTTGCAGAAGTGATATGATCAATGAGGGCAATTTTTGTTTTTGAACTGACTGCGGATAACCATGCATCGGTAATCATGCCGGGTGAAGAAACCGGTATATCAAAGTTTACCTCTTTAACTACCGCACCTGTTGATTCAGCAATATATTCAACCAGCTTCCTGCAGGCATAATAGGTATGGTTGCTGATCAGGATCTCATCTCCCGGCTCGAAACGGAGTGATCTGAACACGGTATTTACTCCTGCAGTCGCATTCTGAACAAAGACAAGGTCGGAGGTATCGCATCTGACAAAACGGGCCAGCTTTTCCCGGGCCGAAAAAATGAGCTCTTCGAGCCGGCGGACCAGGAAATTCATTGGTTGTTTCTCGAGCATATCCCTGTATTCATTCTGTTTTTCGAGAATGAATTTTGTGCTGGCTCCGAAAGACCCATGATTGAGATAGATGGCCCCGGGATCGAGAGCCCAGAGTCGGGAGAAGTCTGATGGGAAGCGGTTGGTGATGGAATTCATAGTTAATTATTTGAATGTCGAATATCGAAAAGAAATTGAATACTCGAATACTCGAATACTCGAATTTTGAATTATGAAAGTTCAGAAAACACAATCATTCTAAATTCATAATTCGATTATTCGAGTATTCGAGTATTCATCTTATTCCACCGAAAGAATCATCCCCTTGAGATACTCTCCTTCAGGATGATAGATACTGACCGGATGATCGGGAGCCTGGGACAAGTGGTGAAGTATTTTCAGGTTCCGGCCGGTTTCGATGGCTGCCGACTGCAGGGCCGAACGGAACATTTCCCTTCCGATGGCCTGCGAACAGGAGAAGGTAAACAGGAGTCCGCCCGGCTCCAGGTGCCTGATAGCCGCAGCATTCAGCTGAATATAGGCATGAAGGGCATTATTCGATACCTGGTGGCTTTTGGCGAAGGCAGGAGGATCGAGTATGATCATGTTATATTTCTCGTCCGTCTCCCTCAGAAAGACTTTCACATCGGCGACTTCTTCGGAGTGACGGCTTTCGTCAAGCCCGTTAAGGACCATATTTTCTTTTGTCCAGCCGATAGCCTGTTTTGAACTGTCGACCGAATGTACATGGGTGGCTCCGCCTTTCAAACAGTAAACCGAAAATGCACCAGAGTAACAAAATGTGTTCAACACCCTGCGGTTTTTTGCATAGAACTGGGCAAACATACGATTACTTCTCTGGTCGAGAAAGAAACCCGTCTTCTGCCCGTTCACGAAATCAACTTTAAACCGATGGTTGGTCTCGGCGATGTCGGCCGGGCCGGAGGTGCCGTAAAGGAATAGATCGTGAGGAAGTTCGTTAGGAAGATCGTGAAGGTTTTCGTTACGAAGTTCGTTACGGTTTTCATTACGATCTTCTTTACGATCTCCCTTACGTCCTTCCTTACGACCTTCATTACGATTTTGCGAGGAACGAGCCATAGTTTCTGCGCTTTTATCATACACCGCCACCAGCTTTTCCCCATAGATTTCCTTCAGCACATCAACAAGCACAGGTTTGAGGTTATGCATACCCAATGAATGGGTCTGAATAACAGCCACTCCGTTATACCAGTCGATGATGAGTGAGGGCAGCTCGTCTCCTTCGCTGAATACCAGGCGGTATGCGGTTGTCATCGGACTGTCGGTAAGGCCAACATGCCTTCTCAGTTCGAAGGCCTGCCTGATGCGGCTCAGCCAGAAATCATAGTTGGGAGTTATCCGCAGAAAGGAAAAAATCTTAACTGCAATGGATCCGGTCATAAAATGTCCTGTCCCGAGAAACTGCCTCCCTGAAGAAAACACTTCCACCACCGTTCCTTCGTTTACCTCTCCGACCTTCCGGTCAACCGCCCCTGAAAAGATCCAGGGATGCCTCCTGAGAACCGCTGCTTCCTTGCCCGGCTTCAATATTACCATTGGAATCCTGTCCATCACCCTAAATAAATCATAAAATACTTGACTCGCCGGTAAATTTATTACTAATTTTGCCTCAAATCCTAAAAACTCAAAGAAATGAAAAAGTACTTTTTGCTTCTTCTGATCCCGGTTTTCGTCGCTTCCTGCGGCCGTGAAGCCAAGAAAAAAGCAGAAGAATTGCAGGCACGCAACGACAGCCTGATGAATCAGACTATGCAAAAGGATGAAGCAATCAACGAATTCGTCCGTTCAATCAACGATATCCAGGGCACTTTGGATACGATCAAGATGAAGGAAAATGTTATCAATCTAAGTACCGAGCGCGGTGGAGAAATGAAACAGACCGCAAAGGATCAGATCAAAACCGATATCCAGACTATTTACAGCATGATGCTGAAGAACAAGGATCAGCTTGCAAAACTGAGCAAAAAGCTGAAAGCTGCGAATATGAAGGTTGACGAATTGCAGAAGATGGTCACAAGGCTTGAGAAGGATATTGCTTCAAAGAGCGCTGAGATCGAAGAACTAAGAGGGAGCCTGGCAAAAATGAACATCAAGTTCGAAGCTGCAACCCTGAAAATCGACACCCTGAGCAAGACGGTGAACCAGCAGGGTGAGAAACTCAACGACCAGACCCAGACCATTGCCTCCCAGGAAGAAGCGCTCAATACCGCATATTACGTGATTGGTACAAGCAAAGATCTGAAAAAGAACGGCGTTGTTAAGAAAGGTGATGTACTTTCTGATTTCAACAAGGAACTGTTCACCAAGATCGATATTCGTAAAACTACCGAGATCAGCATCCTGAGCAAGAAAGCCAAGATCCTTTCAAGCCATCCGAGTGCTGCATACAAATTCACCGGTGACAAAAAGATCATCCAGTCACTTCAGATCCTCGATTACAAGGCTTTCTGGAGTAATTCAAAGTACCTGGTCATCATGGTTGACTAATCTGAATAAACCTATAAAAAAGGCCCGGATCATTTCGGGCCTTTTTTTTATTTCTTTTTCGGAGTGAAATCCTGTTCGGCAAGAAGCTTGCCGCTTTCATCATAGAACTGCCATTTCCCAACCCTCACATCGTTTTTGTATTCACCCTGATACCTTATTTTTCCGTTCTCAAAGTAGGTGGTACGCTTGCCATCACTTTTCCCGTATTTGAATGTGCCTTCGCTCCATTTTTTCCCATTCATGTACCACGAAACCCAGTATCCATTGCGCTTACCATCCTTATATTCACCATCGATCTGCATCTGCTTGTTTTCGTAGTAAGTGGTTTCCCTGATCATTTCACGGTTCTCGCCTTTGCCTTTATAAATGCATACTCTTTTGGGTGATCCGTCAGGATACGTTTCCTCAATGACTTTCTGCTGGAACCTGCAGGATGTTGTCAGGAACATCAGTAATACGAGTGCGGATGAGATTGTTGGTTTCATATGTTTGCTGTTTTTGTTAATTGGATTCAGGATGCAGGATGCGGGATGCAAGATGCAAGATCCGGGATGCAAGATAACTGGGTAACTGAATATCCTGTATCCTGTATCCTGTATCCTGCATCCTGCATCTTGTATCCTGCATCGTAAATCGTACAAAATAATTCGTAAACGTAATTCGTAAATTATTTACCAAATTCCAGTCTCTGCCCTTTCACCGAATCCTCAAACCTTCCGTGATCGAACACCAGGCGCCCGTTGACCCAGGTCATGTTAACCCTTGATCTGAAAGTAACTCCTTCAAGAGGCGACCATCCGCATTTATATAAAATATTTTCGGGTTCAACAGTCCATGGTGAATCCATGTCAACAAGGGCCAGGTCAGCAAAATATCCTTTACGGATAAACCCTCTGCGCCTGATCCTGTAAAGCACGGCCGGGGCATGGCACATTTTTTCTATTACGGTTTCTACCGGAAGTTTGCCCATATGCACGAAAGCCAGCATGGCAACCAGACTATGCTGGATAAGGGGGGCTCCCGATGGACAGGAAGTGTAAGGATTGTCCTTTTCTTTAAGCAGATGGGGTGCATGGTCGGTGGCAATGATATCGATCTTGTTGCTTATAAGCCCTTCCATCAGGCCCAGTTTGTCTTTTTCGGTCTTTATGGCCGGGTTCCACTTGATCCTGGAGCCCAGGTCGGCATAATCTCTGTCGTCGAACCAAAGATGATGCACGCAGACCTCCCCGGTAATACGTTTTTGCTCAAGGGGGATCGTGTTATCAAGAAGTTCCAGTTCCTTTGCCGTTGAGAGATGCAGCAGGTGAAGCCTGGCATTATGCTTACGGGCAAGGTTCACCAGCATTTCAGAGGATCTGTAACATGCTTCTTCACTGCGGATGAGTGGATGGGCTTCAACCGGGATTTCTTCTCCGTATTTTTCCTTGTATGACCTGAGATTCGCCTGGATGATGGATTCATCCTCGCTGTGAACTGCAATAATAACAGGTGATTCCCTGAAGATGGCATCAAGCGCCAGCGGATCATTCACAAGCATATTGCCTGTTGAGGCACCTGTAAAGACTTTAAGTCCGCAAATCCTTACCGGGTTGGCTTTTTTAATTTCATCCAGGTTGTCGTTTGTTGCACCCAGGAAAAAGGAATAGTTAGCCAGGGATTTCCCTGAAGCAAGAGTATATTTATCCTCCAGGATATCGAGGCTTGTTGCCTTGGGCAGGGTATTGGGCATATCCATAAAGGACGTGACACCCCCGGCAACAGCTGCCCTGCTTTCGGAATGCAAATCCCCTTTTTCGGTCAGTCCGGGGTCCCTGAAGTGAACCTGGTCGTCGATCACTCCCGGGATGAGCATCTGCCCGTGAGCATCAATACGGATCACATCCGCAGACAAAATAAAAGATTCGGGCCTTGGCCCGCTGAAAATCTCTTCGATCAGGCCATCCTTTATCAGCAATGATCCGGGAAACTGCTTTCCCTCATTGACAATGACGGCATTGTGAATAAAATACGATTCCATGATAAGTAAAGGAAAAAAGGTCAGGCATTCTTACGCCTGTATTTTTTAAACAGGCTTTTGAAGCGAAGGGTTATAACTCCAAAAACAGCTTCCTTGAAGATTCCTTTGCTCATTTTCGATTCGCCCTGGGTACGGTCGGTGAAGATGATGGGGACTTCAACTATTTTAAAGCCAAGCTTCCAGGCAAGGAACTTCATTTCGATCTGGAAAGCATATCCTGTAAAGTGAACATTGTCGAAATCAATTGCTTCGAGCACAGGCCGTGTGTAACATTTAAACCCGGCCGTGGTATCCCATATTTTCATCCCTGTGATGAACCTCACATAGGCTGAAGCGTAATACGACATAAGCACCCTTCCTATTGGCCAGTTCACTACATTCACGCCTGTAATGTATCGTGAACCAATGACCAGGTCGGCACCTTTGTTCTTTGCTGCATCATAAAGCCTCAGCAGGTCTTCGGGATTATGCGAAAAGTCGGCATCCATCTCGAAAATATAATCGTATTTCCTGTCGATGGCCCAGTGGAAACCATGAATATATGCCGTTCCGAGCCCAAGCTTTCCCTTCCTTTGTTCCATGAAAAGCTTACCCGGGAACTCTCCTATGAGGCGGGCAACGATCTGGGCCGTTCCATCAGGAGAGTTATCTTCGATGATCAGTACATGAAAGTCTTTTGGCAAAGAAAATACCGTACGGATGATCCGTTCAATATTCTCTTTCTCGTTATAGGTCGGAATTATGACAAGACTATCTGACACCAGGGTATAATTTGTGCGAATTTACTAATTTTCAATAAATATTTATAATTCAACATTGCATTATATGAAAGGCCTTTGGGGGAAGGCTTAGATCTTTCTCTTTCAACTTCAGCAAAAATAACGTCTATCTTATTGAATTATTGTGATTTCCAATCAATATTAAAAACCCGGTCAACGAGGTGTTCAAGTTTTGACAGCGCCAGGTCAACAGAGGCAGTTTCACGGAATGAAATGAAAAGCTTGCTCCCTTCCTGTCGGAGCTTAAGAGCGTCTTCAGTATCTTTGACCAGCTCGAGTATCCTTGTGAATGTTTCGGACTGGTAGTAGTTTGATTCAGGGTTTGAAGGGAAGTAGGCATTCATCCTGCCTTTGCGGAGGATCAGTTTCTCAAATCCCACTCTCTTCGCAGCTTTCCTCAGCTGAATAGTATGAAGCAGCGCATCAGTTTCGGGAGGGACAGAACCAAACCTGTCGGTAAGCCGCTCACGGAAATCGGCCAGGTCCTTATCGCCTTCAATGGAATCAAGTTCTTTATAAAGATTTAATCGTTCAGTGATGTTGGTGACATATGCATCAGGGATGAGGATCTCCATATCCGTCTCAATAACACATTCCTTCACCGATGGCCTTTCGGGCAGGTCTTTGAACAGCTCACCAAAATCCTGTTCCTTCAGCTCGGTAAGGGCTTCGTCAAGAATTTTCTGGTACATCTCGTACCCTATCTCGGTAATGAACCCGCTCTGTTCCGCTCCAAGAATATTCCCGGCTCCCCTGATGTCAAGGTCCCGCATGGCAATGCTGAAACCGCTTCCGAGTTCTGAAAATTCCTCAATGGCCCGTAACCGTTTCCTGGCCTCATCAGTAAGCACACTCATCGGCGGTGCTATGAGGTAGCAGAATGCTTTCTTATTCGAGCGACCCACCCTGCCCCTGAGCTGATGAAGGTCGCTGAGCCCGTAATGATGGGCATCATTGATAATAATAGTATTTACATTCGGGATGTCGAGGCCCGATTCTATAATAGTTGTGGCTACCAGTACATCGAACTCCCCTTCAATGAAGTCGAGCATCACTTTTTCGAGCTTCGGGCCGTCCATCTGCCCATGGGCAACTGCAACCGCCGCACCCGGCACAAGCCTCTGTATCATCCCGGCCACCTCCCCTATGTTCTGCACCCTGGTGTTCACCACAAAAACCTGTCCGCCCCTGTTGAGCTCATTGCTCACCGCCTCCCTGAAGATGTCTTCGTGAAATGAATGGATCTCGGTCTGAACAGGGAACCGGTTCGGGGGCGGTGTATTGATGATTGAAAGATCCCTTGCCCCCATCAGTGAGAACTGCAATGTGCGCGGAATAGGTGTGGCTGTAAGGGTAAGCGTATCTACATTAACCCTGAGCCGTTTCATTTTTTCCTTGGCTGCGACGCCGAACTTCTGCTCCTCATCAACGATCAGCAGCCCGAGGTCTTTGAAAACGATATCTTTCCCCAGGATCCTGTGGGTCCCGATGATAATATCCACCTTCCCCGATTCCAGTTCTTTCAATATTTCGGTTTGCTTTCTTGCGCTTCTGAAGCGGTTGATATACTCAACCTTGCAGGGAAAATCCTTCAGCCGTTCTGAAAAAGTTTTATAATGCTGCAGGGCGAGGATTGTAGTAGGGACAAGCACTGCAACCTGCTTCGAATCAGTTACCACTTTAAACGCCGCCCTCATCGCGATCTCGGTCTTCCCGAACCCCACATCACCGCATACCAGCCTGTCCATAGGAAAGTCTGCTTCAAGATCCTTCTTCACATCGGCTGTCGATTTCAGCTGATCAGGTGTGTCTTCGTATATAAAAGATGCTTCAAGCTCGGCCTGCAGGTAGGTATCTGGGGTGAAAGCAAATCCTTTGGTGGCGCGCCTTTCGGCATAGAGTTTAATAAGATCCCGGGCAATATCCTTGACCTTGCTTTTGGTTTTAGCCTTCAGTTTGTTCCATGAATCAGAGCCCAGCCTGTTCAGTGAAGGGGCTGTGCCTTCCTTCCCGATGTATTTCGTGATGCGGTGCAGCGAATGTATGCTTACGTAGAGCACATCATCACTTTTATATATAAGGCGGATGGCTTCCTGTTCCTTCCCGTTGTTTACGATCTTCTCCAGTCCGTCGAATCTACCCACGCCGTGGTCGATATGGGTCACATAATCCCCCGGCCTGAGGTTGTAGATCTCTTTAAGCGTAAGGGCTTCTTTGCTGCTGTAGCCGTCGCGGAGATGAAAATGGTGGTACCTCTCAAAGATCTGGTGGTCGGTATAACAAAGGATTTTCAGGTCATGGTCGATGAAGCCTTCGTGCATGACGAGGAGAAGGACGTGAGGAAGGGATTGGGGGTTAGGGGTTGGGGGTTGGGGGTTGGGGGGATCGGATATCCTGTATTCTGCATCCTGTATCCCGTATCCTGCATCCCGTTTCACCGACGAACCATGTTCGCTTCCAGCCTCCAGGTCCTCAAGAATCGTCCTGAGACGGTCGGCCTGCTTGGGACTGTCGGCAAGGATCAGGTTGGAGTAGCCTTTCCTGGAATGCTCCCTGAGATCTGCCATCAGCAGGTCAAAATTCTTATTAAATGAAGGCTGTGGAGAAGTGTTCCAGCTCAGCATCCTGGAGTTCTTAAAGTAAAACTGCCTCCCGAATTCCACCGACGAAAACTCAAGAAGCATTGGAAGGAATTCATTGCTCTTCATCAGCAGGTCTGATCCCGTTAATTTATCCAGTTCATCGGCACAGAAGGCTGTATCGTCAAGCCATACTACTGAACCTTCGGGAAGAAAACCGAGCAAAGGCTCATACCCGGTTTTCTTATCAGGGTTCACCCTGATATCAGGAACAATTGTAATACTTTCCTTTTTATCAAGCGAGAGCTGGACCGAGGGGTCGAATGTCCTGATGGAAGCGATGCTGTCGCCGCTGAACTCTATCCTGTAAGGATGGTCGCTGCTGAACGAATACACATCGATTAGTCCGCCCCTGAGAGCAAACTGCCCCGGCTCCAGAACAAAATCGGCCCTCTCAAAGTCATATTCAAGGAGCAGGTCGAGGATAAAATCCATATTCACCTTCTCCCCGGCTGCAAGCTTGAGCGTGTTTTTTTCAAGGAAGTTCCGGTTGACGACTTTCTCAGCCAGTGCTTCGGGATAAGTCACAATGAAAAAGTTTTTTCTGCCGCTGTTCAGGCGGTTAAGGACCTCAGTCCTGAGCAGCAAACCCTGGTTATCCTTTGTCCCTGAAAGAACTCCTTTTTTAAATGAGGAAGGAAAGAAGAGAACATTTTTCTTCTCTGATTCTGCGCTGGTTTCGCCGAAGATCTGCTCAAGTTCGTTCAGGAAATATGCGGCGGTGTCCCTGTCGGGGAGAATGGCCAGGTGGACGTGGGGAGTCTTTTGAAAAATGGAGGCACAAACAAAGGCCCTGGATGATCCAATGAGCCCTTTTAAACTGAAACGCGACCTTGACCCACGGTTAAGTGATTCGGAAACCTCAATGGTCCTCGAATCCTTAAGGTATTGTCCGATGAGGTCATCTGGCGTCACTGCAGTAAAATATTATCTCAGAAATCAGCTGAGAAGAAATTCGGGAGAAAATTTCTGCATGAATTCTTCCGCTTTATCAACCATATGCGTGGGCCCGACAAATAAAGGCATACGCTCATGTAGTTCTTTCGGCTGTATGTCGAGCATGCGGCGGAATCCATCGGAAGCCTTGCCGCCAGCCTGTTCTGCGAGAAATGCTGCCGGGTTACATTCATACAGAAGGCGCAGTTTCCCTTGTTTGCTTTTGGTTGTTCCCGGATAGATGAAAATCCCTCCCCTGATGAGGTTGCGGTGAAAATCGGCAACCATCGATCCGATATATCTTGTAGAATAAGGCCTTGAAGTGGTGTTATCATCTTCCTGGCAGTAACGAACATATTGTTTCACACCCTCGGGGAAATAGATGTAGTTTGCTTCATTTATTGAGTAAATGTTTCCGCCTTTGGGATATTTCATATCCGGATGGCTGAGGATGAATGAACCGACCGAAGGTTCGAGTGTAAACCCGTTGACTCCGTAACCGGTTGTGTATACCAGGACGGTTGAAGAACCATACAGCACATAGCCTGCGGCAACCAGGTTCCGGCCAGGTTGCAGAAAATCTTCAATTGTGGCATTTCCCCTTACTGTCCTCCTGAGATATACCGAAAAGAGAGTGCCAATAGAGACATTGCTTTCAATGTTTGAACTGCCATCAAGCGGATCAATGGCCACAACGTACTTTGCATTCCTGGAATGGGCATTGTCGAGAATAATGATCTCTTCGTTCTCTTCAGAACCAATGGCACAGCATTGTCCGCCATCCTGCAAAGCCGCAATAAACTGCTCGTTTGCAAATACGTCAAGCTTTTTCTGTTCTTCACCCTGCACATTGATCTCACCTGCATAGCCCATGACATCACCGAGCCCGGCACGGTTGACTTCCCGGTTTACAAACTTGGCTGCAGTGCCAATATCATTCAATAATCTCGTAAGTTCCCCGGTGGCTCCGGGGTATTCAGCCTGCTTCTCAACAATAAATCCGGTAAGGGTCTGGAATTTCATAACTCAGGTTTTAAAGAGATGCAAAGATAGGGAATTAGTGGGAATAGGGGTTAGGGGTTAGGGGTTAGGGGTTGGGGCCCTAATCCCTAATCCCCAATCCCTAATCCCCAATAAGACCAAAATCCCTACCTTTGCCCTGATGGAAATCAAGGTATTCAAATTCGGGGGTGCATCAGTGAGCTCGGCTTCAGGGTTCAGGAACGTTTGCAATATCCTTAAGAAATACAGGAAAAACAGAATCATGGCCGTGATTTCGGCCCTGGGAAAAACCACCAATGCCCTCGAAACCCTGCTTAAACATTATCTTGCGAATGACCCCATTCAGCTCATTGGATCATTCGATGCCATTCGTGAAGCTCATTTCTCGATTGTTGACGAACTTTTTCCCGATAAAAACCATATGGTGTACGGTGAACTTGATTCATTGTTCAACATGCTAAGGGGTTATATACGCAAGGGACATCTGTATGATAAAAACAAAAAGTCCTATGATTTTGAATATGACCAGGTAGTGAGCTACGGGGAGCTTTTTTCATCATGCATACTTTTTAATTTCCTTAATTCACAGGGCCTTGAATGCAGCTTATTGGATGCAAGAGATCTTATTAAAACCGATAACACCTACCGCGACGCAAAGGTAAACTGGGAAGAAACGGGTAAAATTATCAGCTTTGCAATACACACATACTTCTCCTCATCCTCAGGGATAGCCCTCACCCAGGGTTTTATAGGGAGCGACGACAAGAGAAACACCACCACCCTGGGAAGGGAAGGCTCTGATTATACTGCTGCTATCTTTGCCTTTGTTCTGAAAACAAAAGAGCTGACCATCTGGAAAGACGTTCCGGGTGTTCTTAATGCCGACCCGAAATGGTTTTCAAATCCCAGGAAACTTGCAACGATCTCATACCGGGAGGCTATAGAACTTGCTTATTACGGGGCTTCTGTGATACACCCTAAAACAATCAGACCGCTTGAAAATGCCGGGATCAGGCTTTATGTAAAAAGCTTCCTCAATCCCGGAGCTCCGGGTACGCTGATCACAAATATCGACAGCTGGCAGATTAGTTTTCCCATTTATATACGGAAACAAAACCAGGTTCTGATCTCAATGTCTCCCAGGGATTTTTCGTTCATCGTTGAAGAAAACCTCAGCCAGATCTTCATGACCCTTTCAAAATACAGGGCAAAGGCCAATGTGATGCAGAACTCGGCTATCAGTTTTTCGGTCTGCCTTGATGCAAACGAACAAATACTCCCTGAACTTATCGAAGAATTATCGAAGGAATACGAGATAAGGTACAATTATAACCTTGATCTGTTCACGGTCAGGCATTATACTCCCTCCGCCATCCGCAGGTTAACGAAAGGAAGAACTGTGCTGCTGGAGCAAAAGACAAGGCATACGGTACATTTGGTCGTTGGGGGCTAGGGGCTGGGGGTTGGGGGCTGGTGTTTAAGGTATTACTAATCCCTAATCCCTAATCCCTAATCCCTAATCCCTAATCCCTAATCCCTAATCCCTA
>JBAXLI010000069.1:0-20567 GCA_037134895.1 Bacteroidota bacterium
ATGACCCTACCCCTGAGATCATCACTCAGTCAGCCGACTGCAGAATAAGGATCACCTTCAATAATGATATTTCAGACACAGTAAGACTAAATCTAGGCCTTCATCAGGTGATTTATTGTATTGCCTGTGCAGATATTGATTGCAATGGTTATAAGGATATAATATTTCCCAGAGGAGTTAATGACAAATGGGGTATTTTTTATAATTATGGTAATAAAAACTTTTCAAGTGGTCAATTTTTTACAACAGGCGGGGGATTTGTAGAATGCAATGATTTAAACCATGACGGAAGAACTGATATTGTTATATCCGGAACAAATGTTACCGAATATTTAAATCTCATTTCTGGATTTCAGTCACATATTCTTGAAGAAAACGGAGCAAGGAGCTTTATTGCTGTCGCTGATATTGATCTTGATGGCAATAATGATGTTTTAGGAATAACGGGACTCCCATATACCAATGCAACAATCCTTCGGATGTTCAAGAATCTTGGAAATGGGATGTTTGACACCTTGCCAGTAGTGATATTGCCATATGGTTCGTTTCATCAAAAAGTCATTGATCTTGACGGTGATACTTTGCCTGATATTCTGTTGCTATTAAACGACTACACGGGTTATTATATATATCATAACCTTGGTGGATTTCAATTCGGGAATCCGCAGTTTATTTCTTTACCTCCTGATGGAGAATATGACAGAAATTTTGAATGTAAGGACATCGACGGTAATCTTTGCCCCGATATTGTTACGACAAAAAAATCAGGATATATAATTCAGAATGTTAATATATTATACAACGACGGCCACGGCAACTTTACACCTACTCCATATGTCGGGATTCCATTGAAAATTTTATCAGATCAAACGATATCGGCATTTCCTAATCCGTTCAGTGATGAAACCTGTATACAATTTTCACTCGATAATCCAGCAAACGTGAATTTATCCATATATGACCTTGAAGGAAAATTGATCAATTGTTTAATCAATCAGTATCTGAAAGGAGGAACTCATTCAATAAAATGGCGCCGGCTTGACACGAACGGAAAATCCTGCAAACCCGGCGCCTACATCATTTACCTCAAGGTAAACGGGCAAATCCATCATTCAATTAAAATCATAATGTATTAGTGAGGATATAAAAGAGCGAAGGCTGGTTTATTTACTTAAACCAGCCTTCGCTTTTAAAGTGAGTAGTTTGGAAACCTATCAGAAACTGACAGTTCCTTTTTTACTTCATCAGCTCTTTTACAGCAGCTTCGATCTGCTGGTCATGACCCGAGGAGAGGACTCCGGGGTCATTGGGAACCTTTATGTCTGGTTCAAGCTGGTTGTTTTCACAGAAGCGTCCATCGGGCATTCGCCATCCGCCCATAGGAATACCAAAAACAAGGGTAGGATCTATCTGTGCTTCCCACCATACAAATGTCCCGGTACCAGGCACCGGCATGCCAAGGGTCTTCCCGATATTTTTAAGCTTGTAGGCCACCGGGAAAAGATGTGCATCCGAATAATTGCTCTCACCGATCAATACGATCGAAGGCTTCACCCATTTATCTGAAGGTTCAGAACCAACGTACTGTCCGTGGGGAATAATGTCGATATACTTTTTTCCGCTGAGGAAATCCGACAGCTGCTCATGGATGTTCCCGCCTCCGTTGAAACGGGTGTCGACGATCAGGGCTTTCTTCTCGAAATTACGCCCCAGGGCTTCATCAAATACAACCCTCATGCTGCCGTCATCCATGGAACGAACATGCACATAACCTATCTTGCCTCCCGAAAGCTTTTCGACCTCGGCACGACGGTTCTTCACCCAGCGCTTGTACAACAGCTCATTGGCTTCGCCCATGTTTATTGGCTTCACTGATTCTTCCCAGCGGATTCCGGATGCAGGATCCAGGATGCTAAGCAGGGTAAGCTTGCCTACCTTGCGGTTCAGCAGGGCATAAAAATCCATATCATCGGTAATCTCAACGCCGTCGATCTTTTCGATCACATGGCCTGCCCTGATCTTTGAAACAGCCTTGTCGACAGGCCCGTCTTCGATCACTTCGGCAACTTTCAGCCCCTTGCCCTTGTAATCGTAATCATAGAAAAGGCCAAGGTCGGCAGTCTGGTCGGTATTCGGCCTGCTCGCACGATAACCGCAGCCTGTATGCGAAGCATTCATCTCTCCCAGCATCTCGCTCAGCATCTCGGCAAAATCGTAATTGTTATTGATGTAGGGAAGGAACTTCTTATATACTTTGTAGTAATAGTCCCAGTCGACTCCCTGCATATCTTCAACATAGAACTTCTCCTTGAACTGACGCCAGGAGTGGTCGAAGATATAACTGCGTTCATCGGCCGGTTTCAGCAGCATCTCGCCCGAAGCTCTCAGGGGCTCTGCTTTCCCGCTCTCAGCATCAACCTTCATTGGTTTGCCGTCGGCCATCACGAAGATGAACTTTCCGTCGGCCGAAAGCTCCATTCCGGCTCTTTTCGCACCGATCTTTGCAAACTGCCTCGTTTCCTTGGTTCTGAGTTCCGTCATCCAGAGATCATTGTCCTTGTCGAAACTGGTGAAATAATATAATTTCTCTCCATCCTTAGAAAGCAGCCAGTCACTGGCAGGAGAAGTGTAGGTAGTAAGCTTCAGCTTGCGTTCGGTGAGATTGTCCCAATCTATTTTCACAAGCTTTGAGGTATCTGCAGCAGTGGTATCAGTTTTGGTTTTTTTATCCGAATCGGTTTTTCCTTTTTTATCGGTCTCGGTTTTAGCCTTATCATCGGCTTTCTTTTTATCCTTTTCAGCTTTTTCTTCCTGTTCCTTCACAAGGGCCAGCTCTTCCTTCGAAAGCTTGAACCTGTCGAAAGCCGCCTTGGTAAAGAACATCCCGTAAATATCTGCGCTCTGAAGATTGCCGCCCTGGTCGCGGGCCCCGTCATGGTCGTTGCCCCAGATAAACATCTTACCTCCCATTGACCATTTTGGTCCGTAATCATTATACCCGCTAAGGGTAAGATCTTTAATCTCTCCTTTGCCGTCAGCTGAAACCAGTCCGACTTCCGGAGTGAAAATACGGTCGGGGAAAGCATACTGAACCAGGAACCACTTTCCATCGGGAGACCACTGGTAATACTGGTCCCCGTCGGCATAGGAATAGTTCACATTCGAAGGCATGATCAGCCTCGATTTTTTATCGGCGATGTTAAATACCTTGAGGACAACCCTGTTCTCGAGATAAGCCACCTCCTTGCCATCGGGGGAGTATTCGGGTTGGAATTCCTCGGCCGGAGTGGCAATGAGGGGTTCGGCCTTCAGCACCGTGGAAGCATAGAAATATGGTTCTTCTTTTCTAACGATCGAGGTGGTATACACGTCCCAGCTGCCGTTGACTTCAGCTGCATAAACCAACGACCTTCCATCCGGACTGAAACTCACGCCGCGTTCCTGGTAAGGAGTGTTTGTGATCCGCTTGGTAATTCCGCCTTCAATACTGCTTACAAAGACTTCTCCCCTGAAAATATACGCGAATTCCTTCCCGGTCGGGGAGAGTCGCATTTCGGTAAAGCCTTCATTCACGGGGGTTATCTTTTCCTGCGGACTGCGTCCGTCGGCGTTTATGCGAACTGAAATTTTCTTCGGCTCGCTGCCAGGCATCTGTGTATAGATCTCCCCGTCATAAGTAAAGCAAAGCATGCCGTTTTTCGATTTGCTCAGAAAACGCACGGGATTCTTCGAAAAATGAGTGACAGCTGTCGATTTTGAAGGATCGGTGATAGAACTCTTGTACACGTTGAACGAACCGCTTTGCTCGCTCAGGTAATAGAAATCCTTGTCGTTGGCATCGAACACAGGGTTGCGGTCTTCGCCATTGAAGCTTGTAAGCTTTGTATATTTCTTTGTGTTGAAATCATAAACCCAGATATCACGGGCTATAGCCGAGGTATGATGCTTGCGCCATTCACTTTCGTAACCCTTTATATCTTCATAAATAATCTTATCACCTGCGGATGTGGGAACGGCGTTAAGCGCAGGCGTGGGCAGCAGCATCGCTACCTTGCCCCCGGCAACCGGCACAGTGTAAAGTTCACTCATCAGTGAAATAGGGAACTGTGCATTGGTGACGACGTCCTGGCGGTAAGCCGAGAAGATAACATCCTTGTCGTTGGCGGTGAAACTACTGGGAATCTCCTTGTTGGAACTGAACGTCAGGCGTGTTGCCTCACCACTTGTCGCTGGCATTGTGAATACATCAAAGTTCCCGTTACGGTCGGAGGCAAAGGCGATGGTTTTCCCGTCGTGGCTCCAGACAGGGCAATACTCGTATGAATCGGTTAAAGTCAGGGGAGTCGCGGTTCCTCCTGCCGAAGGAACCGACCAGATGTCGCCCTTATAGCAGAAAAGTATCGTCTGTCCGTCGGGGGAAATTGCCGTGTACCGCATCCATAGCGGGTTTTCCTGGCAAACGGCTGTCCATGCCAGGCTTAAGAAAATTGCTAAGCTGAGTAGTTTTTTCATATATAGATTAAATTTCATTTACACTAGACCACATTATCAATTAAAGGTTACAAAAGAACGAAAATACTGCAGGAAAATTTTATCTTGTTGACAATTAGACAAGTTTGATGTTTTTTGATAGGATCTTACCCTGTACCGGGCAACCATTTCGATTTCCCGGGTTTACTATTCAAACGAATTCATGCTGCAACTTTACCTCCTGTTCAGAACTGATTGAGAATCGGACGCCAAGCCTTGATGCGATAGGAGAGGCCTCACTTAAATCATCAAACAATGAAAAGACAACTGTTTCTGATGCTGGTCACCACAGCCCTCATCATGGCTTCATGCAGCAAGAAAGACCAGACCGACCCTGCTTCCTCAACCACGACAGCCAGTCTGCCCACCAAGGCTGCCAGTTATGTGGCAACAAATTATCCTGATGCATCCATTGACTATATCCTGGTGCTTACCAATTCCACCGCGAAATATGTTGTAACCCTCAATACCACCGAAGAACTCGCTTTCACAAGCATTGGCGATTATCTTGGTGATGGCCGGCAATTCCATGACGGCGGCCATCACGGTGATACCATCTTTGGTGACTCAACAGGTTGCGGCGGAGGCCATCATGGCGGCGGCCATCACGGGGGCGGACACCATGGAGGAGGTCACGGTATCCCTGTCGATTCGCTCTCTACTGCTATTACAGGTTATATCACAGCCAACTTTGCCGGCTATACCATCATGCATGCCGGGTACGATTCACTTTGTGTTGAAGGACTTGTTACAGAGGTCATGATAGGCAAAAGGGATTCGGTTCACCCTCTGAAGCTCGTGTTCAACGGTGCAGGAACCTTCCTGTTCCAGGCCTCAAGAGTGATGTATGCAGATGTCACCCAGGCTGTGAAAAATTATATCACTGCAAATTACGCCGGGTATGAAGTCTGCAACAGGGCCGAAAAGCTCACCCTGGCCGACAACAGCCTGCAATATATCATTTACCTCCGCCAGGACCGTCTGCATGTTTCGGTGCGCATCACGGCCGATGGAACCCTCATTTGTACCCGTTAATACTCAATCCTGATTCTTGTTTAACCTCCGGCAAATGTTGCCGGAGGTTTTTTTGTCCCTGCCGGCAGGCAATTCATTAGTGAGTTGATTGATATTTATCACTCTTGTGTTGAAAATATATCAACGAAACAAGTAAAACAGTATCATAATACATCTTTACATTTGCATGACCTGTGAATCCAGGGGATTTCACCAATAAATTTATTGTCAATTAACACCGCATTACAATATGAAGAAAACACTTTACTCTTTAGTTCATGCCCTGATAATTGTTTTTTTCCTGGCATTTGCACAGATCGCCTTTGCTCATTCAAACGGTGCACCATCCGGGTACACAGGTTCTCCCGGTGACGGTCATACATGCACAAGCTGCCATGGAGGATCGGCCAGCCCTGTCACGGGGTACATCACTACCAATATTCCCGGTACGGGATATGTTGCAGGTAGTAATTACACCATAACTGTTTCATTTACAGGAAGCGGTGGAAAAGGATTTGAAGTTTCACCCCAGAATGCAACAGGCTCGCAGCTTGGCGTTCTTGCTCCGGGTTCGGGAAGCAAACTGGTAGGAGGGACGAAGTATTGTACCCATAGCTCAAAGATCAACGGTTCAAGTGCAACATGGACATTTTCCTGGACAGCACCTGCAGCGGGTACAGGCAATGTAACTTTTTACGGCGCATTTGCAATTACAGAAGCAACGACAAGAACGGAAGCAGTTACTGTGAGTGAAAATGCAAGCCAGCCACTGGCGGTCAATGTCTCCGCAACTCCCAACAGCCTGTGCAGTGTAGGAACCACCCAGCTTAATGCCGCTGCCAGCGGGGGCTCTGGTAATTACACCTACTCCTGGACATCAGTGCCTGCGGGTTTCAGTTCCCTCCTTCAGAACCCATCTGCAACACCTGCTGTGACAACAAAATATTTCGCCCATGTGAACGATGGCACCAATACTGTTGTTGATTCGGTTCTGGTCACTGTTCAGCCAGCCCCGGCAGCATTTGCAGGAAACGATACAGTGATTTGCCTGCCTGTCACCCAGATCCTTCTTTCCGGTACTGCATCAAACTCAACAACCCTACTTTGGACAACTTCAGGGGACGGCACATTCAGCAATGCTTCAAACCTTCAAACAACTTATTTCCCCGGAACTCTTGACAAGAGTACAGGGCAGGTCAACCTCACCCTGACTGCGAACGGGACTGCCCCCTGCAACAATGCAGTAAGTGTAAGACATATAACCCTTGATCCATGTAATGGTATTCCCACTGCTGGTAACACTGAGTTGAAATTCTCCTTCTGGCCTAATCCGACCAGCGGAAAGATCACTCTTTCGGTAAACATGCCTGCGTCTGCAACCGTGAGAATCAGCGTTTCTGATCTTACCGGAAACATTCGTTACCATGAGCAGTTTGAAATTCAGGATCCTTCTTTAAGCAGGACCCTCGACCTGAAGAACCTCCCTTCAGGGATTTACATGGTAAAAATTGAATGCGGGAACATGGCCACTGTAAAAAAGCTGGTAATCATATAAGCTTGAATTTTGTTGAAAAAAGCCGGACGGGACCAGTTTCCCTCCGGCTTTTTTGTATTTTTGAGAATCCACAAATCTCATCCGCAAAAAACACATATTATGACACTGATCCTGAACAGAAGCGAAGTCGCCTCGGTACTTATCATGAAAGACTGCATGACAGCAGTGGAACAGGCATTCCGCGAGCTTGCCGAAGGCACAGCAATACTTCCCCTTCGCACAGCCATCACGCCCCCCGACGGACTTTCCTTGTACATGCCCGCTTACCTGAAACAAATGGGGGCCCTGGCCTGCAAAGTGGTTACTGTTTACAAGAACAACCCTTCGAAACACAATTTACCCACGACAATTGGAAAAGTGCTTCTGCAGGATCCCGCAACTGGCAATGTGATTTGTATCATGGACGGCGGATATCTCACTGCGGTTCGCACAGGCGCTGCCAGCGGTGTGGCAACCCAATACCTTGCCAGGAAAACCGGCGGACAGGTGGCCGCCATCTTCGGGGCGGGAGTGCAGGCTAAAATGCAGCTCTGGGCTGTGGCCGAAGCCCGTAAGCTGTCAAAGGCTTATGTGTACGATCTTTCGGATGAGGCGGTGAAGAAATTTATTGCCGAGATGGGTCCAAAACTGAACCTGGAAATCGTGAAAGCCTCTTCTGCCGAAGAGATGATGAAAGGCGATATCATCGTTGCAGCCACCTCATCATCAAACCCGATTTTTGACGGTAACCTGGTAAAGGAGGGGACCCATATCAACGGCATCGGCAGCCATACTGCTGTCCAGCGTGAACTGGATACCGCCATTGTGAAACGCTCGAAATTCGTGGGTGATTCGTATGAAGCCTGCTTCAAGGAATCGGGTGATATCATTATCCCGGTAAATGCAGGTGAGATCCCCAAAGAACATTTCTATGCCGAGCTCGGCGAGCTGATCACAGGCAAAAAATCAGGCAGAACAAGTGAAACCGAGATCACTTTATTCAAATCGAACGGACTTGCAATCCAGGATGCCGCCACGGCAAAACTGGTATACGAAAAGGCTTTAGTTGCCGGGATCGGCACCAGTGTGGATATCTGATGAAACTGGCCTGTTTTTAAGGACAGGCCAGTTTCATCATGAGCCACCTACTATTTACCTTCCTTCGGTTTAGTTTCTGTTATCTTTTTACTGAGGAAGCCGGCAATAAGCTGCCCTAGTCCGCCATTGTCATCTCCGCTTGTAATCAGGGTGTCAGGAACTATTTTAACATTCCCACCGGCTATCTTTTCGGCAACCTGAACGGCAATAACACCTTGTTCCCCGATGGCTTGCTTCTGCTTTTCATAAGCTTCGGCTGTGGCAGATCCTTTGGCTTCGATGGCAACACCTTCGGCACGGCCTACTGCTTCAATGCCCTTTGCCTGGCCTTCGCTTTTCAGGCGGATTGATTCGCCTTCGCCTTCGGCCAGTAGGATAGCTTTTTTCTTCAGGTTGTCGGCGACTTTCACATCGATCTCGGAAGTTACCAGGTCGGGCTGCTTATTCGCTTCAGCCGTGGTTTTTTCCATTGAAATACGGCTTTGCTGGGCTTTCTGCTGTTCGGCATACATGGCCTGTTGCTGCTGGGCGATAATCCTCTCAGTCTGGGTTTTCATCAGGTCTTCGGGAAGCTGGATCTGGCATATCAGCACACTCACCAGTTCCACATGGTACTTTTCAAGTTCAGCCCTGGCCCTGTCTTCAGCTTTCTGCTGCTCCTCATGCCTGTTTTGCATGAAGTTCATGGCTGAAGTAGCCGATGCCTGGTTGCGGAAACTTGAATCTATCATCGGATGGATCACATGGTCAACGAGGTTCTGTATTGAACCGATCTTTGCCACCATATATGGAGCCTGGTCGGGTCGCACACGGATCACAACTTTCACCGATACATTGATCGAGAAACCATCGTGGGAAACAACGCGCAAAGGATCAAAACGGGTCTCCTTTGAATCATCCCAGTCAATGGTTATGTTCGTTGTATCAACGATATATGCAATATAAGCCCGGCGGTTGAGGTAATAAATACCCGGACCGGCGACTTCCTGCTGTATTCCGCGGAATCCCTTGGGTACGACATATCGCTCCAGTCCCACATCAACCCTTTTATCGATAGGTTTCGTGTCGGCTGTCGTAATATCGCTGAGCTCTTTTTCCTGGCTTGCGATCTGATCGGTGATCATCCTAACCTGGGCAGGTTCAGCCCCTACATTGGATACCACAACGGCAACCTGTCCGCGTTCCACTACTGCCACATCATCCAGCTCCACACTGAACATCATGGGGTTGATATAGTAGGTTCCGGGTTTCAGAACATCGAACTGGGGACCACGCTGTCCGCCGCTTTCAAGAAATTTAGTTACGTCCTGGAAATTATTATGTCCGTCAACGGGTTTTGCAACATATTCAGTTTCCGGCAAGGGCTGTCCGTCACGGGCCACCACAATCCCGATTTTTTTATCCGGGATTACGATGGTATCCTTGATCTCGACTTTGAACAGGGCGGTGTTAACACGGTATTTTCCCGGAAGAAGGATGGTGGTTTGCGGACCTTTTTCACCTCCATGGTTAAGAAATGCTTCCCCGTCTTCAAAATAGCTGTGCTCAACGATGGCTTTTGATAAAAGCCTTCCCCCGCTGATGGGTTTCCCGTCCTGGGAGGTTACGACTCCTACCTGTCCCTTTTCAACAACGGTAATGGGAACTGCAGTGATTTTAAATAAACGTGTATTGATACGGTAATTCCCCGGAGGCAGGGTCCTTATCTGCGGACCTTTTTCTCCTCCGTTTTTCAGGAAGGCGGCTCCGTCCTGGAAAAGATCGCAATCGACTACTTTCCCAAAGATTCTTCCGGCAGGAATGGGAGCCCCGTCAATGGATTCAACAATGCCGACCTGGTTTTCACCGATGATGGTCACAGTTTCCTTGATGATATTGAACAGGAATGCGTTGATCCTGTATACTCCCGGCGGAAGTATAGGGATCTGGGAACCTTTTTCCCCTCCGTTCTTCAGGAAGCCTTCCCCGTCCTGGAAGAGATTACATTCAACGGTTTTAGCGAAAATTTTTCCCGAAGGAACCGGGTTCCCGTCAAGGGAGGTCAGAAGTCCAACTTCATTCGTCCCAATGATCGTAAAATCAAGGTGTTTTCGGGTATAAATAAAAGGTATCAGGAAATACAATCCCGGCCCTTTTGTACGGGCCTGAATCCCGATTTCGTCACTCATGGCGAATACACGGTCTTTCGGCATCTGCCGGCCAAACCACCTTCTCTCCAGAACTTTTATTTCGCGACCTCCGACGATCAGCAGGGAACTGAAGAAAAGGATCAATAAAAATATAACAGCAAGTACAACCAGTACTCCCGTTAAAATAACACCTGGTGCAATCATTTCTGAATTTTTTTAATGCCTACTCTGTTTACCATTTTCGGCAAATTGGTTTATATGGATCGAAAATTCTTTGTAAGTCTTAATTGGTGTCCTTTTTTGTGCAGCCCGCCAGGACCACGATCAGAACTAAAAAGGTATAGATAGAGGTTGTTTTCATGAATATCAAAATTACAAATAAGTGAGGTCATTTTGATTGGAACCTGAAAATTTTCAGGTTTGAGGACTAAACCTTAAATTTGCCTGCACCCAAAACCTTATCCGCATGACTTCCAAGATCAATTCCATAGTCATATATTATTTCTCAGGTACAGGCAATGCCCGCAATGTCGCAAAATGGTTTGCATCTGAAGCGGAAGCCCGTCAAATGCCTGTCGAAGTGAATGACCTGGCAATGATCGACAGGAAGCATATAC
The DNA here is from genome assembly GCA_037134895.1 of Bacteroidota bacterium. Classification (GTDB taxonomy): domain Bacteria; phylum Bacteroidota; class Bacteroidia; order Bacteroidales; family FEN-979; genus CAIRDP01. The sequence goes on from JBAXLI010000069.1 coordinate 10,923, forward strand.
AAAAACCACCTCAGGGCGCCCTCATAGGTTTTATCTCGCCGACCCATGGTTTCAACTACCCGCCGGTGACCATGTATTTCATCTTCCGCTTCCCCCGCTCAAGGGGCAACCGGGTTTTTCTGATGAACACAAGGGCTGGTCTCAAACTTTCAAAATGGTTTGTGCCGGGTCTCAGCGGAATCGCACTCTGGCTTTCGTCCCTGGTACTTTTGCTGAAAGGCTACAGGATCGTTGGACTCAGGTCAATCGACCTGCCTTCGAACTGGATCTCCATCCACCCAGGTGTGAAGGAAGCGGTGGTCGAATCGATTTACACCCACTGCAAAAAAAAAACAACGGCATTTGCTTCAAAGATCCTCGACGGGAAAAAGGTGTATACCGCATTCCGCGATATCATCCAGGATCTTCTTATCAGCCCAATAACGATAGGGTATTTTTTTATGGGCCGCTTTTTGTTTGCAAAGACCTTTTATGCCAATAAAGACTGTGACAAATGTGATATCTGCATTAAAAATTGCCCTGTCAGTGCCATACTTACCGTCGACAACCGTCCCTTCTGGTCCTACCGCTGCGAAAGCTGCATGAGATGCATGAACAACTGTCCGAAAAGGGCCATCGAAACCTCCCATGGGTTCGCTGTCGGCATCATGTTCCTGATCAATATGGTGATCCTCGCTTATTTCTGGAAGTGGATTGCAACCTTCATCGTCATCCCTCATGGAAATGTCTGGGTTGAAATCCTTTTAACCGCGATCCGGTGGGTCCTGACTTTCTTCTCCCTCGTCCTCTTCTATCGCATTTACCATTACCTGCTCAGGATCCCCGTGTTCAGGGAGATCTTCTACTTCACTTCACTGACCCGGTTCATGTTCTGGAGAAGGTATAAGCCCTCGAAAAAAATGATTGCAGGGCTTCCTGCTGATGAGGTGAAGTAAGCCCGCTACCGCTCATTTACCCAGATCGTTCAGGAATCCTTTTTTCTTTTCCGAATCCCGGCATCTCCTGACCTCGGCCAGGGCTGAATCCTTTTGACCGGTAAAGAAATAGATCGCCCCCAGGTTAAACCTTGCCTCGTCAAAATACGGGTCATAAGCCAGAGTCTTCTTAAGCACGGCCTTTGCCCCGGCGGTATCATGCAGCGCATACAAGGTGGTCGCATAATCGTTGAGCAGCCTTACCTCGTAAGGTGAGACCTCAAGGCCTTTCATGAAGCAGCCCAGGGCAAGTTTCGGATTCCCCAGGCGATACCATGCAACTCCTTCGAACCAGGCGAGCGGCAGGTTATTCGGGGTAACGGTATAGAACCGGCTTTCGGCCGAATGGCAGCATTCAATTACCTTTTCGTCGTTCACACGCTCATTTTTGAACATGATCATCGAATAATATTCGCCTTTAAGGCGGATGAGGGAGAGCAGTATTGTAGCGAGCAGCAGGAAAAGAACAAGAAATGAAACCACTGATGACGGGATCTTTTTCAGGTATCGTATGCGGATGTCCCGGAGGGGAACCTTATATAACAGGAAAGCCCAGGTAGAGAACAGCAGGATATTGTGCTCCACTCTTTTCAGTGGGAAGTCGAAACAGGCAAATATATAGAATCCGAGTATGAACGAGGCATAGAATACCGTTTCGGCAGGGGGCCGGTTACCTTTCCGCGCAATTTTAACAAAGACCAATACAAGGGGTATGACAAACAGAAACAACGAAATGATGAAGCCAATTAGGCCCAGTTCCGAGAAAATACCTATCCACTCATTATGAGGCTGGCTGTAAGTATAGTTTTTCAGGGTATGCTCGGGGTTAGGAGGATCAGACATTGAGGCGACCATGATCTTCCAGTTCCCTGCCCCGCAGCCTGTGAGAGGTCTTGCTATTATCAGGGGGACTGATTTCTTCCAGAATATCATCCGCAGATTTGCATTGGCATAATACTCCTCGGCAAAATCAAATTCCTGGATCCGGCCGTGGTCATCCCTGCCGGCCATCCTGTGTTTCCTGATCTTTTCGATGCTTTCGCTATCGTAGCTCCTGAAATAATTCCAGACCGGGATCTTGCTTCTAAAGTAACTCTTCCGGGTGGTGTCGAGAGAAATATAGAATAAACCGATCATAAAGAGCAGGAGGATTACCGCAGCCAGACCGGTGAAAAGGTTCTTTATATTCAGCAATTTGCGGTACCTGAATGTGAGCATGGTGGCGAAGGTGATGAAAGCCACTGAGAGCGCGAGGTAGCCGGCCCTGCTCTGGATAATGATGATAAAAAATACCGATAGCACTCCGCATAGCACCGAAAGGTATTTCCAGAATCCCCTTAACATTGTGTAACCGCTGAAGGCAAACGGGAGTGAGATCAGAAGGTAAGCCGAGAAAAGGTTGTTGTTTGCCGAAACAGAGATGACCTGGTAGGGGTCGTAAAACTCAAGCCTGCTCATTTTATAAAATGCCAGCGCGAAAGCAAAGAAACTAACCATCAGCTGAGTCCTGATGAACATCCGTTCAAAACTTTCAGATTTGCTGTTGAGGAAGGAGATTATGAAGAAGACCATAAGGCCGAGGAAGACCAGCTGTGCCTGCATGATGGCTTCAGCGAAATTCACTGCCCATATGGAGCTGAGCAGATTCCAGGCATAAAACAGTACCAGGAAAATTTCAAAAATGCTTGTATGCAGGTTTGTGTCTTTTTTGCGGATGAGCAAGGATGTGATCCAGAGTGTGGTTGAAAGAACAAGTACCCGCGGAAGTAATGAGCGGTCGAGTATGATGCCTGATCTTAAGGTGGATGCAAGAAAGAGAAGTGCAATCAGGAAAATTGCCTGGTACCAGGAGCTCTTGGGTATCGTTTTAAACAGGGCGGGTGGGTTTACTCAAAAAACGTAATTACTGCGCATCCGCCTTCCCCTGCTGTGGGCGGGGTGCTTGAATAGGTTGACATTATATTGCCTCCTTTACCGGGTTTGGAAGTGAGCACCCTTTCAAAGAGGTAAGACCTGGGCATGCCGAATATCATATCGAGGATGTTGCTGTTTGAAACCGAGGCATAGCCGGTAATGAGATTGCCGATGTTCGATGTGCCGGCTTCCCCGTTGGCTCCTGAATTGCTGCCTTTCTTGCCTCCGTAACCGCCCTGTGCCCTGTTCCCATTGAACTGGGAGTCCCCGCCTTTTTGTCCGTCAGTGTCGCCATACCAGTAACCCCCGCTGTAGTAAGCGTTATTTCCTGCAATTCCCGGCTCTCCGATGCTGACATAGTATTGCTGGGATGGAGTTACGAACATCTCGATACGGGAATATCCCCCGCTTCCGCCATATCCGCCGTTTCTGAGGCTGTAGGAATAAGCTCCTGCCCCGGCTCCTCCGCCTGATGCGCCCCAGAGTTCAACCTGGATCTTGCTGACGTTGGCAGGAATGGTGAACGTCGATGAGGAAGTAATGGTTGTGGTGAGATTCCCCTGACTTCCATATATATGATAAGGGTTCGCTTCGGTACCTGTGCCTGAAACCTTGATATTGGCCCCGGCATGGATCTTTGTTTCGGAACCGTCGGTAACGGGTTTGTTCGTAAGGTCATTGTAATTTCCGCTGAAGCCGTTGCCTGCCTTCGCCGAATACATTGCGTAAGGAACGCTGAGCAGCTGGCTCACCCCGCTGATGCTGTAGTTAGTTCCTCCTGCAGGGTCTACTTCGGTCTTGAGGAAGTAAGGTCCGTTTGCCCAGTTGATATTTGCAAAAACGTCGGAAGTGCTGCCTCCCCCGATCTCGACGGTTGCAAGGCCGTTGATGTTGGTGGTTGCATTATGTGTTTCGGTATATACAGCTGTCCCCGTCGCCGAGCCCTGAAGAATGCTAAGCTTCATCCCCACAGTTGCCCCCTGTACCAGTTTGCCGGCAGCATTCCTTACTACGCTCTGGTAGCTGAGTTTCTGGGGTGACTGTGCATGCAAGCCCAGGGCAATGAAAACGATAAGTAAACAAGCAGGTATTGGTTTCATTTTTTAATGATTTTATAAAAATTCACAGCAACATTATTTTCCGATACATTCAGAAGGTATGTCCCCGCCTGGAGTTCTTCCATGGGTATCATGGTTTCATTACCTGTAATCCCCTCTTCCCTGATCACCATTCCATTGAGGTTGCATAGCCTGTAAGAGAGTTTTGCACTTATTGGGCTCGTAATCTTCAGTTTAAGGACCGATGTGACAGGGTTAGGGGAAGCACTGCTTTCGAGGCTGATACCCTGGTCGTAGATCCCGTTGAACAGGATCTCGTAAGGCTGCTGTGCACCAGGCGTAACCGAGCCATCCTGACTTGTCATCGGAATAAAAGCGATCTGTCCGACCGACCAGGATACACTTCCGCTGCTGCCTGTTGCTTCGGATCCTGCCGAAAGAACAACCTGCTGCGCAAACAGGCAGGAATGTAAGAGTATAAGAAGTAAAAACGCGGCGAAAAACAGGAATGATGGCTTCATGGCCTGTGAAATGAATGCAGAGTTCGTTAACTACCTGCTAATATACAACGTATTTTTAAATATCAGATACTAAGTTAAAAACTTTATGGCGCCAGGCTAGTCTTTCACGCATCTGACAGAATTCCCGCATTGCTTGAGGCAAACATTAAGCCATAGATCTTTACTCATGCATGCAAGTCCCCGGGTCCTGGCGAAATTCACTTCACTTTCGGTTGAACACCACCAGTGGCCAAGCAGGCCGATACCGCTGAAAAACCCCACTTCACGGGAACCGCCGGGCAGTCCATTGAACCCCGTGGTGTTGATGCCTCCGCAGTTCTGATATCCGTCGCTCCATCCACTTGGGCTCTTCATGAGAAGGCCCGGCCTTTCACCGTTGCCGGGAAAATTTGTGAACACCAGCCATTCAACATCTTTCGGTACATGCCAGCCTTTCGGGGCAAGGCCCCTGGGATCGTTGACAGCAAACCAGTTGTAGAGTTTTCCGTAAATCCTTCCATTTGAGGTTTTGAAATCATAGTAACACCAGCAACCCATGCGGCTTTCAGAATACCGGTCCCATTCTGCTCCTGATTTTGCTTCCGGGATTGCATCCCCGTTCCTGTAATGAGAAACGTTCAGGTTTTGAGACATCCAGGTCTTATTTGCGATAACCAGTGTTTTATATGTATTCCCGTCAAAATCACGAACTGTTTTCTGAGCCTGACCAACATGGAACTGGCCGATGAAACAGAGAGAGAGAAGGATTCTGAACAGGATTTTCACAAATGGCTGATTTAAAGCGAAGATACTTATTTTTCGGAGAATACCAAAAATCGGGATACGGGATGCGGGATACGGGATGCAGGATCTTGCATCTTGCATCTCGCATCTTGCATCCTGCATCCTGCATCTTGCATCTTGCATCCTGCATCCTGCATCCTGCATCCTGCATCTTGCATCCTGCATCCTGCATCTTGCATCTCGCATCTGTCTGCAATTCACACCTCGCTTCTAAATTCCCTACCTTTGGCTTAGAATATGTGACATCATGGAAATTCGTTTTGACAATAAGATAGTCCTTGTAACTGGAGCATCCAGGGGAATTGGAAGGGCCATCGCCAGGCAGTTTGCCCTATCAGGCGCGACAATTGCCGCGCATTACAATTCAAACCATAAAGCTGCAAAATCGCTTCTTGACGAACTGTCCGGACAGGGACATTCCTGCCTGTCTGCCGACCTTGCAGATCCCGCAGAGATAGAAAAACTGTACAAAACCATCCGCAGACAATATGGACGTATTGATATTCTGGTTAATAACGCCGGAGTGTTTGAGGAGGATGACATGGTTTTGATGAAACCGGCCGAATTCAGAGCTTACTGGAACCGTACAATTGCGGTAAACCTGAGCGCACCAGCAATTCTCTCGCATTTTGTTTCGGAAGCTATGATTGAGCAGGGAGGTGGAAAGATACTCAACATTTCTTCAAGGGGAGCTTTCAGGGGAGAACCTGATGCATGGGCATACGGAGCTTCAAAAGCAGGTTTGAATTCCCTCTCCCAAAGCATGGCAAAATCCCTGGCTCCGCATGGTGTAAGCGTGTTCACTCTTGCCCCGGGTTTTGTTGAAACCGATATGGCTGCTTCCTGCCTCAAAGGCAGGAGGAAAAAGGAAATTCTCAGCCAGAGCCCCCTCAGCCGGATAGCATCCCCCGAAGAAATTGCCAGGGCTGTTCTCATGCTTTGCGCCGATGGCAATGACTACATGACAGGATGCATAGTAGATATGAACGGAGCGTCTTACCTCAGAAGCTGAGGCTTTTTTCATCCGCCCGATCAGCCAAACATTTTAATTTATTCGAGAAGTATTAGTATTAAAAGTCAGGAATTTGTAACTTCGCCTGTAAGTATTTTTCCATTGCCTGGCTATTACGAAACATCCCTGTGCGCGCTTAAGCTGAAGAAATGTTACGACATTGCACCTTCACGCATTAAGCAGTATTTGCAGGCCGAGATCGATTTTGTGCTCGAAAGGGTGGGCCGCAAAGACATCGTTCTGGATCTGGGCTGCGGCTATGGAAGGGTCATGTTGTATCTCACGAAAAAAGTTAAGTTCATCCATGGGATCGATACATCCATCCAGAGCCTTATTTATGGAAAGGAGTACCTGAAAAATGCCCAGCATTTTTCGCTCCTGCATATGGATGCCTCGAAGCTTTCTTACAGCGACAGCACCATGGATGTCGTGCTTTGCCTTCAGAATGGACTTTCAGCATTTCACACCGACCAGAGAGCATTGATCAAAGAGGCCATCAGGGTTGTAAAACCCGGGGGGAAGGTTTTGTTTTCAACTTATTCAGAGAAATTCTGGGAACCCCGTTTAAAGTGGTTCATGGCACAATCCAAAGCCGGACTCCTGGGAGAAATTGATCCGGAGAAAACAAAGAACGGCAGTATTGTTTGCCGTGACGGGTTTATTTCATCCCTCGTCACTCCGAAAAAATTTCATGAGCTTACCCGCTGGATCAGAGGTATTAAACTCGTAGTCAGGGAAGTCGACGATTCCTGCCTGTTTTTTGAGATCAGGAAAGAGTAGGCTTTTCCCTGCTGTATAATATTCCCGGGTCTAACCCGTTTATTATTAATAATAAAAGAAAAATGTCCGATCAGTCACAGGCAATCATTCGATGTTTGCTTGTTCAGTCAAAATTCTCGGATTTCAGTTTTTGGAATTACCAGGATGTTTGCAAGATAGTCGGCAGGAAATACCCTGCCGCTCCCCTTGGTTTGCTTACCGTTGCAGCACTTTTCCCCCAGCACTGGGAATTCAGGCTCATCGACGAAAATGTTGAAACCCTGCTCGATCAGCACCTCTTATGGGCCGATATTGTTGCCACCGGTGGGATGCTACCGCAGCAGCGAAGCATATTGAGCCTGATCAAACGTGCTCATGAGTTAAGCCGGCTTATCGTTGTTGGCGGACCGGATCCTTCGTCCCAGCCTGCTTTGTACGAGGAAGCTGATTTCCTGGTTCTCGGTGAAGGGGAGATCACGATTCCCATGTTCCTGGCCGATTTCAACAAAGGTGTGCGTAAAGGAAAATACGCTTCAGTTGAGAGGGCGGATATGATGAAGGCGGTGGTCCCGCGTTTTGACCTGATCAGGTTCAACGATTATATCATGCTCGGGCTGCAGTTCATCCGCGGATGCCCCTTCAACTGCGAGTTCTGCGATGTGATCGAGCTCTATGGGCGTACTCCCAGGTTCAAATCGAATGCACAGATGATCAGTGAGCTTCAGTCTCTTTATGACCTTGGATACCGCGGGCATATCGATATGGTCGACGATAATTTCATTGGGAATAAAAAGAAAGTCAAAGAACTGTTGCGGGAGATAAAAACCTGGACAGAGGCAAGGAAATACCCCTTTTATTTTACAACTGAAGCTTCGGTGAACCTGGCTGATGATGACGAGCTGCTTCAGCTGATGAAGGATGTGGATTTCAGGTATGTCTTCCTCGGCATCGAAACCCCCGACAACGATACCCTCACGGCAAACCAAAAGAATCAGAATGTCGACAAATCAATAGAAGAGACGGTTAAGAAGCTGTTATCTTACGGGATTGTCAGCAATGGAGGATACATCATCGGCTTCGACAGTGAAAGCAAACATGTGGCCGACCAGATGATCTCATCAATCCAGGAATCGGGGATATGCATGGCCATGATCGGTCTGCTGTATGCCCTGCCCAATACACAGCTCACCCGCAGGCTTGAAGCCGAAGGCCGGCTGTTTCATCATTCCTCCAAATCAGTTGGGGAGGGCGATATAGACCAGGCGACGAGCGGACTGAATTTCCTGACCAACACACCGCGCACAGAGATCCTCGGGAATTACAGCAAGGTGATAGAGTCTATTTTCAAGCCCAAAAATTATTATAAACGTGTTATCTATACCGGGCTGAACGTGAAAACCCGGTATAAGCACACCCCCGATTTCAAGACCTGGCTGGTTTATATGCGATCCTTTTTAAGGGTTTGCCGGTCGGCCGGATTTTCAAAGGCAACCGGGTTTTTTTACTGGAAAATGTTTTTCACCGTCCTGATTCGTAACCCCAGGGGTATAGAACCGGCCGTTAATCTTGCAGCCATGTACATTCATTTCAGGAAGCAGAAAGATTATATCGTCAAGCTTGTGGGCGATAACATCTCCAGTCTTGAAGAAATGGGTGAAGACACCTTCAACCAGCAAATGCTCAATAATACCGGAGCTTAACGCTTGCCTTCCGCATTGTTTTTTTCCTTGCTCATGATCTCAAACACGATACTAAGCGTTTCCCCGTCCTGGTCGACCAGGCTCAGTCGGTGAAATCCCCTTTCGGGCGATAAAGCCATCTGGTGGATCTGTTTCGTGGAACCTAAGAACTGTTCATCAAGATGCCAGTAAATGGTGGCATCCGGATTATGATGAGCGGCCTTAAACACGGTGCTCCCGGTTTTCCCGTCAAGGTCGACGGGTACATACAGCAAACTCCCGTTCTTGGGATAGATCAGGTCCATGTTCCTGCTCCCTGCAGATTGCACACAACCTGGCTTGAAAGGAGGCAGCATACGGTAAAAAGGATTTTTTGTGCGGAAGTACCATTCCTGGACCGGCGGGAGCACGAACCATGCGACATGTTGCATTTCATTGGTGGATTCGCAACCTGAGTTCACCTGGTATTTCCCGCTTTTATCCAGGTGGATGAGCTGGTGAAAAGGACAGCAGGCTGTGCGGGCACCACATTTCGGCACCCAGGCCGAATCGGTGAACTCGCAGATGCCCGAAGCCCTATAACCACTGTAACGGCAGACAGGGATCTTTATCATTTCCTCAAGGGGAGCACGGAACCAGGTGGTTGGGGGAAGGGCCTTGAAAATGTCAAATAGTATTGGAGCGGCAACTCCTATCCCGGTTAGCCCTGGCCTTCCTTCTCCTGAAGCGTTCCCTACCCATACCGCAACGACATATTCAGGAGTTATCCCCACCGACCAGGCATCACGGTTTCCGAAGCTGGTACCGGTTTTCCAGGCAATCCTGTGCGAAGAGGAGAACTGCTGCCACTGGGCTTCCTCATCGGGCCTTGCAACTTCTATCATGGCCTCGAAGGTGAGCCTTATTGATGCCGCGTCAAACCAGGAGGAGCCACCCTCATGCTTC
>JBAXLI010000070.1:0-20534 GCA_037134895.1 Bacteroidota bacterium
ATCCTGCATCCTGCATCCCGCATCCCGCATCCTGCATCCCGCATCCCGCATCCTGATTCGAAATCATAATAAGTAAGAAATAACGTGAAAAATTCAGAAATATGAAAAAGATGATCATTCCCGCGATGGCCATAATGATGCTTGTCGCTTGCAATTCCAGGCAAAACGAAGAAAGCCTTTTGGGTACGAACCCTGTGGCAGTAACCACGGTTACAGTAAAAAAAGAGAAGGTCATAACGGCTTTACGGTATAGTGGAACGATAGAAGCTTACCAGAGCATCCCTCTTAATTTTCAGACAACAGGAACAGTGCAGGACGTGCTGGTCGATGCAGGTGACATAGTTCATAAAGGACAGTTGCTCGCAACCATAGACCAGAGTGATGCAAGGAATATGTACGAGATCACGCTTTCGCAGTACCAGCAGGCAAAAGATGCCTATGACAGGCTTAAAACCGTGCACACCCAGGGAAGCCTTCCCGAGATCAAATGGGTTGAAATGGAGTCGAAACTCGAGCAGGCACAGTCATCGCTTAACCTCGCGAAAAATAACCTTGACAAATGCAGTTTATATGCACCTGTGAACGGTATGGTTGGACACCGCAACACCGAGCCCGGGATGTCGGCGATCTCCCTCTCTTCGGCACCGATTGAACTGGTTGACATCAGGCAGGTTTACGTGAAGATCTCTGTTCCCGAGAACGAAGTCTCCAGGATTGTTAAAGGAATGAAAGCCAGCTTCACCGTCTCGGCTCTGAATGACAAGGAATTCAAAGGGGAGGTTGCGAATGTAAGTCCGGTCGCCGACAGGATCTCTCGCACCTACGAAGCGAAAATCCTCGTGCAGAATCCCGACCTGGCTCTGAAACCGGGAATGGTATGCGATGTGAAAATGGAAACAACCATGGAGAAGGAACTTGTGCTGGTCCCGAACCAGAGCGTTTCAAAAGATCATGAAAACAATGCCTTTGTTTATATAGTCGACCCAACTGCAAAGCGTGTTCGGAAACAGGTGATAAAAACCGGGCAATTCCGGGATTCAGGACTGGAAGTGGTAGACGGACTGGAAGCCGGACAGCTCATCGTGAATGAAGGGAAAGAGAAATTGAGTGACAACAGTTTAATTTCCTACTGAGATGGAACGCAAAAAATATAACCTGATTGAAAAGGCAATGCGCAACAACAACATAGTTGTGATCATTGCCGCCGCGATCATCATTGTGGGGATCATCGCCCTGATCAAGATGCCGCGCAACGAATTTCCCCAGTTCACCATAAGGCAGGGAGTCATCGTAGGAGTGTTCCCCGGGGCCACATCCGCAGAAGTGGAAAAGGAACTGACCACCGTAGTCGAAAATTACCTTTTCGGTTACCAGGAAGTAAAGAAAGCAAAGACCTATTCCTATTCAAGGGAAGGGATTATGTATATTTTCGTGGAACTGAACGATAATGTCAAGAATGCCGACCAGTTCTGGTCCAAGCTTAAACACGGGCTGGCCGAGCTTAAGATGACCTTGCCATCGGGAGTGCTTGCTCTGATTGCGAATTCTGACTTTGGCGATACCTCGGCACTGCTTATCACCTTATCGTCCGACACTAAAAGCTATAAAGAACTGGAAGAGCAGTTAAAAAAGCTTGAGTCGGACTGCCGCAAGATCCCGGCTACTTCCAAAATCAAGCATTACGGACTCCAGAAGGAAAAGATCTTTGTCAATGTAAGGCCTGAACTGCTGAACGAATACAATATAAAATCATTAACGCTGCTCGGTTCTTACCAGGCCAACGGCATGGTGAGTTATGCGGGTAAGCTCGACGACGGGCGGAGCGTGATGCCGGTGCATTTTCCTCCCAATTTTGAATCCGAAAAAGACCTGGCCGAGCAGATCGTTTACTCCGATCCCGCCGGCAACGTGGTGAGGCTTAAGAATATCGCAACCATCGAGAGAAAGTATGATAAACCCGACAATTTCATCCGCCAGAACGGGAAAAAGACCATACTGCTTTCACTGGAGATGCAACCCGGAAATAATATCGTTGCATACGGAAAAGATGTGGACAAGGTGCTGGAGAATTTCAAGAAGCATCTTCCTCAGGGCATCGAAGTCGCCAAGATATCGGAACTGCCGAAGTATGTTGGAGATTCGGTGAACAACTTTCTGCGTGAATTCCTGATTGCAATTGTGGCAGTAATCCTGGTGACCCTGATCCTGCTTCCCATGCGTGTGGCTTCCGTTGCAGGGATTACAGTGCCCATTTCGGTGATGATCACCCTGGCGATACTCTATTTTTTAGGGATAGAGCTTCACACGGTTTCCCTTGCCTCACTGATCCTGGTACTTGGGATGATCGTCGACAACTCCATCGTCGTCATCGATAACCATGTGACCAAGATCGACCAGGGTTTCTCACCCTGGCATGCAGCCATCAAAAGCGCAAGGGAGCTTGTCGCGCCTATTATTATAGCCACTCTCGCCATTGTTGCAGCGTATGTGCCGCTTGCGTATATGGTACCAGGAACAGCAGGGGAATTCATGAATACCATTCCCTGGGTTGTGACTATCGCTCTTACGGTTTCCATACTCGTCGCCTTGTTCCTGGTGCCCTACCTGAACTTCGTATTTATCAAGAAAGGGCTGAGGAACCCGAAAAAACCAGGCAAGAAATCTTTCCTCGATGTGTTGCAGGCATGGTTTGACAAATCCCTGGACCATGCATTCAAACATCCCAGGCTGGTCATAGCCATTGGGATCGTTTCGGTATTGGGTTCGGTGCTGCTGTTCAAGCTCACCGACCAGCAATTATTCCCCGAGATGGAGCGCAACCAGTTTGCTGTTGAGGTATACCTGCCTACTGGATCGTCCCTGAAAAGCACTCAGAAAGTGGTTGACAGCCTGGAATCCATTTTGCTCAAAGACAAGCGTGTGACCAACGTAACAAGCTTTATCGGCACGAGTTCCCCAAGGTTCCACACGGTGTATGCACCCCAGATGCCGGCAACGAATTACGGACAGCTGCTGGTCAATACCAAATCTGACAAGGCAACCAGGGCCATCGTGAATGAATATAGTCCGCGGTATTCCGATAATTTCATCAACGCCCATGTGAAATGGAAGATACTCGCCATGCAGCTCAACAAAGCCTCGATCGAAGTGCGGATCTCATCCGATTCGGTGAAAGACATCCGCAGTACTGAGAAAAAAGTCATGGAGATACTGTCAAAAACACGCGGACTGGCCTGGGTGCGCACCGACTGGGACCAGCCCCAGCAGAACATCAATGTAAATCTTGACCGCGACAAGGCCAACCGCATGGGATATTATAAAAGCCTGGTTGCAACCTCGCTGATGATAGGCCTTGACGGGGTGCCGCTGACAACGATATGGGAAGATGATTACCCTGTTGACGTCGTGTTGAAACAGCAGCAGCCATCCGAAGAAAACATAAAAACCATTGCCGACCAATATATTACTTCACCCATGAGTTTTTCGGCTATTCCCCTGCGTTCCATGGCTACATTCACACCATCATGGAGCGAAGGAACGATTGTAAGGCGAAACGGGGTTCCAACGCTTACCATCTTGGTCGACAACACACCAACGACCGTTGCTGCCACTATCCTCGGTCAGATCAAACCCCAGATCGACAAAATGCCTTTGCCCGAAGGAACCTCAATCAGCTGGGGAGGGGATTTTGAGGCCATGCAGGAAGTATTCATCCCCATGGGCATTGCACTCGGGGTGAGTATAATTCTGATCTTTTTCATACTGCTGATACAGTTCAGGAAAGCCAAACTCGCCTTTCTCATCATGAGCGGGATGCTGCTCACTTTGCCGGGGGCTGTGATCGGGTTGCTGATCATGCGCTTCCCCTTCAGTACCACCGCTTTTATCGGCATTACAAGTTTATGCGGAATGGTGGTCAGGAACGGGATCATCCTGATCGATTATGCCCGTGAACTCAAGGAGAAGCAGGGAATGAGCACGAAGGAGGCTGCCATTGCAGCCGGGAAACGACGTATGAGGCCCATTTTCCTCACTTCCGCTGCAGCCGGAGTAGGAGTGATCCCCATGATCATCAGCCGCTCACCACTCTGGGGTCCCATGGGAACCGTGATCTGTTTCGGATTGTTCTTTTCGATGGTACTGACCCTGTACATACTCCCCGTGCTGTTCTCGGTTTCCTATAGCGACAAGGCGAAGAAAGCAAAATTCTGGACCCTTCCCGGGAATGTTAAGATGTTGGTAATTGGTTTTTTGTTTTTGGTGCCTTCGATTATTGGCATAAGCCCTGCCAACGCCCAAACCCCAACCCCTAACCCCCAATCCCCAATCCCCAATCCCCAATCCCCAATCCCCAACCCCCAATCCCCAACCCCCAACCCCCAATCCCTGACCCTGGACTCCTGCAAGCAGCTTGCCTTGCAAAACAACCGTAAGATCAAGAATGCCGAATTACAGGTGAAAGCATCTCAGCAGCAGAAGCAGGAAGTCTTCACCAACTTTTTCCCAAAAGTCAGTGTAGCAGCCTTTGCCATGAGGTCGGCCGATTACCTGTTAAAGCTCGAAACACCTACAATGAACCTGCCTGTATGGGACGGGAAAAACCCTATGCAACTGATCAACCCGACCCAGTTCGCCTATTTCCCGGCCATGTCGATAGGCCTGCTCGATTACCTGAACACGGCAGCCGTCACCGTGTCTGTGCCAGTATATGCAGGCGGAAGGATCAGGAGGGGGTACAAGCTTGCGAGGCTGGGCGAGGATGTGAACGTGTACCAGAAAGAGATGACCCGGGATGAAGTCCTGGGGCGGACCGAAGAGTTGTTCTGGACCCTGCAGTCGCTGAGTGAAAAGGAGAATACCATCCGCAGTTACCAGCAAATGCTCGACACCTTGTACCGTGATGTGAAGAATTACAGCAATGCCGGACTGGCGCAGAAGAACGACGTTCTCAAGGTGCAGCTGAAGCAGAATGAGCTGAAGACAAACCTTCTGAAGCTGAAAAACGGGGTCAGCCTGACCCGCCGGGCCTTGTGTCAGCAGATCGGCATGCCATACGACAGTTCCCTGGTGTTCAAAGCCCCGCCCGATGCGCAGTATGCGGCAATGGTCTTCCAGGATCCCGAGCAGTTGGTGAAGAACCGCAGCGAGTACAACCTGCTGAACAAGGTAGTGGAAGTAAAGCAGGTTCAGAAGAAGCTTGCGGCGGGCGAATACATGCCCCAGCTCGCGCTTGTAGGGGCCGGATTTACCTACGACGTCATGAACAAGACCACCAACAACGCGTTGGGCATGGTGAGCCTGAACGTCCCTATCACCGACTGGTGGGCCGGAAGCCACAAGATCAAAAAGCAGCAGATCGAACTGGAGCAGGCCCAGAGCTCCCTGCAGGAAAACACCGAATTGTTGGTGTTGCAAATACGGCAGTCGGCCAACGAAGTGGAAGAGACCCGTTACCAGGTTGGCGTTTCCATGGTATCGGTAGAGCAGGCCGTTGAGAATCTCCGCATCAGCCAGGACAACTATAAGGCAGGAGTCATAGGGATTTCAGACCTCCTCGAAGCCCAGGCCGTTCTGCAGCAGGCGAAAGACGAACTCATCGATGCACAGTGCCAGTTTCGCAATAAGTCGGCTAAGTATAACCTTATGGTTGGAAGATGATTTGTGACTGCGGATAAGGGAACGGCGTTTACCACCGGCCCTGGTCCGCGACAAGGGATCGCAGTCGATAGTCCTTCTATTCAGGGTAGCTGAACCGGTCGCCCGGGAAAATCCCGTAAGCAGTGCGGATTCCCGGGTTTTCCTTCATGATCAGATCGGTAAAATCCCTGCATTGCTTTACATCGGCATGCATGCCGATACAAAGAACAGGTTTCAGTTCTTTGACAACATATAAATTCCCCAGTTTCACGCCTTCGGCATCGGGGAATCCGCAGCCGTTGACAGGGAAGAAAGCAATATCGACCTTTTTCTTCAGCCCGGCGAGATAGTCGATCTCACTGGTGAAATCTGAAGTCAGCTTACCGTCTTTGTTGACATGGTCACCCGGATGATAAATAACCACTCCGTCGGCCTCAACCAGGAAGCCCGCCCCTGAATCGGTTGAGCGGATGCTGCGGATGTGAACCCCTTCAACGGTTTTATCGGAGCGGCCTTCACAAAGTTCATACTTGTACTTCACCCCCGGGTTAAAACCCATGATATACTTTATCCCGGGAGCCTGTGAACGCCAGCCCCAGATCGTTGAGTCGTAATGATCACCATGTTCGTGGCTTGCAAACACCAAAATCTTTTTGCCTTTAAGTTCTACAGGATTAATCTTCCCGTTCAGAAGAGAAGGCTTATCAGGCGAGAAGGAATTGGGAAAATAATCGAATACCAGGAGGTGTTTCGATGTCTCAATGGCAAAGCCGCTATGGTTCAGGAAATGGATTACGGCCTTTCCCTCCCTGATATCAGGTGAAAGGGCTGTAGTGCTTGATTTTCCTGCACCGGCCTGGCTTCCTTTACCCGCCAGCAGCCTTGTCATATCAGTATTTCCATACCAGTAAGAGTACCATGCAGCATCATGTTTTTTGTTATCCATTATTGAGGGGTCAGCCCCTTTGGCAAGCAGTATCTTCCCCATGGCCGAATACCCGTAAACCGCGGTATAATGCAGGGCCGTCATTCCATTGTTGTCTTTTGTATTTACCGGAACACCCCTGTCGATCAGGAAAGTGAGGGTTTGCAGGTTCCCTCTAACAGCTGCATGATGCAAAGCGGTTTTACCATCGGCATCCGCCGCCTTCACATCCGCCCCCTTATCAACAAGGAGGCTGATCATCGAAAGACTGTCGCCGTCAACTGCCGAAAGCAGTGGAGTTTGGCCATCCTTCGTTTTATGGTTTACATCGGCCCCTTTCATAAGCAGGGCGAGGGTAAGTTCGGGGTTGTTGCCTGTCACGGCCCAGAACAATGCGGTGAACCCGTTGTTTTCCTCCAGGTTGACATCCGCCCCCTTGTCAATCAAAAAGCGTGCGATTTCAGGTGATCCGCTGAGGCAGGCCAGCTGCAGCATTGTAAAATTCTCGGTGGGTATGCGCTCATTGATATTCGTACCGTTTTCGAGCAGGAATTCGATCGAAGATATTTGTTTCCACATCAAAGCAGCCATTATTGGCGAGTAGCCCCTTGAGGACATGAACTTGTAATCAAGGCCCCGGCCGGCAAGGTATTTCAGCATCGTTTTGCTGCCGCCGCTCATTGCATAATGAACCACATTGGCGCCTTCATTATCTTCGGCCTTTACATCCAGCCCCTGCCTGAGAAGGTAGCTGAACCCCTCGGTATCACCCGCATTGGCGGCCATGAGCAGGAGGCTGGCACCATCGGACGTCTTTTCGCTCAATATATTCTTATCCTTTGCAAGAAACAGCCTGAACACCCCGGGATTCTTGCCGTACGAAACATAGAGCACAGGTGTCTTTCCCTTCTGGTTCCTAAACTTCCAGTCAACCCCGGCGGCCATCAGCATCTCCATCAGCTGGTAATTGCCGGTAAAAGCTGCCAGGTGCAGCGCATTGCTCCCCAGGCGGTTCGTGGTGTTGACAGCAACCCCCTTTTTGATCAGCAGGGCCACGATCTCCGGCTGGTTTTTACGGGCAGCAACGACCAGGAGAGGTTCATCCATAAAAGGCTCCTTCGTGTTGATTAGTGCGGAATCAGAAGCCAGCAAGGTGCTGAAAAGCTTCACATCACCCGTTTGCGCTGCTTTCACAATCAAAAACGCAGGAGAAGTGGTATCAGGCGTGGCATTCTGTGCAAATGACCTTCCGCAGAAAAACATAACAATGAGGAGGCTCATCAAGCCTGTTTTCAACATTCGGGACTTTGGGCTCATGGCTTTGGTATTGATATTCCATAAAATTATAGCTCCCCGGGCGGGAAAGCAAATGTTTTCGGTAAAATCTTGTTATCAGACGCTGAGCGCCGGTAAAGGCCGCACCTGCCTTATCAGGGTTTTGGGTTTTTACTTTTAATCGAAAGAAACGTTTCGTTTCCCTTAAGCAAAATTGCTTTGCAGTCATATGCATCAGGAAGATCGTTGATGATCCTGCCTTTACCGGCCCTAACCAGGAACGTACAGGAATCGGCCAGGGGTATCCGAAGCTTGACGTCAGTTTTCAGTTCGGTGAACCAGCCCATGGTTTCGAAGACATAACTGCAGGTGTCGCCGGTTGTCCATCTTCCGCGGACCTTGCTGTTGGGGAAACCGAAAGCGTTTACCTTGTACTCCAGTCTGAACGCCGTATCGGGAGTTATTCGCAGAGTCGAGTTTCCCAGGTCAAACAGGATCACCCTCGGCCTGAGCTGAGCGAACTCCGCTTTGGTCAGGTGGAATTCCTTGGACGAAAAATACGGGGTTGCGAGCATCAGCCCAACAGTGATCACAGGAAGCAGTATCCCCATGGCCAGCGTTATCCGTTTTGCTTTCTTCTTCTGGTCTGCGGATGAGAGAGCGGGGACCTCAACAGGTTTATCCGCTTTGAAAAGGTAATAACCGATGAGTGCTGTGATCCAGACGAGCCCTCCCGCCCAGAGCACATCGCTTGCAAAATGCCCGCCCGCCATCATTCTTGCGATGCCAATAATGATACCGTAAGAAATGCCAGCGGCAAGAACCGTATATGCAAGGAACTTCCGGCGTTTCCTTATGAAGAGGTAGGGGATAGCAAGGTAAAATCCCATGGAACAATGTCCGCAGGGAAAACTCTTCCCATCATTCGTGGCAGCCTTTTCGCAAACGCAGACAAATTTTTCGGTACCCCCGAACTCGGTGATCTCCCTTGGGCGCGGACGGCCGGTATGGTCTTTCAGAACCAGGTTGACTATCAGTCCGGGCCCTACAACCATCGTAAAGATCAGTACCATCGAAGCTTTGCGGTATTGGATATATTTTACATTCCAGTAGGAGAGGGTGATCATCACAAGTCCCGCGAAAGCAAGGAAATAGCCGGGGAAGATCCCGTAACGGTAAAGGAAATCCCAGAAGGGCCTGTACTGCAGAAGCCAGCCTTTTTCGCATGAATAGAAGTACTGTTCAAGGGCAATGTCGGCATTGGTCAGGCGAAAGACCAGGGTCACTATCCCCATGAGAAGCAGGATAATCGAGAAGTCTTTAAACGCCCTGGTCCTGATAATATCCACGAATTTCATCCGCCTTAAATTGGGCCTTAAAGATAGAGATTTTCGCTCAGGCGGACGAGGGCCGGGGCACTACTTATAGCCATCCGCAGTCAATGTAAAAAGGGAAAACTTGCTTCGGTATTTAGCCGATGATGGTATAAAGGATAAGCAGGGCAAGGATTACGCCTGTGAGCAAAGCCAGAAGTCCAAACAGCCTCAGGGTGATATCCCGGGCAATGGAATTTGGTTTTTTAACCTCGAATTCACCTGAGATTCCCTGTTTCTGGTAGCGTTCCCACTGCTCGCTCCGTTCGGTCACCATTTCTTCCTCGGTCACCTGTCCGTTGAAGATCACAAAGTCCATGGGGAATTTTTCGGCGCGGAAGTGAGTGTTGAAGAAATGTATGGTAAAGATGAATCCCACGGCCAGCAAAGCTTCGTCGGAATGAATGATGGTGGCGGCATTAAACAGCCAGCCGGGAAGGAACAGTCCGAAGAATTCAGGGAACCAAAGGAGCAATCCGCTTGATCCGATCACAGCGACACCCCAGAATACGGCCAGGAAATCGAACTTTTCCCAGTAAGTCCAGCGGTCGAAGGGAGGTTTGGGCCCCCTGAAGAGGAACCAGCGGAACATAGCCCTGATATCTCTCAGGTCTTTCATATTGGGGAACAGCGAATCAGGACCAAAAAGCCTTTGATAGAATGACCCGCCTTTATGTTTTTTGGAGAACAGGAAGCGGCTGCTCATCCACAGGACGATGAAGAAATAGCCGAATGTGACGATGGCGCAGGTCCTGTGGATTATTCCTGCCGTTTCAGTTCCACCAATAAAATCTATGAGGGCCTTGCCCCATGGGGTAAAATTGAATTTAAGGGGGAGGCCGGTCAGTGCAAGCCCAAGGAAGCTTGTCACTACAAAGAGATGGAGTATGATTTGAACAGGGCTGAAGCGCTGATAGACTTTCTTCCTGGTCGGCATATGCTGTCCCGGCTTGAGATTTGCCTGCCTGAAAAATTCCGAGTTCCTGAGTTGTTTCATTTCGACGGATCCCCTGAAAGCCCAGAGCAGGGAATGAAGCCAGAAGAACAGGAAAGTCCCTGCCAGCAAGGCATTCATGAAAACGGTGATCCAGAAAAGGGTGGGGTACTTGCTTTTATTTCCGGGTTCTGCGTGGGCAATGAATTTCGCAAACCTGGGAGTTGCGTTGGCGTGGCATTGTTTGCAGGTTTGAGTAATGTGAGCCGCGTTGACCGTCGAGTTCGTGTCCTTTTCGGGAAGGATGCCGTGAGTACCGTGGCAATCGGCGCAGCCAGCCACTTTCTGGGGATATCCGAGGCGGGTGTTTTTCCCGTGGTAACTCTCAAAATATGTTTCAGGCGCAATCGTCGTCACCTTGTTACGTGCCATCATTTTAGCGTCGGCATGGCATTTCAGGCAGGCCTGGGTATGGAAAGACCTTCCCTGTGCAACATTGTCGATCCTGCTGATGGCGTGCTTCCCGTGGCAGTCGATACAGGCGGGGGCATCGTTGTTTCCCTTTGCGAGGGTCTGGTAATGGACCGATTTGAAGTAAGCCGATTCCCTCTCATGGCACTTACCGCAAAGCCTTGCAGTGGCCATTTTATTGTTTTTAATGGAGGTGATGGTGTGAATGTCGGCATGACATTTCCAGCAGGGGACCGGCAGACGCTCAGAGTTATGGACGCTGCCAGCGTGTTCTTTTACTATGGCAGTGTGGCAACTGCCGCAGTTTGTCGGTTTAAAGTTGAACGAACAGGATTTTTTTTCGGCGTTGCCGCTGCTTTCGGGTTTTTCCTGGTCAATAATGTGGCAGGCTGTGCATTTGAGCGACTTGTGGACAGAGGCGTTGAATGCGTGCTCAGAGATGTTTTTTTCGTGGCAGGACATGCAGTCGGGGGGCCTGGTAACCGTAGTTTCGGAGTTCAGGGTCTGAGCAAAAGAAGTCATCGATCCCAGGACCAGCAGGCAGGTCAGCGCTTTTCGTACAGAATGGAATGGTATCATAAGTCTTAGCTGCATAATCCTCCGGCGCGTTTTTTTGAACCAATCTTGATCTTCTGGATATAGGAGTCTTTGGGAAAGAGCTTAAGCACTTCGGCTGAAGGGGAGGCGAGGTTAACAGCTTTCCCCTCTACGGTTTTATCTGCAAACAGGCTCTTCCAGTCTTTTAAGCCGTTTTCGAGAATGTAGACATTCATCACACCCTGCACTTTCAGGTATTTCCAGGCTTTTACCGAAACCGAATCCTGGTCGGCGATCAGCACGACCACTCCCTGTGGAGGAAGCTGGGTCAGTGGAGCCACAATTTTTGGATTGAGCATGTCTGCAGGTTTGAGATTTTCAGAGCCGCTGAGGTGAAATGCTGCGTATTCAGCTTCCGGACGGAGATCGAGAGTGATGAGTTTGATGGAAGATTCGTTGTTGGTCTTCACATACTCCAGCGGATGAATAAAGACGGCCCCCGAAGTGATCTGTGCTGAGTAGCGGCTTTCCATCAGTTTCCATTTTCGAACCGGGTCGGGCTGGCCGATAAACCAGATCAGGGCTGCGACAGCGATCAGCGTGCCGGCTCCTATAATGTAAGAGCGTTTTGATATTTTCCAGGACCAGGCTTTTCCTGTGCCTTTGATCCTGAAGAATTCCTCTGTTTTTTCTGCACCGTAGAAGGCTACAAGGGCAAACACAGTCACGGCGAATACCGTAGCGCCTATGGACCATCCCAGCCAGTCGGAGAGCAGGAAGCGGTCGGTAAACGATGAATTCCAGAAGTTTTCGAAGCTGGGGAGGGATTCACCGAACAAACCCGCTCCTATGACTGCACCGGCAAGAAAGGTAAGTCCGTCAATCTTGAGACTGGCAGTTGCAACCAGGGAGGTACCGGGACAATAACCGCCTACGATAAATCCCACGCCCATGATGAGTCCGCCGACAATACCCGGCCAAAGGAAGGTCTGGTTTACAGCGAGCAGTGAGAAATCAAGCCATCCGATAGCTGAGCTGAAGAAAATCAGGAGACATGCGACCAGGATGCCGGTGAACATGGTTTTAAGAACCGTCATGTCTTTGAAGTAGAACTGGGCCGCAAGACGGCGTGAATCGCCGAATCCTGCCAGTTCCAGGGCTACGCCGAAGCCGGCGCCAATAAGGAAGAAGACCAGGTAACCGCCGGCTTTTCCAAGTTCTGCACTAATATCTAAAGGGAGCATAAGTTTCTTTTTATTGATTTGGAAAAGGTCAGTCGGCCCAGAGGTTGCGAACGAAATAAGCTACGGCATAGCCCCCTATAAAGACGCTGAACATAAAAGCCCAGCTTCCCACCGAAAGGACTGCGCCTCCCGATAAAGCCTGTCCGGAGGTGCATCCTCTTGCAAAACGGGCGCCATATCCCATGATGATGCCCCCAAGGAGAGCGAAGAAGAGTCTTTGCATATTAGTGATCCTCGGGCCTTTGAAGATCTCAAGTTTCATCCTGCCGTTGAGCCAGGCCGAAACCATTCCGCCAACAAGTGTCCCTACGAAAAGCATTATGCTGGGATGATCCATGGGTGAGCGCTCACCCGATCCCATGGCTGCGAAAGTACTTACCTGGTCTACATGGGAGGGCCAGACCGTTTTTGTAAGCGCCACATGGATGCGGGCGATGGCTCCCGATGCTCCCAAACCGCTATGGGTCAGTGCAAAGGCTGCAAACAGGACCACTCCCAGGATGGTTCCTGCCAGGTATGGGTTGGTAACCGGACGTTTTTTGATAGGACGTTTTGTTTTTTTCATAGCACTGCTGCGTTATGGGGTTGTTTTTTTGGGTCCCTGCAAAGGATCATTACCGTATCCGAGTTCCTTCCAGTTGAGGCGGCCTCCCGGCGAATGGCACTGTTTGCAGGTCAATGCGTTTTTCTTCGTAGTGACCATATGGTTGATGGGCCAGTACATTTTGGTAGGAGTAAAACCAAACTGACCGCTATATGGTAAGTTGTTGACTTCGGCACCTTTTTTAATGGCATACGCCCAGTCGAACTTCGTCCAGAAACCCCCTTCACCGCTGGTTAAAGGCGGGATCAGGATGTTGTTGACAGGATCGTAGGGCTGTTTGGCATGATGAACCTTGAAGGGCCATATTTTCGATTTCTGATCATCACGCGAACCTATGGGATGATTGATGTTGTGTTCAGCTTCAGCATCCAGCTTGTCGCCAGGGATATAACGGTCCATCTTCCCGTTAAACCATGCATAGGTGGGAACCACATCTTCCTCATAGTGGAATTCCCCTTTGATCTTCAGATATTCGTGAGGACTGTCCTTCCTGGTAGAATCGCCTGCTTTGGACCAGTCCCAGGTCATTTTGGTAGGAAGTTTACGGGCAAACTCAGGGATATGGCAGGTCTGGCAGGCAATTCTCTCGGCATGCTCGTTGAGCCTGTGGTCCTTATGAGGTTTGGCTGTATGGCAGTCCTCACATGCAAAGCGGACAACAGTGGTTTTTTCGGTATAGGTAGTATTCATTTTTCCTGCGATCACATGATGGCTGGTGGTATGGCAATCCTCGCACTGAAAATTGAGCTGGCCCATATGGAAGTCAAGTTCACGGTTCGCATTCAGCAAAGACTCATCGAGATCCCCGTGCTTCACACCCATTCCACCGCCTCCGCTGAAGTGGCAGATGCCGCAGTTATCGCGGTTGGGACGGCGCACACTTCCTGCGACAACCGAAAGGTCAACCGTTTTGCCCGGCATTCCCTTTTTTGTTTTCGAATAGGTTCCCGAGCCATCGTGGCATACCAGGCAGTCAACATTCTCCTCTTTTGAAAAGTCGAAGCTCGCGTCGCCCCATCCGTAACCTGCATGGCAGATGGTACAGGAAGCCCAGTTCCCCACCACGCTGATGCAAAAGTTATTCACCTGGTTGCGTTTCCCTAAAAGAATATCTTTTCCGTTTCTCACGGCATCGCCGCTGATCCAGGTCCAATGAGCCGTTTGCATGACCTCTTTGGCGCTGTTCTTATGGCATTTGAGGCAGGCTTTTGTAACCGCCTGGGGAGAAACAGGTTTATTTTTAAAATACGCACTGTGGTCGAGGTGCGCTATAGCCCGTCCGGCGATGGGATTTTTAGGTACAGGCACAGAGCCGTCATTGTCCCGGTTGTTCCGGGTACATGCGCTGGCAACAAAAATCAACAGAAACGCTGTAAGGGTGAGCCGAAGCGTATAAGGCACATACTGTAAATATCTCATAATTTCACTTGGAATGTTACTTGCCAATTCTTAACAAGCACCTGGGAATTGGGTAAAAAACCGCGGCAAAATTACATTTAACCCTAACATATTGACTAATTTCCATATTTACCTATGAACGTCGTGAAAAGTTTGTAAATAGCGGTAAATCAATCGACTGCCACGTTTTGCCCCTTGGCAGGTAATAAATATCACAGCAGGGAGTGACAAGAAACACAAAACGGGACGACAGGCAGCACTGGGCTGTCGGTGAAACCTCACTTAAAATGGAATTATTAATTGACTGCGGATGGGGGAGCGGGGGGATTCAAACTTGCTCCTTCAATGCGAACAAGCCTCAGCGATGCCCGGAAAAACAGAGTGGTTTGCCGGATCCGCAGAGGGGCTCAAAACAACTAAACCCTCACTCCTTTTTATCAATCCTTTGCGTTTCCGGTAAATAATCTTGTATTATATTTGCTTTAACAAAGTATAAGAAAGATTTGAATCTGACTTTTTCTCCCCATCAGGATTTGCCTGGAAGAAAGCGTTAAACCAGCGTTGTATGAAGAATAAGAGCTTTTCCCTGGTTGTTCTGTGTTTACTGATGACATTCCACTTGTTTACTTATGCCTCCCCCGGCAAGGTAATCGTAAACGGCATGTACATTAAAAATGACAGTTGCAGGAATTTCACGAAAAAGCTCCCGCCGGGGGTTATACTGCAGATGAATGATCCCTGCGCAATTGAATGCCGCTGGTTCCCGGTAAACGACAGGGAAAACATCAGCATCATCGAATTAAATCCCGACAGCAAAGGTGAATTTCATATGGAGCTTCCTGCGAAAAGCCTTTCATTTATGACCATCCACAGCGTTTATCACGGAAGGTCATTTTATGTCTATCCCGGCGATACCCTTTGGATCATGATCAATGATAAGGATACTGCAAATCCTTTCAGTTACAAGGCGAGATACGATCCTGCCCAGGAATTATATGTGACCCAGGCCCCCAGGTGGAATTCCTGCAAGGGTTTTGAACGTTGGAGAAAGCCTTTGAATGACAATTTGCTCCGGTATTACCAGGTATATGTCGACAGTTGCCTCAAACCCTATACCAGCCTGAGCAGGGAAAATTCCTGCACCCGTGAATTTTTTGATTTTGTTTCCACCGATATACGCTATGATGCCGCATACCAGTTATCCCAGACCCTCTGGAGCAGGTATGAGTTCGACAGTCTGTCCGCATCCGATAAAACAAGGATCATTGGTCTGCTTGACAAGCTCTATGCTGACACACCCCTGCTGTCGCGCAACATAATCACTCCCTGCGGAACAGGGTTCACCGATTACATACTCACCTGGATATGGCTGCAATACCTTAAAGCCGGAAACATCACAGATAAATATAAAGGACCTCCATCCCTCCTGACCGGGAAACTGCAGATGGTGAAAAGCCAGCTTACTCCCGGCGCCTATGAGCTTTTTGCCATGGACCTGATCGACACCCATGCCCAGAGAATGGACACCATAGCACTTTATGCTTTCGAACAACTGAAGAAGGAATACCCGAAGCTGGAGACCGATTATGAAAAGAACTATAAGTCCACCCTGGCAAACATACAGCACCTGCTTGATTTTATGGAAGCATCAAGGGTAAAAACCTCTCAGGGGATCCGGTTCATCGATGGGGCTAAGATCAACACTTTCGAGGACCTGGCCGCCCTTTTCCCCGGCCGCAAAGTTTATGTGGATATGTGGGCTACCTGGTGCTCCCCCTGTTTAAAACTTTTTGAGTACAATACCCGCATCAGGGATTTCCTCAAAGAGCACGATATCACTGAAGTGTTTTTATCGCTCGATAAGGACAGTGTCAAATGGAAGACCGCCGTTAAATATTACAGGCTGGAAGGCGCGAACATCATGGCCAGCCAATCCCTTCGAAAGGATCTCATAAAGGCCCTGGACTGGAATGGAGGCATCCCCAGGTTTTTCATTATCAGCCGTGATGGCAAATTACAGGAGAAAGATGCCTTTCAGCCGGTAGCCAAAGATAAACTGATGGATCAGCTCTTAAAGCAAAAATAGACTTCTTCGGTCACATTGCGTTCTTAAACATTCACCACTTATTCCGTATTGTGCAGACAACCCCGGGGCAAGAAAACCTGTCACATTGATATTATTCGTATTTTTATTTCCATGCTTATGAAATCTTTACGGTTTTGTTTTTTGGCGGTCATGTTAATGGGATTCTGTTCCACAGGGATTTCCCAGCAGCTGGTTTTCGAAAAGAAATACACGGGGATCACCACCCTCCCTCCCTGTTTCGTATATAAGCGGGCATTGCCAAGGCAACTCTCGGAGCTGTCCGACGGATCCATGCTTATCATGGGTGACTGTTATTCCATAGATACTACGAATGTCAATGCCAGCGAAGTTTATCATGACCTGAAAAAGCTGGATTCCCAGGGCAACATCATCTGGACACAATACATCAGGCCCGATACTATTTTAAACAATAATGTTTTCATTGATCTTACCTCCTTCCAGGTTCTGGATAACGGCCAGATCCTGCTAATAGGTGAGAAGGAGGGAAGCATGTTCGGTTCCCGGGCTGTACACCTCATCCTGCTTGACCCTGACGGTAACCACCTCTTTGATACCACCTATACCAATGGTTTCACAAACTATATTTATACCGTGCCTGCAGGAAGTGCCCGTTGCAGCGATGGTTATGTAATTGCAGGCCAAACCTTTGTTCCATACGGAAACGAGGAGGCTTACGTGATGAAGCTGGATCAGAATTATGCCAAACAATGGGAATTTAAACTGGACCAATTCTACAGCACCTACAGCGGATTCAGAAAGATCATACCCCGGAGCGACGGAAGCTTTGACTGTTTCGGGAATATGAGGATACCTTCAACAGGGAAAAATGTAATCATGTTTGCAAGATTAAATTCAGGCGGACAGATGACCATGTTGAAAACCTACGACGACAGCCAGAAGTATTATACAATGATGGACGCCGCTGCCGGTAATGGATACAGTATCATACTCGGTTATTCTCACGAAGCCCGTAACATTCCGTTCCTTCTCAAAACAGATGATTCGGGCAATAAGATCTGGCAACAGTTTTATGGGGGTACTTATGAAGAAAGCTTCCTGCCAAATGCTGCAGCCATCAATCAGCAGAATGAAATCCTCGTCACTGCCGAGAAAGATTACATAGATACAGTTAGCCAGTTCATTATAGGATCGGATATATACCTGATGAAGACCGATGTGAACGGTAATAAAGCCTGGGAAGCAGTGTATGGCACAAATTATACCGCTGATTCCACCGAATGGGCATACTGGGAATTCGGACAGGATATTGTTTGCGCTGCCGATGGCACTTACCTCATCCTTGGTGATGACAATATCAATAAAACCTACGGGGCGGTGCTCAGTGTTTTAAAGATAGCCGAAGGACAGGTTGGAACGGAAACTCATCCGCAGAACAATAAAAGATTAATCATTTCCCCGAACCCCGTTCATGACAAAGCAATGGTGGCACTTCAGCCAGAATCTGCAATTTCGGAAGGGACCTTCAGGTTGTTCGATATCACCGGCACCCCGCTAATGACAATAAACCACATCAATACCGGGCGGTTCATCCTCTCACGTGAAGGGTACCCCGACGGCATTTACCTGTATTCCCTCGAAGAGGGACAGCAAATCATTGCAAGGGGAAAGCTGATCATCAGGTAAAACCCGGGATTCAATATCCTGGGAAGTAAAGAAATACGCCTGGAAGGGAAAAATCATAACTTTGTCTAACTACACAAAAAACTGAACTATGGCAAACGTTTACTGCATTTACTGCGGAAGCAGCAACTCCAGCGTATCCAGCCTCACCGGCGGCAGCTGTTCCCGTAATCCCGAAGGAAGGCATCACGTGCCCTTTGACGGTGATGCAAAGTCAAAATATTACTGCAAATACTGCGGATCCAGCAATTCCTCCATCTCCAGCCTCACCGGAGGCACCTGCCCCAGGAATCCCTCAGGCAGGAATCACGTCCCCTACGAAGGCAGTGAGAAGTCTCAGTACGAATGCAAATACTGCGGAAGCCGGAACTCCAGCATCTCAAGCCTCACCGGCGGCACCTGCCCCCGGAATTCCCATGGAAAATACCATGTTCCTGTGAGATAAGGAATTCCCTGATTTGAAAACTGCTTCTCTTTCTCTAAGGTGCCAGAATGGCACCTTAGAAAGTCGCCAAATTATTTAGCATTAAGTGAATCAATTGTTTCTGAACTTGAGGTCGCAATTTGCGACCTCAAGTGATTCAACCTTTATGATCACGATTGTGACCAGTTTTAAATAAAAGATCGCGGAGCTTTGAATATCAGAGTGATAAGGTATCACAATTTGTGATACCATCAATGTTTGTTGATGATTCCCGACGTTTTGTTCGTTATTTATTGCCCTTTCTTTTACTTGATTCGGGGTTTCCGTCTTCTTCATCCTTTCTCCTGTATCCTATTTTTCGCATCGGGTTTTGAATTGGTTTTTGGCTTAAGGCATCAATTTTTTCTAGCAAGAATTTGAAGATATGGGTGATTTTCTCATCTAAGGATTTTAATTCAAGTCGAAAATCCTTACTTTCCATCAGTAATGCCCGGTATTTGGCGAATGCCCGCATGATCTCAATATTAACCTGCACAGCTTTTTCGGAATTGAGAACCGAAGAAAGCATGGCTACACCTTGTTCCGTAAAGGCAAACGGAGTGTATTTTGAATGCTGTCCTCTCTTTAAGGACGCAAATTGCGTCCTTAAAGAATCGTACTCATCGGGGGTGAGTTCAAACATAAAATCTTCCGGAAATCTGCTGATATTGCGACGTACGCGCTCTTTTAACCGCTTTGTTTCGACACCATAAAGTACAGCAAGATTGTAATCAAGCATGACTTTATATCCTCTTAAATCATAGATTAATGATTGATAGTCTGCCTTTATCAGAGAAGTTTCCATCTTTAATCGTTTAAGGACGCAAGTTGTGAACTCAAGTGACTCAACCTTTAAGGTCACAATTTGTGACCTTAAACCTTTTATCCCTTAATCCGCCAACTCCCTAAAAGTGATACCCAAAACCATATTTTTTTTACCTAAAGACCACGACCGAGCATTTAGTCGACTGCGGATGGGGGAGCGGGGAAACCCCTTTATGGCGCCAAATTGGTACCTTAAGTTTAGCTTCGTTTAACCTGGGGAATTTTAAATCCGACCGGTTCCATTGGTTGACTTTTTTTATGCATCAGTTGTTTGATCGTTTCGAAGATCAGGAGGATATCCTGATCGTGTGATGAAACGGTTTGTTCGAGTTCTTCGATCTTTTCAGCCAATTCTTTATTCGTTTCGAAGAATTTTCTCATCTGGACGAATGCCCGCATGATAGCGATATTTACTTCTATAGCTTTTTCGGAATTTAGAACTGAAGAAAGCATTGCCACGCCTTGTTCGGTAAATGCAAATGGAAGATATTTTGTGCCCCCTTTCTTTGAGATCACAATTTGTGACCAGTTCCGTGTAAAGTGTCGCGGTACCTTGAATATCAGAGTGATAAGGTATCACCATTTGTGATACCGTCAATGTTTACTGAAAATTTCGAAACTGTATTAGCGAAGGCTGACTAATGCAGGTATTTTTTCACCTTATACAATCAATCTCTCCCGGTCCTTTGTTTCAAAATTTAAACATCTCCGGTTCTAATCCTGATTGCCTTATTATGGATCTGGTTGTTCCTAAGGGAATCTCTTTTTTGAAGCAGGTACGATCACTGTATGACTTCCACTGCGATACTTCTGATGGCTTCCTTTCTGAGAAACAAAGATAAAACCATTCGCAAGCAGGATGTCGATGATTTGCTTCGATGACGGAAGCTTAGACACGGATGTGAGATTCGCCCAACAGGGTTTCTTTTATGGGCTGATAGGATTTTAGGGTATCTCCATCCTCAAAGTAGAGTTCGAGTGCCTCAGTCAGATTGTCAATAGCTTCTTGGGCTGAAGAACCGAAACTCGAAACATCAACATTAAGACACTGGGAAACATAATGTTTACCCTCCTTATAAACGACATATTTTATCGTCTTC
>JBAXLI010000071.1:0-20256 GCA_037134895.1 Bacteroidota bacterium
CAAATAGAAATACCTTTTCACTTGCATTACCATCCAGGTCATTTGCTGCTTCAACAATCACCGTCCCTTCGGTGAGGGTACCGGTTTTATCGGAGCATATTATATTCATGCTTCCGAAATTTTCAATGGATGAAAGCCGCTTTACGATTACCTTGTTTTTCGCCATTTTCTTTGCACCGTGGGCAAGGTTTATGCTTATGATTGCAGGTAAAAGCTGTGGTGTAAGTCCAACAGCCAGCGCCAGTGAGAACAGGAAGGATTCAAGCACTGGCCTTTCCAAAAACACGTTTACTCCAAAAATAATGACTACGAGCACCAGGGTCACTTCACCGAGGAAATACCCAAACCTTCGTATTCCTCTTTCGAATTCGGTTTCAGGGGCTTTGAGTTTAAGCCGCTCCGTGACTTTTCCAAACTCAGTATTCCTGCCGGTAAGTATGACCACCACTTTTGCCGTACCACTTACCACATGTGTTCCCATCCAAAGCGAATTAGTTCTTTGGGCCAGTCCTGCTTCGGCAGGAAGAACTGAAACGCTTTTTTCAACTGGAAAGGTCTCACCTGTAAGCATGGCTTCGTCAACGAAAATATCTTTGGATTCAAGTATCAGGCAGTCGCCGGGAACGATGTCGCCTGCATTGAGTATAACAATATCACCGGGCACAATACCCTCAACTGGAATTTCCTGCTGCGTTGTATCCCGAATTACGGCAGCTTTAATCTGCACTATGGCAAGCAGCTTCTCCACAGCGTTCGAAGCGCTGTGCTCCTGCCAGAATCCGAGAAGTCCGCTTACAACAACAATTGTGAAAATGATTGAAGCATCCACGACATTATGTAAAAAAAGAGACAGAGCGGTCGCCAGCAGAAGAATCACAACGATAGGACTCTTAAATTGCGCCAGCAACAGAGTGAATGAACCTGAACGTTTCTGGGGTTTAAGCCGGTTTGCACCATAACTTGCCAGCCTTTTCTGAGCTTCACCACTGCTGAGTCCGTCGGGAGTGGCACTCAGGCTTTCAAGAATTTCCTGAAGCGGGATGCTCCAGAATGTTTTTGTAAACTGTTCCAATAACATAGGATGATAAAAGTTAGATTGAACTTCAGTTCTAATTGTTTAAAGTCACCGATCGTTTAGGTGGCAGTTTGCAATTCCAGTTTACACTGACTCCAACCGAGGCAGGTGAAGTTGACATCCCCACCGAAAGATACTTGCTACATGGTACTTTGTGCAAGGCGGGGATGACAATACCCAGGATTGCACCCAGGGCAAAACCTACAGCGTCATCCGAAGGAAAATGATCCAACGATCTGATTCTTGCATACCCCATGAACAGGGGAGGGACAGAAGCAGCAAGGTATAACAGGTACTTAACAGCCCCGATATTGGGATGGTAATCGCAATATACCTTGACCATAAAAAAGGTACTGTAAGCACAGGATGCAACATGTCCGCTGTAAAACGAGTTTCGGTTACCACTCTCTTTTTGGGTCCCTGCACCTAATTCAGGATAGTATACTGCAGGGCGATAACGATTCTGAAAATATGGTCCGAGCGGACTGTAATTATAAAATGTGAAAGTTACTGTATGTCCTTCGACATACATGAACAATAAGCGAAGCCAGTCTTTGCGGATTTTCTTATCGATGATCAGCAAACTTGGTAAAAGAAAAATGCCAATCTCCCCGTAGTCCGATATTTTCTTCCACATTGCCCGGTTTCCTGTGGGTTGTTTCAAGGCCCAGCGGTCAACGGTATTCATCAGATCTTTCTGTTGATCCGAATTTGCAAAAGCAAGTTCTTCATCGGTAAGAACGGCTTTGTTTTTCAAACGAGGGATGGCAAATAAGTCTCCGACCATCCCGACAGCTATTATAGAACCCTCAACAAAATAATTAATATTATAGACTTTAATTTTTATCTGTTTCGGAAGAGAATCTCTTCTATTCACAAGGGAATCGGCATTTTCGCAAAAAGCATTGCTGGTTAAGAAAAAAGCAGCTACTAAATAGAAACATGTTTTCATTTACCGGCATTTAAAATTAATATGCAAAGATCGCTTACATCCTGGGGAGAACTTTTACATAAATAATTAAATAAGTTACATAATTCACATATTCAATTAAACTCCTGGTCAGATCCAGGCAAATGTGTGAATCATGTAACTTATTACTAAAGTTCTGTAATACTTTCTCCTGCATGTACCTGTAATTTTGCAGAACAGGGACTTTCTACCGATATGAAAAAACTCAATCCTGTTGTAACAGTTAAAAGCTTTGCAACAAAACATTCCATCAGACTCAGTGAAAAAACACTGGCAAAAAAAGAAGCTGCAGACAATTTTCTGACAGACCTCGCTGATGTAATCTTATTCATTAACAGGATTATCAGGGAAACGTTCTCCCGTGATTTTGAATTCAAGGAGTTTTTTCGGCAATGTTTTCAAATCGGGTACAAATCCCTGCCGCTTATTTCAATCACAGGTGCCATCATGGGGATTGTACTGACAATTCAATCTCGCCCTGTCCTGGTCAGTTTCGGGGCAGTAACTATGTTACCCGGTATGGTTGCCATATCACTGATCAGGGAGATGGGCCCCGTAATTACGGCCTTGATCTGCGCCGGGAAAATCGGGTCTGGCATGGGTGCTGAATTAGGCTCTATGAGAGTAAGCGAACAGATAGATGCCATGGAAGTTTCCTCAACCAATCCAATCCGCTTTTTGGTGGTTACAAGGGTTCTGGCCGCAATTCTTATGATCCCATTGTTGATCCTTTATGCGGATGCCATGGGTATACTCGGAAGCTGGGCTGGGGCAAATATTAAAGGAGATGTCTCATTTGTCCTGTTTTTTTCCCAGGCGTTCAGCCATGTCCATTTTATGGATTTTATTCCTGCAATTATCAAATCATTCTTCTTCGGTG
Source organism: Bacteroidota bacterium (assembly GCA_037134895.1). Taxonomy (GTDB): domain Bacteria; phylum Bacteroidota; class Bacteroidia; order Bacteroidales; family FEN-979; genus CAIRDP01. Next base: position 2,926 of record JBAXLI010000071.1, read on the forward strand.
CAGTGATCGGATTGGTTGGATGCTATAAGGGATTCAATGCAGGCAGGGGAACCGAAAGTGTGGGTATCGCAGCAAATTCCTCAGTGGTCCTTGCATCCCTGCTGGTAATAATAGTTGACATGATTGCAGTACAAATTACAGATATGCTATTATGACAAATACAATCCAGGCGAAAAATAATCAGCCCGTAATCGAAATCAATAACCTGAAAAAGTCATTCGGGCCTCAGACTGTTCTGACTGATGTTTCGCTCACTCTCCGTGACGGGGAAAATCTTGTGGTTCTTGGCAAGTCAGGCACAGGCAAATCTGTTCTGATAAAATGTATTGTAGGGTTACTGCATTCCGATGGCGGAACAATCAATGTGTTCGGGAAAGACCTGAGTACTTTAAGCAGGCAGGAGATGTCGGAGCTTAAACAAAGAATCGGTTTTCTTTTTCAAAGTGGTGCTTTGTACGATTCGATGACGGTAAAAGAAAACCTTGAGTTTCCGTTGCGAAGGATAAAGAAAGATCTCAATGAAAAAGAAATTTCTGAAAAAGTGCATGAAGTCCTTGAAAATGTAGGCCTGGCCGATGCCCTTCATAAAATGCCCTCACAATTATCAGGTGGGATGCGGAAAAGGATAAGCCTGGCCAGGACTATCATTGTTGATCCAATGATCATGCTGTATGACGAACCTACAACCGGGCTGGACCCTGTAACTTCAAATGAGATCAGCTCTCTTATAAATGATGTCCGCCGCAACTACAAGACCTCCTCCATCATTATCACACACGATATCAACTGTGCCCGCCTGACCTCTGACCGCATCATCATGCTCAGCGAAGGTGAGGTTATAAAAGAGGGAAAATTAAAGGAGTTTGAAGATTCAGCAGATCCTTTGATAAAAGCATTCTTTATGGTAAACTGACAGTGCTCTCAATTTCCTTTAAAAGATTCTGAAACCAATGCATAAAAAAAGAACCATGGATACGCACACTCAAAAATTTAAGATAAGACTCGGACTGTTTATTGCCGGGGGACTGGCAATCTTCGTTTTTGCCATATTTATCATAGGAAAACAAAAGAATTTATTCAACCCGGTTTTTAAAATTACAACTTCTTTTTACAATGTCAGCGGATTACAGGTTGGTAATAATGTGCGCTTCTCAGGAATCACCGTAGGCACGGTCGACAGGATTGCCATCATCAACGATTCAACTGTTAAAGTAGATATGCTGATCAGGAAAGAAGTCAAACAATTCATTAAAACAGATTGCGAAGTGGCAATCGGATCATCGGGTCTTATAGGAGACAAGCTTCTCATCATTACCCAGGGAAGCACCGATGCAGGGGTTGTAAAAGACGGACAGAAACTCGAATCAGTAGAACCGGTCGAAATGGATGCCATCATGGCTAATCTGCAGATAACCTCGGAACAGCTGGCCGAGATCATGTTCAATATAAATAACGGCAACGGAACACTTGGCCGTCTGATCAATGATTCAAGCATAGCAAACGACTTCAGCCAGACCATGGTAAACATCAAAACCAGCAGCAAAGGTTTCAGCGAAAACATGGATGCAGCAAAACACAATTTTCTTTTGAAAGGGTATTTCAACAAAAAGGCAGCAGCCGCAGAAGAAAAGAAAAAAGAAGCCGAAGATAAAAAAGCTGCGGATGAAAAGGCAAGGGAAAAAGCCGAGAAAAAAGCGGCTAGGCAAAAAGTAAAAGTAGAGAAGAAATAGGCATCAAGAGCAATAATAATGTCGTTAATGAGTTTGTTAAATGTGTTTTCATATCGGTTTTTCATTTTTAATTGCGTAGAATCTTTCGTTATACAAAGGTTCGTCCTTTAGCTCCCGATTTCGTTACATCTTTCCTGAAAAGAGTTACATGATCCACATGTTTTGAAGAACAGCCACGCTGTTTATCATGATTTTTCAAAACATGTGAATTATGTAAAAAATAAAAAAAGTTGTGTAACATTTCCCTGTAGGTTGTTGCTGAACTTTGTAGTTTTTACATCTTTCTGATATCGCAATTATGATTAAACCGATCCTATTACCTTCATTCGAATTCATTATACCTGCTTGGTGTTCACTTCATGCTTTTCAAATAAAAAATTCACTGCATCTGAAGCCCAGGTAAAAAAACTTCAGAAAGAGCTTTATACACTATTATATCAATAAAGAATGAACATATTATTAATATATCCCCATTACCCTGAATCTTTCTGGAGTTTTAAATATGCTCTGAAATTCATATCCAAAAAGGCAGGGGTCCCTCCTCTCGGACTTCTCACAGTTTCTGCAATGCTCCCGGCAACATGGAATAAGAGACTCATCGATTTGAATGTTTCTGCGCTCGATCCGGCTGCTTTCGATTGGGCCGACTATGTCTTTATCAGCGCGATGTACATACAAAAGGAATCTGTTGATGCGATTCTCATTGAGTGTAAGAAACATGATGTAAAGATTGTTGGGGGCGGACCATTGTTTACCCAGGAGTACGACAACTATCCCCTGATCGACCATTTTATCCTGAATGAGGCCGAGATTACGTTGCCTCCGTTCCTCAAGGCTCTTGAGCAGGGACTTGTCCCCGAAAGGATCTATCAGACAAACGAATTTGCCGACATAAGGTCAACCCCTGTACCTGATTATCACTTATTGTCGCTTAAGGATTATGCTTCAATGAACATCCAGGTTTCACGTGGCTGTCCGTTCTCATGCGATTTCTGCGAGATCACTTCACTCCTGGGCCATAAAGTCAGGATGAAAGATACAGAACAGGTTATCAAAGAACTTGATACACTGTATAAGCTGAAATGGCGCGGGCCTGTATCAATTGTTGATGATAATTTTATCGGGAACAAAAAAGAAATTAAAGCCAACCTGCTTCCTGCCATGAAAATCTGGATGAAGCAGCATAAATTTCCGTTTAAATTTACAATACAGTCATCCATCAATCTTGCCGATGATCAGGAACTGATGACGATGATGGTGGAAGCAGGTTTTGGCTCGGCTTTCATCGGCATTGAAACTCCTGTAGAAGAATCTCTCGAGGATTGCAATAAAAACCAGAACATAAACAGGGATCTGCTGAAGAGCGTAAGAAAAATTCAGCGTGCCGGTTTACAGGTTTCCGGCGGATTCATTGTCGGCTTCGATTCCGATAAACATACTGTATTTCAGAAACAGGTTGATTTTATCCAGCAAAGCGGGATTGTTTCGGCCATGGTTGGCCTGCTGAACGCACCTAAAAACACAAAACTTTACAAACGGCTTGAAGGGGAAAACAGGCTTACGACAGAAGCAACCGGTAACAATACCGATTATTCAATGAATTTTGTGCCGGTAATGAACTCCCATGATCTTATTACCGGATATAAAAGTATTATTCGTGATATTTATTCCACCAAGCCTTATTATCTGCGGATAAGACGATTGCTTTTAAATTACAGGCCGAACAATTCCCATCCTTCCAGGATCAACCTGATCGCGATCAGAGCCTTCTTTCATTCAATCCTGATTATTGGGATTATCAACAGCGGAAGAAGGGATTACTGGAAATTCATGCTCTGGACCATTGTAAGGCGTCCTACCATGGTTGTAGATGCAGTAACATTTTCAATTTACGGATATCATTTCCGCAAGATTTTCAGGCTTTAATTCCTTTAACAATAAACGCGGACCAAAAGTGGCTCGCGTTTTTTTTGCTTCTTCCCCCGGGCAACCTCAGCATAATTATAATTGTCTGCAATTGGAATTTAACATGGAGATCATATTTACTTTCCATGATGATAAGAGAGAATGCAGATATTTAATGAGCGGTTTTAAAGTAAGAATAACATATATAATTGTTGGGATTTTCGGGATTTCACTTGCTTTTGCCCCGGCAAAGGCACAAAGACCTAAAGGCAATATAAGGTCGTACAGCGAATCCTATTATACAGTTCATGAGCAGTATGGCAAGGTTCACAAGGAAACCAGGCTGCAGGATTCTACTTTTCATGATCAGTATGTGACCTTCGACGATAAGGGGAATGTAGTTCAGTCGACTCATTATAATCCTGACGGAAGTGTTTTTTGCACCTTCCACAGCAGCACAGATTATGAAGATAACAATTTCGAATCGACCTTTGTGAGAGTTGATCCTGGTGTCATTTTTGACAGAGAACCTTTCTGCGTTGAATCAGTGCATTTCAGCTGGGGGGAAATGTATTCGATGACATACAAGAATGACGAGAAGGGAAGGCCGGTCGAAGAAACTATTATTGACCTTTGGGGAAGGAAGCTTTATGAAATAACGATTAAAAGAGATGAAAAGGGAAATATTACCGAAGAGAAATTCTCGGATGGCACTGTAAACCAGTACAAATACGATAATAAGGATAACAGGACCGAATGGATTAACCACCTTTCGAACAGTAATGTCATTATTACCACATACAAATATGATTCAAGGGGAAATGTAACCGAGATGGAGGTTAATAATTTCTTTAAATCGACATACAACTTCCACTACGACCAGTATTCTTTCAAATACATATTCGACAAAAACGGGAACTGGAAAGAAAGAACAGAATACGAGAACGGACAGCCGATCAGGATAGCTGCAAGGACCATAGAATACTCACATTGATTTTTTTTGATTGCGGTTTATCCTTCGGATCGATTCACCCTCCAGGAGCCGCTGATAGATCTCCATAAAATATACATGGTGATTATTCCGCAGTTGAACTCAATAAGTGCATTGACAAGCATGGTTCCGGGGCTCCATTGACCCTGCTCAAGCCTGATTCCTGAGGCCAGGAGGGAAAATTCCAGGGCAAATTCCACAAGCGTGCCGGTAAGAAAGAGATAGAGCAGATCCTTCCATGAAATCTTTTTCCATTTCACCAGGGCCATGCCGATGATAAGGTTCAGCAAAGCCATCAGCCCCATGATCCACCGTTGATTTCCCTTTCCCATATCCCGTGAAACCCTGATCAGCGTATCCTCAAGAGGGATCCACTGCGACAGCAATCCGGTAATCGTCCATCCGCCGTAAAATAATAAAGTCCAGAAAATGATCTCACGCCTGCTTCTTTTTTCAAACATCACGATCACATACGAAAACTGCACAAAGCCCGGGGAAAAGCAGAACCAAAGGAAGAATAACTGCGGATTAATACTTCCCGAATAATGGCGAGACCCCATGATGCGATACCAGAGGATGTAGTCGATGAAAATGTAGATCAGCCAGCCTGCAAGTCCCCATTTGATGGGTGAATAATACTTTTTCCAGACCAGAAGACCGATCCAGACCGAAAGGAAAATAAGGTCAAAGATGATGAAATCGACGCCGAAAGTGCGGGTAACGATGTTCGACATGTAACGAGGGTTGCTATTTCTTCTGAGCAGATTCGCAGGTGCAGGGCAGTCCAAGCTTTTTACACACGGCCATTACCGCATTGACCGCAATGTCAACCGCTTGCTTTTCAGAATCATCTGAATGGGCGGCGCTTACGGTCATTTTTGATTTAGACGCTGCGACTGAATCAACCTGCATCGACACCTTGTAAGCTCCTGTTGTGAACCCGACAAAGCGCTTCGCGTCATCCCTTTTTGCAATCACAAATTTTTTGTTTGACGTAAGGGTGTCGATAACAGCCCCGTAAACCTTGTTTGTTTTGACATCGAGAGTTACCGTGGCGACATCGGTTGAACCTGAAAGTTTGGATTTCATCTTCCGGGCAATGGTTATGAACTGGGCTGATGCGGTTGAGGAAAACAGGAAAGAACAACAGATCAGAAGAAGGAGGGAATAAAGTTTATAACTTCTCATGACAATTTAATTTACAGGGAGTTACTTAAGAATAGTTTAATCCGGGCAAATATACTACCTTTGCACAATAATTTTGTAATCCTTAAAAAACTTTAATGGCCAGTTCACAAGAAACCTTCAGCAAAAGAGAAAAAGAAAAAAAACGTTTAAAGAAACGATTGGACAAGCAGGCCAAACTTGCTGACCGCAAGGCAAACTCCCCCGGCGGCGGATTGGACAATATGATCGCTTATGTTGATGAGAACGGGCGTATTACAGATACCCCACCCGATTTGTCAAACCGTACAAAAGTAAATCCCGACACGATCAGGATCAGTGTGCAAAAGAGGGAGATCGAGGAAGCAAATGCAATCCGCAAAGGCAAGGTTGACTTTTTCAACTCTTCCAAAGGCTTTGGTTTTATCAAGGATATCGACACCCAGGAAAGGTATTTTGTACATGTGAATTCTCTTACCGAAGAGATTCGGGAGGGGGACACTGTTACGTTTGAGGCTGAACGCAGTTTCAAAGGCATGAATGCAGCGAGGGTGAAGAAAGTTTAGTTCCCAGATTATTCTGTTCAGATTATTCCGTATTTCCTGAGACAGCCCAGGAAGAGGTCCCTTTTAGGGTTCAGAAAGTTCCCCGGGAATTGTAAAGAAAATGGAACTCCCCTCTCCCGGTATCGATCTCAGCCATATACGCCCCCCAAGGATCTGTAAAATACCTTTTGCAATGGAAAGTCCGAGACCGCTGCCCTCATGAACGGCATTGTCCTGGAGCCCCGACTGCACAAAATGATCGAAGATAAGATCCTGGTCATCTTCAGCGATGCCACATCCGGTATCCTTCACAAAAAACTGCAATTCCTCCTCCCTGATCGCAAATCCAAATTCGACTGTTCCCTTATTTGTGAATTTTATAGCATTATCCAGCAAGTGGCCCAGGACATTTCCAAGCAATTCCGGGTCTGAATAAAACAGCTTTTTCCGGGCTTCGAGAGGAACAACAAGTGAAAAGGCAAGGTCTTTATGCCGGGCATCCTGTTCATACTTGCGATAAATCAGATCCATTATTCCTGCAGGATCGAACAATTTGCTGTTAACCTCCATACTCCCTGTGACAATCAGGGAAATGTCCATATAATCGGTAATGGTGTTCAGCAGCCGGTCTGAACTTCGCTGCAGAATCTCGAAATACTTCTTCTTGTCCTCTGAACTGCAGTCATCGTCAAGCATCATCTGACCGAAACCAAGTACTCCGTTCAAAGGGGTGCGTATCTCACGAGAAATATTGTGCATAAAAGCTGTCTTCAGGCGGTCTCCCGATTCGGCCTTTTCCTTTGCCTGCAGGTATTCGGCAGTGCGGCTTTCTACCCTTTTCTCAAGCTCCTTGTTAATTGTATCAAGCTGCTCCTGGGATTTTTCCAGTTTGTCTTTCTGAGTTTCGATCTGCCGGGTTCTTTCAAGCACCTTTCCTTCCAGCAGGGTCTTCTCCATGATAAGCCGTTTTACCCTCCATCTTACGAAGAAAAACACGATAAGCAAAAGGTCGATCAGGTAAACGATATACGCAATGGTACTTCTGAACCAGGGAGGTTTGATGCTTATTTTCAGCTTCCTTCCGGTTTCATTCCATACACCATCATTGTTAGCCCCCTTCACTATGAATGTATATTCACCTGGCGGAAGATTCGAGAAGGGGACAAACCTCCTGTTGCCGATATCTATCCACTGATCGGATATCCCTTCCATTTTATATGAATACCTGTTTTTCTCGGGTTTTGTAAATTCCAGGGCAACAAACTCGATGGTAAATTGCTGATCGTCATAATCGAGTTTGATGTCTCTGAGGTTATCAGGAGAGATCTTTGTATTCACTCCGCTGCCGTTGGTTTTTGTTAAAGAAGTGATGAACATTGCAGGGATGTATGAATTGTCTTTCAGCGAATCAGGATAAAAGGAATTGAATCCGTTCATACCTCCGAAAAACATCTCCCCATCAGCAGCCTTAAAAGCAGCCCTCAGGTTAAATTCAAGGCTTTGCAAACCTTCTTCAACTGTAAAGGTCCTGAAGGCCGACGTGGCAGGGTGAAATCTTGACAACCCATTGCCTGTGGCAAACCAGAGATCGTGCTGATTGTCTTCAAGTATTTCGAATACCTGTTCGTTAGGCAGGCCGCTCTGCTGTGTAAAATATCTGAACGTTGAATCTTTTTTTAGAAATTTATTCACTCCTGAACCGGTTCCTATCCATACATCCCCGTTATGATCAACACAGAGGGAGATCACGAAGTTATCAGAGATAGATTTCTCCGAACCGGAAATTTTTCTGAAGTGCCTCATCTTTTTTCTTCCCCTGTCATACACATCAAGGCCGTTTAATGTGGCAATCCATATCAACCCCTGTTGATCAGTTTCGATACAGTAAACAAGGTTTCCGCTCAGTTTATGGTCTGCCGCAGCTTCCGCCGAAAAATGTTCCGGAGAACCCTCACTCAGGTTAAAACGGTATACTCCGTTCTGGGTGGCAAGCCAGTAATTCCGGGAGGAATCCTGCATTATTTTATTTACTCTCGTTCCCCTGAGATCAGGAACAGCAGAACCCTTGAAGCACACGCGGGCAGGTATGAAAGAATTGCTTTCAGGCTTCCATACCATCAATCCATCGCGGGTTCCGAGCCATATCCTCTTTTGGTTATCCTGGAAGATATAATGCACAAAATCGTTGTCAAGGTGACGGTTCCCGGTTAATCGGGAAGAGAAATGTTCAACCTTGCCTGTTTTCCTGTCAAGGATATTAAGGCCCTGGCCCCAGTTCCCAACCCATATCCTGCCCTGGTCATCCTTGAAAATGGAAGCAATGACATTGCCGAGCAGGTCGACAGAATAAGGAGTATTACTCAAACGGTACAAACGGAATTTTTGCTTTTTCAAATCCGTTTTACAGAGGCCGCTCAGGGTTCCTATCCAGAGGATCTCGGAGCGGTCGACCAACAGGGCATTCACGATATTATGAGAAAGTGCGTTCAATTCGCTGTTGAAGATTTCAAATACTGGTTTTTCTGCGGATGACATCCGCAGTTTATTCAAACCTCCACCTTCTGTGCCTATCCATACATTCATGTTCCTGTCCTGCAGGATAGCACGGATAACGTTATTGCTGAGAGACCATCTGTCGCGGGGGTCATGCACAAACCTGGTGATGCTTTGAGTTTTTTTCTCAATGACATTCAGACCTTCGGGAGTGCCCACCCAGATATTTCCATTGTTATCTTCAAAGAGGGCTGTGATATTGTTATTGCTTATGCTGTTCCTGTTTGAAGGATCATGTAAAAAATAGGTGAACCGGCTGGTCCGGGGATCAAAACAGCTCAATCCCTTTGTTGACCCCATCCAGATCTGACCAGAGGCGTCTTCAATCATAGGGATTTTAAGATCCTTGACCGAGCCATCGTAATCAAGTTTGCTGGGATATCTCTTAAACGACTTTTTCAGGGGATCATAAACCAACAAAACAGGTGCCATGTTGAAGCAGACCAGGCCGGTTTTGGAGAGAATAACATCATATGGATATGTGTTGACCGGTTTGTCGTCTGATCCCGGTATGGAGAATCTGCTGAATGATTTTTTATACCTGTCGTAAATATTTACTCCACCCTTGGTGAGGACTATAAGGTTGTCCTTTTTATCTTCAACCAGCGAATAAACCCAGTTGTTCGAGATCGAATTCGTATCGGAGGGGTTAAAGGTATAAGTATCGAAAGTATACCCGTTGAACCTGTTCAAGCCGTGCTGGGTTCCCACCCAGATGAACCCATTGGCATCCTGTATCATGCAGTTGACAACACTTTGCGATAATCCCTGCTCAATGGAATATCCCGAGAAGGAATACTGCTGGGGATAAGAAAACAGGCACATCATCTGAACTGTGACAAAGAGCATGAAGGTTCTCATCTATGCCTCCTGGTTAAAGTGTTTCTGAGTTAAAAGTATATTTATTTCATAACTCCTGGATGTAATCATAATTCTGAAGCTGAAGGATGATTTTTTTGGAAGGAATATTCGCCTCCGCAAAAGCCATGTAGTTCAGCCCGTTCTTCATCCTGATGAATGTTCCGGTAAAAACAACCTCATCGCCCTGGAATTTAGTATGCACCTCAATTTTCGTTGTACTGAAATTGCCGTCTTCTACCCTCCAGGTCAACTGATCGCCGTCTTCCTCAACATTGCTGCCTGTAAAAACAAATTCCTTTGATGCAGCATCCACCTGCCAGCTTGCAGCGGAAATAAAATTCTTCACCTGGGTCATATCCGGCAAGTTGTACTTTTTAAGAAAATCCCTCAGCCCGTAAAGCAGTTTTTCCAAATTCTCCTTTTCTGACTCGGCAATTTCACGGATAAGAAAAGCTTTTGGCATTTTCGCCCCCTGCTCGTTCAGAAGCGTTCTTTTGATCTGGCCTTGCTGATCATATTGATTTTTCTCTATCATTATGTTCAGGATCTCATTTGATTTAATGACTTCAATACGGGAAGTCCAGGAATGTTTATGGAGGAGCTCATTGCTTTGGTTCCTGGCTAAAAGGATCTTGCTTACAAACTCAGATACCTCCGGCCCTATATTCTGAGCCTGGATACAAAGCCCCGGGTAAATCCCGGATATAATCAAAAACAGAAAAAAATATCGTTTCATGATCAGGGTTTTTCAATAACTGGGACAATTTTTACTTAAAAACCATTTTCGGGATGGAGGATAGTCAAGGTCTGTTTCCGGAGACTATGTTATCTCCCTGATCAAGGAAGAGATTTTCCCGAAAGCAGTTTCATCTTTGACAACATACTGCTCCGCACCCTTCTGAATAGTTTGAAGAGCGACAGCATACTTTTCCTGGCTTGAAAGCATGATTACATGCAGACCAGGATAATGCTTCTTGATGACCTGCAAAATTTCCATTCCGTTTGCTGCATCTTTCTGAACGGAATTCAGGTAATAATCAAGAATGATTACATCCGGATTTTCAGAGAGATGCCTGAGGCAGTCTTCCCCTGTATTGAAAATATGAATGTCATTCGGGGTCTTTCGGGTGAGATGATCTTTAAGGGCTTCGGTGAGCATAGTATCATCATCCACGATAAATATCTTTTTTGGTTTATCTAAATCCATATCCCTTTTTTTTACAAAAATAACGAATAAAAAACGTGATCCTTTTTATTTTAATTCAATTACCGCAAGTTCAATATCCCTTAACAGGCCTTTTATGTCAGCATGAATAGTTGCCGGCTTTAACCCGCTTCTGCATTGTTGTTCAAGGCTCAACGACAGACTGCCGGAGTTCTTCATTCCCATCATGATAAACTTTGTCTTAAAACCATGAAGCAGATTAGCTGCCTCTTCAAGATCATCAGCAGCAAGAGCTGAGTTTACTTTTTCTAAAAAAACCGGGGCCGATTGCAAAAACATGCTTACATACTTTTGCATTTTTTCCCCATTGCCTTCGCAAAAGGAATAAAGGTATGTCATATCTGTTACCATTTCCTGATCCGGCGAAACTGTTTCCTTTACTTCTATTGCGTGGTCCAGTGTTACTATCTTTATATCCAGAACTTCAGCAATTCCGCGGATTAGCTGGGATGCGTTAAATGGCTTTGGTATGTAGGAGTTCATCCCTGCCTGCCTGCATTTGTCAAGGTCGGTGCGCAAAACACTTGCCGTCAACGCAATGATCGGTATATCTTTGTTGGGTAAAGGCAGGTGTTCGCGGATGAACCTGGTTGCCTCAAATCCATTCATCTCAGGCATCTGCACATCCATTAGAATCACGTCAAATTCATGCAGTTGCAACAATTCGATCGCTTCCTTCCCGTTTGAAGCAGTTTGAATCAATACTTCCGCCTTAGATCTGAGAGTATCCTCCGCAACTATCCTGTTGTATTCATTATCATCGGCAATCAATATTTTCAGGCCATTCAAGATCCTGCCATCAATGTTTGCATTGGCATTCAATTGCTGTTGCAACCTATCCTCTGAACCTGGTTCAAAATTCAATGCAAACGAGAATGTAGTACCTGCGCCTTCTTCGCTTTCTATTGCTATTTCACCTCCATACAATTCGACCAGTTGCCGGCTGATGCTCAGTCCCAGCCCGGTACCACCATATTTCCTCGTATCCGAAGCATTGGCTTGTTTAAAGCTTTCAAAAACCGTTTCCAGCTTATCTTTTGGGATCCCGATGCCGGTGTCGATGACAGAGAGCCTTATTTTGATGTCAGAGTCTGGGTTGCCGGAAGCAAAAGCTACCTTGATCTCGACGCTTCCTTTTTCGGTGAATTTGATGGCGTTGCCTGCAAGGTTTAAAATGATCTGGTTAAGTCTTACCGGATCTCCTATAAGAACGTCAGGGATACTGTTATCGATATCACTCAGTAAATGCAATCCTTTCTCATCCGCCTTATGTCTCAATGTTGTCAGTACCTGTTCAATGGTTTGCTGAAGAGAAAAGTCAGTTTTTTCGAGTTCCATTTTCCCGGATTCTATTTTTGACAGGTCGAGGATGTCGTTGATAATATGCAGAAGTATGTCAGATGATTTTTTAATTCCATCGAGGTAATGCTGCTGGTCTGAGCGTGGATTTTTATCAATTAAAAGATTCGTCATTCCCATCACGGCATTCATTGGAGTGCGGATCTCATGGCTCATATTAGCCAGGAACTGCTGCTTAAACCTTTCGCTTTGTTCGGCTCTTTCTTTTTGTTCAAGTATTGCCTTCTGTGCTGCTGTCAGTTTCAGATTTGACTTACGTTGATTGTTGTAGTTTTTAAAAACGAAGAAAAGCAGGAAGGCAACCAAAGCCATCCCGATAAAACCAGCATAGGTAAAGGTCTTCTGCTTTTGCAACCGGAGTTGGTTGAGGTTGTTCTCCACTGCATGCTGCAAACTATCAGCTGCCTGCTTTTTATCAAATTCATACTTCATCGAGAGCTGGGTAAGTTTTTTTTCCTTTTCAAGATTAAAAATCGAATCCCTTATTACAATATACTTTTTATAAAATGCCAGGGCGCCTTTATAATCTGCGATCTCCTCCCAGGCAATACTCGTTGAAATGTAAGAGTCCTGAAGCAAATAAAGATCCCCTAATTCTTTTTGTATGACAATGGCGCTGTCAATATAAGTTGCGGCTTTTCTAATTGCCGCCTGTTTGTTCCCTGCAAACATTCTGTTCAATATGGCTTTATTGCTGTTTGTTGCAATAAGAAAATAGGTGTATGCGATCACCCCATAGTTATAACTTAAACTTCTCTTTTCATTTAATTCCTTCTGCAGCCTCAAAGCTTTGAAAAGATACTCCAGGGCTTTAGTATATTCTTTTTGCTGACGGTACAAGTCACCAATGTCTTCCAACTCGTTTGCCATGGCCAGTTTATTCCCGGCAGCTTCATAGTATTTTACAGCTTCTTCACAATATTGATGTGTTTTTGAGAAATCCCCTTTTTGTCGGTATACATAACCAATGGCATTTAACGCGGTAGCACAACCTGATTTATTCCCGATGGACTGGTTGATCTTCAAGGCTTCGTTAAAATTATCAAGAGCTTTGGGATAATCATGTTGTTTTTGATAGAGTGATCCGATGTTGATCATAACATCCTGCATTGATACTTTATCCCCTGATTCCCGGGCTATCTGTAAAGATTTCTGATAATAATCCAATGCCTTTTCAAGTTCAGACAACCTGAAATAAATGGTTCCCAACCTGTTATAACTTATCGACATCCGAAGTTTATCATTAACTTCCTCCCTGATCTTTAGCGATTTCAGGTAATAATCAAGGGCCTTCGGGTAATCGGCTTTCCCATAGTGATAGTTCATCCCTAATACATCATAAGCTGCAGCCATCCCGGGTTTCCAACGAAGTCTCCCGGCCAGCGACAAGCATTGCATCCCGAATCTGATCCCTTCGTCGGAGTTGATTGTACGATAAGCATAGCTCAGGTCATTCAGCAACTTTACCTTGTTTGTATCTTCTTTTGATTTTGGCAATTGCTGAAGTAAGGAATCAATGCGGGCCTGCCCCTGCTTTTGGGAAAAGGCTTGCATTACGATCAGTGAAATTGCAATGAACAGGATGGCTTTCTTTTTCATTTTCAATTTGAATCTGTTGACCTGATTATGAAATCAAGAAGGTACTATAGATACGAATGTAGCTCAGTGCCCGCCTGGCGCTGAACCATCAAAGAGTCTCCATTTCCACTCATTCTTGCTCTTCACGAGAATACCAGTAAAACGGTAGGGAAATTTTGCGAATTTGCCTTTGTCGTTTGTCACCATCATATATCCATCCATAAAAACCCAGGCAGTGTTTCCGTTATGATCAATGTCGATTCTTTTCATATCCCAGGAAAAACTCCGGTGAGCAAAAAGCATTTTCATCCAGCCTTCAATTTGCTCTCTGCCTTTGAAAACTTCCCCGCTGTCGGAGCCCACGACGATGATATCCGCCGTCTTATCAAATAAATCCATAAAACGACCCGTATCTCTGCTCTTAGCCATGGTATTCCAAAGTTCCAGCGCAGCTGTGATCTCATTTTTTACAGTTGTATTCTCGTCCTGATTCTTATCCGATTTGCCGGTCTGCGAATAAACAGGGGCTGTGATCGTCAGACAAACCATAACCAAAGCAAGCAATCCGGATTTTTCAAGATGATTCATTTCATCATTTTTATAAGTGAAAATGATACGATTTGTTCCCTCGTATCAGGATAGTGAAACAGGATGCTTCAATTTCTTGTATTCCATTTCACATACAAATATATATATACTTATGATGGATTAATATATTTTCAGAAAATTTACGCTTACCGGACAAAACGAGCGTTTTCTCCGGTAAGTTAATAAATGTTAAATCCATCATTGTTGCATTAATTTATTGTATTTTTGTTCAGAATTAGTCTAATTTAATTTAAATGAAAGGAAACATATTATGAAAAGGACAAACATATACCGCTTAACCGTAGTACTCATTTTTGCTTTGGCCCTTGGGAGTCATGCGTCGTATGCGAGGAAGCCTGCTTCGGCATTCTCACAGCCGGCTTATATGCAGCAACTGAATGTGATTATCAAAGATGCAGTAAAATATCCTGGTTTCTCCCTTAAAAAGGAAGAACGCGGAGACATAACTGTTACATTTTCACTTACCGATGATGGTATGGTGAAAGTTGAGAAAGTAAGTGCAGCCACTATTCGCATTGAAGATTATGTAAAACAGCAGCTTTCGGATGTAAGTGCAAAAGATGTTCTGCATCCTTACGGACAGAAGTACAAAGTGAAGTTTCGCTTTGAGACTATTTAATCCTTGTAGTCAAACATTTCCAAATTTAATTAAGTAACCCTCATGAAAAAGAAGACAATGACACTATGTGCAGCTGTTATAGTTGTACTTGCACTGGCATCATGCAAAAAAAGCAGCAGTGACACAAGCAGTACCCCGGTTTTCAAAGCCGACACTGTGTTCACAGTACTCCAGGCAAATGCATTCCCAAATTACGATGGATGGAACAGCATTGCCATGGATGGTCCAGGAAATAAAATCTTCTTTTATTATTCTAACACGACCGATGGATTCAGGATTGATTTGCTGGATGTTGCCTCAGGAGCAAGCTCTATCATTTATAAACATTTCGCGCAAAGCGGACAAACTGTCTGGCATCAATCCAATGGCAGCGAAGGCATGCGGCTAAGGTATTTCAGCAATACGTTCGACGGGAACAAGCTGTTTGTTCCTGGCGGCGCCACCAATCGTATCGGTGTTGAGATCAAGGTCAACTCTGATTATTCGACCACTTTTCAGCGTATTGACTCCATCCCGCAAAATTCCAACGGGATGCGCGTTGAGAGTGTATATGATGCCGACCTGGTTAAATCGTCAACCAGTAACCTGTTAAACATTGTCTCCATGTGGAACGACGTTTACAACCTGAACAAGGTCTATACAGTTTACGCTGTTTCACCAACTTCTCATGGAAGCTCAATAGTTGGTACTCCGGGCGGACTGGAATACGTCTTTTGCGGTGATAACAAAACCCTTGAATTGTATAACAACGGTATTTTTATCCGTGCGATCAGTTTCACATCAGGTGAATCTCAGCTCCAAATGGATTCACAGAACCGGATTTACCTGTACAACGGATCAACAATCTACCGTTTTTCCTCTGACCTTACTAAAAAGGAAGAATTTCCCATTAAAGGAACCCTTTCGGGTAATCGGACATCCGCACTGGTTATAAAAGAAACTACAGGTTACATTCAGGCCTACAGCTTCAGTGGAAAGAACCTGATCGGGATGAAGCTGCCTTTATAATTGCGGATAAGGTTACGTAATATACTATCCTGTGGGTTAAATGCCGGTAACCAGGGGAAAGAATTCCTTAACCACCTGGACAAAATGGATAATTTGAAAGTGAAAGTGGGCCTGAAAAATTCCTCAATTGTTTCCTGTTGATTTACCAGTGCATGCCCTAAAGGTTCCAGGTCTGAATAATCGATACACGGAATTTCCGTGTCCGAACAATGGCAGAGATGTTTTGAAAGCTTATTGCATATACCCCCGAGTGTTCAAGTAATTGAAACTGGGTTGTGCCATAAAAATTTAGCACAACAACTGGATATATATTCCTTTTACCGTCATACTTCTTTAATCTGGTTGTTCAGGGGTGTTCTCAGTTTGATACTGCAGATAAGACACTGAATAATTTTGAAGAGTAGAATTCCTTCACAGCCTTCGTATAATGAACAAACCATAATCTTCTTTTTGCCCGTATCAGATTACCACAATTACAAACAGCAAATGTGTTTCTGTAAGTTCGAATCAAAGGATTCACATGCCTTCCGCATGAACAAAATATCTCCGCTTCTGGTATTCTCATTCTCATTTTTCGTTTTCTGCTCTAATGTCTGTATCTATTCAGGAAATGAGATAAAAGCCTAAGCTTCCTTTTTTGCCTCTTTTTTTACCCCTTCTTTTGGCAGTTTATCTATTTATGGTTTAAGTACAATCTAGAACAGGAAAGGGATTCGAATTACAATAATTCGAAGGCAGCTAATATTTTCGAAGCCGGGGTTTGAGGGGAGGAGGTTGGGTTTTTGGATAAGCCAATACTGCTTATTTCAGACCGGGTTCAGGAACATTATGTTTTCTTTTTGAAAAATTGGGTTCGGGAAACAATTTCAGGGGGAAAAAATAAAAAAAATTCCTGGTAAATCATGCTTTCAGGTTTGCCTGCAAGGATGTCTTAGCAAGAATATTTCTTTATTTAATACCTTATGCAGCCTTTGCAGTTAATCCGATGGCTTCTGCATATTTCAGGTATGTTTCAACTGAGGCAACAACTACTCTTGCTTCAATAGCAAGGAGTTCGATACCAACTAAAGAAACTCTTACCCATGCGTCAACTACAACACCTTTGTCAAGAATACGGTCGATAACCTCTACGAGGCTGGATGAACCGATGGTTTTTTCTACTGCCATTTGTTTAATCTCCTATT
>JBAXLI010000072.1:0-20098 GCA_037134895.1 Bacteroidota bacterium
GCATCAGTATGAGGCGTTGCAATTCACCGATAATTATTTGCTCAGGAGTTTGCATCATTTGTACTGCAAAACTAATCCTGAAATTCATTATTTCAAAGAACGAAACCGCTTATTTACCAAGGATTACAACCCTTATTTGTTAGCATTCACTGGAATTGGAACTAGCAGAAAATAAACCTGTTAACAACAACGCCAAAATTGTCAATAACGACAACTTTTTTAGAACTGATTAGTAACGTATTACCTTATACACCAACCCCTAACCCCTAACCCCCAACCCCTGTTATTTCTTAGTAATCACAAACACCGTCCTCCTGTTCCTGGCACGGCCTTCTTCAGTTTCATTGCCGGCCACGGGAATAGTCTTTCCGAAGCCTTTGAAAGTTAGTCGTTTTGCAGGGATTCCCTTTAGCACGAGGTAATTGTAAACAGATCTCGCCCGGTTGTCGGAGAGTTTCAGGTTGTCGGCATCATTCCCGATGTTATCGGTATGTCCCTGGATCTGAATAAATATTTCAGGGTTCTCACTTAAAAATTCAATGAGCTGGTCAAGGACCGGTTTTGACGCTTCCGAAAGTTCATACTTGTTAAATCCAAAATATATATCATTGATCCTGTACGACTGGTTAAGTTCGATAGGCTTAATAGCAACATCCACCTGCCGGATGACTGGATGGGAACTATCGACCTTTGCAATATATTTTGTTTCATACACGAAGCCTTCCTTCTTTACTGTCATCACATAGTCGTTCCCGTAAGGAGCCACAGCTACATAATTACCGGTGTTCGAGTCCAGAGGTATCTCCGATATTTTCTTTGTTTCAAGGTTCTTAAGTTCTATCCTGGCCTTCACAGGCTCAGTAGAGTTTTCATTACTTACATTACCCTTAAGAAACAAAATCCGCTCAGGCCTCGCCCCTTCATAAAGATCAAAGGAATACAGATCCCATCCCCCCTTGCCATTGAATTTGTTCGATGCGAAGAAACCCTGCTTCCCGTCGGTGCTCACGAAAAAGCCTACCTCGTCATCGGGGGAGTTAATAGGATATCCTATGTTTTTGGGCTTAGACCAGCTGCCGTTTTCATTCATCCGGGAGTAGAATATGTCATACCCACCGAGTCCTACCCAGCCATCCGAAGAAAAATATAAAGTCTTGCCATCGGGATGAATAAAGGGAGCTTTTTCA
Organism: Bacteroidota bacterium; assembly: GCA_037134895.1. Taxonomy (GTDB): domain Bacteria; phylum Bacteroidota; class Bacteroidia; order Bacteroidales; family FEN-979; genus CAIRDP01. The sequence goes on from JBAXLI010000072.1 coordinate 1,188, forward strand.
TTACCTTTTGAATTGATCACCGGCCCCAGGTTGATGGGTGTACCCCATTCCCCGTTCTCATTTTTTATCGAACGGTAGATGTCGTATCCTCCGAAACCTCCCTGCCTGTCACTTACAAAATATAGTGACCTGCCATCAGCTGAAATACTGGGCTGGGATTCCCAGGAATAGGGGAGGTTGATCTTGTCGCTTACGCTTTTAATCGGGGTCCAGTCTCCGTTCACCCGTTCAGAATAATACACGTCACAATTCAGGTAATGCTTGGCGTTATCATACTTGCAAACAGTGTAAAACAGAGTGTTATTATCGGCTGTGAGAGTAGCACCCCCTTCATTGTCCTGGATGTTGAAAGGCTCTGGCAGCTCTTCCCCTGGAGTAAAACTTCCATCCTTTCCCTGCTCGCTGAACATAAACTTTTCCTTGGTCCGTGCCGAAGAAACGACAGAATTCTTATCGCCTTCGGTTGTCACAACCCTTGTGAACAAAGCAACCTGGTTGTCGGGAGAGAGGATTGGCAGATACTCGTCCCGGGGGGTTGAAATGCCCTCCACCACCCTGGGGTCGAAGGGAACCGGGTTCGCAACAGCCTCCGCCGTAAACTTTGCGTATTTAAGAAGCTCCGTTGCCTTGTTGTAATCTTCGTCACTCTTGATCTTCTCAACATCCTTCAGGAACACTTCAAGGTATTTTGCTGCATCCCCATATCGTTCAGCCCCATATGCGATCTGTCCCAGGTAAAAATATAGGTAAACATCGTATGACGGACAGGAACTCAATACCTGCATAAACCATTTCTCAGCATCCTTGTAATTGGGTGTGGCCTTTTTGATATTCGCCAGGCCCATCAGGTAGGCAGCATCGGTACATCCGGGCTCATCTTTGAGAACTTCCTTCAGCAGGATCAGGGTGTTGACATAATTCCCATGTTTAAAACTGAGGGTCGCATCATTATATTTTTTCTCGACTTTCTTGTCAAGTACAACCCGGCAGGAGTCGCCCGAAACAATGGCGGCCGGCGATTTCCCTGGCAGGAAAAGGATAAGGCATATAAAAAGCAGGAAGCCCTGACGCATGAGGAATTATTTTTTCAAAGTTAGGGGGTTTTGTGTTAATTTTACAGCATAAAGTTAAGATACCGAAACAAACTATATATGAAAAACTTTACATTTTCACCCTTGCTCATTTTGCTGACCCTGTTCTCAGCCCTGGTCAGCGTTAGTAATGCGCAAACAGTCATCCCGAACGGAGATTTTGAGTCCTGGGACGTCCATTCCAATTATTCCGATCCCACCTCCTGGGATACACCGGATTCAGCCCTTATGAGCATTCCCTTTTTCGGACAGGCTGTAGTATTTAAGTCGACCGACCATCACGGGGGATCGTTCTCGGCCAAACTCGTCAGCAAGCACATCGCAATTCCTGGCGCTCCCGTGGATGTTCCGGGTTTCATGACCCTTGGCAAACTTACCGTTGATATTCTGGGGCAGACCTTTTCGATAACAGGCGGTGTTCCAATACACGACCAGCCAACCCATCTGATGGGCTATTATAAATTTTCCCCGGTAGGAGGGGATTCCTGTGTTGCAGGGATAGTGCTGTATAAAACCATTAACGGCGTTTCAGATACCATTGCCGGGGGGTATTTCACTGCCAAAGACGCAGCCGCTGACTGGACTCATTTTTCAGCCTGGATACAGTATGATACCTTGCTTACCCCCGACACCATGAACATCCTGGTACTCTCATCCGCCCAAACTGACCTTCATGCCAATACAACACTGTATATTGATGATCTTTACCTGGATTACACTGTTGGTTACAATGAGCAGAATCCTGCAGCAGGGATCTCGGTGTACCAGGACAAGGAAACCCTTCGCCTCATTGTGTTCTGCGAGTTTCCGAAAGAACAGACTGTTGTTTCAAGGCTGTACGATATGAACGGCCGGCAGATTGCTGCCAACGGCCCATCTGTCATTGGCAATGGCCGCATGGTGATCCCTTACGGTGAGTTACGGCAGGGCATATATATCCTTGCTGTTCAGCATGACGGGAAAACATTTACGAAAAAGTTCCTTCTTGGTTTTTAATTCTGACTGCGGATGACGGAAAAGATCGTTAACGTCGGCCTGGTCCAGATGAGCTGTACCGCCGACAGGGCTGCCAACCTTGAGAAATCCGAAAGGCTTATCAGGGAAGCCGCCTCAATAGGGGCCCAAATCATCTGTGTACAGGAACTGTTTCTTTCGACTTATTTCTGCTGGGAAGAGAATTATGATTATTTCTCACTCGCCGAAACCGTGCCTGGCCCGGCTACTTCATTTTTCCAGAAGATTGCTGCCGAACTGGGTGTGGTGATCGTAGTCTCCCTGTTTGAGAAACGTGCCAGGGGCATCTATCATAATACGGCGGCAGTGATCGATGCCGACGGCAAGTATCTCGGGAAATACCGGAAACACCATATCCCCGACGATCCAGGCTATTACGAAAAATTTTACTTTACTCCCGGAGACGGGGGTTACCAGGTATTCAGGACGAAGTACGGCCGCATTGGCACACTTATCTGCTGGGACCAGTGGTATCCCGAAGCAGCCCGAATCGTTGCGCTTAAAGGCGCCGAGATCATTTTTTACCCGACAGCTATTGGATGGGCTCTGAGCCAGGATACGGAGACCAACCGTCTGCAATACCAGGCCTGGCAAACTGTACAGCGCGGACATGCCGTCGCGAACGGAGTATATATCGTTTCGGTTAACCGTACAGGGACAGAGGGCTCCATGAATTTCTGGGGTGGCTCCTTTGTTTCCTCTCCCTTCGGAGACCTGCTCTACCAGGCATCTCACGACAAGGAGGAAGTTCATGTACATGCACTGAACCTTGGGTTGCTTGACGAAGTAAGGGTGCACTGGCCTTTCCTCCGCGACCGGCGCATCGACAGCTACCGCCCGGTAATGAACCGTTTCATCGACGAAGGCTACGACTTCCATTAACACATTTTCGTTCCATGGCAAACAGTATAATTCATCCCACCCCCGCCGACATGGGTTACAGCTTTCCTGCCGAATGGCATAAGCACAGGGCCACATGGCTGAGTTATCCGCATGAAGATTCATATTCCTGGCCTGGAACCCTGCAGGGCATCTTTCCTTATTACAACGCCTTTATCAGGGAACTGTCGAAAGGGGAGAGGGTTTGTATTAATGTAAGGAATGAAGGATTGAAGGATGAAGTAATGAATGAATTAGGGAAAGCAGGGGCAGACTTGTCGATGATCGACATGTTGATTCATCCTACGAACGATGCATGGTGCAGGGATCACGGACCGGCTTTTCTCCTGAACCCTGCAGCTGACAAACCTAAGGTCGTGGTGAGTTGGAAATACAACGCCTGGGGCAATAAATATCCTCATTATCTTGATGAGCAGATCCCGGGCCTGGCTGCGAAATACCTGGGACTCCCTGTTTTTTATCCGGGCATCGTCATGGAAGGAGGCGCTGTTGATTTCAACGGGGATGGCACCTTGCTAACAACAACGGCCTGCCTTCTGCATGAGAACAGGAATCCCCATCTTCTTCAGCATGAAATCGAAGAATACCTGATGAGTTTTTACGGGGTGAAACAGGTCTTATGGCTCGACGAGGGTATTGAAGGAGATGATACCAACGGACATATCGACGATATTACCCGTTTTTTCAAACCCGACGGGGTTATTACCATGGTCGAGCCTGACAAAAACGATTCAAACCATGCAATTCTCGACGCAAACCTGAAAAAGCTGAAGACCTTCCGCCTGCTCAACGGGAAGCAGCTGGATGTGGTTGAGCTTCCTATGCCCGATCCGGTTGTGTTCGAAGACCAGCGACTGCCTGCTTCCTATGCCAATTTCTATATCTCAAACAATTCCGTGATCATGCCACTTTACCGCTGCAAACAGGATGAACAGGCCATACGTTTACTGGAACAATGTTTTCCCGACCGCAAGGTGGTTGGAATTGATTCTGTCGAAATCATCTGGGGACTCGGATCATGGCATTGCCTTAGCCAGCAGGAACCTTTGGGATAGGGTTTGGGGGTTAGGGGTTAGGGGTTAGGCTCGTTCCAAGTCCCCAGTCCCCAATCCCCAATCCCCAATCCCCAGTCCCCAATCCCCAATCCCCAATCCCCAGTCCCTAATCCCCAATCCCCAACAACTGATCCCCAATCACCAGCGCTGCCATGGCTTCCACGATTGGAAGGGCGCGGGGGACCACGCAAACATCGTGACGGCCGCTACCGGTGAAATGAACTTTATTTCCTTCTTTGTTTACAGTTTCCTGGGGCATTTTAATGGAGGAAACGGGCTTGAATGCTACTCTGAATACAATGGGCATTCCGTTGGAGATACCTCCTTGTATGCCTCCCGAAAAATTGGTGCTCGTTTGTATGTTCTCACCTGAAGGGCCGGCCACGAATGAATCATTATGCTCCGAGCCTTTCATCCTGGCAGCCGCAAATCCGCTCCCGTATTCAAATCCTTTGGCAGCATTGATGCTAAGCATGGCTTTTGCAAGCTGGGCCTGAAGTTTATCGAATACCGGTTCACCAATCCCGGCAGGGAGACCGGTAATGGTGCAGCTGATAATCCCTCCAACAGTATCACCCTCCTCCTTCAGCTTATTCAATAAATCAATAATTTTGGTCTCATCCACATCCTGCATCCTGCATCCTGCATCCTGCATCCCATATCCTGCATCCCGCATCCCGCATCCTGCATCCCGCATCCCTGATCCCGCATCCCGCATCCCCAATCCCCCAATCTCGCAAACAACGGCATGTATCTCAATACCCTTCGAACGAAGGAAAAGCTTTGCAAACGCCCCGCCTGCCACCCTGGCTGCAGTCTCCCTGGCCGAGCTTCTTCCCCCTCCGCGGTAATCGCGGTGACCGTATTTGCTGTCCCAGGAAAAATCAGCATGGGACGGACGATAGATGTCTTTTAAATTGGAGTAATCCTCCGAACGCTGGTCTTTATTGGGGATAATGAATGCAATGGGAGCCCCGGTTGTTTTGCCTTCAAAAACTCCTGAAAGGATCTCAAAACGGTCTTCTTCTTTTCGGGGGGATGAGAACTCTCCAAACCCTGGCGCCCGGCGGTTAAGTTCAGACTGGATGAAGTGCTGGTCAATGGGGAAATTTGAAGGAAAACCGTCAAGTACCCCGCCGGTCAGTGTACCATGGGATTCCCCGAAGGTCGTGAGCACGAGGTTTTTCCCGAAAGAGTTTCCGGCCATAATATTCAGATCAGTGAACAATAACCGGTCATACCGGTTTACTGCAGCAGGACTAAACCTGCTGCTGCTTCAGTATCTTCAGCTTGGCTTCAAGTACTTTCAGTTCGCTCTTGGTCTTATTGATCTTTTTCTCGAATTCTTCCCTGAGGATGGCTGCATTCTTCGATTTGGCGAGGAAGCCGATATTGTTCTCCCAGAGGTTCACATCTTCCTTCATTTTACTGATCTTGTTTACCAGCAACTCCTTCTCACGGCCTATCATCCTCCTTGCATTGGGATCGCTCTTGAGATGCTCCATCTTGTTCTGGTAATTCATTGTTGAGATCTCGATTTCGCTGATCTTCAGTCTGTCGAGATGTTCATTCACAAGAGCCCTGAATTCATTCTGCAGCCTGTCTTTTTCCTTGATTGGAATATGTCCGATCTCGGTCCACTCTCTCTGGAAATTCTTTAAAACTTCAAGGTTGGCATTTTTATCCTCCCCGAACTGATGTTCCTTAAGCCGGGTAAGCAGATCGTTCTTCTTTGCCAGGTTTTCTTCCTCGTGCGACTGCACATTGCTGAAATAGGCCGATTTTGAGTTGAAAAACTCGTCGCAAGCCGCCCTGAAGCGTTTCCAGATCTTATCGGAATGTTTTTTTGGCACCGGTCCGATCTTCTTCCAATCGCCCTGCAGCCTGATCAGTTCCTGGCTGGTCTTCTTCCAGTCGGTATTTCCTTTAAAGGATTCGGCAGCCATACAAAGCTCTACTTTGAGGTTGTAATTATGCAGCTGCTGGTCCTTCAGCTTGTCAAAAAATTCTTTTTTGTTGGAGAAGAAAGCGTCAAGGCTCGACTTGAACCTGGTCCAGATTTCGGCATTCACCTTCTGGGGTACGGGGCCTATGCTCTTCCATATCTTAAGCAGTTCATTGACCTTGTTAGTCTGATCCTGCCATTCCTTAATAGATTCATTTTTAAGCGTGAGAACCTCCTCGGCCTGCTCGCAGAGAGCTGACTTGGTCTCGAGGTTCTTGCCCTGCTCGTCTTCAATGCGGGCATAATGTTCCCTTCGACGCTCATTGATCTTGTCGGTGGCATTTTTAAACCTGTCCCATATCTCGTCTTTTTTATCAGCCGGTGCAGGGCCCAATTCCTTCCATTCTTCGTGGTATTTCTGAAGTTTCTTGAATGATTTCAGGATGGATGTCTCAAGCAGAAGCTCTTCGGTCTTTTCGCAAAGGGCCATCTTGGCTTCGAGGTTTTTTTTAAGGTCAAGATCTTTAAGTTCCTTGTTGACCTTTACCTTTTCAAAGAATTTTTCGACCAGAAAATGGTAGTTCTGCCAGAGGTTGTTGATCTCTCCCCTGGGAACCATGCCAACATTCTTCCAACGCTCCTGAAGGGCTTTGAACTCGTCGTAAGTTTTTTTCAGTGTCTCTTCCGAACCAATCAGGTGCTTAAGATCATCGATGATCTGCAGCTTTTTCTTCAGGTTCTCGCCTTTGAGTTTTTCCTGCCCTTCAACGAACCTTGCTTTATTGGCTTTGTAGATGTTGAAGACCTCGTTGAACCTGATGTCAAACTCGTCCAGTTCGGGCGGAAGCTCCTCTTTCGTCTCGCCTTCGGCAACGATGGCAGCCTCATACTTGCTAAGGCTTTCCTCTTTTTTCTTTTTCAGGAAAGCGATTTTTATCAGGGCGATCGTGGTCTTGATTGCACTGATATCTTCTTCTTTCACTGATTTTTCAAGGAGATCGACCAGTTCGCCTCTCGACATCTGGTCATAATTCGCCTGGGTTTCGTGGCTTTCATGCTCGGCTGCGAGCTCTTCTTCATGTTCTTCCTGGTCCTCGGCCAAAGGTGGGACCAGTTCGGCGTGGAATTCTTCGGTTTTTACTTGTTCTGTCTGATTTGACTCAGTAGGCAGAGGTGTGTTCTCAATAGGTTCTGCATTCACTGCAGATGAAGAATTCTCCTCCCGTGCGATATCTTCTACCGACCCGGGATTCGGGGTGTTGTCTGTGTTTTCCATTCTGAATTAAACTCCAATTATACATTTCTATTGTTCAGAGTCCGACCGTAGCCGGTAATTGATCTTTCCGTAAAGGGAAGCAAAGATAATAAATTAAATGAAAGCGGCATTTTAATCTGGTACTGTCAAATTATGGCATAGCGCGGCGGTTGAATAGTATATACCCGAAGTTCAGGTTCAGGAGGAAGCTGTTCGGCAGTTTGTCATAATAATTCAGGCCGAGTGAAATCGGGCCGAGCGGACTATTATAAACAAAGCATGTTGAGCCTATAAACGAACGGCTGCTTAAAACGGGACCCAGGTATGCTGTTTGGGTCAGAGCATCCTCGAGGATTTCCTGGTAAGGTTGAAAAATATACCCTTCTATGCGGTATTCGATCTTTTTATACACTTTGACAACCGCCTTAATTCCGGCTCCTGCATAATTCATGGCCCTGAAATTGGGCAGTATGAGGGTCTGGCTCTCAGGTATTGGCTGGAATGCCGGCGCCCTGATGAGGGTTGAAACATAATTGCAGAACAAAGGCTGGTTCGAGATGACAGCCTCAGCGTAAAAGCCAAATTTCACCGGGCCCAGGGAGTTGAAGTAATTGTCGTATAAGAGTTTGAACGCAAACCAGTCGTGGTGGGCTATCACCTCGCTTTTACCTGCGCTGGTCGAACCAGGTAAAAAACCTTCCATGCCGTTCACATAGGAAACACTGATTTTCAGCTTTGCCCCGGCACTTGCATACTGTTTCCGGTTGAGATTATTCAGTTCAAAACTAAAAGAAGGTGCGAAAAAATTGAAGCCTGTCTGGTCGGCGGTATCGTACCTGCTGAACTGGTTCGACTGATAGTATTTATTGCCGGTGAATGCATACACCAGGTCAAGGTCGAGCTTCCCCGCATTGGTCATGGGAAGTCCAACGCAGGCATCCCCGAAGTATTCACGCTCTATAATATAACTGGGGGTTTTGTCATCAAAGAAAAAAGTAGAATTCTTGAAATAATCGAAATGATTATAGGTGTAGTTAAGATCAATGTACCATGGGTATTTTGAATTGAAATCAATCCTTGCCCCGAGTTTGGCAGAAGCATAGAACTTCCCGAAGTACCCGTTTGCAAGAAAATGCAGGGCCTTATTCCAGAGGTATTTGTATCTCAGTTCAAGAAACGCTTCATTCACCGTTCCAAGTGACAGGTTCCCTCCGAAATCAATACTAAGATTATCGGCCTTGATGATGTTGAGAAACAGGTCATAATGCCCGCTCAGGCTGTCGTAACGGGCCTGCGGATAAATGGTCTTCACGAAACCCTCGTCGATAAAGCGGTAATATTCGGGCCTGATTTCATTTAGGGAAACCACTTCCTTTCCATGCTTAAGAACTTGTTTTACATAGGCTTGCTGCCCTTTTGTGAGTCCCCGGGTAATGATTGAGTCGAACATCAGGGCCGGCTGGCTTTCTTTGAATTTGTTTCTTCGGCGGATGAGGTCAGTGGGGTTTACCGTATCATGGACCAGCAGCCTGATGGCAGGGATACTTCGCATGGCCGCTGCATACCCGCTGTCGGCAAGGGTACGGGTATGTCCAAAATCCAGAAGGTCAACCCTGGGAACATTGGGAAGGATCAGAACTGAATTTGGGTAGGGAATGGTTGAACTTTGCTTGCCCATCAGCATGACCAGGAGCTGGGAAACGATATCCTCAGGATCGGGCTTGTCATATCGTTCAGCGACCCGGCTCCCGATAATGACATCCGCCCTGAAATCATCCGCTGCCACATTCGTAGGAAAATTATTATACATCCCCCCGTCGTACATCACTTTATTATCTATAACCACCGGGTTATATACGAAGGGAATGCTCATCGATGCCCTGATAGCACTGCCCAGGTCTCCTTTTTTAAGGATGACTGCGGATGAGGAATCGATGTCGGCCACAACACAGCGGAACGGTACGAAGAGCCTGTCGAAGTTGCCCCCGGCCACTGCATTGGCCGGCGCAAAGATCTCCATGAAGCGAAAATCGATCATAAAGGGTGATTTCAGGCTGACAGGGAGGGAAGTGGTGATCTTTTTTTTCGGATCAAGTGACAGAGATATCCATGACGCATTCGGTTCTTCCCGGCGGTAATAGTACACGTATTCATCGTACATCAGTCCGGATGCATTTCTCTGGAATTCCTCCGAGCTGATAAGAGCTTCGATCTCGTCGGGTGTATAGCCCGAAGCGTAAAGCCCGCCGATGATTGCTCCCACCGAAGTCCCGGCAATGAAACTGACCGGTATATGCTGCTCTTCAAGTGCCCTCAGAACTCCGATATGGGCACCGCCTTTGCTTGCGCCTCCAGACAGGATCACGGCAACTTTCTGGGCGCAAACCGCAGTGCTCCAAAGGGCAATGATAATAAGCGGTACCAGCAATCTTTTGAACATCGGGAGGGTTTAGATGATCAAAGGTATGGAAAAAATGGGGGATGGGGGATGCGGGATGCGGGATGCAAGATGCGGGATGCAGGATGCAAGATGCGGGATGCAGGATGCAAGATGCGGGATATCTTGCATCTTGTATCTTGCATCCTCTTGACTCAGACTTTCTCCAGCGCCTGCTCCAGGTCAGCCAGTATGTCTTCCACCTCTTCAATACCAACCGAGAAGCGGACCAGCTCATCAGAGATTCCTCCCTGCCTGCGGGCTTCGGGAGATAGTTTTGAATGCGTCATGGATGCGGGATGCTGGATCAGGGTTTCGATGCCTCCCAGGGAAACTGCAAGAACACAGAATTCAACGGCGTTCATCATCTTACGTCCGGCTTCTAGTCCGCCTTTCAAACCAAAAGAGATCATAGCTCCCGGGCCACGCATCATTCTCTTCCCGAGTTCAAACTGTGGATGTGATTTAAGACCAGGGTATAGCACCCATTCGACCTTTGGATGTTTCTCGAGATATTCAGCTACTTTCATGGCATTTTCCTGGGCCCGGTCGAGTCGGATAGCAAGGGTTTTCAATCCGCGACGGGTGAGGAAAGCCTGGTGGGGATCCATATTACAGCCCAGGTTTACCATCATGGTGCGAACTTTTTTGTATTCAACAGGATCTTTTACCACGATCATTCCGCCAACGATATCGGCATGGCCGTTGAGGAATTTCGTCAGTGAATGGAGAACGATATCCGCCCCCTGGTCCAAAGGATTCTGAAGGTACGGACTGCAAAAGGTATTGTCGACGCAGACAGGGATCTTGTGCTGATGAGCGATTTCGCAGATAGCGGGAATATCAGAAATACCCATGGTGGGATTTGCAGGGGATTCAAGGTAAATAAGGCTTGTATTGGGGCGGATGGCTTTTCTCACCTGCTCCAGGTCGGTGGTGTCGATATAAGTCGATTCCACTCCAAAACGGGCGTAAGTGCCTTCCATGATGCCACGGGCCGGTCCGTAAACAGCATTATGGCTTACAATATGCTTCCCGGCACCGAGGTAACTCATGTAAACGGTATTCACTGCGGCCATTCCCGAGGAGGTGGCGATGCCGTCATGACCATGTTCCAGCATGGCGATAGTCTTTTCGAGATCCAGGGTTGTCGGATTGTCGATACGAGTGTAAATGTAACCGTCGCTCTCACCCGAAAACAGGCGGGCTCCGTGTTCTGCACTGTCGAAAGCGAATGTAGAGGTCTGGTAGATGGGCATGATCACGCTGCCGTGGGGATCTTTGAATCCCTCACCGTGTACGAGTGCGGAATTGAATCCGGTATGTTTCTTTTTCATATTGATATTGTTGGTTGTTTATATTTCGTGATGAATTTCGTGATGAATTTCGTGAAGAAGGTCGTGAAGAAGGTCGTGAAGAAGGTCGTGAAGAAATTCGTGATGAAAAACGTGACGAAGTTCGTGTTACGATTATCCTTACCATCTTTCCTTACGTTTTTCTTTACGATTTTCCTCACGTACTTCCTTACGTTCTTACAACAGTAATTTCGTTTTCAATCGCAGGGTTCAAATGACGTTTTACTGCGCATAACGCAGCTGACTGAATAAGAGCCGAATCGTATTTCTCAGGAAAATCGGAGGGAACAAAAATCTTTATGATGAACTTCCCTATGTTCTTTGTCATCGGATCCACAATATAATCAAGTGTCAGGCTGACCTTGTCGGTTGGCAGTGAACGCTGGTCGCAGAAACCTTTGACGTAAATGCCTGCACAGGTGGCAAGGGATGATAGAAACAATGCAAAGGGAGTGGGGGCGCTGCCTTCTCCTCCTGCTTGTACCGACTGATCCGTTTCAACAGTAAATCCCTCAAGTTTCGCATTGACCTTCTTGGATCCGGCGAAATATACTTCTATTGACATGTGTAGATGTGTTAGTGTGTTTGAGTGTGCAAAGGTAGGGAAAATTCGTGAGATTGTAAACAGGATGCAGGATGCAGGATGCAGGATACAGTTAACAGCTAACAGCTAACAGGGTAACACGCTAGGTGATTATCCCGTCATCGCAACGCAGCTTCAAATCGGGCTTAATCCCTGATGCACCTTACCGGCAGGCCCGAACGTTTATCCGTATCGCTGAAAATGATCCCGCCGTCAGAATTGCCCATGTAAAATGCTTTTGCTTTCAATTGATCAGCGGAAGATGAGGTCCACCATTGATAAGAATTTCCTTTGGCGGATGAGAATTCTCCTGTCCCATACCGGAATCCACCCGGCAAGGCAAAAGGATCCTCGCTGAGATTTCCGGTAATTGCAGGAATGGGCTCAGTGAGTTTTTTTCCTGACCCTGATTCGCCTCCTAAGCAAGTGACCAGTGATGACCATTCGGTTAATGTTGGAACATGCCAGCCCGCCGGACAAATTCCTCTATCGTCGCTCACGGCATTCCAGTTATACAACAGCTCTGTTGTTTCAGCGGTTGAGGAATCATTCTGATAATTGCAGACTGCTCCGGGGGTCATCGTTTTCCAGGTATTGGCATTTCTGATATTTTCAATAGAATCTCCGTTCCTGTAATGCTTTACCCTGAGATTTTCGGCAAGCCATACCTGTCCGGCCATTGAAAACGTATGATAAGAATTGCCATCCGTATCCTTTACAACAGTTGTCAGCCTGCTAAAGTATCCCGGCACTATCCTGACCGGGTTATTTTTAATTGCATACGACATCAGTTTCCCTTTGTTTTTTTCAAATTTTTCCTGGCTTCCTGTTATAGGAATCGAAATTTTAATCGATCCAATGGAAGCGCCAACAATGGCTCCCGCTGCAATGCCCCAGCTACCGACCCATAAAGCCGATGGTGCGTTGTGTCCCAGGACTGCCCCGGTAATCATCCCTGCCGCGAAACCCACCGCCATCCCTATAAACGCTCCACGGTTGACATTCCGCATCCTTCTGATTTTGATCTTATCAATCGAGTTTGCATCGAAGGGCGTTGTTTTAAAATTGCCTGTATAATAATCTTTTATGTGCTTTGAGTTGGAGAGCAGTAATGATGAGTCTTTGACCTGATACAGAATGCCTTTCTTCTTTCCTTTTTCTCCGGATACTGAAATCCATGCCTTATAGATTTTCTTTTTTTGCAAGGTATCCTTCTGTGCTGTCGCCGGCATTCCGGCGATCATCAGCACAAAGATTGTAATCATCAAGGTTTTCATAGTCTTTGTTTATAAGCCAAAGTTAATACCGGATACCACTTCCCCAAAACTGTTTTTTGGGCCTAATGTAAATTATTTCGCATCAAGACCCGGATACCGTGGTGACCCGCTCCCTCATCCGCAGATAATACAAATCATGGAACCCAAGTGTGGGGGAATTGCAGGAAATGCGAAAATCTGTATAACTGTATTACTGTGTTACTATGTTACTATGTTACTATGTTACTATGTTACTATGTTACTGTATTACTGTATTACTGCGTTACTATGTTACTATGTTACTATGTTACTATGTTACTGTGTTACTGTATTACTGTATTACAAGGTAACAAGGGTAGTTGACATTAAAAAGGATTTTTTCATATCTTTACTACATCCATTCAAAAGGTATGAACGAACATTCAGGAATACAGGAAATCCTTTTCCAGAGGATTAAAAGCAGCCTTTCCCCAAATCTTTCCTTCGTGCACGAACTGTCGGAGTTGCTGGGGATCAGTTACGATAGTGCTTACCGAAGGATCAGGGGTGAGAAGGAGCTGACCCTTGACGAGCTTCAGCTGATCTGTTCACGGTTTACGGTCTCTATCGATGAAATACTGAGTTTCAAGTCTGATCATGTTTCGTTCAAAACACTGGCCATTGGCCAGGACGGGTTTACCTTTGAACACTGGCTTCAGGCTCTTATGAGCCAGATGAAAATGATCTATGAATGCAAACAAAGGGAGATCATATACGCGGCCAAGGATATCCCTATTTTTTACTATTTTGAATTTCCCGAAATCGCGGCATTCAAGTTTTTTTTCTGGCATAAGATTCTGATCCCTTCGGGAGATTACAAAAACGAACACGTTGACCTGGATGTCCCGGGTGAACTATTCGAAACCGGGCGTTCCCTGCTTCGCTGTTACATGAAAATACCTGTTGTGGAGATATGGAGCGAGGATACCATTGCCAGTGTCATACGGCAGATCGATTACTGCTTGGCCTCCGGATTTTTTGCAAAGAAGGAAGATGCCATCAGGCTTTGCCAGGTACTCGACCTTTGGCTGGATCATGTGCAAAACCAGGCTGATAAAGGGTTTCAGTATTTGCGAGGGATGGAGACGGCAGGAATTGAAAATTCTTACAGGCTTTTTCATAACGAGGTCCTGGTGAATGATAATACTATACTGGTTCAGGCCGACGGACAAAAAACCGCCTATCTCACCTATAACATTATTAACCAGCTGATCACAGCAAATCCTTCTTTTTGCAGTCAGATTGAGAATTCTTTACGGAACCTCATGCAGAAATCCACGATGATAAGCGGCACTTCGGCAAAGGAGAGGTACCGCTTTTTCAATTCACTGCATGAAAAGGTGAAGGTGCTCAGGCTGCGGATCGAACGGATGGATTGACCAATTTCAGGCTGTTTTTAAATGCCGTTACAGTATTCCTGAACAGGATTGCAAGCACCACCGTCATGAGTCCGCCCGGTATTGGAAGCAGGGCGCCTGCGATGCCAGTCACTGATGCGACATTGATTCCACCTCTGATCACCGGAACCAGTTTTGACGGGTCGGTTTTAGAGGGAATCTCTTTTAACAGGTTGGAATAGATATCGATGATGCAGGCTCCCTCTTTGATCCATTCAGACTGGATATATTCGGGGAATTTTGTCACAACAACAAGGAAATCGGCCCTCTTTACATGATCAATAAGATGTGTGGAATCCTTGTTGACGAAAGTGACCGGACTGTCATTGGGAACCACAACCGACGCGGCCGAGCGCACAATCATCTTAGTCAGTGAATTCGAGAAAAACCCGTCGTCGAGCACAAACACCCACTCCTTACCTGCTTCGATCTTCAGTTCAGCCTCTTTGAACATTTCATACAGAGCCGCAGGCAGGCACATGGGGTACCTGGCCGTACCCAGGTCGGGGATCATGGTATTGATCATGTTCTGCGGATGAAATCCCTCGACTTCCTTAATCGGTGAAATTCTGTTTACTATTCTGACCGGGTTGAGGTGATCGGGAAGAGGCTGCAGCAAAACGATGGCATCCACACCGGAGTCGGAATTCAGGCGGTCTATCACATCGAACACCTCCTGTTCTGTAGCATTGTTCTGAAGGATCTCTTTGGAAACCCTCAGACCCACGTTCATTGCCATCTGTATATGCATGGGGATGTTGTATTTCGACAGCGGCACACAGTTGAATCCTACAAAGGCGATACCTGGTACCGCGTTGTATTTTTCATTAAACATTGAAATTTCGGCTTTCACTTCCCCGAAGATCTGATCCCTGATCATTTCTCCCTTTATGATTTTTGTTTCCATCTTTTTATGAATTACGAATTACGAATTACGAGTTACGATATACAAATGTATAGTTGATGCAAGGCCTGATCAAAACTGATTTCCTCGACAGATGCTTATTGATTCGCACCTTTTGCCGAATGCCTGGGCTTCCCGCTCCCACATCCGCAGAAATTGCAAAAAGCAAACAACCCCGGAAAGGAAATTGCGGAAAATGCTTAAATCAGGATGCAGGATGCAAGATGCAGGATGCTGGATACGGGATTCAGGATACAGGATCTAGGATACAGGATCTAGGATACAGGATACAGGATACAGGATACAGGATACAGGATGTACATTCATTAACCCCGCATCTTGCATCCCGCATCTTGCATCCCGCATCTTGCATCCCGCATCTTGCATCCTGCATCTTGCATCCCGCATCTTGCATCCCGCATCTTGCATCTTGCATCTTGCATCCCGCATCCCGTTTCGAATACTTATCGGTTAAATTGCCCATTTCACCGATTTCTCCTATTCAATCCAATGAATTCAATAATTTTGTTTCTTTATAAACCTGATACACACAAAAACAGACATATGAGAAGAATTACATTACTATTTGCCGCCATGCTCATGGTTCTGGCAGTTGCTGCCCAGAATGAAGCAAGGCTGATGCGTTTCCCGGCAATCCATGGGAACCAGATCGTGTTTACCTATGCTGGGGACCTTTATTCGGTTGAGAAAGCAGGCGGACTGGCACGCAAACTTACCAACGATGAAAATGGTTTCGAAATGTTTGCCAGGTTTTCGCCGGATGGGAAACAGATCGCTTTCAGCGGTCAGTATGACGGAAACACTGAAGTATATGCCATGCCTGCCGAAGGTGGAATCCCCAAACGACTTACGTATACCGCAACCTTGAACCGCGATGACGTGAGCGACCGCATGGGCCCGAGCAGCATCGTTATGACATGGAGGGACAATGAAAATATTGTGTACCGTTCCCGCAAACAGTCATTCAATGATTTCAAGGGGCAGCTCTTCCTTGCAAATACCAAGGGCGGACTGAGTGAGGAGCTTCCTTTACCAGCCGGCGGTTTCTGCAGTTATTCCCCCGACCTGTCCAAACTGGCTTTCAACCGCGTGTTTCGTGAATTCCGTACCTGGAAATACTACAAAGGCGGCATGGCCGACGATGTCTGGATCTATGACTTCAAGACAAAACAGACCGAGAACATCACCAATAACCCGGCACAGGATATTTTCCCGATGTGGGCCGGCGACAAGATCTATTTCGCATCAGACCGCGACCGTATCATGAACCTTTTTGTTTACGATCTGAAAACGAAAGAGACAAAGAAAGTCACTGATTTCAAGGAATTCGACATCAAGTTCCCCTCACTGGGCGATAATGCCATTATTTTTGAGAACGGCGGATATCTTTACGTCTTCGACCTCGCAACACAGAAGTATAACAAGGTGAGCATCAGCATTTCGAATGACCTTATCACAGGCAGGAACCAGCTCAAGGATGCCAGCAAATTCATCAATTCTTCATCCATTTCGTCGGATGGCAAGCGTATTGCATTTGACGCCAGGGGAGATGTATGGACGGTGCCGGCAAAATCGGGCATCACCCGCAATATTACCCAGACAAAAGGAGTGCATAACCGTGACGTGGCCTGGTCGCCCGACGGTAAGTACATTGCTTTTATCTCAGACCGAAGCGGTGAAGACGAGATCTACATCCAGAAACAGGATGGGACGGGCGATGTGATACAACTTACGAAGAATGCCGATACCTATAAATATTCACCTGCCTGGTCGCCCGACGGGAAGAAGATCATGTGGAGCGATAAAATGCTGAGGTTGCAGTATGTTGATATTGACTCGAAGGATGTAACTGTGGTGGACCAGGCCAAAGCATGGGAATTCAACAGCTACAATTGGTCTCCCGACAGCAAATGGATAACCTATGCCTATCCCGACAAACGCAATTTCGGCATAGTGTATATTTATGATCTTGCCTCGAAAACCAAAACCCCTGTTACCGACACCTGGTATAGCTCGGGAAGCCCTGCTTTCAGCAGCGACGGCAAGTATCTTTTCTTCACTTCGAACCGCGACTTCAACCCGACTTATTCGGCCACAGAATGGAACCATAGCTACAGCGATATGACCAAGGTGTATTTCGTGACCCTGGCCAAGGCAACGCCAAATCCGTTTGCATATGAAAATGATGAGGTTGCAGTGAAGAAGGACGAGGAGAAGGACGGGACGAAAGACGTGAAGAAGGACGAGAAGAAGGACGTGACGAAAGACGTGAAGAAGGACGAAAGTAAAGACGTGAAGAAGGACGTGGTTCCCGATGTGAAGGTCGACCTTGACGGGATCATCGACAGGATCGTGGTTCTGCCAATCGATGCTTCAAATTATTTCGGACTTGCTGCGATCGGTGACAACGTGTATTATATCAAGGGTGGTCGCCGCGGTGGCGGACTCATGACCTTCAGCCTGAAGGATAAGAAGGAATCAAACCTTGGTGAGTTTTTTGGGTACGATATTTCGGCCGATACCAAGAAAATGCTTGTGATAGGCCAGGGAAAATATGCTGTGATTGATCTGCCCAGGGGAGGCAAGATAGATGTGAAAGACTGGGCGGACCTGTCGAATATGAAACTGATGGTCGACCTGAAGTCTGAATGGGACCAGATCTATCATGAAGCATGGAGGCAGATGAAGTATTTCCTGTATGCCCCGAATATGCAGGGCCTGAACTGGGAAACTGTTAAAAAGAAGTATGAGCCTTTATTACCTTATGTCAATAATCGTTACGACCTTACATACATCCTTGGCGAAATGGTTGGCGAGATCAGCATCGGCCATTCTTATGTAGGCGGCGGCGATCGCCCGGAACCGAAGAGGATCAAGCTGGGATTGCTTGGAGCAAGGCTCAGCCGGGATGCTTCGGGCTATTATCATATCGACAGGATACTCAAAGGTGAAAACTGGAACCAGGATGTTCGTTCGCCTCTTACCGAACTCGGAGTTGACGTAAAGGAGGGTGATTTCATCATTGCGGTGAACGGAAAGCCAACCAAAGACATGAACGACATTTATGAATCACTTGTGAATACTGCGGATGACCAGGTGGAGCTCACTGTCAATGCCAAGGCTTC
This sequence comes from Bacteroidota bacterium, assembly GCA_037134895.1. Taxonomy (GTDB): domain Bacteria; phylum Bacteroidota; class Bacteroidia; order Bacteroidales; family FEN-979; genus CAIRDP01. Next base: position 19,565 of record JBAXLI010000072.1, read on the forward strand.
GCCGGATGGTGCGCGCAAAACCATCGTAGTACCTGTTGATGACGAGGCAAAGCTTTACTATTACAACTGGGTTGCTGCGAATACAAAGAAAGTAAGCGATGCAACCAACGGAGAAGTGGGCTATATCCATATTCCCGACATGAGTGCCGAGGGACTTAACGAATTCGTGAAGCATTTCTTCCCCCAGCTGAACAAGCGCGCCCTGATCATCGACGACAGGGGCAATGGAGGCGGTAATGTTTCACCCATGATCATCGAGCGTCTGAACCGTGAAATGACCATGATCACCATGAGCAGGAATACCGAGCCCCAGCCGGGCCGCCTTGCCATGCAGTGGGGACCCAAATGCATTCTTATTGACAACTATTCTGCATCCGACGGGGACCTTTTCCCATATCAGTTCAAAAAACTGAAAATCGGGAAGGCTATCGGGCTGCGCACCTGGGGTGGTGTTGTAGGGATCAGGGGATCACTGCCGTTTGTTGACGGAGGTACAATGATGCGCCCTGAGTTTGCTCCTTATGATAATGATGG
>JBAXLI010000073.1:0-19671 GCA_037134895.1 Bacteroidota bacterium
GCTATCTGAAAAGGTGATTTTCGATAAGAAATAATAATTCAAAATTAGCGACGGCTAATTTATTTTATAAAAATATTTCAGGTAGCTTCAGCATCTTTGAGCAGGAAATTGCATAATATTACAAGAAGAAACAAGGATATAATGAACGCGCCATTTGCTTACAAATTAGGCGTGCACGATTTGAACACGTGCCAGTAAAGTTGACAGTTTTTAGGCACTACCCTCCAAAACATCAGTATATACAGCCTATCCAGAAGCACTGATTAGTCAGCATAGGGATAATACAAAGACCACAGACATAAGATTTATGTGAGCTGCATCCCAAAAATGGAAATAGAAGGGTTGAATGATCAAAGGAAAAATGCTCATAGATTTGCATAAATGCATGATAGACATCCCGAAAGCGCAAAATCTATAGCAAATTATTGACTACCAATATTAATAAGCATGAAAAAAGCTGCTGCGATTTCCAGCAGCAGCTTAAGAGTTTGAATTACCGGTACTGCCTGCTGTACCGCTCTTCATCTTCAAAGTAAGCCAAAGGATTTCGGTAGTCAGCTTCATCACATTTCAGATGCCCTGCATGTTTGCCATTTGGTTAGTAGATGATTTGTTCGCCTTTTTCGATTGGTTTGCCGCAAGTGTGATATTTACTTGCGAAGCGGGCTGTGATCTGGCGGGGATCCCCGGAATAGCTGTTAAAATTGTTCATTGGTTTTGATTTTGGTGTAAATGAAAAAGCCACCCTGGTTGCCCGGGATGGCTCTATTAAATGAATGGCTTGGTTAAAAGGGGGTGTCTTCCAGGACTGGCTCAAGAACCGGAACTTCGCTGGTCACTTCCGCAGTGATTTTTTTCTTCTGACGCAGAATAAGAAGATTCAATGCCCAGGATATAATCGGCAGACTTTTCAGCCCTGGCGGTAGACCACATTATCCATTCCTGCCTGTCAGTTTATTTAATGGGATCATTCAATGAACCTGCTTGATATGCAATTGAGTCTGTAATGTGAACAAAGGATTTTGATTGATTTTAACCAACCCCAATTCAGGTCGATCAAGAGCTGCAATTAACAACATGACCACTGCAAAGACAATGGCCATCGCGACATTGATTTTGAAGCTTCCTTTTCCGGAAATTCCGAATTGATAGCCGAGCAAAAACATTGAAAAGAATAAGATAACAAACAACACATAAAATACTGTCACAGATATACGGTTCTCAAGAACATAGGTCACGCGTTGATTGTAATTATCAATAAGATCATTTACGGATGAAGTATAAAGTGAATAAACCTCTGAACTCCGGTCCCTCTTTGCCAGTAACTCAGCATAGCTCCAAAGCGTGTCAAAAATTTGCTGGGAACGGGACTGAACTAAACTGAGTTTCGAGAAATCCCGGGTAAGTTCAACACGCTGATCAACATAATCAACAAGCAGTTTTTTAGTGCTGGAACAGATCGGTTCATCTATCAAACCCGCCCGCAGGTATATTGTCCTGATGTCCGTGACTTCTTTCAGAAGCATGGATTTGCGTGCATCGTAATGGTTGGCAGCAATTTGAAACGTAAAAGCCAGTACGAAAGCCAAAAGGCCAAATACTGCGCCTACCACTGACCCAACCGCAGAGTGCTGCAATTCCGGAGATTTTTTTGTACTGTAAATGCCATACCGTTGACCGAGATACAAGGCAGTTAACACGGTAAGTAAAGGTACAAGGAACCTTACGGCTATTTCAAGGAGAAAAGGGACTTGCATATAGTTATCATTTTCGTCGTTCTTGTTCCTCAAACCTGGCTTCTATTTTACCTTTCTTGATTGCACGCTGGAGGGAAGCGTAATCCTTCTCATTTTGGTCAGCATATGCAAAGGAAAAACTGGCAATAGCGTTATCGAATGTATCACTGGTGCCCATATACCCGCTTAGCATCGCTGCGTCCCCTGAGCGGGAATGAGACAGCGCCATCGCCTGACCGCACCAGTCCGCGTAAGCGATCATCTCTGTTTTTCCGAATGTTTCCACCCTCATCGAAATCTTGATATCCCTTAGTTGCCTGAAGAAAAAATGCCGTCCCAGTTTCCCTTTTGTCCAGCCAAGGAACGGATCGCTGAACGGCTGAATAAGACGGTAACCATTTACAACACGCTGGCCGTGGTTTGGGTAAATGCTTTTCCCGGCAAAAGGTTCAAGCACAGAGGGCCGGGCTTCTTTTACCTGAAGGAAGAGATTGTCTCCGTCACTAGTCATAAGCAGTAATACAAAGCATGCGGTACCAACGCTTCCGACGCCCACTACTTTTATTGCTGCATCTCTGAGTTCATAACGGTCAAGCAGGAAACTATATACCGGGGGCAGGGTTTGCCGATAAAGTTCAAAGGCCTCCCTTACCGTATCTGCAATCTCACCGGGTGTATGTCCCTCCACATGAAAAATTGAAGGCAAATTATCTTTAATGAAAGTTGATTTGCCTGGTCCTTCCCCAAGTTGCGGGAAAATATCTTCAGCTATGCTTCGTCCACGTTCTTTTTCCAGGCGTTTTGAACCCCGGGCCATCAGTTTAGGATCTTTTAATTTCGATATCATCATATCGGCAGTGAGTGAAATATGCCAAAGTTCCAGGATTTTCATCTCGCTGTAAGCAGCCATATTCATCCGATAAGCGCGGACACACTCCATGGCCACTTCTCTTGCAATGGACTCACTAAGATTATTGTTTCTGCATGCGACCACAAAACTGGCTGCCAATCTTTTGACATCCCACTCCCAGGGTGCAGGCAAAGTTTCGTCCAGATCATTAATGGAAAAGATGACGTTTCTTTCAGGCGTTGCAAATCCGCCAAAGTTGCACAAATGGGCATCTCCGCATGCCTGCACAAACATACCTGAAACAGGTGTGTTTGCCAAATCAGCAGCCATGTTAAAGGCTGAACCGCGGAAAAATGTGAAAGGCGACCTTGCCATGCGCCCGTGACGAAGTGGCAGCAAATCCGGAAGACGGCCTGCCTCACTTGCGAGCAGTAGGTCAATGGGATCCTGCCGCTTGACAGGAGCCACCCAATTTGCATGGGATGAACGGTGACAGGTTTTTCGCAATTTCTTCCCCATTTCGTACCTCTCATTGCGGGGGGCGTGATGGATACTCAATTTGATGTTGCCAGAATTAGCAGGATTTGCTGCATCAACCGATATCTTATCAATATTTTCCATAATAATATCTTTCAAAATGAATAAATCATAAAATGCAGTTTACTGTTTTTTCATCTCACGCATTGGATAAAATTCGATCCAATATGTTTCCTGTCCAAATCGAACGTTCTTTGCTGGGTTTTACATACAAATATAAATATTGCAATTGTCAAAGTGAATTTACATATATACTCGACGTTAGGTATTTTAATTAATTTTGCAATATGGCAAGAAAATTTGATAGAGTTCAGAATTTGATGACAAGTAATCAAAACTACGGTTTGTTTTTAAAGTTTTTCGATGCATATGCCCCGGTTGGTTTTAGAAATATTGATCCTGCTGATCCGCTAATGGTTGATCTTGAGAATATGATGAAAATAAACGATCAGTTTTTATATATCGGGGCTCTAACAAAAATGGAAATCATTTATGTAAGTAAACGGTCGACTCAAATGATGGGCATTAAGCCGGAGGATCTTCATCCCGACCATTTTATTCAGGCTTCACACCCTGATGATCTCATAAGGGCCAGCCTTGGAAGGGTCAGATTATTTAAAATGGCTCACAATGTGTCAGTTGCCAAATCAGGATATTCCTTTAATTCAAGCAACTTCAGGATGCGAAATGCACAAGGCAACTATACCAATTTACTTATGCAATTGTATGTGTTGTACAGGAAGCTCCCATATGAATCTACTTTTCTTATAAAAATTCACACCAACATTGATTGGTGCAAGAAATTAAAATACGGATATCATTTTTACACTGGGAATGACCTTTCTAATTTCAGGTACCCGGATGAGGAATTGCTGGAGCTGGGAGTTCCATTCTCAAACCGTGAACTGGAAATTATCCAATTGATCGAATCAGGTATGAACAGTTATCAAATCGCTGAAAAAATATTCCTCAGTCCTCAAACTGTGTACACTCATCGCAGAAATATTTTAAAGAAATCAGGTAAAGCGACCTTGTCAGATGTGATTTATGATCTTAAGGAACGAGGAGTGCTCTGAGAAGTTCAAAAAGTCGACAGAATGCCAAATACCATGAATTCCAAAAATACACGCACTAATCGTTGCCTTTAAGCCTGCGCATTAACCTCACTGCGAAGAAGGACCATTGCCATTAAATGAAAAATGAACATAGGCGAGCTTAGCGAGTCTTGTTAAATTTCGCAGTTTTCCCACCTAGGGGCAGAATTTCACGAGGATTGTTACTCCCTTCACATCCAGCGCTTTCCCGGGATTAATGGTGAGGGTGGTTCCGGGTTGAATCAGAAGGTCTTTACAGGTCGCCCCGTCATTGCGAATGACCGGACTGAAATTAATACCCAGGTTCAGTCGCACATTATTGGTGGCTGCCGGAACACCGGTGGGGGACCAATTCAGGGGATCGTCCCAATACTGGCCCAAACCAAGCCATGCTTTGTAAGTTTTTGAAAGGAAGTCATTGACTCCGATATCGGGAGGATTGAGCCTTGCATTTCCATCAATATCGTCGCTGATTCCCGGGATACAAACCCCAAGGTCATCCAGGGCTTCAGGCCCGGTGCAATGCAGATCGTTCACCGAAACGAAATCCGGGATCACCGAAACAGAAAGTTCATCCTGCCTTGGAGAAAATGAAAATTGCCAGTTCGTCAGGTTGAGATGGGTTGTACCACATTGAACAGTTCCAATACGGTTGGGATCGGCTGCATAAAGATCATTATGATTGCTGATGAAATTCGACACACTGCATAAGCCGATCGCAAAATTCCCTGCAGCTGAAGGGGTGCCTCCCCAAAGCCTCTTATTGACAAAAATATTGTTGAAGATATTCATCAAGGCTCCTCCTTTTCTGAAAAAACAAAAGGTGGAAGCCATGTTCCCGGTCCCGCCATCGTCGATGTACACGGTATTGAAATAGTACTTATTCTTAACCCCTGCCTGCGAGGCATCATAGAAACCAAAAAAAGCATCATGCACGCAGTCGGAAGTAATGTAACCAAGTGAAACCTCATTATTGTAAAACGTGCAACTGTCGAGGCCACCTGCACTATGCGTATCAGACCAGATCCCGATGACCGTATCCACCACTTCCGGGTAGTAAGGAACCAGGCTCCCGAATTTGTAGATCTTATTATCTTTCACGGCAAGGTTCCGGCCCTTGACCTGTATCCCGAAAACACCGGGATGGGCAGGATAGTATATACCCTGGTAGAGATATTCAGGGGAAATGTCTTTAAGCAGGAAAATCCTGTTGTTGAAGATCTGCCCGTTACAACCGAGATAAGACGCGCTTCCATTACGGATGGTCCCTATACCGACAAGGTCATCCCCGGTTCCAAAAGCCGAAACGGTAATGTTGGCGATCATATTATTACAGATATTGATCACATGGTCGAGGTGGTTAAGGATATAAATCCCATAGGAGGCCGTTCCGCTGCAGGTGATCGTTTCAAGAAGAAGACTGTCACCAATCTTATTCCCGGTATAAAGACCTATATTCACATTCTGATCAAGAACGCTGATGCCCCTGAAAATGCCTGTACTGATCCTGCGAATGATATTCCCATCGATATTATCGGGCTGGCTTACCGATGTGCTGCTTGTGCCCATGACCTTGATCCCTCCTGATATTCCTGAGTTGCCTCCAAGACCGCCGGCTTCGGTTCCTCCTATAAAATTGTTGGTAATATTATGCCAGTTGCCCTTTTGCAGCTCTATAGCGGTCCCTCCATTGGGTATGCCAACCGCGGTCCTGTAAAAACTGTTTCCCGAGATCAGCCAGTTATCATTGCCGTAATCAAGCCATCCCTGTCCGGGAATGGTTGGCCTGGAAATGAAGATCCCGTGGTCAGACCAGTTGTATATTCTGCAGTTTATTATAGAGTTTTGAATGTTTTTATGTTCGAGGGAGTCGGTACAAATTGCATTCTTAAGCTGTGTGGTGACATAGGTGATCTCACAATTATCTATGGTGTTATAACTGTTCCCTGTTGAACTGCTGCCTGAACTCCCGAAATGAATTGCGCCGTTGAATACGCTGTTATTAGCTTCAATAGCACAATTCCTGATCGTATTCGTATTCGCCCCATTCTGGAAACGGATCACCTCACCTTTATCATAGGCATAATCGAAGGTTCTCATTAACAGATTTGTGCCGCTCGGTTCACCGGGGATCCTCCCGTCGATAGTCACATTGCCTGCGCCGTTTAAAATGATCATAGGCCCGGTAAGATCGGTTGATTGATAGGTCCATTTGGCAGGGGTGGTAAGACTTCCCCCCGGCTGGATGAGAATAAAGGAATAGGAGGAAGCTCCTGTTCCGCTGGCATTAAGCATTGCCAGCGTATCATTGGTGATATTGGAAATAATGGAAAGATGAATATACCCCGTGATAGTCCCATCATTTATGCGATCAAAAGCATGTTTAAGGGAATGGAAATGCCCTGCCGAACCCACGGTATATGAAGTATACGCGAATTCGTTGATACCGGGATCGGGAGTCAGGCTGCGGGTGTTGCCGTCAATGTCGTCGGTGATGCCGGTAAATCCTACCCCTGTATTATCCAGAAAGGCATTCGATGTAATGCGAAGATTTGTCTCAGAGTCGAAATTCGGATTCACACTTAACGAAGAAGCATCCATGATAGGGGAGAACGCTCCCTGCCAGCCTGAAAATGTCAATTGTGAACTGCCTCCGTTCACCGAACCCACGGCACTTGTGTTTTTGGCGTACAGATCATTATGGTTGCTTGAAAGATATGTGTTGGAACTCGAATTCACAACCACGGCCAGGTTCTGTGTTACAGAACTTACACGGTTATTGTAGAAAACATTATTGACCAGGGTAACGGGAAAATCGTTATCACGCCTGAAGCAGGACGTAATTCCTGTCCCTGAGCTTGTTCCTCCGACATAGATGGAATTGAAAAAGTACTTATGGTCACTGGTTCCCGTGCCTGAGATTCCCCTGTCGCGGATACCGTAAATGTTAATGCTATTGTTGTTTGTTCCGTTTGAAAGGGCGATCATGTTATTGGAAGCGGTAATTGTACCATTTTTATAAACGACCCTGATCCCGTCCATTTCGGGGAGAGTCCCGGAACCCAGGCTATTGTTGGAGAATTCCGAAATTTGGTTCTTTGAAATGGTAAATGTGCTGTTATCGGCATCCAGGTTGATCCCTTCGACCCAGGTATAATGGCTTCCTCCATTTGATCCGGTGAACTGTGCAATGTTGTTTCCCGACGCGTTAATACTAGCGGAGCTTGCCGATATCCCTATGCCTATTATAGCCGGCCCATCGGCGCTACCGTTGGAATTCAGTTTCTGAACGGTATTGTCGGAAAGGTCGATCGTATTGCCTGGTAGTGTACTGCTGACGGATATCCCTGTAAGAACTGCGGAATTTGAAGTATTATTGATCTTAAGGGATTGCACCTGGTTGGAGGAAATATGAATATCGGGCGCAGCGACATCAGCCCATGCATGGATCCCCGTCAACGGCCCCGAACCGAGCATGATGATATCGTTTAAGGATTCCCCTCCTCCAATATAATTTGCCCCGTCGGTCCCAATGGCTGACTTGCCCCCGTAAGCTTCAATGCAGGTGAATCCGGTGCCCGACAAACTTATCTTGCGTATCATGTTCGAGTTGATATAACACGTTTGCGCACTGCTGCCCGAAACATAGATGCCAAAAGACTGAGAAGTTGTATTGGTATTCGTCCATACGGGGGCCCCGCAACCCGTGCTACCTCCCCCGATAAAATTCCCTGTTATCGCAAGGCTGTCTCCTCCTGTTGCTTTGATCGCGTAATGTTCGTCAGGTGACGAAAACGATACAGTCTGGTAAAAACTGTTTCCTTCCCCTGAACCACCTATGATCCAGCCGTCACCGCAATTCGGGTTCAGTTTGATCCCCTCCGACAGCCAGTCGTATATAGAACAGTTTTTTATCGTGTTCCTGTGATTCCAGGAATTTTCAGAAGCAATACCTTCATTCAATACGCCCGATGCGGTATGAGTGATGTCACAATGGTCGATGACATTATGGGAATTTCCCTGGGATGAAGACAGTCCCGTTCCAAAATGTATTGCTCCTGTGGAAGTCGTATTGTTGCATGCGATATGACAATATTTCACAGTGTTATAAATTGCGTTTTCACGAAGAAGAATTCCAACCCCCATGAAGGTTGCGGCATTGTTGACAAGATAAAGGTTCTGCTCAGAGCCTGTGCCGCCGAGTCGCCCGTCTATCGTTACATTCCTGGCGCCGTCAAGATCAATTATAGCCGCGTTAATGGCTGCGGTCAGGGTCCGGTGGCCTGAAGCGGGGCTCCCTGTCGGCATAATGACCACTGAAGTATACGAAGAAGATCCGGTACCCGAAGCATATAGTACGGCTGAATTGTTATCGGTGATATCTGACATGATATTCAGCTGGATTTCCCCTGTGATCGAGCCGGCGTTTATGGCGTCGAATGCCAGTTTCAGGGTGGCATAATCCCCGCCGCTTCCAACCGTTTTAACTGTTATAGCGCCGGCTATCCCGTTGAGAAGTAGGAGCGCAGAAATGAGAAGAATTTTTTTCATAATCATGACCGGGTCATTTTATAAATGATTTGATCAAAATTAGGAAGGATGGAAGGGAAGCACAACCGGATAAAGGTATTGTTTTGCCGTGCGGGAAATAAGGTGGTTTCAGCGAATCAGCTATCTGACCAAACGCTCTTTCATCGCTTTGATCACGACTTCCGACTTGGAATTGACATGAAGCTTTTTATAGATGTTGTTGATATGGAAACGAACCGTGCCTATGGAAATGCAGCAATTATCGGCAATCATCTTATAACTGTCACCCTCGACAAGGCATTTCAGGATATCGAGCTCCCGTGACGAGAGTGCATAATCATTGTTTTTTGAAATGGCCGGACTCGCAAAAAATTCAAACACTTTCCTTGCAATTTCACCGGTCATGGGTGAGCCTCCGTTATGAAGTTCTCCAATAGCCTCGATGATCTCCACGGCTGATGATTTCTTCAGCATATACCCGGTAGCACCTGCGCAAAGTGCGTCAAACACCTTGCTTTTATCTTCAAAAATGGTCAGGATCAGAATGTTGATTTCGGGGAAGGTCGCTTTGATCATCGCCGTTGCCTCAATCCCTGATATGCCCGGCATGTCAATGTCCATCAGGATTACGTCAGGTTTGGCCACCACGCAGTTTTCCATCACTTTTGAACAATCAGGATAAGCGCCCATGAGTTCAAGGGTCCCTGTTCCCAGCACTAAGTAAGAAAGGCTCTCACGAAGGTCGTCGTTATCTTCATATATGGAAACCCTGATATTCATTTTACTGATTTATTAAGTAGCAATATTACAACCTGTGATTGGTAATTACAACTATATGATTATATGGTTTCTTCTTGTTGGACTGCGGATGAAGGATTACCTGGGTCATTTCAGATTCACTTTAAGTGCAATGTGGGTTCCCTCTCCTGCACCTGATTTAATTTCAATTTCAGAATTGATCTGAGCCGCTCTCAGCCGCATGTTTTTAATCCCGTTACGGGATGTGAGCGCCTCCGGATTAAACCCTTTGCCGTCATCGCTTACCTCCATTACAAATCCCGGATGTTCCATCCTGAAACTTAGTTTCACCGATTTGCATTCGGCGTATTTAACAGCATTGTTGATGGCCTCTTTGGCGATCAGGTAAATGTTCCTTCTCGCTTCCATCGGAAGTTGAAGCTCATTCATCTGCTTGTCAAATCGTATCACATGTCTTATGTTTTTTGATTCAAACAAAGGGATGGCGAATTCGCGAATTCGCAGCCCCAGGTTTTGAAATTTATCGTTTGAAGGGTTTACAACCCAGATGATGTCATCTATCTTTTCCAGCATTTTATGGGCATTTGCCCCAATAGTCTTTACTATTTTGACCGATTTCGGATTATCAAGCTGCTTTGACAGGATTTCACTGAGAATGGATATACTGCTCAGCGTTGATCCCACATCATCGTGAAGATCGGTGGCAATGCGCGTTCGGAGCCGTTCAAGCCTCAGAAGCTCCCTTACACGATACCTGTAAATCAAGAAGAGGATGCTCCCTGTAATCACGATAACCAGCGCAATAAACCACCATGTTTTCCAGAAAAACGGGCGGATGATAAAGCGTGTTGAGGATTCCTGGTCAAGCCATATTCCGCGGTTTGCAACCTGGAAAACAAAACGGTATTGCCCCGGGGGCAGATTGGTATACCTTGCTTCCCTGCCGTTTCCGGCCATAATCCAGTTTTTATCGTAACCTTCCATTTTATAACGGAATAAAATGTGCTCTGCATCCTGGAAACAGATCCCGGTGTATCGGAATAATAAATTATTCTGATCAGCCCTCAGGATAAGCTTTTGATCAGAACTACTGAGCTCCCCGCTTGAAACATTCTTCCCGTTGACTTCAAAGGATTCAAGCAAAAGCTTTATGGTCAGTGGGGTGAAATCGAGCTCCCTGATATTTTTTGTCTCAAACTTTCCCTTGCTTCCGATGTAGATCTTATTTTCAGGATCAATATACATGCTTTCGTCAAAACTAAGGGGCCTGTTAAGCCCGTTATGTTCATCAAACATGTGAATGGATTCATCATATGGATTAATATACAGAAGCCCGTAATTGACCATCCATATACCTCCTTTGTTGTCAGTAGCAATCATCCCGGGCGCAGGGTCATTTAATCCGTTTGAAGTGTTGAACAGTTTAAACCTGTAATACCCCTTTGCCGGCATTTCGACCCTGACCAGGCCTTCCCCATCAACGACAATCCACATCCTTCCAAGCGAGTCCCTGACAATTCCGTTGGTCCATCGTTTGGTTACGCCAAACTTTAAAAGGGAATCCATTAAGTCATTCCGGAAGCAATCTTTTACAGGATCATAGATGCTGATCCCATTATCAGATGAGATCCAGATATTTTTAAATTTATCGACACAAATTGCCGAAAACCTGCTGCCGTCAATCAGGCTGGCAGGATCGTGTGGATTGTGAAGATAATGTGTGTAATGAGTTCTTGCCGAATCAATCCTCAGAACGCCTTCATTACGGGTCCCTATCCATAAATTGGACCTGCCATCCTCCCTGATGGTGTAAATCCAGGGTTCTTTAAGTGGTATTGGCTTGCCATCGGGCAACCTGAACAGCAACAGCTTCCTGCTTATTGGGTCCAGGCGCAGAAGACCTGAACGCGACCCGACCCAAAGAACCGATTTCGAATCTTTAAAAATCGTAAAGACACAAAGACCATATTTTCCGGGATCTTCCTTCGGTGGATACAGATTCCATGTTTTTATCTTCTCATCCCAATCGAAAAGCCCGCGACAATCTACAGCCCCCACGTACAGATGCCTGGTAGCAGTGTCCATGAAAAACTCACTGATATAATAGCTCTTGAAGGGTAGAGATATCTCCCCGAAGGAATGGTACCTCTGATCCAGGATATTGATCCCGATATCGGTGGTGATCCAGATATCCTGTTTATTGTTCAGATAGACGATGCGTGTGACGGAATTGGACAACAGCGATTTTTCATCACCTGCGATCTTTTGAAAAAATCTGAAAGAATGGTCAGATTTATTAAATATCCCAAGACCGTGTTCTATTGTCGCCAGCCAGAATTCATCAGGACTTTTCTTTGTGATCCCCACAATGCTGATCGGCTTCAGGGCATTAAAGGGATATTCCTGCCACAGACCGGTTTTCAGGTCGAGACAATTCAATCCTTTACCCCATCCGCAGCTCCAGAGATAACGATTGCTGTCAAGGCTGAGGTCTATTATGTCAGAGCCGTTGTTGATTGTTTTTCCATAATCAAAGGAAATTTTACCGCTTGCCTTGTCGATCTGTAGCAGCCCTCCCAGGGTAGCAATAAGCAATTTATCACGGTCCCTGGGATCCTGAATAATCCTGGTGACAAAATTAAATGCGTGCTCCCTTTCTGATTTGATTTCACTTTTATTTAAAGGGAACCATTTAAATCCAAGTGGATTCCGGGTCATATACACCAACCCGCTTTCGGTACCAATCCAGATACTCCCATCAACTTCTTCAAAAAAGCAATGTAAATTATTTACAGGGAAATGATTTTTTCCTTTCCTGTAAACCGAGTATCCTGAAAATTCTTTAGTAAACGGATTATAGATAGAAAAGCCGTCAATGGTTCCTATAAGCAGCAATGAATCGTGCGTCTCAAACAATGCATTTATACAGATATCAATAAGGGAAGTAGTGTCATTGCGATCGTGGGTGAATACTGTAAAATTACGTCCGTCAAACCTGACCAGGCCGTTATCGGTACCTATCCACACATAACCAAGAAAGTCCTGGAGAACGCAGCGTGTGCGGTTTGAAGGCAGTCCGTTTTCCCTGGTCAGGTGAGAGAAATGCATGGCTTCACCCTGAGCATGTAGCAGCATTGGTGAAAATGCAATAAGCAGGCCTACAACCAGCTTTTGAAATATTCTATGTGGCATGTTAATTCCTGAAAGACATCGCTTCAGATTCAATACGAAACTGATTTTTGTCACATAAAGATACAAAGAGAAAACTAAACAGAGGAGATGGTTAAAATAATAGCGTAATCTCCTGAGTAAACAGCGGATTCTTAATCTTCAGGAATGCTTTCAGTTTCTGAAGCGGTCTTCTTTTTTAACTTATAAAACTTCCAGCCTCCATAAGCAACACCCTGGGCAAGCAGAATTAGCAGTCCACCGTCAATCGGAGCTCCAACGGGACCTGGACCACCCCCCGAAGGATCCCCTCCCGGATTGGGAGGACCAGGATCATCGGAAAACGCATGAATCGCCGGGATCATCACCAGGCATATAATTAACAGCCATTTATTAAATTTCATTTTCATACTGCTTCTTATTTCAGTTAGTTAATGCTATTTTCTGCGTTATTACAAGATTGCTGGATTTGACAACAGCCACGTAATATCCTTTTGGAATACCCGGAATAAACTTATTCAGTGACACATTTTCAAGTCTTGCACTATAAACTTTCTGGCCAAGTGAATTGATCAGGACCAGGCTGCCTTCAACAGGTGAATCATTCAGCTTTTTCACGTAAACAGCGTCACGGTTGGAATATACCTGAGCTTGTTCACTGCTTTTCGGTTCAACTCCATAAGCGGGATTTGAAAAGTGAAGAATAAAACGGGCGGGGTCATCTCCTGCCTGGTATGTAAAGGGATATGTATTGTTTTGTTTCAGATTCTGGGTTTTGCTTGTTTTAAGGTCTTCCAGGAAGATTTGAGTTAATGGGTCAAAACTCTGAATGTTTTCGGCCGTGATGCTGAAGTCTCCCGAAACCCCGCAGCTGAAACCTAAAGACACTTCCTGGTCAGGGCCGGTATGGGGTATGGCATTTAATGTTAGTAAATTCGTTGGGATGATGGAATAAAGCTGGGGTGCGTCGAAATCGCCCCACATTTTATCGGCATCGTAAGATTCATCATAAGCCAATGTGGCTTCAGGGCGGAAATACACCATGGCTTCATCAGACTTACTGCCTGTTGCTGGTAACGCGTGTAAAACAAGATAATCAGTGAGATTCGTATTGTCCTTGAGATAAGGCTCAGAATTTATCACCCTGGCTGAGTTTGTGCAGGCAAAGGAAGTTGGTGTCGAATTGTGGATAGAATGATGTATAAAAAATCCTTGCTGAGGCGGACAGTAAGCAGTATGGGTACCTCCTTCTGCAAGGTTGTACACTTGATAATTTCCTGCAGTGGGATCCCAAAACCAGGCCTTCTTTTCAACATCGTTCCAGGTTATGCTGCCTGAACTTAAGTCGAGAGCGCTGCAATAAGGGTTTCCTATAAGATTATAGCCGTCATAGTCAGCCCCGTTCAGTGTGCGTGTTACAGGGATAGACAGGGAACCTGTATTAAGTGAGCCCGTGAGGTTCACTGTATAGTTTCCCATTGGCGGATTTGTCGAATGCGACCACAGGGCATACCCTGTCATTGAAGTATTCAACACAGAGTCCATCGCCGGATTGTAAATGTATTTCCAATTATGCGTCGCTTCCTGGTAATACTTTACAAAAAGATTATGAAAGGGAGTTACGGTGGTACTGGTAACAGGAATGCAGAGGTAGTGCCATTTCATTTGTGAAAAATAGCATTGTGTTCGTACACTTCCCCCGGTATTGTATGTAATGCTGCCATTATCTATAAACTGGCCCAATCCTGTCGCATCAGCTGCGATGACCAGACCCCTGGGTTCATTGATTTCCGCAGCCCCGCTGCATGTAAGGTCTTTGGTTGCATTGATTGTTAAGCGGGCGCCGGCATGGACCCGCAAAGATGTTGTAAGTGAACCGGTTTCTGTGATTAATGCAGAATTCGTTGAAGTATCGTATACTGAAGTCGCGACAGCCACCGGCCAGCTGACCCATTGTACATTGGTTGTGTTCCCGGCTTGAGACCAACCCCAGGCTGCAGAATAAATTCTGCCCATGTAAAGATTCTGCATAACGTTAGGGTCATAACTGTTGGGGTTTTTATAATTCAATTGACTTGAAGATGTGGGATCCTGGTAAAATTCATTAACATTCATCAGTCCGGTATTCCAATTCAATCCGGCAACCAAAGCAGAGTTATTGATTTTCACCTGGGCGATAAACAATGCCGTCCAGGTTGTCGGCATGAGATCATAGAAATCAGATAAAGCTTCCGATCCCGGATCAAATGGATGATCTGTTGAGAGTGAAATTCCAATTCTTCCGTCGATATTAACATTACCTACCAGGGAATTGTATTTACCAGAGTTAGCTGACAATCCGGTCCTGACAGGAGTGAAAGTAGTCGACGACATAAATGCTCCCGAAGTTGTGTTCAGTGTCGCCTGGAGTGCACTGAAATAAGTTCCGGAAGCGGAGGCTTTTACTTCAACCTGGAATTCAAGACGGTCGGTTCCTGAGACCCTGATGATCCTGGGATTTGTCAATCGAAAGCTTAGGGTTGGCTGACTCTCTGACACAGAAAAAAGGAACAAAAATAAGGCTGTCAGCAGAATGCCCGGGCGAAGATGTATAAGCTGTTTCATGGTTTTAGTTATATCATAATTGTTGATAAAATCAGCACTATTAATCATTAGGGAACCGAAGAGTCAATATTAAAATTCAAAACCCATTTTGTTTTATCACCTGTCTGAACGGTCCCATCCAGGTTGAAGTCGGCACTCAGATACCCATCCTGGTTAAACTGGCTAACCCACATTGTTTTATCGCTGGTTTGAATAGTTCCGTCCCCATTTGCATCAGCTGTTATCATGCCCCATAAGCTTCCCAATTGTTTTTTACCGCTTCCATAAATCTGGTCTGACCCGATGGAATAATTATAAGTATACTTACCGGTACCATCCCTCGTCACCGCATTATTTGCCATGATTGCCAAATGATTTCTATGCAGTATCACCGGGAAAAGATTACTGGTGATGGACGAATTATAAACCCTTACCGGGCTGATGCCATCGGTTTCAACGATAGAACCGTCATTTTTCAGGAAGGCAGCTCTTCGTTTCACAATAGTTGAGGAAGTAGCGTTTGCAGCTACGTCTGCCTGGCGGTATTCAATCAGTACCCAGTCGACGACGTCACTCGGAATACTCACTACAGATTCGGGACCTGAATAATTCCACGGTGCTGCATTGTAAGGCTGGAACAATGGGATCAGTCCGCTTGTTTTTAAGGTGGTGTTCATCATCCCTGTGCCGGAATTGTAAGGACCCTCCATGAAAGCAGTAAGACTGGCATCAAATCCTCCTTTTGTCGCTGTGAAAGTGCTGAATGATGTGAGCGCGTTAGCTGTCAGTTGATGAGTTCCCGTATTGGTTGAGTTGTAGGTAATCCATGGGGAGGGATCAACTTTACAGCAGAAAAGACTGCTTTCGGTCCCTTCGACATCCGCAGTCAAATACTGAAACGCTGCATTGCAGCTGAAACTGCTGATTGCATTCTGGCTAAGTGTCCAGTAACGTTTAAGAAAACTGCCTGAGATACTGTCATTCGGGTATTTTTCATTTACGAGTTTAACGCCGGCATAATTGCCGCTTCCAAATGTGCCTGAAAGAAATGTCAATGAGACAGGTGAATATTCGGGAGTTCCCGTTGCATCACCCACGGGTAATGTGAAACTTATGGGAAAGCCTGGGGATGCTGGAAATTCCTTGCGTAATTCACCAGTCCCTGTTGCTACTGCCATGGAAGAGGAAGAAGCTCCCGAATCGGAAGCAACAGGTCCCATCAGGAGGTTATTTGAACCTAAGGTAACCATACCGGTTTTAAATTTAAGTTCTCCGTTCACCCTGGTCTCTCCTGCAATAGTAAGTCCGTTTGAGTTGTTTATCCTCAGGTTCTGGATGATATTCTGCCCTTTGATGGATTGAGCTGAAGTTCCTGCAAACTCTATAAGTCCGTTGCCAATGCTGTTTGGGGAGCTGTTTTCGTTGAGCAGGTTTTTTTTCAGGATCAGAGTTCCCTGCACGTCAAGGTTTGTGCCACTCTGGACCGAAAGGTCGTTGACCGAAGTGATCACTGCACCTGTACCAATTACCAGGCTCCCCCCGGTTTGCGCATGGGATACACTGAATAAAAACATGGATGCCAAAACAGTTAACAACAGATTTTTATGCCTGAGACTACCTGTTGCGCAGCCTGGAAAACATCTCTTTCGTTTCATCGTAAAGCATTTAATATAAATATTATAGCAGACATTTATCGGTTCCTGGTAATGAATATATCGGAATTACCTTTAGTTAATACCCAAAGGTAGACCGCTTGTACGCCGGGCGCAACTGTATAAATATATTGTTTTGTTGAAGCAGCAATGAAAAGAAAAGAGTTATGCCCAAGCGGAACAAGGGATGGTCAGAAGTACCGGCTTTTCCATCATACCTCCGGAATAATTGCACCTCTCCTAATCAAAATTGGAATTAGTGATTAACTTTGTTATAGTTACAAAACACATTCATCGTTATTTACAATAAGTACAATATTGCTTTGCAAATATTTCTCTAACTGAAAACCGCCAATTTTTCTTCCATCTGCATATCAGACGAGCGAACCAATGATATAATGTTAACCAGCAGTTCATGAACAACATCTATAATAAATCAGACTCAGAATCCCTTCGCCACAAAGCCGAAGAACTGCTGAAAAAGAAGTCAGAAGCCAAAATACTGGAGCTTATTGAGGAGCTGGCATTTCAAAATCAGGAGAAAGCAAAACGGGCCGATGAATTGCTCCTTGCCAACAAAGAGCTTGCTTTTCAAAATGCAGAGAAAGCAAAGCGGGCCGATGAATTGCTCCTTGCCAACAAAGAGCTTGCTTTTCAAAATGAAGAGAAAGCAAAACGGGCCGATGAATTGCTCCTTGCCAACAAAGAGCTTGTTTTTCAAAATGAAGAGAAAGCAAAGCGGGCTGATGAACTGGGTAATGCAAATGCAAATGCACTGAAGCTGACTCACGAGCTTGAGGTTCACCAGATTGAGCTGGAAACATTGAACGCTGAGCTCAACCAGTCAAAAGAGCAGGCAGAAGTTGCTGCCAGAAAATATACCGAATTATATGATTTCGCTCCATCGGGTTATTTTACGCTTTCCAGAGAAGGTAAAATCATTGAGTTAAACCTCACCGCGGCAACCATGCTTGGCAAAGAAAGTTCGCTGCTAAAAAACAGCAAGTTCGGCTTTTTCGTTTCCAAAGATGCAAAGCCAGCATTTAATAGCTTTCTTGAAAAAGCATTTTGCAGCAAAGCCAAAGAGGATTGTGAGGTAACCCTTTCAACCAGCAGAAAATTCCCAACGGTGGTTAGCCTTACAGGTGTCGTAACTGAAAATGGAGAACAATGCCTTTTAACCATGGTCGACATCACTGAACGAAAACGGGCCGAGTATGCGATCAGGGAAAGCGAAGAGCAACGTAACAGTATTTTGAACGATGTTGAGGATGTCGTTTGGTCTTTATCATGGCCCGATATGAACGTTAATTTTATCAGTCCATCAGTGGAGCAGATATTTGGCCGGCCTATAGCTGAGTTTGCTGAGAATCCTTCATTATGGGCTGACACTGTACATCCCGACGATAAACATCTTTCGGAAATGGCATTGAAACAATTACGCGAAAAAGGATTTGCAGTAAGAGAGTGCCGCATTGTTCGACCCGATGGAAACATTGTATGGATCAATGACAAAAGTAAGATCATCCATGACAAAAACGGTAAGCCGGTAAGAATAGACGGAGTCGCCCGCGACATCACGGATCACAAGAAGATGGAGGAAGAACTGAAACTGGCATCTGCACGTTTATTCCTGGCCACCAGTGCCGGCGGTATTGGGATATGGGACTATGATATCGAGAAGGACATCCTTGTCTGGGACGATCGTATGCATGAACTCTATGGTATTGAAAGAAAAGATTTCGCCGGGATGTATAATTCATGGGAAACCGGTATTCATCCTGATGACCTGGAAGGGAGCATTGCTGAAGGTAAAAAGGCGCTAAGCGGTGAAAAAGAGTATGATACCGAGTTCAGGGTAACCTGGCCCGATAGTTCTGTTCACAATATCAGGGCTCTTGGGATAATTCAACGAGATGAGTCAGGTACTGCTCTGCGGATGATCGGCACAAACTGGGATATTACTGAACTCAGAAAAGCTGAACAAGAAAGGCTGAATAATTCCGAACGCAGGCATGCAGAAGAAATGTTACTGAAGAGTGAAGAATTGTACAAGACAATGATCTCCAATAGCTCCGATTTGCTTATTCTATCTGATGAAAAAGGGATTACAACATTCTGCAGTCCGCAGTGTGAGAAAGTTTTAGGATATCCGGGCAGCAAATTCATCGGGCAGATGATGCCCGATATTATCCACCCCGATGATGCAGAGCGTTGCAGACAAACATGGACAGAGGTCTTTCAGGAAGGGCTTGAAATCAAAGACTTCGAATACCGAATTATCGATGGAGAAGGAGCCGTAAGATTGGTGTCACATACGGTGAACCTGGTTATTGTGAATAATAAGTTGATGGGAATTCATAACACCATCCGCAATATTACCGACCGAAAAGTGGCAGAGCAGGCCACCAGGCTAAGCGAGGAAAAATACAAAACCATGTTAAATGCTTCTCCCGATGGGATGGTTTTAATCAACCTGAAAGGAATCATTACGGAGATTTCTGAAATCGGGATCCCTCTGTTTGGCGAAAATTCCAGAGACGATTTAATAGGGAAAGATATTTTTCAATTCGTTTCACCAGACGAGAGTGATATTTTTCGGGAGCTTCTTGTAAAGACAATGAATGAAGGGTTTACTCAAAATATCGGGTTGACGATTAAAAAGAAAGACAAGTCCATGTTTACTGGTGAAATCAGCGCCACGCTCATGCAGGACCAACATGGAGCGCCCATTTCATACATGCTCATTGTGCGCGATGTAT
>JBAXLI010000074.1:0-19540 GCA_037134895.1 Bacteroidota bacterium
GGAAATAACCTGCCCGATCTGCTCAGGATCTATGTAGGGTTCATCTCCCTGTATATTCACGATCACATCGAATTCCCTGTTTTCGGCCCGAAGTCGCTCTGCCACTTCAGCACAGCGTTCGGTCCCGCTTTTATGGCTGGCCGATGTCATCATAACCTTTCCGCCAAAGAGCCTGACATGGTTTTCAATACTGCTCTCATCGGTGGCAATAACCACCTCCGATAAGCTTGTACATTTCTGTGCCTGTTCATAAACCCTGCAGATCATGCTCTTCCCGCCAATCATTACCAGGGGCTTGCCGGGAAACCTGGTCGATGCATAACGTGCCGGTATTACACCAAGAACTTTCAAAGTAATATGGATTAGAACAGTCCGTGCAGCTCAGCTGTCACCTTATCAATGACAATTCCAAGATGTTCGCTGCTTTCGCTGAATTTGAGGTTGTCAACATCGATGAAAAGGATCTTGCCCGGCTTGTAATTCTCAGCCCAATCCTCATACATATCGTTGAGATTTTTCAGGTAATCAATGCGGATGGCACTCTCGTATTCCCTTCCCCGTTTTTGTATCTGGCTCACCAGGACAGGTACGCTGGCACGAAGGTATATGATGAGGTCAGGAGGTTTGATGAGAGAATTGATCAGCCCGAAAAGTGATTTATAGTTTTCAAAATCACGGGTGCTCATGAGGTTCATAGCATGCAGGTTCGGCGCGAAAATGTGTGCATCTTCGTAAATGGTCCTGTCCTGTATGACCGTCTTTCCCGATTTCCTGATCTCGATGATATGCCTGAAACGGCTGTTCAGGAAATACACCTGAAGGTTGAATGACCAGCGCTGCATATCCTCGTAAAAACTATGAAGGTATGGATTCTTGTCAACATCCTCATAATGTGGTTCCCATTTCAGATTCTTGGCCAGAAGGCCCGTAAGCGTTGTTTTTCCTGAACCGATATTTCCGGCAATGGCAATATGCATAATAAGGAATTTAAATTCAAACCTACATGAAATTTACGAACTGGACAAATCCTGCAGGAATAATTCGCCAGTAAAAATTACATAACCTCCCCCCTCAACATTTCCAGGATTTCATCAACATACTTTCTTTCATTGGCCAGTCGGGGAACTTTGTTCTGCCCTCCGAGTTTGCCTTTGAGTTTAAGCCAGCGGTAAAATGTACCCTGGGGCATCATGCGAATGATGGGCTGTCCCAGTAACATATCATGGTAGCGCTTAGCCTCATAATCAGAATTGAGGGATTTAAGGGCGTTATCGAGGGCTTCAGTGAAAAAACCAAGGTCATCGGGCGGATGTTCAAACTCGATCAGCCATTCATGAGCCCCTTTCTCTTCACCAAAATAAACAGGGGCTGCAGTAAATTCACCCAGCAGGGCATTTGACTTTCTGCAGGCAACCGACAATGCTTTTTCAGCATTATCGACAATAAGCTCCTCACCGAAAGCATTAATAAAGTTTTTGGTCCTGCCGGTAATCTGAATACGGTATGGCTTCAGGGAAGTAAACTTCACCGTGTCACCGAGCATATACCTCCATAACCCGCCGTTCGTGGTGATCACAATGGCATAGTTCATGCCGGTACAAACACCCGCCAGGGAAACAATACGCGAGGCGTCAGGATCACCGTCAGAGAAGGGGATAAATTCATAATAAATCCCGTAATCGAGCATCAGCAGCATATCATCGGACCCCCTGCGGTCCTGTATCCCGAAGAATCCTTCGGAAGCATTATACGTCTCCAGGTAATTGACCCTGCCCGACGGAAGCAGCTTCCTGAACTGCTCGACATACGGCACAAAATTCACACCTCCGTGAATGTACAGTTCGAAATTTGGCCATACTTCAAGCAGGTTGTTTTTCCCGGTTATCTCAAGTATCTTTTTGAACAACAGCAAGGTCCATGAAGGGACACCCGAGATATTGGTCACATCATGCTGCATTGTGGCAGTTGCCATCATTTCAATTTTCGATTCCCATTCATCCATCAGTGCGATCGAGAGCCCGGGGGTTCTTAAATATTCAACCCATACAGGAAGATGCTGAATAAGGATTGCCGAAAGATCTCCGAGGTAGTAGGATTCATTATTTATCTCAACGATCTGATGAGTACCTCCCATAGCTATTGCCTTACCTGCAAAAAGGTTTGTCTCGGGATTACTGTTGCAATAGATCGAAAGCATATCCTTGCCTCCTTTGAAATGACATTCCTCAAGCGCCTCCTGGCTTACCGGGATGAATTTGCTTTTATCATTGGTGGTTCCAGACGATTTGGCAAAACACTTGATCTCAGTTGGCCAGAGAATGTTCTGCTCTCCCTGCCTCAGCCTGTCAATATAGGGTTTGAGGGAATCATAATCATACAAGGGTATGCGGCTCCTGAATTCCTCATAGGTCTGGACCGACCTGAAATCATACTGTTTTCCGAATTCGGTGTTTTTGGCCGACTGAAGCAATTTACGAAACCACTCCTGCTGCACTTCCATAGGGTACTTCATGAACAACTCGATCTGGTGAATGCGCTTTTTCATCAGCCAGGAAATAACAGAGTTGATCAGAGCCATCGGGAGTAATGAATGTTAAATGAATTCGGAAGTTCAAAAATACAATCTTAATCGGGATTTAAAATCCGGGAATTAAAATATATTGATTTTTAATCATATAACATTCACCATAAAAATTCCTTAATTATTTTTTCATTTCCCTTTGTAATTATGTATTTTGGTTGTAAGTTTGTACACCCTAACAATTCCGATTATCTAACTGTTTGTCGACTGATAATCAAACTTAAATTTACTCAAAATACTACTTAAAACACCATGAAGATTCTTGTATTAAATTGCGGAAGTTCGTCTATTAAATACCGTCTATTTGACATAGATACGGAAGCGGAACTTCTTGCCAAAGGGTTGCTCGAGAGGATCGGGCTTGAAAAGAGCGAACTTATCCACCAGGTCAGCGGTAAAGAAAAAGTCAAGATTATTAAGCCCATCCCCGACCACCAGGATGGCATTTACCTGATCCTTGAAACCCTGAAGAACCCTGATTACGGTGTTATCACTGACATCAATGAGATTGAGGCTGTCGGGCACAGGGTTGTGAACGGTGGTGAAAAATTCAAGTCCAGTGTACTTATCAATTCCGAAGTTAAGGAGGGTATTGAGAAGTGCATTGAACTTGCTCCCCTGCATAATCCAGCCAATCTTAAAGGCATATTATCGATGGAAGCAATCCTGCCCAACGTTCCGCAGATCGCAACATTCGACACATCCTTCCACCAGACTATGCCATCGTATGCATACCTGTACCCTCTTCCTTATGAATATTATGAAAAATACAGGATACGCCGGTACGGATACCATGGAACTTCTCATCTGTATGTAGCTGAAAAAGCCTGCAGGTACCTCGGCAAAGATTATAAATCAAGCAGGATCATAACCTGCCACCTGGGCAATGGCTCTTCAGTGACAGCTATCCAGAAAGGTAAATCAGTTGATACTTCCATGGGGTTTACTCCAGTCGAAGGACTGATGATGGGAACCCGCACCGGAGATGTAGATGTTGGA
The DNA here is from genome assembly GCA_037134895.1 of Bacteroidota bacterium. GTDB lineage: Bacteria > Bacteroidota > Bacteroidia > Bacteroidales > FEN-979 > CAIRDP01. Next base: position 3,581 of record JBAXLI010000074.1, read on the forward strand.
GTTCTGCTGTTCATTGCTGAAAAAGAAAACCTGAGTATAAAAGACACGAATAACCTGTTCAACAAACAAAGCGGGGTATGCGGCATTTCAGGCATCTCCTATGACATGCGCGACGTTGAAATGGCGGCGGCACAGGGTGTTGAACGTGCCCAGCTGGCCCTCGACATGTATGCCTACAGAGTCAAAAAATATATTGGCTCCTACACCGCTGCAATGGGAGGAGTTGACCTGATAATCTTAACAGGTGGGATAGGTGAAAACGATTTTGACACCCGAAGACGGATTTTACAAAATCTTGAATTTCTTGGGGTTGAATTCGATCCCGACCGTAACGACGGGATCCGGGGAAAGGAAGCCATTCTGACCAAGCCCGGGTCTAAAGTACTTGCCATGGTGATGCCGACCAATGAAGAGCTGGTCATTGCCATTGACACATATAATATAACAAATAACGCTGATTTCAAGTTTTAACCTCAAAACCAAAAACTATGGCACCCATCAGTATTTACATTGTTGAAGATGAGCTTATTATTGCTCATGACCTGAGGGCAAAATTATCTGAACTCGGGTATGAAATTTTAGGAATCGATACCAAGGGAGAAAATGCAGTTGAAAACATCGCAGGACTTAAGGAACAGAACAAGGAGCCTGACATAGTGATCATGGATGTTAAACTGGCTGGTAAAATGGATGGGATTGAAGCCGCCAGGGTTCTTACCGAGAACTACAACTGCGGAATAATCTTTCTCACTTCGATGAATAAAAGCGAAGTCTTTTCAAAGTCGTTCTCTCTTAAACCATATGCCTACCTTTTCAAACCCGTAGATATCGACCAGATCAAGGCGGCGATTGAAGTTGCCAATTACCAGAGAAACCTTGAAATAACAAACGAACGTATCATCTCGGAGCTTAAAAATGAGATAGAACAAAGGAAAAAGGCCGAAAAGGAAAGAAATCAAAGGCTTCAGGAAAGGATCAGGGCCGAACAGAAAGTAAACCAGCTGATGAAACAAAAGCATCAGATGGAGTTGGACCTGATAAACCGTGAATTGGCGACTTCTTCAATTTTTATCAGCCAGAAAAATAAAATTATCGGTCTTATCAAAAAAGACATCAACCGGCTTCTGAAAAACGAGAAGGTCATCACACGCAACGAAATAGCAAAAGTTCTAAAGACCATCGACGACAACATCAAGTTCGATAACGACTGGTACAGGATCAAAGCTCATTTTGAAAAGATACATCCCGGATTCTTTGACCGTCTGCGGAAGCTGTATCCCCAGCTGACTCCAAATGATCATAAGCTTTGTGCCCTCCTGAGGATGAACCTGAACACCAAGGAAATAGCGCATATCCTAAAGATCACCGCACCAAGTACCGAAATCTCCCGCATCAGGCTCAGGAAGAAGCTTAACCTGAACAAAGGTATCAACCTTACCCAGTATATTTGTGAGGTCTGAGAACAGGAATCTTATACATAAAAAAACCCGGCTGAAACCGGGTTTTTTCATTTATGAGAACATCTCAGCCATTTCATCGCTGATGCTCAGGTTGTGAAAGACATTCTGCACATCCTCGTCTTCCTCAAGAATATCTATCAGCTTTAAAGCTTTACGGGTAGCTTCCTCTTCGAGGCTTACATACGTTTTTGGGATCCTCTGCAGAGAAGCGCTTTCAGGTTCGATACTCATTGATTCAAGCTTCTTCATCATTGAACCGAAATCCTCCATTGCGGTTGTTACTGTGAAGTTATCCTCCTCAACAGCAATGTCCTCAGCTCCTGCATCGATCAGTTCCATTTCAAATTCATCCTGGACCAGGTCTCCCTTGGGTATCTCAAATACTCCTTTACGATCGAACAGATAGGCAAGTGAACCATTTGTTCCGAGTTCCCCACCATGTTTATTGAAATGAGCCCTGATGTTAGAAACTGTTCTCTGCAGGTTGTCGGTCGTACATTCTACAAAAATTGCAATCCCGTGCATGCCCTTGCCTTCATATGTTGTCTCATGAAGGGTTGCACCGTCTTTCTCAGTTCCTTTATTGATTGCCCTTTGAATGGTTTCCTTTGGCATTGAGGCGCCCTTGGCATTCGCGATAGCTAAACGGAGTCTTGGATTTCCATCAGAATCCGGTCCGCCTTCCTTAACTGCAATGGTAATGTCTTTAATAATTTTGGAAAATATCTTTGAACGCTTAGCATCCAAAGCTCCCTTTTTACGTTTTATGGTGGACCATTTATTGTGACCTGACATAGGGTGCTTGTTTATTTTTTAACAATGAATAATCTGATCTGTCGGAAATTCGCGGTCAAAATTAATAAAAAAATCGTTGATGATACCAAAACGATTGGTAATTTTGGACCTGTAAAGCAGCATTAACCAGCACTCATGAACTGTTCCAGGCTTCTTGTTTTTATTAGTTGTTCCGCGGCTTTACTTATACTGTGGGGATGCGCGAATCCTGTTGCCCCTGACGGCGGACCAAAAGACACCAGGCCGCCGAAGGTGATGAATTTTGATCCTCCGAATAACTCGGCAAACTTCAAAGAGAACAGCATCAAAGTCGATTTCAATGAATTCATCGTATTAAAGAACCAGGCAACAGAGCTTAATATTTCGCCTCCGTTAAAACATGTTCCGGATCTCAGGCTCAGGGGAAAAAGCCTAGTTATAAAACTTGATGACACCCTTGCTGCAAACACTACCTATTCCATCGATTTCGGCAAATGCATTACCGATCTTACCGAAAACAACCCGCTTACAGGATTATCCTATGTTTTCAGTACCGGCCCCTATATCGACTCCCTGAGTCTGAGAGGTGTCGTGGTCAATGCGTTCGACCATACTCCCCCGAAGGATGTCTATGCGATGCTGTATATCGATAATTCCGACACCATTGTCTTCGATTCCCTGCCCATAAAAGTCAAACCGTATTACCTTGTAAAAACCAACGAAAATGGGGAGTTCCTGTTTCATAACCTGAAATCGGCCCCGATGAAACTTACTGCGCTTTCCGATCAAAACGGCAACCTTATCTTCGACCAGGCTTCTGAGAAAGTGGCATTCTGCGACAGCATCGTTCATCCTATGTTCGTCCCCCTGCCTAAACATGACACCTCATCCGCAAAAACCGATTCAAACAAAATAAAAAAAGATTCCGCAAATTCCACCCTGAAAGTAAAAAAAGTCCCGCCGGTCAAAAAACTCACTGCCGCTGATTCCCTTAAAAAGGATTCCCTCAGGAGGGACTCCCTTTTTAAGGCCTCCCCTCTGCCGAAAAACCTGTTATTTCTGTTTGACGACATCGACTCGATTCAGAGGATACAGAAAACTGTGGTCGTAAAGAAAGGCCTTGTTCTGATTACTTTTCGTTTTCCGTCAAAGGACATTGGCCTGAAACCACTTAACATTGACTCTTCCAAAACCTGGTCCCTGCAGGAATTATCGCCCCGGCGGGACTCTCTTTACCTCTGGCTCACAAGCCCTTACCCTGATTCACTTGTACTCATGGTCAGCCAGAATAATAAAGTCCTCGATACCCTGAAACTTGAACTTAATTCAAAAGACGACAAAGCTTCAGCAAAGAAAAAAGACCAGGAAAAAGTATTTCTTGGATTCAGTAACAATACCAGCGGACCTATGCTGAACCAATATGCCGGCAACAACCTGCTTACTTTTTCGTATCCATTATCCTCTGCCAGTCTCAAACGTATCAGGCTGATCCAGGACAAGGACACCCTTGTTCCTAAAATTTATTTTGCCGACAGCCTCAGACGACGCCTTGTCATTGAGACGAAATGGAAGGAAGACAAAAGCTATTCGGTGTTCATCCCTGATTCAGTATTTATTGCCATCAACGGACTGGCAAACGACACCATCAAATACAATTTTAAAACCAGGCTGGCCAGGGAATTCGGCAACCTTATCCTTGAGGTCGACCTATCGAAACGCCCTGGAGATTATATTATCCAGCTGCTGAACGAAAGGGATGCGGTTATTGGTGAAACGAAAATCAATAAAAACACCACAGTAAGGTTTGAGTATCTGAATCCAGGTAAATTCAAGGTCAAAGCCGTCTATGACCGTAACAAAAACGGCAAATGGGATACGGGTAACTTCAGGAAAAAGATACAGCCGGAAGAGGTGTTCTTCTTTCAGAAGATCATCGAGATCAGGGCTAACTGGGATGTCGAGGAAAAATGGGCTCCGGCCTCAGCTTTCTGACGATTAAGCCTGTACACACTGATTGATACAATCAATGACCTGAGTGAGTGTCACAATTTTCAGCGAATAATAGATCATCTTTCCATCCCTTTTTGATTCAAGGATTCCTTTGTTCTTGAGAATGTTCAGATGATGAGACGCTGAAGCCTGTTCAATGTTCAGGTTTTCGTAGATTTCTGTTACCGTAAGTTTCTTGTTATCAGTTAGAAGGTCAATGATAGCAATACGCATAGGGTGAGCCATGGCTCTGAGCTTACTGGCGGCAGTTTCCAATTTCTGGAGGTCGAGAGTGGGTTTCTTCTTCATGGTAATCAAGATTTTAAAATTCGCATCAAATATAAAAAAAATATCGTACGCGTGTAAATATGTACATGTATTTTTCTGTTAAATTATAAACAGATCGGTGAAAGCAAACTTTTTACCGCTGAAAAGCCCTTTATCACTGAGTTTAAGGTTGGGTATTACCAGCAACGCCATAAAGGAAAGAGTCATAAACGGAGCTTTCAGATGGCTTCCCAGCTGCTTTACCTTTGAGGTCATGATCCGGTATTTATCAGCGACAAGGTAGCCATCTTCAACGGTCATAATTCCCGCGAACGGGAGACCCAGTACCGCTTCCATATCCCTGTCGACAACTGAAATGCCACCCTTATTCTTTATAATAAGGTTAATGGCCCTGATTATTGATTCATCGTCGGTTCCTGCTGCGACAATATTATGGCTGTCATGAGAAACGCTGGATGCTATCGCTCCTCTTTTAATTCCGAGCCCCCTTATGAATCCTACCGCTGGAAAGCTTTCGGCATACCTGTTCTGGACAATAAGTTTGAGGATGTCCCTTTCCGGATCGCTTACAACATTGCCGCTGCTTGTAGCCGGATCCAGTTCCAGGTCCCCGGTGATCAACTGTCCGTCATAAGCCTCCTGTACCCTTATTTTTCCATCCTGAGCCCTCACCCTGATCGAATCTTCACCAAGTTTCCCTGCAACAAAATTATTGAATGGCTTTTCGGCAAATTGTGAAATAAGGGTTTTGCCGTTTTCAGCCACCAATACGCCGTCAATATAGGTCGCCAGAACATTGAAACTTTTCAAATTATCAACCAGAATAAAATCGGCCTGATCACCTTCCCTCAATAATCCTGCTTCGAGCTTGTAATGCATTACAGGATTATAGGTGCATGCCCTCAGAACATTGAACAGGTCCAGTCCCATCGACAAGGCCCTTTTAATGATTTCATTGATATGCCCTTCGGCAAGGTCGTCGGGATGCTTGTCGTCACTGCAGAACATGATCATATCAGGGAACTCATCAACCAGGGTGTGCAATGCTTCGAAATTCTTGGCTGCACTGCCTTCACGGATCAGGACTTTCATCCCATACCGGATCTTTTCAAGTGCTTCCTCTTTCGTGAAACACTCATGATCAGTGCTGATGCCGGCCTTAATATATTTTTCAGCATCCGCACCCATCAAGCCCGGTGCATGACCGTCGACCGGCTTTCCGTGTTTGCGGGCAAGTTCAATTTTTGCCAGTACTTCAGGATCATCAAATAAAACCCCCGGAAAATTCATCATTTCCGAAAGGTACCTTATCTCCTTCATCGAAAGAAGTTCTTCAATCTCCTTCAGTCCAAGGCTAGCCCCCGCTGTTTCGAACGGGGTTGCCGGTACGCAGCAGGAAGCACCAAAATTAAATTTAAACGGGACTTTTCTTCCGTTTTCAATCATGAATTTGATCCCAGGTACACCAAGAACATTTGCAATCTCGTGAGGATCCGACACAGTGGCGACCGTACCGTGCACTACGGCAAGCCTGGCAAATTCAGAAGGGATGAGCATTGAGCTTTCGATGTGAATGTGAGAGTCAATCAGTCCCGGAAGAATATAATATTCCTCCACACACTGCCCTTCAGTTATTTTTCTTATAATCCCGTTTTCAACAATGACGGTACCCTTGAAAATCCTTTTCCCAACCACATCAACGATGTTGCCTGAAACGCTGAAATTTTTCCTCTCCATACTAAGTTCTGTTTATTTCACAAATTCACAATTTCACAATTTCACAATTTCCCTTTCCCTGCCAACTGTCCGCAAGCGGCATCAATATCCTTGCCCCTGCTTTTCCGGATGTTTACAACCATGTTTTTCTTTTCGAGGAATTCTGCAAATTGCTGAAGCTTTTCATGGGTACTGGGATGTAAACCCGTTCCTTCAACCGGGTTGTATTCAAGAAGGTTGACTTTGACGGGGAAATTCTTACAAAAGGCTGCCAGTTCTCTTGCATCAGCCAGTGAATCATTGATCCCGTTGAACAGGATGTATTCGACGGTGAACCGCTTACCGGTTTTGCGGTAATAATATTTCAATGCATCGAGCAGTTCGTCCAACGGGTGCTTCAGGTTGAACGGCAGCAGGCGGTTCCGTTTATCGTTCCCGGCAGAATGCAGGGAAACGGCCAGATGGCATTTCAGGTCGTCATCCGCAAATCGTTTTATTATTTTAGGGATACCTAAGGTCGAAACGGTAATCCGCTGGGGCGACATCCCCATGCCATCCGCAGACATGATCATTTCAACAGAGCGTTTGACATTTTCATAGTTCAGGAAAGGTTCGCCCATTCCCATATATACGATATTGGATAATCCTCCTTTACTGCCCGTTCGCTCAGAGGCAAGCCTGTCGAGGTGTACTGCCTGGTCATAGATCTCCCCTGCACTCAGGTTCCTGGTAAACCCAAGCATCCCTGTGGCACAAAAGACGCATCCAAGCGGACAACCTGCCTGTGAAGAAACGCAGGCGGTGAAGCGGTCGCCCGAGGGGATCAGCACTCCTTCGACCAAAGCCCCGTCATGAAGGCTGAAAGCAAGCTTCACGGTACCGTCCCTGCTCTCCTGAATCTTAGCCGGAACTGCCTTGATAAAAGTATAGTTCAACCTGAGAAGCTCCCTGGTAGTTTTGGGGATGTCAGACATCTCATCAAATGAAGCGCAAGGTTTTTTCCAAAGCCATTCAAGAACCTGGTTCACCCTGAAAAGTTTCTCGTTTTTCGAAATGAAAAATGCTCTCAGTTCTTCTGAGGATATTTCACGGATGTCGTTAACCGGTTTACCACTCATCCTTTTTAACCACAGTTGGTTTCATTTTCTCTTTCAGTGTGGAGGTAAGCCTCTGCATGGTGGTATCTATCTGGTAAAGGAAGGAATCCCAGTTCGGGCTATACCCAGGGTCCTGCTTATTCATCCATTTCTCAACCGGGAACCGTGACGCGGTTTTCAGGCTGAAGTCGGTAAGCGTGTACCTGTACTTGTTATCTTTAAACTCGATCTTTATCTGGTATACAACCATCCCCCCGTCCATCCTGGAACCGGTAGAAGCATCGTTATAATAGATTTTCATCCTTCCGATCCCTTCAACCTTGCCGTTTACCCTGTCCTGTACCGAAAACACCGAGGCCGGGCTCAGGTAGTAATAATTGAACCACTGTATCGCCTTATCATAGAGATAACCGGGGCTGCCTTCCTGGGTTACGACTTCCTTATAAGTGATCTTTTTTGTATCAGGATCAACAGGCGTCGCAGTTGATGCGGATTGGGACATTGCTGACATGCAGCTTGAACACCCGATTACAAGACCTATTATATATGCCGACAATTTCATGATTATGAGAATTTTAAACAGTTCCTGAATTGATTTTCTCAAAACTACGAAAATGGGAATAAAAAAACCCTGCAGTTGCAGGGTTTTTTTGAACAAATGATTGTGATTTTAATACATATCACCCATTCCGCCCATACCCGGGTTCATCGGGGGCATGGCAGGGGATTTTTCTTCTTTATGGGTAACGATAACGCATTCGGTTGTCAGCAGCATGCTGGCGATGGAAGCTGCGTTCTCGAGAGCAACGCGGGCTACCTTGGTGGGATCGATAACTCCGGCCTGGTATAGATGCTCATATTCCTCGGTATTGGCATTGAAACCATAGTCATCTTTGCCTTCCTTAACTTTCTGAACAATGACCGAACCTTCGAGGCCTGCATTCTCCACGATCTGGCGGAGGGGTTCCTCGAGAGCGCGGCGGATGATGGAGATACCGGTGTTTTCATCGTCGTTTGAGCCTTTCAGCTTCTCGATGGCCTTAATGGCGCGCATAAAAGCCACACCACCGCCTGGAACGATACCTTCCTCAATAGCTGCACGGGTTGCATGCAGAGCATCGTCGAAACGATCCTTCTTTTCCTTCATTTCAATTTCTGAAGCAGCACCAACATAGATTACTGCAACACCGCCTGAAAGCTTTGCAAGACGCTCCTGCAGTTTCTCACGGTCGTAATCACTGGTGGTCTTCTCAATCTGTGACTTGATCTGTCCGATCCTGCCCTGGATGTCGGCTTTCTTGCCCTGTCCGTTAATAATAGTGGTATTTTCCTTGTCGATAGTCATTTTCTCAGCCTGTCCAAGGTACTGAAGGGTGGTATCTTCAAGTTTATATCCTTTTTCTTCGCTGATGACAGTGCCTCCTGTAAGAACGGCGATGTCTTCAAGCATTTCCTTGCGGCGGTCACCGAACCCGGGTGCTTTAACAGCTGCAACTTTAAGAGTTCCGCGGATCTTGTTAACCACGAGGGTTGCTAGGGCTTCGCCTTCCATATCCTCGGCAACAATAATAAGCGGACGGCCGGTCTGAACAACCTTTTCAAGAACCGGAAGCAGATCCTTCATCACCGAAACTTTCTTTTCATAAATCAGGATGTAAGGATTTTCGTAAACCACTTCCATCTTCTCGGTATCTGTTACGAAATACGGGCTGATGTAACCACGGTCAAACTGCATGCCTTCAACAACCTTAACGGTGGTCTCTATGCCTTTTGCCTCTTCGATGGTGATTACGCCTTCTTTCTTCACTTTTTCCATTGCTTCGGCAATCATCTTCCCGATGAAACTATCGTTGTTGGCCGAAACGGTGGCAACCTGCTCGATCTTCTCCATGGTATCGCCTACCTGTTTGGTCTGGGCTTTCAGCGACTTCACCACTTCGATAACGGCCTTGTCAATACCGCGCTTCAGGTCCATTGGGTTGGCTCCTGCAGTAACGTTCTTCAAACCTGTTGTGAAAATCGACTGTGCAAGGACTGTTGCTGTCGTTGTGCCATCACCTGCAAGATCACTGGTCTTGGAAGCAACTTCCTTAACCATCTGTGCTCCTACGTTCTCAATTGCATCTCTCAGCTCAATTTCTTTTGCTACGGTAACACCGTCCTTGGTAACAACAGGTGAACCATATGACTTTTCGATGATAACGTTACGGCCTTTGGGACCAAGTGTCACCTTCACTGCATTGCAGAGTTCGTCAACGCCTTTTTTCAGAGACTCTCTTGCTTTAACATTAAAAATAATATCTTTTGCCATTTCTAATTTTTTTTAAGGGTTACAATGTGAATGCTTCTTTATTGCAATCGATGGTCAGATAATGGCGACGATATCCGATTCGCGCATAATAAGATAATTTCCGCCATCAATTGTGAGTTCTGTTCCGGAATATTTTCCATAAAGAACAACATCACCAATTTTAACTGTCATGGGTTCATCTTTTTTACCAGGGCCAACAGCCACAACGGTACCTTTCTGCGGTTTCTCTTTTGCAGTGTCAGGAATAATAATTCCCCCTGCAGTTTTTTCTTCTGCCTGTGCTGGTTCAACCAGAACACGGTCTGCCAGAGGTTTAATCTTTACTTTTGCCATTTTAACATTATTAAAAGTTAAACATTATGAATTCACTATTTAGATACCTTGTTGTCAGAAATCATGCCAAAAGGCGTATGGAATATATAAGAGACAATTTTTCAGCTAAAAACAAGCAGAAGAAAACACGCCTGTCATATTTTCTGACATTCTGACATTATTAAATAAAAAAGCTGTTCCCGGTCATTGAAACAGCTTATGATTCTCTGTCAGAAATACGTTTCTGCTATTTCTTCTTCTCTCCCGGGTTTGGCTGAAAATCCTTAACAGGAGTAGTCTTCGACTGGTCGATCTGTTTCTTTATTTCACTCTCCTGAACCTGGGCTGCTCCCTGGTTTTTCGGAATAGCGAATATTGAAAATAAACAGAGCACCAGCAGAACTATTGCCAGGGTCCAGGTTGTTTTTTCGAGAAAATCAGCTGTTTTTCTTACTCCCATATATTGATTTGAAGAAGCAAAATTCGAAGCCAGCCCGCCGCCTTTTGAATTCTGAACAAGAACTACCAGAACCATCAGGGCCGAAGCAATCAGAATTAGCACTGAAACAACAATATAAACACCCATAATTCGATTTATTAAATTATTTAACTTCTTTCAGGATAAGCTAAGCACGTTATTATGGCTGCTGAGCATTCCCTTTGAGATTTTCAATTCGGGCCGCAAAGTAACGACTTTTTTCTGAGAATCGCAAAGATAATTTCTCGTAAATGTGAATGGCTTTCTGCATATTACCCTGTTTTGCGTATAACAGAGCCAGTGTTTCGCTGATAATATCCTCTTCATCCATGTTCGATCTCTGTGAACTTGAGGTCGGACTGAAGAATTCCTTCTTAGGCCGGCTTATCTGGGGTTCCTCGCGTATGAACGTTTCAATAATTTCTTCTTTAGAACGGTTGACTGCGGATGACTGACCACCAGGGGCCTCAGAGGGTCGGGGCTCTTTGTCAGTAGCAGGGGTTTCAGTTTTCTGCACCGAAATGCTCTTTTCGGCATTGATCTCGGCAAGCCTTTTCCTTACAATCGTGAGAAGATCCTCCTGGGACAGCTTCTCCTTCGATATCTCAGTTTGGCGGTTCAGGGTATGCAGCGGCCTGCTCTCTGCATGTACCGGCACGTCCTCTGCTCTCAGATCAGGCGAAGCCAGGGCCAGCTCTTCCTCACTGATCACCGATTCTTCAATGAAATTCTCATGCTTTGGCTCAGGCACCCGCAGGAGCAGGGCAACGTCCTGCTCTTCAGCCTGGGTTTCAGCTACGATGGCTGTTTGAATTTCAGCAATTCCGGCTGCAACAGTGCCGTCCGATGCCTCAGCTGCAGGGATTTGCAATGGATCTTCATTCTCAAGTGATGCCTCAACAGCCGGTTGCTTCACCGTGACAAAAGTTCTTTTACCTTCAAGCAGTTCTTTCAGACGCCGGCGATCCCCTGCATATGCAACAGCTTTCTTGAACTGTGACTGGTAATTCGGATGATTTTGCTGAAGCAGGACCAGGGCCAGTAAAAGCTGGGCCGAAGTGCAATACGGATACTGCCTGAGAAGACTTTCAAGCTCAATCACCGATTCGGCACCCAGGGCACCGGGTTCTTTTATAAGTTCCGAAAATTGCTGCCGGTTCATGTTTTACTCTGTACCTTATTTTACTGATTACCAGTTGACTACTGATTTGTTAAAAATATCCTGAACCAATTGTTCAACGATCACAGCATCAAGCCTGTCCTGGACCGTATTCAAATCCGCAACGGGATAATCCTGGTATCGCGAAAAGGGAAGATCGAAATTCTGTTTAGGATTTTTATGGTTGATAAACTTGATGTTCACTGTTATCGTAAGACGGTTCATGGCAGCTGTTTCATTACCCTGTATAGCCACAGGGATAACTGTATAACCGGTAATATTACCTGTAAGTTCGAGATCGCCGTTCTTGTCGACATTCTGGAGGCTGGTCTGGGATGAGAAGTAATTTCTCAAGGCGTCTGTCAGGGTCCTGCTCAATGTCGGAACCACCAGCGAAGCTGTATTTGTCATGAAAGGAATAGCAACTGTTTTGACGTCGGGAGAAATACTTGCCCCGGTAAAAGAATAACTCATCTTGCAGGAGCTTTGAGGAACCAACACCATCAAAGCTATCATCAATGTAAGAAAGAAAGCAGAGTAGGTCTTTACTCTTTTAAATGATAAAAACGATTTTCTGCTGAATGGTATCATCGGGGTCTTATTCAAGATTATAATCTTTGATTTTTCTGTACAGTGTCCTTTCAGAAATTCCAAGCTCCCTGGCTGCTTCCTTGCGTCTTCCCTTGTACTTTTCGAGAGCCCTGCGGATGTAATCCTTCTCCTTCTTTTCAAGAGAGAGTGATTCTTCAATTTCTTCAGGCTCCTGAAACGACTCCGCAACAGGCACCGTCATATTATCAGCATGAACAATGATGGAGTGAGACTGATCCTTTGACTCTCCCATATCCTGGTACAACTTTTTAATCAGCTGGTAATTCTCCGACTGGGAATTCCCAATGGCCTGCTCATTCTGAAGAAGGTTCATCACAAGCTGCTTCAGGTCATTCATATCCTTCTTCATATCGAAAAGGACTTTATAAAGAAGTTCTCTTTCGGAGAAGCTTGAAGCATCCTGCCCCTTATAGAGAACCGGGAGATCACTGACATGCGCCTGGGGCATGTATTTCGCAAGGGTTACTGCATCAATTATTCTTGCCTTTTCAATTATGGAGATCTGTTCAGCCAGATTTTTAAGCTGCCTTATATTCCCCGGCCAGCGGTATGCTATAAGTATTTTCTGTGCATCCTCGTCAAGCTGAATAGCAGGCATCCTGTATTTTTCTGCAGCATCAACAGAAAATTTTCTGAACAGGAGGTAAATATCCTCCTGCCTGTCACGCAAAGCCGGTACAAAAATGGGAACAGTGCTTAGCCGGTAATACAGATCCTGCCTGAATTTTCCAGCAGCAACGGCATCAGGAACATTTACATTGGTAGCAGCAACAACCCTCACATTTGTTTTAAGGACCTTGGAAGAACCTACTCTCATAAACTCTCCGCTTTCGAGTACGCGGAGAAGTCTCACCTGCGTTCCCAGAGGCAGCTCAGCAACCTCATCCAGGAAAATACTCCCTCCGTTTGCCACCTCAAAGTACCCTTTGCGTGCTTCATGTGCACCAGTAAAGGATCCCTTTTCATGCCCGAACAGTTCGGAATCAATAGTCCCTTCAGGAATGGCGCCGCAGTTAACGGCAATGTATGCCCCATGTTTACGGGCACCAAGCTGGTGAATGATCTTCGGGAAAAATTCCTTCCCTGTTCCGCTCTCGCCTGAGATCAGCACGGTAATATCCGTAGCTGCCACCTGCCTGGCAATATCAATAGCCCGGTCAAGCAGAGGAGAATTTCCGATGATGCCAAAGCGATGCTTGATCAGTTGAACGTCCATACCTTACTATAATTACGAGTTACGAATTACGAGTTACGAATCATGAATGGAATGACAATATAATATTTATAAAGAACTCAACACTCGTCACTCGTCATTCGTAATTCGTCACTATTTTCTTACTTCCCTCTTCAGCCTTGCCAGATGTCCCCGTCCCAGGGCCTTCACCTCGCAACCCAACTCAAAATAACGGCGGATCTTCGTGTCGTCGAGAATGCCGAAAGCATCCACCACGGCAATTGGCCCGCCTGCCCATTTCACTATGTCATCAGGATTCAAATCCATATAATGCGTATGCGGAACCGCCAGAATAAGCGCATCAACGCCTTTCAGGGCTTTTTTAAGGTCTTTCGCAACCACGGTATTCTTCAGACCTTCCTGGTTGCGGAAGAACCGTTTCCATGAACTGCCCGGCGAGGGGTAGGTATCCTGCTCTTCCAGCTCATACCAGTGATCTACATAAGGGTCATGCACCCTGAGTTCCGCACTCATTTCGGTTAGCTTGCGAACCACCATTTCACTGCCGCTGTAACGGGTATCGCCTACGTCCTGCCTGTAAGATGCACCACAAAGAAGCACCTGCGAACCGGCAATGTACCGTCCCATGTTCCTTAGGGCGTCACGGGTGAGCTCAGCCACATGCAGCGCACGGGTATCATTGATATCGATCGCCGTCGGGGTTATTTTAAACACCTTATCCCCGTCTTCAAAACCCAGAATATGCTTATACGCCCAGTAACCCAGTCCGCCGTCTTTTGGCAGGCAGTATCCGCCCACGCCAGGTCCGGGGAAAATGATGTTACTATGGGTTGGCCTCATCTTGATTGCCTTGACGACCTTGATAAGGTCTACGCCGTTGCGCTCAGCAAAGAGGCTCCATTCATGCAGGTAGGCAAGTATGGTTGCACGGTATGAATTCTCGATTATTTTAGTTGTTTCCGATTCAATGGGCCGGTCCATCACTGTAAGAGGATAGTCCTTGGTGTTTAGCACCTCGTGAAGAAACTTCTCAACTCTTTTACGCGCGACTTCCTCGCATCCGGAACAAACCCTCCAGTATTCCCTTACCGAAGCCACATAGTGCTTGCCCGGCATGACGCGTTCAAAACTATGCGCAAGCAATGGGGTATCCTTCAGCCCTCGTTTCTGAAACTCCTGCTTCATAATGGGCCAGGCGACAAATTCAGTTGTACCGGGGGCAACGGTGGTCTCAATCAAAACAAGGCAGCCTGGGTTGATCTTCTCTCCTATCGTCCTCATAGTATCCTCAAGCGCAGCCATATCCGTTTCGCCTGAACGCATGTTGCCAAGTTCCTTCTTCACGAAATCGCACTGCACGTCAACCACAATGCAGTCGGCAAATTTAAGACAGTCGTTATTATATGTTGCCACGAGAGTCTTGCTCTTGTTCACACAGCGGTCAATGATCACATCAACCTCAGGGTCTTCGGCTTTTACAGGTGAAAGGCCTCTGTTCATCTTTTCGATCTTCCAGTAACTTCTGGGATTAGGCAGGTCACAACCAATAACGAATTTGATGTACCTTCCTTTCTTGTCCCTGGTATCAGCTACGGTAGCAGCCATCACTGATCCGACGAAACCAATGCCCATGACCACCACAATTTCCTTCTTTTCTTTCCTGGCCTGAAGAACCAATTGTTCAAGTCTCTGCATTTCCCCGGGATAATCCTTCTTCAGGGGAAGCTGGTATTGCTGCCCTTCAGGGCTAACCGAGTACACAAGTTTATCTTTTTTCGCCACAGCTTTGTATTATTGGTTTATTTTAAACGGGCTAACGCACCCGCGCATTCAGGCTGCTTTCAAAGGCATTGATCAGCCTTGCCATAGATTTGTCGATCTCTTTATCAGTAAGGGTTTTCCCTTCATCCTGGAGAATGAAACTCATTGCATAGGATTTTTTTCCCTCCTCAATCTTCTCTCCTTCGTAAACATCGAACAACCCCACCTTTCTGAGTAATTTTCTCTCGGTTTGAAAGGCAAGCTTCTCTATCTCCCCGAACGAAATTCCGCCATCAAGTAAAAGTGCGAGATCCCTCCTTACTTCAGGGAACTTCGGCAACTCACGGTACTGTGTTTCTTTCACAGGGATGAGCGCAAGGATCGCACTCCAGTTGAGTTCAGCATACATTATTTCCTGCCTGATGTCAAAGGCTTTTAACACTTCTGCCGTAAGCATTCCTGCATAACCGATGACCTTATTTCCGGCTGAAAACCTGATCCCTTCCCTGAACGTGAGATTTGAAAAAGCCAGCTGTTCAATTTCCGGGCCTTTGTCCTGCTTGCTTTGGCCGATTCCCAGCTTGATGAAAAACGATTGGATATACCCTTTGATATCAAACCAGTCAGCAATCCTGTCCTTTGAATTCCAGTTTTCGGCGGATGATCTGCCGGTAAGTAAAACTGAGAGATGAGTTTCTTCATGGTACCCTGCTACAGGATCAGAGTTTCCGGAAGTCCTGCTGTATACCGTTCCGAATTCATACATCTTCAGATCAGCTGATTTACGGTTGATATTCCAGACCACGCT
>JBAXLI010000075.1:0-19091 GCA_037134895.1 Bacteroidota bacterium
AAAACCGTTACAAGAATCTTTTAAAAACGGTCAACACTATTCAGGCATAGTCAACTCGTCACTCGTCACTCGTCACTCGTCACTCGTCACTCGTCATTCGTCATTCGTAAAAATGTTCCTGGTCATCGATCTCGGCAACACCAACAAAAAACTGGCGGTCTTCGAAAAAGGCAGACTGAAAGACTTTGCCATTCTGCCCGACTTTAATCTGCAAACACTAAAGTCGTTTCTGAAAGAACATCCCGGCATCACCCATTGCATCCTCTCATCCGTCATCCTGCATCCTGAATCCTGCATCAGCTTTCTTAAAAAGAATTTTTTCTTCATCGAACTCGACGAATATACTTCACTTCCCCTCAGGAACCGGTATAAAACGCCTGAAAGTCTTGGAAAAGACAGGCTGGCTGCGGCAGTCGCAGGTCACCACAGGTTTAAAAACGAACCCGTACTCGTAGTCAATGCCGGCTCCTGCATCACGTACGATTTCATCAACGCAGGCGGGGAATACCTTGGCGGAAGCATTTCCCCGGGCATTCAGATGAGATTGCGCGCCCTTCATACTTTTACCGGGAAATTACCGTTAATATCTGGCAAGAACCGCGCTAAACTAACAGGAACCACAACTGCAGACTCAATACTCTCAGGTGTTATCAACGGCACACTGGCCGAAGTTGAAGGAATTGTCACCCGATATCTTCAGAAACACAGCAACTTAAGAATAATACTGAGCGGAGGTGACCTGAATTATTTTGATAAGCGGTTAAAAATTAGGACCTTTGCAGTCCCGAATATCGTTATTGAGGGCTTATACCTAATCTTAGAGCTGAATGCCGGACTTATCAAGTAAGAAATACTTTCTGCTGACTCTGTTTACGATCTTGTTGATTCCTGCACTTCAGGCTCAGATACGCATTGCCTCCCCCTATTCAAGATACGGACTTGGCGATCTCAGCGGTAACAACAATGCCTGGAACTTTTCGCTCGGTCAAACTGGTATCGCACTTCGCAGTTCAAGTCATGTGAATTACACCAACCCAGCATCTTATGGTGGTTTTGATTCCCTCGCTTTTGTTTTTGAAGGCGGATTCAGTGCTGAATCAGTGCGACTCACATCAAGACTGCAAAGTACTTCCCGCTCCTATGCGTCCCTCGGCTACCTTTCCTTCGGCTTCCCTGTTACAAAATGGTGGAAAACGGCTGTCGGACTAGTTCCTTACAGCGATGTAGGTTATAATGTTGTGAGTCCTGAAGAGAGCGCCACTGCAGGAACCGTGCTTAGCCTTTATTCGGGTTCGGGCGGCATTAACCGGTTTTTCTGGGGCAATGCCTTTAACATCACCAAAGATCTTTCGGTTGGTGTGAACGTTTGCTACCTTTTCGGAAATTCGACCCGGGAATCGGTTGTGTTTTTCCCCGATTCCATCCACACCATGAACTATAAAATTGACAATTACGTCACTGTAGGCGATTTCTATTTTAATTTCGGAGCCCAGTACAGGATCAGAATGAAAAAGGACCTCTCGATAATCCTTGGTGCAGTTTTTTCACCAAGCACAAGTATAACTGCACATGGAAGCGCCCTTGCTCAGACTTTCCTTCTCAGTACTACAGGGGTTGAATATCCCAGAGACACCATTGCAATTGTTGATTCTTATAAAGGTTCTATTCTCCTGCCCTGGACTGCCGGAGGCGGGATCACTTTTCAGAAAACCGATAAATTCCTTGTCACAGCCGATTACCGATACCAGAACTGGAAATCCTATCGTGCTTTCGGACAAAGCGACTCACTTGCCAACAGCTACCAGATATCGGTCGGAGGGGAGATCGTGCCGAATCCCGATAATTACGGCAGCTATTTTGCAAGGGTGCATTACCGCCTTGGCTTCTACTTCGATCGAACCTATTTACTTCTCAGAGGCCGTCAGCTCAACGAATACGGTATCACCCTCGGCTTCGGATTACCGCTCAGAGGTATGAAGACCATGATGAACATCGGCGGACAGTTT
This sequence comes from Bacteroidota bacterium, assembly GCA_037134895.1. GTDB lineage: Bacteria > Bacteroidota > Bacteroidia > Bacteroidales > FEN-979 > CAIRDP01. Next base: position 2,007 of record JBAXLI010000075.1, read on the forward strand.
GGTTCCCGGGGCACAGTTCAGGGGGACCTTATAAAAGAAACCTACTTCAAATTCGTCCTGGGTTTCTCAATATATGAGCGCTGGTTCCATAAACGAAAGTATTTTTAATACTGTGAAAACAGTCAAGATCCTGTCTCCTGCCCTGTTTGCCGTATTTCCGCTGATTATTCTGCTATTATTTTCCTGTACCAAAGAAAAGGAAGTTGCCGCTCTAAAACTTCATAAGGAAGATGATCCTTCAATGTCGGCATCCAATGTTGATATGATCTTCAGCGACTCCGGCAAAGTTCAGGCAAGACTGATTGCACCTCTTCTGAACCAGTATCTCGGGAAAGTTCCAAGGATGGACTTCCCAAAAGGATTAAAGATCATTATGTATGATTCCATAATGCGGATTAAATCGACCATAACAGCCAGGTATGGCATCCGCTTTGATATCAGGGGATATATGGAGGCGAGGGGAAATGTGATCATCCGCAATGAAATTAAAAATGAACAGCTTAACACCGAGCATATCATCTGGGATGAACGCAACCACAGGATCTATAATTCCGATCCAATTAAGGTCATCACTCCGGGTAAAGTCCTCTATGGCAATGACCTTGAATCAGATGAGTCCTTTTCGAGGTACAACTTTAAAAATCCTACAGGGCAGATGATGGTAAAGAAAGACTCTGTATGAGTAACAGGGTAACATAGTAACATGGTAACACGGTGGTAACGGGGTTTAGAAAGAACTAATTACAGTGTTACCTTGTCACCTTGTCACCTTGTCACCTTATTACTTTGTTACTTTGTCACTTTGTTACTTTGTCACTTTGTCACTTTGTCACTTTGCCACCTTGTTACCTTGTTACTTTGTTACTTTGTCACCTTGTCACCTTGTCACCTTGTTACTTTTTTTGCACTTTCCCAAAAAAATTCTACCTTTGCACTCCTTTTAAAAACTTAGAATAATGGCGATTATTGGAACTATCAGGAAGCAATCGGGCCTTGCGGTTATCATTATCGGGGTCGCAATTGCAGCTTTCGTAATTGGTGATTTTGGCAAGAAGAGAGCCAAAGGGACCACCGACATTGCAGTGGTCAACGGGGAGGAGATCCCATATACCGATTTCTCGGCAAAGGTTGAAGAAGCGATGGAAATCCAGAAGGAAAACAGGGGAAGTGAAAAAATCTCCGACCAGGAAGCCTTCCAGATCCGTCAGAGCGTGTATGACCAGATGATCAAGGAAACCATCATGGGCAAGGAATATGACGAGATCGGCATGGTTGTTTCGCCTGAAGAACTTTTTGACCAGATACAGGGGAAGCAGCCCCACAGGTATATTCTGCAGTACTTCAAGGATCCCAAAACCGGGGCCTATGATCCTGCTATCGTTCTGAACTACCTTAAACAGCTCGATAAGATGGAACCCAAGGCAAAAAAGCAATGGCTCGCCTTCGAAAAAGCCATCAAAGACGATCGCCAGGAATCAAAATTCAACAACCTTGTTACAAAGTCCTTTTATATGCCAAAAGCATTTCTGAAACAGGATTATATTAACAAAGCTCGTTCCATGCAGGTCAGGTTTGTTGCCCCGAATGCTTTTGAGATCCCCGACAGCACAGTGAAGATCACCGATGCCGACTACAAGGAATTTTACGATAAGAACCTCCAGTTTTTCTTCCAGGATGAGCCTTTAAGGGATATTGACTTTGTGACTTTCGATGTTTTGCCAAGCCAGACCGACCGTAAAAGAACAACAGAAGATGTGGCTTCGCTTTACAGGGATTTCCAGGCAACCCCTGATCCCATCACCTTCGAGAACGCAAATTCTGATAAGAAATACGACACCATCTATGTTAAAAAAGGGGTGCTTGCAGGCCGGCTTGATTCACTGCTCTTCAATAGCAAAATCGGAACCCTGGTAGAGCCTTTCGAACAGAATAATGTATGGCTGATGGCTAAGCTCATCGATGTAGCTGAACGTCCCGATACCATGAAAGGCATGCAATGCCTTATCGCTTTCGGCAGTCCGGGTAATGAAAGTATCAAGCGCACCAAAGAACAGGCAAAAGCCAAAGCCGACAGCCTGATGGCGCTGATCAAGAAAAATCCTGCCCAGTTCCCCGACTTTGCAAAAAACGTCTCTGACTTCGGTTCTGCAAAAGAAGACGGTGGAGAACTTAAAGTGATCAATGATGGTAATCCGGGCCTCGCATTATTTTATAATGCCGGCCTGAATATGAAACCCAAAGAATTTAAGGTGCTTGAAACCAGGGTTGGTTACGCCATTTTCAGGCTTGATGACAAATCCAAACCGGTTAAAAAGATCAAAGCTGCCATTGTGGCAAGGAACATAGAGCCCAGCAACCAGACTTACCAGGATACGTATACCAAAGCCAGCACTTTCGCAGGACAGTTCCGGACTGCTGAGGCCTTTGACAAAGCTTCATCCCAGCAGGGACTTTCAAAACGCCAGGCTCCGAACATGAAGGAATCCGATAATTCGTTGATGGGCATGCAGAATGCCAGGGAAGTGGTAAGATGGGCATTTTCGGAAAACAGCAAAGTTGGCGACATATCCCCGGTCTTCGACCTTCAGGGCAAATACCTTGTGGCCATTCTTAAAAATGCCACCCCAAAGGGCATAGTTCCCCTGGATCTTGTAAAAACAAAAATCGAACCTTCGGTAAAAGGATATAAGAAAGTTCAGATCGCTTCAGAGCGCCTCGCAAAAGCTATGGAGGCAAGCAAGGATCTCTATTCTCTGGGAACCGTAATGAAGGCAAAGGTTGACACTGCAGTCATTACCTTTAACGGGATGAACCGGGCTGCAATCTCCCGCGACGCGGATGTGATTGGTATGCTCTTTACTTCACCGGCCCAGAAGCTGCTTGGCCCGCTGAAGGGACGTTATGGAGCTTATGCCGTAATAATCGACGGTATCAACGATGCTCCTAAAAAAGAAGACTTCAGCGCCGAATTTCAGCAGAACAAATCGAATTTTGAGCAGCGCGCTTCTACCGGAGTGTATCCCGCATTGCAGAAGACATCCAAGATCACTGATTCAAGATTAAGATTCTTCTAAAAGACAAGTCCTCAGGGATAAAAAAGCTGCTCCAAAAGAGCAGCTTTTTTTATTGAACCGTGTCTTTGATCACCACTGTTTGTGCGGAGGACGACCATTCCTTCTGGCTTTCGGTGTAAGCCCTCATGGTCACAAGGTATTTCCCCGGCCTGGCATAGGTTTTTACAGGTTCTTTGGCCCAGGAGGTGGAATCATCACCGAAATTCCATACCCAGGCAAATGAATTTTCTGAAAGATTAATAAATGTGATCGTGCAGGGGATCTTGAAGCTGTTGGTTCCTTTGTAAGTAAAAACAGCAACAGGTATGGGCTCATTCTTATAACATCCGCCGGAAATCAGCAACAGGAATGCCGCGAAAACTATAGCTTTTGACATTCTCATGGAAACCAGGGAATTACTCGGCGAGGATAAGCACTTTATTTGAAAGCACTTCGATAACCCCTCCATTAATATCAAAAAATTGCTCCTTCTCCCCTTTATTCTGAAGTTTGACCTTCCCTTTTTTCAAAATCGAAATAAGCGGTGCATGGTCGTTCAGTACTTCGAAAGAACCGTCAATTCCGGGTAGTTGTACAAGGACCACCTGGTCGCCTGAGAACAAGGTACTGTCGGGTGTAATTATATCTACTTTCATTGCTTTTCGCTATTTATTCACGAAACTGCTTATTTCAATGGTATTCAATCCGGCTTCGCCAAACACCATTTCGCCATTTTCTACTTAGCTTCAGCCAGCATTTTCTTGCCCTTTTCAATAGCCTCTTCGATAGTCCCTACAAGGTTGAAGGCCGATTCGGGATATTCGTCCACCTTACCATCCATTATCATGTTGAATCCTTTGATGGTATCCTCGATATTGACAAATGCTCCCGGAATGCCTGTAAACTGGGTGGCCACGAAGAACGGCTGTGAAAGGAATCTTTGCACACGGCGGGCCCTGGCAACAACAAGCTTGTCTTCGTCGGAAAGCTCATCCATACCAAGGATTGCAATAATATCCTGCAATTCGGTGTATCTCTGAAGTATCTGCTTCACCCTTTGGGCAGTGTCATAATGCTCCTGCCCGACAACATCAGGCGAAAGTATCCTGGATGTGGAATCCAGGGGATCAACGGCCGGGTAGATCCCAAGTCCGGAGATCTTGCGGCTTAGAACCGTGGTTGCATCAAGATGCGCAAAGGTAGTGGCCGGAGCAGGGTCGGTAAGGTCATCCGCAGGTACATAAACAGCCTGAACAGAAGTAATAGATCCTCTCTTTGTCGATGTGATCCTTTCCTGCATGATACCCATCTCAGTAGCAAGCGTAGGCTGGTACCCTACTGCGGATGGCATTCTCCCGAGCAAGGCCGAGACTTCGGAACCTGCCTGGGTGAAACGGAAAATATTGTCAATGAAAAACAGGATATCCCGACCGCCCGAGGTCTCATCACCATCGCGGAAATATTCGGCAACTGTGAGGCCCGACAAAGCAACGCGGGCACGTGCCCCGGGGGGTTCGTTCATCTGTCCGAAAACCAGTGTTGCCTGTGACTCAGAAAGCTCCTTGCGGTCAACCTTTGAAAGATCCCAGCCTCCTTTTTCCATTTCTTCCTTGAATTCCTTGCCGTATCTGATAACGCCCGATTCGATCATCTCACGCAGAAGGTCGTTACCCTCACGGGTACGTTCACCAACTCCTCCGAAAACCGACATCCCTGAATATTTCTTTGCAATATTGTTGATCAGCTCCATGATGATAACGGTCTTGCCAACACCGGCTCCACCGAACAAACCGATCTTTCCGCCTTTTGAATAAGGTTCTATAAGGTCAATGACCTTGATTCCTGTATACAGAACTTCTTTTGTGGTCGTAAGCTGGTCGAAGGCCGGGGGATCCCGGTGAATGGGATAAGTGTGGGCCATTGATACGGCGCCAAGTCCGTCAATAGGATTTCCGATAACATTGAACAGCCTGCCCCTTATCTCTTCCGAAGCCGGCATGGAAATAGGGCCTCCTCTTTCAACAGCATCCATACCACGCCTGAGACCGTCGGTCGAATCCATCGCAATGGTCCGCATGGTATTCTCGCCAATATCATACTCACATTCCAGAACGATCACTTCACCTTTATCGTTCTTTACTTCAAGAGCATCATAGATATTCGGCAGGGCAACTCCTTCGTCAAAAGCAACGTCGATAACAGGGCCAATGATCTGGAGAATCTTCCCCTTAACTAGTTCTTTTCTTGGTACTTTCGCTTCCATAATCTGTATCGAAAATTTCTACAAACCTACATTAAAATGCTGAATTGAGCAAGCATCATAAGAATAATTCAGTAATTTTAGCGTTTCTGTTAAAACAACCCTAACATTATTTAAAATATGCGGATGAGCAAGAACTGGTTGCTTGCCCTGGTTTTTTTCCCTATTATGTCGTTTGCACAGCGAAATGTCGATGCAATTGTTGACACTGTCGAGACGAAGAACGGCACTGTGATTTTATATAAAAACAACACGTGGGAATACCTCGATAACGAGCCTGTGATGATGAGTATAGAGGAGGATTCGACCGGTATTTTCAGCAATCAATGGATCAACGACCAGATATTTGCCTACAAGATACAAAGGGATTCAATCAGGGATACCTTGTTATTGCTGGTCGATTCAGTACATCATTTTCAGCTGCCTGTTTATGGCAAACTCTTCAGGGGGTTTACTTACACTCATAAAGGCCTTGATATCAAGCTTAACAAGGGAGACACCGTCAAAGCTGCGTTCAACGGGGTGGTCAGGTACGCGAAATATAACCGGGGGGGGTTCGGCAATCTTATTATTGTAAGGCATTACAACGGACTGGAGTCATACTATGCCCATAATTCAAAAATCCTTGTGAGGGTAAACCAGGTGGTAAAGGCCGGCGATCCTATTTCCCTTGGTGGTTCAAGTGGCCGCAGCCGGGGCCCCCACTGCCATTTCGAACTGAGGTATAAAGACGTTCCTCTGGATGCTCTGAGGGTCATAGATTTCGACAACCAGAAACTGATTGCCTCATCATTCCCCATCACTAAAAAGGTGTTTTATCCCAATGATTACAATGTAAACGCCGTTTACCACAAGATCAAAAACGGTGATACCCTGGGTCACCTGGCAAAAAAATACCATACCAATGTCAAAGAGATCTGTGCAATGAACAGGCTGAAGCCGAACTCAAGGCTAAGAGTGGGAAGTTCGATCAGAGTGAGATAAGGGATTTACGATTTACGAAGGACAAATTACGATTTACGAAGGACGAATTACGATTTCATTTACGATGTACGATTTACGAAGCACGACTTATTAACTCTGCATCTCACCATTTATTCACGAATTGCTTATTTCTATGGTGTTCATTACGGCTTCGCCGAACACCAACTCACCAACTCACTACTTACTATTCGGGAATATCCTTCTCTGAAACACGATAAGCATCAACACCCCCGTCGTAATCGCTGAGTCGGCAATATTGAATACGGGTCTGAAAAAAGTGAAATCCTCGCCTCCGTATATTGGGACCCATTTGGGAAACTGGGTTTCGATGATAGGGAAATAAAACATATCAACTACTTTTCCATGCAGGAATGAGGTATAGCCACCACCCTTGGGAAACGCAGTTGCAATCTGCATATAAGTGCTTTCGTTGAAAATGAGTCCGTAAACCGCCGAATCTATGATGTTCCCTATGGCACCGGCAAGGATCAGTGAAATGCAGACGATCATGAGGTTCCCGGCACCCTTTTTTGTTGCCGTGTAAAGCCACCATAAAATGCCTCCTATTGCAATAAGCCGGAACAGGCTCAGGGTCAGTTTACCAAACTGTCCTCCAAGGGTCATCCCGTAAGCCATACCTTCATTCTCGGTAAAATGAAGGTAAAACCAATGCCCAAGTACCGGGTGGCTCTCTCCTAAATAAAAATGGGTTTTTATCCAGATCTTCAGAATCTGATCCGCAAGAAGGATCAGGAAAACAATCCAGACTGCTTTTTTCATTCTTCGTGATCCAATACATCAGTGGCCGGACGCTGAAGCGCGGAAGGCGCAGCCTGTACCCGTTTGGCTTCAATACTAAGCGTAGCGTGAGGCACAGAACGTAAACGGTCTTTCGGGATCAGTTTGCCTGTAACACGGCAGATCCCATATGACTTGTTTTCGATCCTGATAAGGGCATTCTCAAGCGATTTGATGAATTTTTCCTGGCGCGCAGCAAACTTACTGTTCTCCTCTTTTGAAAACACCTGGTATCCTTCTTCAAGAACTTTGAACGTAGGGGAAGTGTCGTTCGTATCATGTTCGTTACCGGTTGTATAGGCATCAGTCAGAAGTTCCAGGTCATTCTTTGCCTTCTCAAGTTTTGCAAGGATGATCTGCTTGAACTCTTCCAGTTCTTCATCGGTATACCTTGTCTTGGCTTTTTCAGGTGCTGCTGCTTTTTTCATAGCTCGTCAGGTTAAGGTTCTAAAATAAACAACGACAGAAATCTAGCTCCCTGCCGTTTGCGTATCAATCCACCTTGCCGATGGATATATTTGTGCTTATCGTTTCTGTCAGCTCAATCTCGTCAATGTCTTTACCTTCAAGGGTTTCTGTAATAATAAGCGACTGAGCCAGAATTTCGCTGCAAATATAAGAATTATTCTCGTTCACAGCTTCATCCAGTTCTTTATGCGACTGCAATTTCACAAAGATCTTGTCGGTCACCTCGTATTTCTTATCCTTACGCAGATTCTGGATACGGTTCACGAGTTCCCTCGCAAGGCCTTCATTTTTCAGGTCTGGAGTGATCTGCGTATCAAGGGCAACAACCAGGGCCCCGAGCGACGCCGTATTAAATCCCGGAAGGTCGTCGGAAAGGATTTCAACATCAGAAAGTTCAAAGGTATAGGTGCTTCCGTTGGGATACGTTTTTGTAAACGACTTCTGCTTTTCGAATTCAGAGATTTCAGCCGCGCTCCAGGTTTTCATGTCCTCGGCAATCAGCTTCATATCCTTTCCGCACTTGGGTCCCAGCTTCTTGAAGTCGGGTTTGATCTTTTTGGACAGGATGCCTTCAGTGTCTGTGATGTATTCGATCTCCTTCACATTGACTTCCGAGAGTATCAGATTCTTAACCAATTCTACCTGTTCTCTGAGTTTTTCATTCAGCAGGGGGATAAGTATTCGGTTCAGCGGCTGACGCACCCTGATATTGGTTTTCTTCCTCACCGAAAGGGTCATCGAAGATATTTTCTGGGCAAGTTCCATTCTTTCTTCCAGTGCCTTATCTATGATCCCGGCATCGGCCTGCGGAAACTCTGTCAGATGCACAGAATCAACATGCTTTCGGCCGGTGATCCTGTTAAGATCGGTGAAAAGCTGTTCTGCAAAGAATGGTGCGACGGGTGACATAAGCTGAGCCAGGGCCTCGAGACAGGAATAAAGTGTCTGGTACGCACTAACCTTATCCGCCGAATAATCACCTTTCCAGAAACGGCGGCGGCAAAGGCGAACATACCAGTTGCTGAGATGTTCGTCAACAAAGTCGCTGATTGCCCTGCCTGCCCTTGTGGGTTCGTAATCGGCATAGCTTTCATCAACGAACTTTATAAGGGAGTTGAGCTCCGAAAGTATCCAGCGGTCGATCTCGGGACGCTCGCTTATCGGAACTTCAGGCTCTGAGTAGGTAAAACCGTCGATATTTGCATAGAGGGCAAAAAACGCATAGGTATTGTAAAGGGTTCCAAAGAATTTGCGCTGGGATTCGGTGATCCCGTCAACATCAAATTTCAGATTATCCCAGGGCTGGGAATTGGTGATCAGGTACCAGCGGGTGGCATCGGGACCGAACTTTTTAATGGTCTCGAAAGGATCTACGGCATTACCCAGGCGTTTCGACATTTTATTCCCCGCCTTGTCAAGCACAAGACCGTTTGAAACACAGGTTTTATAAGCAACCGAGTCGAACAGCATAACAGCTATTGCATGGAGGGTAAAAAACCAGCCTCTGGTCTGATCAACTCCCTCGGCGATAAAATCGGCAGGAAAAAAGCTTTCAAGGCTGCGGTTGGCATCGAAAGGATAATGATACTGGGCATATGGCATCGCACCCGAATCAAACCAGACGTCGATCAGGTCGGTCTCCCTTCGCATGACCTTTCCATCATCGCTTACGAGCAGGATGTCATCCACAAACGGACGGTGAAGATCAAAGGTGAGGTAATTATTGCCTGAAAGATCTCCTTCCTTATAGGCTTCGAGCGGATTTGATTTCATAACACCAGCCAGAACAGCCTTTTCAACCTCCTTCTTAAGCTGGGCTACAGAACTGATGCAGATCTCCTGTTTCCCGTCTTCGGTTCGCCAGATAGGCAAAGGCGTTCCCCAGAAACGTGAGCGGCTGAGGTTCCAGTCGACCAGATTCTCAAGCCAGTTCCCGAACCGCCCGCTTCCGGTCGATTCAGGCTTCCAGTTGATGGTGTTGTTCAGGCTGATCATCTTTTCCTTGTATGCCGTGGTGCGGATGAACCATGAATCAAGCGGGTAATACAGAACCGGCTTGTCGGTGCGCCAGCAATGCGGATAGGAATGCTCGTATTTCTCTGATTTGAATGCCTTGTTCTCGTGTTTCAGCTTGACGATGATATCGATATCAACGGGCGGACACTCCTTATTGGCACAATCGGTATCGTATTCCACTTTCACATACCGGCCGGCAAATTCACCCATCTGTTCAGTGAACCTTCCCTGCCTGTCAACCAGTGTAAGTGAGCCAAGACCGTATTGCCTGCCAACCCTGAAGTCGTCGGAACCGAAGCTGGGAGCTATATGCACAATGCCGGTTCCGTCCTGGGTCGTCACAAAATCGCCGATCACAACCCTGAAAGGATCGCCTTCTTCAGGTAATGCATAAGGCATCAGCTGTTCGTACCGTATAAACTCAAGATCAGAGCCTTTGAATTCCCCTGCGATCCTGTAAGGGATATTTTTCTGTCCTTCGTGATAATCTTCAAGCTCAAGCTGTGCATTCTTTTCGGGGAGGTACTGGTGCAACAGGTCTTTTGCCATGATCACCGTTTGTTCCCTGAACGTATAAGGATTATATGTGCGGATGAGCAGGTAAGTGATGTCCCTGCCTACTGCCAGTCCGGTGTTTGACGGAAGAGTCCAGGGTGTTGTGGTCCAGGCCAGGAAATATACATCCCCGAACAGTTCATTGAATAAAAATTCCGAATTTTCGCTGCGGATGACTTTGAACTGGGCAACTACCGTGTTGTCTTTCACTGTTTTATAAGCTCCGGGCTGGTTCAGCTCATGGGTGCTTAAACCGGTGCCTGCAGCAGGCGAGTATGGCTGGATGGTATACCCTTTGTACAACAGGCCTTTCTCATACAGCTTTGCCAGCAGGTACCATACCGATTCAATATACTTGTTTTCATAGGTGATATAAGGATCTTCAAGATTCAGCCAATACCCCATTTGTAGGGTAAGCTCATCCCATAAGTCCTTGTATTTCATCACCTCATTGCGGCATTCCTGGTTATAATCCTCGATGGATATCTTTTTCCCGATATCTTCCTTCGTAATGCCAAGTTTCTTCTCAACACCGATCTCGATAGGCAGTCCGTGAGTATCCCAACCGGCCTTGCGGCTTACATAAAACCCTTTCATGGTTTTATACCTGCAGAAAATATCCTTGATGGTACGGGCCATAACGTGGTGAATGCCCGGCATGCCGTTTGCCGAAGGCGGACCTTCATAAAAAATATATGGTGTGTTGCCTTTGGTCAGCTCCAGGCTTTTTTGAAAGGTCTTATGCTCATCCCAGTAGGCCTGTATGTCCTTCCCGATCTTTGTGAGGTCGAGGTTCCTGTATTCGGTGTATTTCGTTTTCATCCTTGAAAAAAAGTGTGCAAAGGTAGGAAAATTTAGGGAAATCCAGGTTATGGGGCGGATGAAAATTCTGGATGGGGGATGCGAGATGCAAGATGCGAGATGCGATATGCGAGATGCGAGATGCAAGATGCGAGATGCAAGATGCAAGATGCGAGATGCGAGATGCGAGATGCAAGATGCAAGATGCGAGATGCAAGATGCAAGATGCGAGATGCAAGATGCAAGATGCGAGATTATTAGATGACTGGATCTAGAGTATCCTGCATCCTGCATCCTGTATCCTGCATCCTGTATCCTGTATCCTGCATCACAGCTCAGGCTGCCGGGAAAAGTATCTTAACCGATGCCCCCCCGCCCGTGATATTACTAACCTCGACTTTGCCCGAGTGAGCATCCATGATCATCTTCGCCAGGCAGAGATCCAGTCCGACATTTTCATCGATATGCTGAGAGCCAAGGCCGAACAGGCTGAACAGGTTTTTCAGGGCCTGCTCGCTGAAACCCGGGCCCTGGTCGGTGATCTCAATGCCTGCATAACCCGGTTCCGAAACCGCGGTAATAATGATGATCCCTGAATCGGGGGAATATTCAACTGCATTCTCGACAACCCCCTGAAAACAATTCCTGACCAGCTTCTCGTTACAATTGATCATCATTGCAGTCAGAGAAGGATCAAGGTGAGTGTTGACACCTTTTTTACCGGTCTGTGTAACATATTCGTTTAAACAAAATTCGAGTATACGCCCGATTGATGCAGGCTTCTTCAGAAGTGGTTTCTCCCTGGCAATAAGCTCGGTAAGCTGAAGTACCACAGCCAGGAATTTTTCCAGCCTCGTTGAGGAATAATAAATGAATTCAACATGCTCCTTCACCTCGGCCGATTCCACTTCATCCTGCAGAATTGACGTAAACCCGAGAATGGCATTGAGAGGCGTACGCACCTCATGATTGATCATATGCAGGAAATCGGTTTTGGCTTTATCAAGGGACTGCAGGCTGTGATAGGCTTTTTCAAGCTCTTCATGGGCCAGCCGGAGGGCTTCGGTGCGTTCCTCGACTTTCTTCTCGAGCCAGGAATTCACTTGGAGCAACTGCTGACGACTCGATTTAAGTTCAAGATGGGTCCTTACTCTTGCAAGCAGCTCTTCAGGAGAAAATGGTTTTGTGATATAATCGACCCCTCCGCTTGTAAATGCCCTGTTGAGGCTGGCCATGTCGTCCCTGGCCGTTAGAAAGATCACCGGGACAAGCTCGTTACCGGGCATGCTTTTTATCTTCAGACAGGTTTCGTAACCATCCATCCCGGGCATCATAATGTCGAGCAGGATCAGGTCATATCTCTCAGTTTCAGTCATCTTCAGGGCTTCCTGACCACTGAATGCATAATCAACCTGGTAACTCCTGGGAGCAAGCAGCGCGGCAAGCACCTTCAGGTTTTTCGGGTTGTCGTCGACCGCAAGTATCTTATAGTTTTCGTTTTCCATGTCACTAAAATAAACTTGTGAATATCGCTCCTTTTACACAAACTATAATGCAGCTTCCCGGATATTTTTAAACACAAAAATGTGAATTTGTAAATAAAAAATTTGCCTGCGATTAAAATCAATTTCTATATTTGAGTAATTTTTCTGCACAGTGAGCCGATCCTCAGAAATAATCATAGATAATATTCTGCAAAGGAGGAGTGTCAGGAATTTCACAGGCCGGGATTTTGATCACGGCATGCTGACGACTCTTCTGAAAGCTGCCATGGCAGCTCCTTCAGCAAGGAACCGCCAGCCCTGGGCATTCGTTGTTGTTACTGAGCGTGATCTCATGGATGCTATGGCTAACGGACTTCCGTATACCAAGATGCTTTATAAAGCTGCTGCTGCAATTGTTGTTTGTGGTGACCTTACAATTGATCTTCAGCAGGGAGCAACCGACCTCTGGTACCAGGATGTGGCTGCGGCATCCCAGAATATCCTGCTTGCAGCGCATGCACTCGGGCTGGGGGCGGTATGGAGCGCATTATACCCTTACGAAGAGCGTTCGGGCCTGGTTAAACAAACCCTCGGACTGCCTGATCATGTAACTCCTTTTTCGATTATCCCGCTGGGGCTGCCCACAGGTGAAGACCTGCCAAAAGATAAATACAAACCTGAGAGGATCCACTGGAACAAATGGTGAGCTGTTTTTAAAACTGTAAAAATGGATTGGATTGAAAAACTTGATGGTTCAGTTATCGTAAGCGATCTAAGCGGCAAGGTAATCTATGCCAACGAAACTGCTGAACATACCTTCGTGAAGCCTGGCGAACCTCCTCTCAAAGGCAGGGATCTGATGGAATGCCATAATGAGAATTCGAAAATGATCATCAGGAATATCATGGAAAAGAAAACCAAAAACGTATACACAATTGAGAAAAAAGGAAAGAAAAAACTTATCTACCAGACACCCTGGATTGTTGATGGGGAACTGAAAGGGCTGGTCGAGCTATCACTTGAAATTCCCATTGAAATGTCTCATTTTGTCAGGGAGTAACCAGAACCTTTATGAAACCTAAACTTACCCTTTTTTGCCTGATACTCTTCCTGGTCTGCGGATGTATGCGCCAGAACGTACTAAAGCAGGGTCCTTACCTGGGAGTCATCCGCATTGACAGTAATGAAGAACAGATGGACCTCCCGTTCAATATGATCTATGCAAAAACACCTGACGGACAAAAGGTCATGCAGGTTTCGAATGCAGCGGAGGTCATTATGATAACCGAATTTGCCGTTTCGGGGGATTCAGTATTTATGAAATTCCCGGTCTTCACCTCAGAGATCAATGCAGTTATCAGGCATGATTCCCTGGTTGGGTTGTATTTCCCAAAAGGGAAGCAAGCCGGCAATGGATATGCTTTCTATGCTGTGCCGGGCATTACAGACCGTTTTCCCTGGGCAAAGCAAAAACCCTCGGCCAACCTGAGCGGCCGATGGAAGATCACCGAAAACGCAGGCACTCCCGATTCAACCCTGATGGTGGGTGAATTTGTCCAGGACAGCAGCCACATAAGTGGTACAATTCTGAATACCGGGGGAGATTACCGATACCTCGAAGGCAAAGTTTCAGGGAATAAATTCATGATGTCGGCAGTTGACGGGGCTCATACCCTTACATTCACTGCGGATATTTCATCGGCAGGAAAACTTGAGAACGGGAGGTTTATGGGCAGCCCCACATGGAAAAGTATCTGGCATGCAGAGAAAAATGAATCATTCAGCCTTCCAAGGATGGACGAACTTGTTAAAGTAAAAACCGGGCCCGGCTTTACCTTTAATCTCCCCGATATCAATGGGGATAAGGTTTCTCTTGATGAGCCGAGGTTTAAAAACAAAGTTCTGATCGTTATGGCTATTGGCACCTGGTGCCCCAACTGCCTTGATGAGACTGCTTTTTTCAGGGAGATGTACACGAATTACCGGGATTCAGGACTTGAAATTATTGCACTTTGTTTTGAAGATAAGTCGTTTGAGTTGTCAAAACCCCGTATGGAGAGATTCATTGCTCAAACCGGCGCAACTTACCCATTTCTTTATGCGGGTCCCCGGGGACGGGAATCTCTTCGCTCAGTTCTCTTCAACCTTGAAGGCCCTATGGCTTATCCCACCACCATGTATATCGACCGTAAAGGAAAGATAAGGAAAGTTGAAACCGGTTTCTCTGGCCCGGGCACAGGCCGGCACTATACTGACTTCTGTGATGAGACCCGAAAGTTTATCGAAAGTCTGCTGGAAGAAAAGCCGTAAGGATTTCCCTTTTCACCAACTCACCATCTCACCAACTCACCATCTCACCATCTCTCAATACGCCCATTTTACCCAGATGCTTCCCCAGGTGAAACCGCCTCCAAATGCTGCGAGGATGATGTTATCACCTTTCTTCAGCTTATTTTCCCATTCCCAGAGGCATAAAGGGATAGTTCCTCCGGTAGTGTTCCCGTAACGTTCAATATTGATCATGACCTGCTCTGTACCCACACCCATTCTCCTGGCAGTGGCATCAATGATCCTGAGGTTTGCCTGATGAGGAACAAGATAAGCAACATCCTGAGATTTAAGATTATTCTTCGCCATGATCTCGGCTGCCACATCGGCCATCTTGGTCACGGCAAATTTGAATACAGGCTGTCCTTCCTGGTAAACGAAATGTTCCCTGGCATCTATGGTTTCGTAAGAAGGCGGCCTGAGGGATCCGCCTGCTTTCATGTGCAGGTAGTTGCGCCCTGAGCCATCACTCTGCATAATGGAGTCCATGATGCCGACTTCCTCTTTGGTAGGTTCAAGAAGCAATGCACCTGCTGCATCCCCGAAAAGAACACAGGTCTCACGGCTCGTATAATCGGTGATCGACGACATTTTATCTGCGCCTATAACAATAGCTTTTTTTACAGAACCTGTTTCAATAAATTTTGTAGCAGTGACCAGTGCATATAGAAATCCTGAACAGGCTGCATTGATGTCATAACTGAATGCATTCTTTATTCCTGCTTTGTCTGATATAATATTCGCGGTAGCAGGGAAAATCATGTCGGGTGTAACAGTTGCACATACCACCATGCCAATATCCCCGGGATCAGTTCCGGTTTTATCAAGTAAAAGCTTTACAGCTTCGGCAGCCATATCGGATGTCCCAAGCCCTTCCCCCTTCTGAATATGACGTTCCCTGATGCCTGTACGGCTCATGATCCATTCATCAGAAGTATCAACCATCGACTCAAGTTCCTTATTGGTAAGAATATAAGGCGGAACCCAACCCTGTACCCCTGTAATCGCAGCTCTAAGTCTGGTCATTAAATCGCAATTAAATATTGTTTATCGTATATTGCTCAAGAGCGTGTTTTATCCTTGACGGCAGTTTTGCCTCGTGGATCTCCCTGGAAAGCAAGATCATATTCTTTATGGCAGTACTGTTGGAAATCCCGTGGCCCACAATCACATTCCCGTTAACCCCGAGTATTGGCGTACCCCCGTATATCTCATAATTGAAACGGTCAAGGTAAGAGTCTTTAATGTTCCGTTTTACAAGAACACGATACATCGCCTCAATCTGCTTGAGAACGATATTACCTACAAATCCATCACAAACAATAACATCCACATTATCCCTGAAAAGCTCCCTTCCTTCAACATTCCCGATGAAATTGTAATCTTTCGATTCTTTCATTAGCTGGAAGGCGGATTGGGTAGTAAGACTTCCCTTTTTTTCTTCGGATCCTATATTCAGAAGTCCGACTCTGGGGCTTTTCAGATGATATACATGCTCTGCAAATAAAGATCCAAGCAACCCAAACTGGTACATCACGTCAGGTTTTGCATCAGGATTAGTACCAACATCGATAAGAACAGATATTCCACCATTCTCCTTGGCAATGTAGGCAGGGGAACTCGGACGGATGATTCCCTGGATATTCCCAACACTGTAAATGGCACCGACAAGCATCGCTCCACTGCTTCCTGCACTTGCAAAGGAATCTATCTCCCCGTGCTTGAGCATACGGAACCCTGTGGAAATGCTTGAATTCGGCTTGCTTACAAGGGCTTTCGTCGGACTTTCATCCATTTCGATCAGATCGGGGGCATCAATGATATCAAAACCAGACAGATCTACTCTTTCTTCTGCTAGAAATGTAAGAATACTATCCTTGTCCCCGATCAAAACGATCTTGTCGGTGGAAGGTAACTCACGATGAGCCAAAATTGCACCATGCATTGTTGCATCCGGTGCAAAATCACCTCCCAAAACATCTAACCCGATCTTCATTAGTCAGATTTAAATTGAACAACTGATTAATTTGTCGGGGAATGATCCTGACCCCAGGATTATTCCGCAGCTGCTTTCTCAATAGCCTGCTTCCCACGGTAATAGCCGCATTCCGGACATACTCTGTGGTAAAGAACAGGTGCACCGCAATTTGAGCAGAGAGCAAAGGTAGGACTTTCTGCTTTATCATGCGTACGTCTTTTATCCCTGCGCTGATTTGAAATTTTTCGTTTAGGATGTGGCATAATCTTAAATTATTTAATTGTTATCGTTTTTCGCAATTCACATTCAACATTCTTCACTCGATTATTCGAGTATTCTATTATTCAATATTCAATATTC
>JBAXLI010000076.1:0-18575 GCA_037134895.1 Bacteroidota bacterium
GTAATTTATTTAAGTCTGTCTCTGAACGGTTCAAACGTCATGAAGTCGGCGTGATGCACGATATAGGCTTCCACGGTACGTTTCACCATATCGCCTTCGCCTGCATGGGTTGCAATGATATGGCATACGTCGGCAGGAACTCCGCATTGCTCAGCCAGGGAAACCCCGCTGAAAGGATGCCTGAGGTACTTCCCGTACATTCCCTGCACTGATTTTCCATCTTTCATTTCATATTCGAGCAGCTTGCCAACGTCGGCCAGGATGGCTCCTGCAACCAGCACATCCATATTCACAGGAAGATCATCTTTAAAGAAAGCATTCATCTTGTTCCCGGCATCTCTTGCGACATGCACAACGCAGCGTTTATGTGCCATGAATGATACTTTGAGATCAGGTCCTGCCAGGAGTGTGAAGGGGATTTTATTAAGGTCTTCGGGCGTGAGGACGCTCTTTTCGAGTGCAAGTTCCCAGGTACGGGCAACTTTTTCACGCAGGCCTGAGTCGGTGATCCACATCAGCTCGGGCCAAAGGTTTTGAACTCTGTCGGTCATATGTTGGGGATTAGGGGTTGGGGGTTGGGGATTGGGGATTGGGGGTTGAGGATTGGGGGTTGGGGATTGGGGATTAAAGAAAATTTCCCTAATCCCTAATCCCTAATCCCTAATCCCTAATCCCTGATCCCTGATCCCTAATCCCTCAAATCCGGTTTAATTTACTTTAATTTAGCAATTATCGCATCTGCCATTTGAGACGTGCTGGCTGCTCCTTTGCTGAAAACATCGGGTTTGCCGGGGAGTTTCATCATATCGTAGGTCATGACCTTGCCTTCCTCGACGACTTCTGCAATGGCTTTGGAGATCTTAGCGGCGATTGTATCCTCACCGATATGCTCAAGCATCATAACTGCACTCATGATCATGGCGATGGGGTTTACGATCGATGTACTGAATTCTGCATATTTTGGGGCTGAGCCGTGTGTGGGCTCGAACACTGCGATTTCAGGCCCAATGTTGGCGCTGCAGGCAAAACCAAGTCCGCCGATAAGTCCGGCAAAACCATCGGAAATAATATCGCCGAACATATTACTGGCAACGACTACATGGTATGTTTCAGGATTCTTGGTGAGCCACATCATCTGGGCGTCAATATTGGTATCCTGGACTTTAATGCCAGGGTATTCGGTTTTGGCTAAATCCTGGGCGACCTTAAGCATCATGCCCGAGGTTTCGCGGATCACGTTTGGTTTTTCGCAGACTGTTACGGTGTCATACCCCTTTGCCTTTGCATAGTCGAAAGCAGCTTTTAAGATGCGGGTAGTATATTTTTTTGTTAAGATACGGGTTGATACAGCAAGCTCAGGCCTGGGGCAGGATGCAAAATTGTCCCTGAACTTTTTGTGGGTCATCAGGGCGTCATACACCTGGTCGGGAGGATTGGTCCATTCCACTCCGCCGTAAAGGCCTTCAGTATTCTGCCTGAAGATCATGGTATCGACAACGGGTTCCTCGATGACACCGCCAAAGCCGCGGCGGATGAAGTTCAGGGGATTTCCTTTGAACGTTTTGCAGGGACGCATGCAGATATCGAGATCATATTTCTGTCGCATGCTTACGATGGGGCTGTAATATACGTGGCCTTTGCCTTTCAGTTCAGGTGAAATCTCGGCTTCAGCTTTGTCTTTGGGTTTTGAAGTGATCGCACCGAACAGGCCGATCTTATGCTTCTCAAGGAGTTTCTGCGTGCGTTCGGGGAAGGGGTCGCCTTCTTTGCACCAGAATTCCCATCCGATGTCACCATGTACATATTCTGCTTCAAAACCGGCTGCATCCAGAACGCGGATGGCCTCGTCAAGGACTACTTTACCGATGCCGTCACCAGGCATGGCTACGATTGTTCTTTTTGCCATAAGAGTTTGATTTTGTTTGTATTAAAGTTTGTGAATCCGTTAACAAAGATACACATAATAGTCTTACATTTACCATACCGGCATGTTTGCAAGCTTTTTTTTTAGGAGGTAACAGGAAAATAAAGTGAACGCCCTGCGCTGGTGTTTATTTTATTTCAAACTCTTTAAGAAGGTTCTCAAAAGTTTCCTTATGGGTCGAAGGCATCGGTTGTTTTGACGATTCTGTATAAGCTTTCACATGAGGATCATCACGATAACTATAGATACTCCATTGTCCTTCATGATATTCAAGGGACGAAAGATTTTCCACCCAATCGCCTGAGTTCATATACATCACTTCTCCCTGAGCATTCCTGATCATTCTCATCTCGGGCTGATGGATATGCCCGCAAACAACATACGAGTAGCCTTTGGAAATAGCGATTCCGGCTGCAGTTTCCTCGAATTTGTTAATGTATGAAACCGCTGTCTTAACACTATGCTTTACCTTTTTTGAAAACGAGATCTTCTCCCGGCCCAGGCTGGTGAGGAAAAAATTTGAAAGTCCGTTCAGCAGAATGAGCAGGTCGTAACCGAAAGACCCGAGTTTTGCCAGCCATTTGCTGTATTGCATGGTGATGTCAAATACATCCCCGTGAAAAATCCAGGCTTTCTCTCCATCAAGGTCCAGTAAAAGTTTATTGACCAGTTTGAAAGATCCGATGTTGAACTTCACAAACTTCCGCATCAGCTCATCGTGGTTCCCGGTGATATAGATAACCCTGGTGTTTTTTGCGATCATCCCGGTAAGATGCCGTATCACCATCAGGTGGTGTTTCGGAAAATATGCCTTGCGGAATTGCCAG
Organism: Bacteroidota bacterium; assembly: GCA_037134895.1. Taxonomy (GTDB): domain Bacteria; phylum Bacteroidota; class Bacteroidia; order Bacteroidales; family FEN-979; genus CAIRDP01. The sequence continues at coordinate 2,752 of JBAXLI010000076.1, forward strand.
ATGTCGATGATATCGCCATTGAGGATAAGCGTTTTTGGCCGTATGCTCCTGAGATACTGCAAAAGTTCCTTGGCGTGACAACCAAAAGCGCCGAGATGTACATCGGAAATGATCACAATGTCGACATCTCGCTTCCCAACTGTGTATTCTTTCATATTCGGAATGCAAAGTTCAGATGATGTGGTAATCCCAATGTTAATTCCCGGTTACAAAATCATTAATAATTTGTTAATAAATCATTAATTTTCTGTAACATACAGAATACTATTACCATATCATAGAAATTTGCACAACCGGATTCCTGCGGATGTAACTCAGGAGTATTCCATCCGCAGTACTAATTTAAAATCGAACACATGGGAGAAGAAGGTGTGGAACAGGAAGGCCAGGGCAGGGTGTTATGGCTCACCGACACTTACGGGGACCATAACGGGGTTTCGATGGTGTTACAGGCCATGCATCGGGAAATCAAAGCCCGCAGACTTCCGATCGATATCATGGTTTGCAGCAACACACTGAAATCCGACAGCAACCTGATCGTTCTGAAACCTCTCTCTGAATTCAATATTCCCCTCTACCGGCAGCAGCCGATGAGGATCCCGAACTTCATCAGCATTCAGCGGATCTTCAGGAAAGGAAGGTATGACCGTATTCTCTGCTCTACCGAAGGACCAATGGGTTTTGCTGCTTTGTACCTGAAAAAGCTGTACTCTGTCAAAACATATTTTTACCTGCATACCGACTGGATCATGTTTGCAAAGCAGGTCATGGGTATGGAAGAACCCGGGCTAAAGCGGTTGCAGCGTGCGATGAGGGTTTATTACAGGCAGTTCGACCATATTTTTGTGCTCAATACTGAACAGCAGGACTGGCTTACCGGGACTTCCATGAGGTTCGATCCGGTCAGGATCTTTAAAACGGCGCATTGGGCGGATGAAATCTTCATGAATTTCGAACCTGGTGGATCTTCTTCACCTTCAGCTGAGTCTGGATCAGTGGTTCTATTTACCGGAAGGCTAAGCAGGGAAAAAGGGGTGTTTGAACTCCCAGGCATTTTCAGGAAAGCAAAGGACAAGATTCCCGGATTGAGGATGAGGATTGTAGGGCATGGTCCAGCTGAAGCCGAATTGAAAACCAATTTCCCTGAAGCCGAATATATAGGCTGGGTCGAACATGATAAATTACCCGAGGTGTATAACTCGGCCGACCTTCTGATCCTGCCCTCACGATTCGATACTTTCAGCTGTGTAGTACTTGAAGCGATGAGCTGCGGCCTGCCTGTGATTGCATATAACACCAAGGGACCAAGGGATATAATCAGGGATTCGGTGAACGGCTTCCTGGTTGAAACCAGCGATGAAATGAGTGACAGGATTATCGAATACTTCTCTGATAAGTGTTTGCAGACCTCATTCAAAAAATCAGCACTGGAACGGGCCGATGATTACAGCGCCGATACCATCCTGCAACGGATGCTGAAAGATTTAGATATAAATACTGCCAATCAACTGCATGGAACCACAGTCGCCTGAACAATGGACCTGGTGGAAACACGGGGTCATTTATCATATTTATCCCAGGAGTTTCATGGATTCGAATGGCGACGGCATTGGAGATATTCAGGGGATTACTTCAAAGCTTGACTACCTGGCTGATCTTGGTATTGACGGAATCTGGCTGTCACCGGTATTCCTGTCTCCTAATGTTGACTTCGGATATGATGTTTCGGATTACCGCAGGATCGATCCGGATTACGGTACCATGGACGATTTCAAAAAGCTCATAGAAACCGCTCATAGCATGAGCATTCGTGTCATCAGTGATATGATCCTCAATCATACCTCCGACCAGCACGCCTGGTTCAAAGAATCAAGATCATCCGCAGATAGTCTTAAAAGGCATTGGTATATATGGAGAGACGGGTACCGGGGAGGGCCTCCCAATAACTGGAAATCCGCAGTGGGTGGAAGTGCATGGACTCTCGATGAGACCAGCGGGCAATATTACTATCATTCATTCTTTAAGGAACAGCCAGATCTGAACTGGAGAAATCCGATCCTTCCTGTTGTTTTCTTCGAAGAATTGAAATTCTGGCTCGATATTGGGGTTGACGGGTTTCGGCTCGATGTCATCAACCTGATCGCAAAGGATAAAAAGTTCAGGGACAATCCGTATATGTTCGGGATCCCTTTCTTCCAGAAGCAGGTATTCACCCGCAACCGCCGCAAGTCGCATAAACTTGTGATGGAGCTAAGGAAACAGATCGACCAGTATAAAGACAAAGTCATTGTTGGCGAAATATACACCATGCCTCCCGGCAATTCTGAGATAGCTGCAAGTTACCTGGCTGGAGGAAAAGGGATGCATATGGCATTTGATTTTTCTCTCATTTTCAGAGCCTGGAGCGCCAGGAATTATTACAAATGTATCAGTAACTGGTATACGAATATTCCGGAGCAGGGCTGGCCCTGTAATGTCTTGTCAAATCATGACCTGATGCGGAGTGTTGACCGCGTGCCATGGAGAAGGCATAAAAATGAAAAAGCAATGGTTGCCGCAGCCCTGCTGCTTACAATCAAGGGTACTCCTTTCATATACTACGGAGAAGAGATTGGTATGAGAAACGGGAGGATAGGTTACGGGGAAATGCAGGATTCCCTGGGCAAACGTTTCTGGCCTTTTTTCAGGGGAAGGGATAAAGCGAGAACGCCCATGCAGTGGACAGATGGGAAGCATGCAGGCTTTAGCAGCGGCAAACCCTGGCTGCCCATGAACCATGATAGCTTTCATCGTAATGTTGAACGCCTGTCAAAAGATCCGGATTCCCTGCTAAACGTGTACCGGAATATAATCAGCATACGAAAAACCAGCCTTGCCCTTCAGCAGGGACGCTGGGTTCCGCTGATTACCGGGCAGAGAGGAATCCTGGCTTATGCCCGTATTTACAATGAAAACAGGGTAGTGGTGATACTGAACTTTACGGCAGGGAGAAAATATATAAGTCTGCCTGAACATAGTTTCGGCACGGTTTTATTCTCAACTCACAGGGGCGTTTATGATGTGCATTATTTCCAGGACTTCAGGATATTCCCTTTTGAAATAAGTATATATAAAGCTTGATACATATGAAAATTACGACATGCCAGTTTAACGATTCCTATTTTCCCATTATGGACGGGGTTGGGATCACGGCCCATAATTATGCCGGCTGGCTTAACGAAAAGTATGGTAAAACAGTGCTTGTTGCGCCAAAGGTGAAAGATTATGAAGATGATGAAGATTACAAGGTGTACAGGTTCAAGTCGGTGCTTTTACCCGGGATGAATCCATACCGTGTGGGCCTTCCGCTTATTGATATAAAATTTAAGAAAAAGTTAAGGAAACTCAGGTTCGATCTTGTTCATGCCCACAGTCCCTTCATCAGCGGACAGCTGGCCCACAAGATATCGAAAAAGAGAGGTATTCCGCTTGTGGCAACATTTCACACCAAGTACAGGGAAGACTTTAGAAAAGTACTGAACCATGATTTGTTTGTGGATTTCCTGATGAACCTTACACTTGATTTTTATAATTCTGCCGATGTAGTCTGGGTTCCGAATAAATCAACCGGGGAGACCCTGAAGGAGTATGGTTACGAAGGGAAATTTGAGATCATCCCCAATGGAACCGATATGGCAATTCCCGACAAATCATCCCGTATCAAGCTTCGCAAAACCGGTATGGATATCACAGCTGCCAACAGCAATGAATTCACCATGCTGTTTGTAGGCCAGCACCGCTGGGAGAAGAATGTACGAATGATCATCGATGCACTTCGGATGCTGAAAGAAAAGCAATCTGACTTCCAGATGATATTTGTAGGCGAGGGGTATGCTGCGAAGGAAATGAAAAAGCATGTCAGGGAATGTAACCTGAACGATAAAGTGATCTTTACAGGACTGATCACCGACAGGAACAAACTCAGAAGTATTTATGCCTGTGCCGATCTTTTTGTTTTCCCTTCAATTTATGATAATTCCCCTTTAGTGATCCAGGAAGCGGCAGCGTTTGACGTCCCATCGGTGGTTGTAAGAAAAAGTTCGGCAGCCGAAGGTATTACCGATAAAGTAAATGGTTTTCTCATAGAGGACGATGCACAGTCACTGTACAAACTTATTTCGGAGGTGAAAAAGTATCCTGAAGTCATTAAACTGGCAGGTGAAGGAGCCAGGAAATCAATCTATAAGCCCTGGGAAAGTATTGTAGATACTGTTTACCAGAGGTATGTCGAAATCATAGAGGAGCATATCGACAGGCGAAAGGCAGCCAATGCCGGGAATAACGATGATGATGAGTACCTAGATGATTAAGGGGTCAGAAGCCAGGATGAAGCGCCTGGGCAAGCCAGAAACACAGGGCAGCAACAATGGCTGAGGCGGGAATTGTCAGGACCCAGGCCACCACAATATTCAACGCAATCTTCCATTTTATCCCTGTCAGGTTTGTAACAGCACCTACTCCTATGATTGCTCCTGCAATAGTATGAGTTGTGGAGATTGGCACTCCAAGGCTGGTTGCGAGAAAAATTGTAAGCGCTCCTGATGTTTCAGCGGCAAAACCATGAACAGGTTTTAGTTTTGTTAGTTTCATTCCCATGGTTTTGACAATTCTCCAGCCACCAATAGCAGTGCCAATGGCCATGGCTGTAAAACAGGCAAGAATGATCCAGTTTGTTTCGGAATGCATGAGGGATAATTGGGTGTCTGGCGTCAACATACCGGCAGCGACCAGCAGGGCGACAATCACACCCATTGTTTTCTGTGCATCATTTCCACCATGACCTAACGAATAAAGAGCTGCTGAAAATAACTGTCCTTTCCTGAAAATGGCATCAACACGATGAGGCGTGGCTTTATGAAAAATCCATACAACCGCGAGCATAAGAACAAAACCAAGAACAACACCGATCAATGGGGCGATCGGGATGAATGTTGCAGTTTCAATGACTTTTGACCAGTGAATAATCCCCATTCCTTTATAAGCCATGCCTGATCCGACAAGTCCGCCGATCAGGGCGTGAGAGGAACTTGAAGGAAGTCCATACCACCAGGTAACCAGGTCCCATAGGATTGCCCCTACAAGGCCTGAAAGGATGACATAAACAAATGCCGGGTCACCAGGATTTATGACTACGATCTTTGCTATTGTATTTGCAACTTTGGGAGCAAATACAAACATGGCTGCAAAATTGAAAAAAGAAGCCCAGTAAACAGCAAATTTAGGTGAGAGCACCTTCGTCGACACGATTGTGGCGATAGAGTTGGCTGCATCGTGAAAGCCATTGATGACATCAAAAATGAGAGCAGCTATAATAGTAATAATAACAATTACAAGCATAATAATTTAGTTGGAGTGAACCTGATCAGGCGTTGTCGATCAGAATACTTTCAATCGTGTTGGCAACTCTTTCCATGCGGTCAACAGCTTTTTCAAGACGTTCAAAAATTTCTTTCCATTTGATGATCATCATGATGTCATTTGTCTTGAAAAGATTGGCAATGGCAACCCGGGAAATGTCATCCGCCTGATTTTCAAATTCATGAATTGAAGAGCATTTAGAACGGATTTCAGAGCTTTGTTTCTTAATGTGCCTCAGGCTTTTTATTGCGGATTCTACTTCCTGGTTGCAATTATGTATGATTTTTGCAAATTCGAGCGTTTCAGGTCTGAACTCTTCAATACCATAATAGAACAGCCTGAATGTGGCCGCATTCATCTGGTCAGCAAAGTCATCCATGCCGTTTACCAGCTGGTAGATCTGGTCACGGTCGATTGGAGTGATAAAGGTTCTGTGCAAAAGGTCAATACATTCCTTTGTGAGTTTGTCGGCTTCCCGTTCCAGTCTTTTAATTGCATTGGTTGCAACTTCAGGATGCTTTTTTTCCTTCACCAGGGCCAGGAATTCACTGCTCACCTGAATATTTATGCTCATAAGCCTTTCGAAATAATCGTAGAAAGCATATTCGCGTGGGAGTAAACCTCGTAGCATAAAAATATTGTTAGTTAATATATGATTACGGTCTGAATCAGTGTGTTGCTGATTTGAGTCGGTCCAAAAGTAATCAAATCGGTTGAATTGAAGCATACTTCAAACATTTTCTTATTATTTTCTTACTTTTGGCGAAGGTTATGAATATGCCGGCATTTAAACAATATCTGAATAACCCTGTTTTTCGCGAAGTCTCCGTCTCGGCCGACGAACTTGGTGTTATGGCCTGCGTCGTAGGAGGCTATGTGAGGGATTGTTTCCTTGGCAGGGATGCCAGGAACGATATCGATATTGCCGTTGTGGGAAGCGGCATTGACTTTGCACATGCCGTTGCGGCCAGGCTCAGCCCTGTTCCTGACGTGAAATTTTTCAAAAATTTCGGTACGGCCATGATACAGTGCGGGGAATGGAAGGTTGAATTTGTAGGTGCCAGAAAAGAGTCTTATCGCATCGATTCCCGCAAACCTCTGGTCGAGGACGGCTCTCTCGAAGATGACCAGAAACGAAGGGATTTTACAATCAACGCCATGGCTTTTGACCTTCGGGGCAGCCATTTCGGGGAACTCATCGACCCTTTTCACGGGATCAGGGACCTTGATGAGAAGATCATCAGGACCCCGCTTGATCCGGATATCACTTTTTCTGATGATCCACTGCGGATGATGAGGGCTGTTCGCTTCGCGGCCCAGCTTGATTTTACGATCGAGCCCGGCTGCTATGCAGCAATTGCAAGGAATGCAGGCAGGATCTCCATCGTTTCCATGGAGAGGGTGGTGGATGAGCTGAACCTGATCATCATGTCAGACAAACCCTCGAAGGGTTTGAGGATGCTTGATGAAACCGGGCTGCTGAGTCTCATATTACCTGAACTTCTTGAACTTAAAGGGGTGGAAACCATTGATGGCAAAGGGCATAAGGATAATTTTTATCATACACTTGCGGTGCTCGACAATGTTGCAAAAACATCCGGTGACCTCTGGCTCAGATGGTCGGCCCTGCTTCACGATATTGCAAAACCTGCGACAAAGAAATTTGTACCGGGAACAGGCTGGACTTTCCATGCCCACGATTTCAAGGGATCAAAAATGGTGTCGAAAATATTCAGGAAACTGAAACTTCCCCTGAATGAGAAGCTGAAATTTGTCGAAAAAATGGTGTTGCTTCATTTAAGACCGATAGTCCTGTCTGAAGACTCTGTTACAGATTCGGCAGTACGCAGGCTTCTCTTCGATGCCGGTAACGATGTGGATAACCTGATGCTGCTTTGCGAAGCCGATATCACTTCCAAGAATCCGAATAAGGTCAGGAATTTTCTTGAGAATTTCGAGACCGTAAGGCGAAAACTTGTAGAGATTGAAGAGAAGGACAGGCTGAGGAACTGGCAGCCTCCGATAACAGGAGACCTGATAATGAAAACATTCGGTATTCCGCCCTCTAAAAAAATAGGTGATATCAAGGACGTAATTACCGAGGCAATCCTCGAAGGGCGCATACCAAACGAGTTTGATGCTGCCTTCGGATTGATGCTTGAGGAAGGGAAAAAACACGGACTGACACCTGTTGGTACCTAAGATTTTTATACTTTTACCCCCGGAAAATGAGAATACGATGCTGATATACCGTTTCAGGGTTACTGCCAACGACCATGATGATTTTTTAAGGGAAGTCGAGATACTGCCCAACCAGACTTTTCTTGATTTTCATCATTTGCTTGTCGAAACTGCTGAGATGAAACACATCAGCGGGGCTTCATTTTATACGACCGACAAGAAAAACAAGGTCAGGCACCAGATTACCCTGAAGAATACAAAAAAACAGGTCAGGCGGTTTGATGACGATATGGGTGAAGTGGTGATTGAAAACATCACCCTGCCTCTGATGAAAGATGCCAGGATCAAAAACTATATTGATGATCCGCATCAGACCATGAATTATGAATTCCTGGGCAAGGAGGTCATAATAATGCATATCGAGCTGTTCAAGATATTGCAGAGCGAGTCAATGGTGTCCTATCCAAGGGTTTCGCGGAAATCGGGAGAACTCAGGAAAATTGTCGAGATCACTGCCCTTCATATTACCCCTGAAGCCGGGGAGTCGCCAACAGTTGTGAAGCCTTCGAAGGCAAAGCCCGTCATCATTGTAAAACCCTCCGAAATACCCAAACTCGATACGATAGAAGAGGATATTGAAGAGATCAAGGCGATAGAAGAAGAGATTGCCGACATCCTGGAAGAAGAGGCCCCTGAAACCTTTGAGATTGAAAGCCAGGTTGCCACTACTGAAGACGGGGATGATGCTGGTTTCAGCGAAGATGAACACATGGAACATATAGAGGATTTCGGGGATATTGATCAGATCGATGAAAGATATTCCAATTACCGGGAAGGGTCGGATGACTATTGATGAAAGGCTTCTGGTTGTAGTCTGCGGACCTACTGCATCAGGGAAGACCGGGGTTTCGATTGAACTTGCAAAAGCCCTTAAGACCGAGATACTTTCGGCTGATTCCAGGCAGTTTTATGAGGACATGAAGATAGGTACGGCTTTTCCCACTGAGGAGGAACTTGCCGAAGTACCCCATCATTTTATAGGTCATCTGCTTGTCACAGATAATTACAACGTCTCAAAGTACGAGAAGGATGCCCTCGACAGGCTGGACGTGCTGTTCAACACCTATCCAGTGCTGATTCTGACCGGAGGCTCCGGGTTATATATCCATGCCGTTTGTCACGGGATAGACGTTTTACCTGATCCGGAACCCCAGTTGAGGGAAGACCTCAAAGCCTTGCTTGAAAACGAAGGGATATCTGCCCTGCAGAATAAATTGCTTGAACTTGACCCGATATATTACGGTACTGTAGACCTGAATAATGCTGCCCGCCTGATCAGGGCTCTTGAGGTTTGCATTACAACAGGATTACCATATTCCTCACTTCGCAGCCAGAAACCCCGCCGCCGTCCGTTTAAAATTCTTAAAATCGGGCTTGAAATTCCAAGGGCAGAACTGAATAAGCGGATAGATGAGAGGGTTGACAGAATGTTGGCTGCCGGTTGGCTTGACGAAGCCAGGGATCTCTACAAATTCCGCGACTGCAATGCTCTGAACACGCTTGGGTACAAAGAAATTTTTGTACATTTTGCCGAAAAAATGAGGTACAGCGAGACGGTTGAAAAAATAAAGACCAACACACGCCGATACGCCAAACGACAGATGACCTGGTTTAGAAAAGACAAGGAAATTAACTGGTTTTCGCCTGATGATCTCAGCGGGATGATGGCAATCATTGAGGAGAACGTGAATCGTGAAGCTTAATCGGATGCGGGATGCAGGATGCAGGATGCAGGATGCGGGATGCGGGATGCGGGATGCAGGATGCAGGATGCAGGATGCGGGATGCAGGATGCGGGATGCAAGATACAGGATGCAGGATGCAAGATAAGTGGATTAAATATTCGTACATCAGGCCTTATGATACTTTAGCAGCCCTTCCAGCGGCGCTTTAATTACGTCCCCGATACGAATCCCCTCCCTGGAGGCGGCATCTTCAAGTATATCCCTGTAATGATGTGCAATAGACCCGACGAAACTCACAGGAAGTGACTGGTAATTTTCGTAATGGCTCACCTGGGCTGCAAAGAATGCCAGGAATGAATCCAAAACAAGTTTGCGTACATACGGATGATCCTTCCTGGGAGCTAAAAAGCTGCTGAACGATGCAAGAAAACGATTAGGATAGGGGAGATTGTAAAGTGAATTCAGTATGTCTTCAAGGGTTAGCTTATACACCGAGTCAAACTCAATTTGCAGATCAGCCGGCAGCCTGCGTTTAAGGTAATCGGCCATGAGGTTCTTGCCCAGGTATGAGCCTGCACCTTCATCCCCGAACAGGTAGCCCAGGGAATCGACTTTCGAAAAAATTTCACTCCCGTTATAATAGCAGCAGTTGCAACCTGTACCCAATATGCAGGAAATGCCTTCATTCTTGCCGAACAAGGCCCTGGCTGCTCCCAGGATATCATGGTATACAAACACCCCGGCATGATGAAAATGATCGAGCAGGGCCCACCTGATGAGGTCGTCGTTCTTCTCGGTACTGCATCCCGCGCCGTAAAAATGTATTTCCCTGATATGGTCAGTAATAATAAATGGAAGCAGCTCGGCTTTCAGGATAGCATCGATGCTTTCACTTGTATGGAAATAGGGATTCAGCCCTGCGGTATGCACCGTGGTTTTGTGTTCGTTCCCTTCAAGCAGACCCCAGCTTGCTTTTGTAGAACCACTGTCAACAATTAGTTTCATTTTTTTTTATTGCAATTATTCGACATTTGACATTCGATATTCGATATTCGACATTCGATATTCAATATTCAATATTCGAAATTCATTTCTCCTTCAAAATCGCTGTCTGCGGATTTCGCAGTCCCTTCGCTTCCTGCAGGTATGCCTTGATCGTACCTACAAGTATTTTTGCTTCAATATATACAGGTATTTGATTCTTGTCAGCAGTGATCCATACCAGTACATCTTCATCGCCTTTAAAAATAGTTCCCTCGACCATTTTTGCCGAAATCTTGATACAGTTATATCTTTTGCCGTCATTATTTTCCACCACTTCCCTGGCCATGGGTCTGACCCAGATACAATACATCCTGTCATCGATGATTACGCTTACCTGGGTCTTTTGGTACATCGGCATATTGCTGAAATCAAGAGTTCTGGTAAAGTAAACAGCAGCAAGCATGTCGAAAGAGCATGGTTGAATCTTTATGGTATCGGAACGTACGGGGTTATTATTGCTTTTGGTGGAAGAGTAGATTTTACCGTCCTTCTGGTTGAAGGTCAGAGTGTTCACGAGCTGGTATCCTCCTTCATATATAAGACGTTTGAAGCCGGCCGACTGGAAAGTTTCCGGATCCAGCCAGGTTTCATAATAATCCCTTACCTTGAACAGCATGTCATACGAAGCGAAAGTCTTTCCTGAACTTGTAAGATGCCACAGTTGCCTGTCCCCCTTTTTTTCCAGTTTTGCCTTGAAGTCGACCTGCCCGGCATTCACCCATACCGGCCCCCAGTTGTAATGAACGGTATAAGTGATGACCTCCCCGTCACCGAACGCAGTATTGCCTTGGTAACACTGGGCTTTTAAAAGAAGAGGGCAGAGGGTGACAAGAAGGAATAGGAATCTGATCAGTCGCTTTACATGCATCGTGCTTATGCTTTTTCAGTCTTCTTTTTCCATAAAAAATATACAGGTATCCCAAGTAAAACGATGATAAGTCCGGGCCAGGTATAATCCCGTTTAAAAATAAGCAGGATCAGCATGATGCTTGTTGCGAGTATAATATACAGGGCAGGAATGACTGGATAACCGAAAGCTTTATAAGGCCTTTCGGCATCGGGCATGGTTTTCCTTAAAATAAATATCCCGGCAATCGTTAAAACATAAAAGATCAGAACGGAAAAGACCACATAATCGAGCAGTTGTCCGTAAGTCCCCGAAATACAAAGCAAGGATGCCCAAACAGCCTGCAGTATCAATCCTGTCGCAGGCACCGACCTGGAGTTGAGCGTACCGGCTTTTTTAAAGAACAAGCCGTCGGTTGCCATGGCATAATAAACCCTGGCGCCTGAAAGGATGAGGCCGTTATTGCATCCGAAGGTTGAGATCATGATGAATATTGCCATAATGGCGGCAGCATACATGCCAAAAACATCGTGAACCACTGCAGTGGCAAGCCTGTCGTTAAGCGCATACTGAATGCCCCGGTCAATGACTTCTGTACCGGCCTGATCACCCCTCAAAGGCAGAACCACGATGTACACAAGGTTTGTAAGTATAAAGAGGATGGTGACAATGAAAGTACCCAGGAACAGGCTCATCGGTATGTTCTTTTTCGGGTTTATGACTTCACCCGCTGTAAAGGTCACATTGTTCCATGCGTCGGATGAGAATAAACTTCCCACCTGGGCCATGCCCAGAGCCGCTATTAAAGTCATCCCCGTAAGCGGCAACCATTGGCCTGAACTGCTTTTTACAGCCGGATCCCAGAAGCATGCCATGTTTTTTGCAATGGAATCGGAGTTCGAGGCAAAAATAAATCCGACAAGGATAAAACCGACTACAAGCAGGAACTTTCCCGAAGTAAATACGTTCTGGACTTTCTTGCCTTCATGCACACCTTTCAGGTTAATCCATGTGAGAATTAGGATTGAAAGGATAGCCACGATCTGAACAGGGCCGAATTTAAAGATATAATGAAACAGTTCGGCTTTGAACCAAATTACATTTTCAGAAACCTCCGGAAAAAGCACGCCTGTGAATTTGGCAAAAGCCATGCCAACCGCTGCAATGGTGCCTGTTTGAATGACCAGGAATAAAGTCCATCCATATAAAAAACCAATCAATGGATTATATGCCTTGCGGAGGTAAACATACTGTCCGCCTGCATGAGGGAACATACCGGCAAGTTCACCGTAGCTCAGAGCAGCGAAAACAGTGAGAAATCCCGTAATCACCCAGGTCATGATGAGCCAGCCGGGTGACCCGACCTGCCTTGCTATATCTGCTCCTACGATGAAGACTCCAGAGCCTATCATAGACCCCATGACAATGGCGGTGGAGTCAAACAGGTTCAGGCTCTTCTTGAATGTAGATTCCTCTTTCATATACATGGTTTTCGAGTATGCAAGATTAAGCAAATTTCTCTACATTTGAAACCCTCATAACCCCCAGATGCCAGCAGTCGTACATTTCATCCGTAATTTCCTTCCCCCCATGACATCCTTTGTCAGGAACCAGGTCATGCATCATATCCGTTACGAGCCATCGGTTGTTTATACCGAGAAGAACGAAAGCCCGCTTCAACTCGAGATTATAGCTAAATGCCCTGTGTTCTCCCCGGTCGGGTCCAAACGATCGCAATGGATCTGCGACCATTTTCTTTTGTTTACTGCGGATGACCGTAAGCGCTTGTTAAGGCGTCTTGATAAGCTGCAGCCTGATGTGGCTCATATCCATTACGGTGTTGAAGCTGTTTTGTTTGCACCTCTTCTGAAACGGGCAGGCATCCCGGCACTGGTATCGTTTTACGGACATGACTGTACTGCCTTTCCTCACAGGGGCTTTGGTCTCGGGGGCTACCTGCTGAGAAAAAATGTATTCTCAAACCCTGCTGTAAAGATAATCACTGCCATGTCGCCCGACATGGAAAAGGACCTTCTCGAACTTGGTTGTCCGCCCTCAAAACTCAGGGTGCATTATCATGGCATAGATACTTCATACTTCGGAATTCCCCGTCAATACAGGGATAGCGGAGAGCTGACCTTCCTGATGATCAGCATGCTTGATCCGAAAAAAGGGCACGATGTCCTGATCGATGCCTTTGCCGGGGCAGTCAGGGAAACCAGCCTGCCCATCCGCCTTAAAATATATGGAAAAGGAGAACTGGAGAATGACATCCGCAAACAGATATCAGAATCAGGAACCGACCGTATTGAGTTTCTTGGTCCAATTCCTTTTGGCTCACTGGATCATGCTTATGCTGTAATGTCGGCGGATGTGTTTGTCCACCCCAGCCGGCGATCTGCCACAGGAGAGAAGGAAGGCATCCCGGGTGCCATTGTAGAAGCCATGACATCCGGACTCCCGGTCATCACCACCCGTCACGCGGGGATTCCCTATGTAATAGAAGACGGAGTGACCGGGTTGCTTGTCGCCGAGAACAATTCTGCCGAACTTAAATCCTGCATCCTGCATCTCGCATCTGATAGCGCTCTCAGGGAAAAACTTGGAAGTGCGGCTCAGCGTTTCGCAAAGGAACAGCTTGATGTTCGAAAGAAAGAAGCAGAGTTGGAAAATCTCTATGACGAAGCACTATTAAAACCATCGAAATGAGCTCTGTTTTATTTGCGAAAACTCCGGATGTGAAGATCGCTTACCGGACGATGGGATCAGGTGATCCCCTGCTAATGATTATCGGATATGGTTCAACCATGGACATGTGGGCTGATGCTGTTCTTGATGCTCTTGCCGGGAATTTCAAGGTGATTATTTTTGATAACCGGGGTATGGGTTATTCTGAAATTATCAATGATGAAGACTTTACCCTGAAATTATTTGCCAGGGATGCAGTAAATCTCTTAAAGGCACTTAACATCGGTCATGCTCATGTGCTCGGTTGGTCGATGGGAAGCATGGTAGCCCAGGAAATGGCTCTTGAGTACCCCGATTTTGTTGACAAACTTGTGTTATATGGAACAAATTTCGGTGATGTCAAATGTGCTTTTCCCGAACCCTGGGTTGGCTTGCTCATGTCGAACCCTGACATGAGCTTTGAACAGTTTCTGACGGTTTTATTCCCTCCTGAATGGCTCACCCGGGAAGATGCCATGAAACAGTGGCCAGACATCTCAGAGTCACAGAACGGAGAGACCACAGGCCGTCAGTACACAGCAATAATGAACTGGTATACACCTGGCGGTGGAACTTATGGCCGGCTTGACAAATTGCGGCAGAAAACCCTCTTGCTGACCGGAAGCGAGGATGTGCTGGTCCCCCCTCAGAACTCTGAGCTGATGGCTGAATTAATACCCGACTCATCTGTGATCATGATCGATGGGGGCGGACATGGAGTAATTTACCAGTATCCTGAAGAGTTAGCATCGCATGTGCTTAATTTTCTTGCTATTTAACATTTTTGTAATACTAAACCACTCTGTAGCTAAATCGCCATGGGATGCAGGTTAAGATTGACTGGTCAACGGCTCAGGTTTTACCTGTAAATTGCTTTCAGGATGATTCCATCTTTATATCCCGTTCCAAAAAATAATTCAAAGCGGTTCTTATTACAGCTATTGCCGCGAGCTGGCCAATATCGGACCAGGTTGGCGAAATAGCCGTTCTCAGGATATCAGCTCCCAGTAAGAGTTCAAGTGCGATGGCAAGTGATTTCCCAAGGGTGATCCGGAGGCTTGGGCCGGGTTGCGAATTCGTTTTTGAAAACACTACATCCCTGCAATAAAATAAGAAAACCTTTATCGAAGCATACCCGATAATCATTGCGGCGAACAGCTCAACTATCTTGGCCAGGATATTGATACCTGTTTTAATTATCTCTTCCATAATTGAAAAATTATTACCATTTCCGATTCAATTTTCGCATAAACTGAACCTGCTAAACAAAATTCCCATCTATATACTCCTGGAATTTTTCTTTGAATTGTTCGCTGACGGGAATATATACTTTGCCGTCGAAAACAATTCTGTTCCTATCTATGACTGAAATCTTTTTAAGATTAACTATAAACGATCTGTGAACTCTCATAAACCTGTCGGATGGAAGTTGTTCTTCGATGGCTTTCATGCTTAACTGCGTCATCACAGGGGCGCTGTTTATCAAATGAATCTTGATATACTCATGCTGGCTTTCAATATATTTAATATCATCCAGTTCAATGCGGATGAGTTTGTAGTCTGATTTTACAAACAAATGACTGGCTGTTGACCTGATGATTTCCTTTTGGCTACTCGCATTTAATTCAATCAGATTTTTCACCTTGTTGGCCGCTTTCAAAAAACTGCTGTAGGTGATGGGTTTTAATAAATAGTCTGCTGCATCTACCTTGAAACCTTCCACAGCATATTCACTGTAGGCGGTGGTAAACACGATATAGGGTTTGTCAGCCAGTGATTTCACAAACTCAAGCCCGCTCAGGTCGGGCATGTTGATATCGATAAAGAAAAGTTGAATTTTATGGTCCTCGATCACCTTCATCGCTTCGAAAGCGCTCCGGCAT
>JBAXLI010000077.1:0-18058 GCA_037134895.1 Bacteroidota bacterium
ACTTCTGTTCTGCTTAGTAAAACAAGAGCGTCTCATGATTATGAAACCAAAATCAACTCTGGAACTACCAGCCAATACTGGCGTGGTGATAAATCCTGGCAAACACTCGGTATCACGACAGTCCCGGCTTTACAGGATAGCCTGAACGATCGCTATCGCCGAAATGACACTGCAAATGTTTTACTCAGCAGGATCAGGGCAAACCATGACTATGCTCCCTTATCCCATACCCAGGAAATATCTACCATCAATGGCTTGGAGGCATTGATTACTGACTTTGGTATTGCACTGAATTTAAAAGCTAACCTGGCATCTCCGGAATTTACAGGAGTACCATTAGCTCCGACTGCCACAGCCGGAACGAGCACCAGCCAGATTGCTACTACTGAATTCGTGACATCAGCCATTACGACTGCAACACCCGACGCCAGCTCAACGGTTAAAGGAAAAATCAAATTAGCAGGGGACCTTACCGGCACGGCCGATGTCCCGGTTATAGGCAATGGAAAAATTACAAGGGCTAAAATTGCCGGTTCCAGTGTCAGTTATGCCAAAATCCAAAATGTCTCTGCAAACAAGTTGCTCGGAAGGGAAACTTCCGGTGACGGGGTGATGCAGGAAATCACACTGGGTTCAGGCTTAAATCTTTCCGGAACGACACTGAATGTAAGAAATGACAGTAGCTGGTCCCTGCATGGTAATTCGGGCACTATTGATACCCTTAATTTTATCGGTACTACTGATAGCGTTGCACTAAGTTTTAGAGTGAACAACCAGAAAGCCGGAAGAATTGGCGTTGGGGCAGTTGATGGTACTGTTCTACTGGGTTATGAAGCAGGATTAAATGATTCAACCGCTAAATTCAATACCATAATTGGATACCGTGCCGGAGTTAATTTAAATTCAAACAATAATACTCTCATTGGAAAGGAAGCCGGGTCCAGCATGACTTCAGGAATTCGATCTACCGCCGTCGGTGTTAACGCACTGCAATATAACCGCACAGGAGATAACAATACTGCATTGGGTTATGGGGCGGATGTGACAAAACGGGGACTTAATAACTCAACAGCCATAGGCTATAACGCAAAAGTTGACCAGGATAATAAAGTTCAAATAGGTAATAACAATATCTCTATTGTGACTTTAGGCGATGGCTTGAGTTCCAATCTTGAAACCGGCTCTTTATCAACTAATTCAATATACACAAGTTCGGTTTCTACTAATTCTATGGTTACTTATAACCTGCAAATTGTCGATGGGAACCAGGCATCAGGTCGAGTCCTTACTTCAGATGACTGGGGCAATGTTTCATGGCAGGATGCTCCGGGAGGCGTTGATGCCACTACCCTGATTAAGGGGAAAATCCAATTAGCGGGTGACCTGGGAGGATCCGGCACAACAGCCTCGGCACCTGTTATTTCAAAAAATGCTATTACGACGGAAAAAATTTCAGCTGCAAGTGTGACCTATGAAAAAATTCAAAATGTCAGTTCCAACAACAAAGTTTTAGGAAGAGTTTCCGGAGGTGCTGGTATGGTTGAGGAAATTGCGACCACAGGAACCGGGAATGTCGTAAGGGCTGAATCTCCCACATTCACAGGAGCAGTTACCGCTGAAAATCAATCCTTATCCGGGACCCTGGTGGTTTTAGGTCAGACAGCAATCGGCAATGATTCTGCTGCAGAGTGTGCAGCTCTTGATGTCAATTCAACAGCCCAGGGGTTCTTACCACCCAGGCTGACTTATGCCCAAAAGATTTCTATTCCCTCTCCTGTGGCCGGTTTGATTATATGGTGCAGCAACTGCGGTTCATATGGCGAAGTACAGGTATTTAACGGAACAGTATGGACCAATATGTGCGGCAGTCCGGCATCTGCAGCATTGCCAACCCTCGCGCCGACGACAGCTCCAATATCTGTTACATTGACTACAGCCAGCAGCGGTGGCAATGTGACATCCGACGGAGGGGCGTCAGTAACCGCACGTGGAGTCTGTTGGAGTACCTCAACTGGGCCAACAGTCGCATTGGGTACGAAAACGGTCGATGGTTCCGGAACCGGCAGTTTTACAAGCACATTAACAG
This sequence comes from Bacteroidota bacterium, assembly GCA_037134895.1. Classification (GTDB taxonomy): domain Bacteria; phylum Bacteroidota; class Bacteroidia; order Bacteroidales; family FEN-979; genus CAIRDP01. Next base: position 2,087 of record JBAXLI010000077.1, read on the forward strand.
GTCTTACCGCTGGTACATTATATTATGTAAGGTCCTATGCGACAAACACTACCGGTACAGCTTACGGAACTGAGGTCAGTTTTACGGAGGGACTGCCAATCTTAAATCCAACTACAGCCGTTACAGATATTACAGCAACCACTGCTACAAGCGGTGGAAATGTGACCTCGGATGGAGGTGCTGCAGTTACAGTAAGAGGCGTTTGCTGGAGCACCTCGTCAGGCCCAACCATTAGTAACAGCCATACTACAGATGGTTCCGGAACCGGTTCTTTTTCAAGTTCATTAACCGGATTAACTTCCGGCACCCTCTATTATGTAAGGTCATACGCCACAAATAGCGCCGGAACATCTTATGGGAGTGAGGTAAGCTTTACCACATCCTCAATTATTACATCATTGACCTTTACAAATGGCGGAAGCAGGCCGTATGTGGACCTGGAAGACGGGGCTTCCATCTCGGTGAACAATATCGTTTATTGTTTCGGAGGATATCAGAATCATTCCGCGGGGGCACCTGATCTCTGGACTTATACCCTTGCAACTGATACCTGGACTCAAAAAGCCAGTTTGCCGCCTGAAGATGGCCGTACTGAAGTCCCCCTGGCATATAATAGCACAGATGGAAAGATATATACTTTTGGGGGAAATATCGACTGGAGAGATTACAATAATCTGAACAGGTATGATATTGGAACAAACACCTGGGAACAGGTATGCACACATGTCCCTGGCATTTCAGAAAGAAGAGGGTGTTCCATGGGTATCCTGAACAACAAGGTATATATCATCGGCGGATGGGAAGACACCCCCGGTTATCTCACCGATAGTTATTGCTATGATCTTGGGACAGGAACAACGACTTCAATTGCAAGTCTTCCGATTCCCACTGCCTGGGGCAGTATGTCCTGTCAATTGGGAAATTACGTTTATATAGCTGGTGGAAATAATAATACCGGAACACTGAATTATCTGCAGAGATACGATATGTCGACCGACAGCTGGGTACAGTTAGCCGATATGCCTGAAGCGAGAGCATCATCAGGTAATCCGCTTCTGTATTATAATGGGTCCTTATGGATACTCTCTGGAGGTAACCAGACTACCTGCCTGCGCTATGATATAAGCGGGAACTCCTGGACAACTGTTAGCTCAAACGTAACACCGCGATCAAACCATTGGGCCGGAATTTCAACAACAGGAAAAGCAATGGTTTGGGGTCCCGATAATCTGCAAACCGAAGTTTGTCAAATACCATAATTGACGGTTATGAAACCAAAACTCTATATAGCTGCAATACTCCTGGTCCCCTGGATACACAACGCTGTTTCCGCCCAGGGCATCCTCATCCGGCAGGGAAGCTATTTGAAAGTTCCTGCGGGGAATATGATCCACGAGCCTGAAAATATCATCACGCAGGATGAGTGTGGGTTGTATGCGCATGGGGTCATCAGGCTCCATGGTAATATGAAGAATGAAAACAGCCTGCCTGCCTGCATCGATACCGGGAAAGTTGTCCTTGAGGGAACAACCAGGGAGCAAATAAGCGGTGCGATCCTTTTTGACAACCTGGTGATTAATAATAACAATGGTGTATTGCTTAACAGCAATATCACGGTAAATAAAAAACTCTCACTTCTCAATGGGAAAATCTGCCTTGGAAATAGTAATCTTCTTATAGGACCTTTGGCCACCATCAATGGAACTCTTAATGCCAACAATATGATCGTCGCAACGGGCAGCGGAAAATTACGGAAACAATTTTCATCAGCGGGCAGTTTTACTTTTCCGGTGGGTGATACAAACGGGGTTGCCCAGTATTCGCCCGTTACCATAAACTTCAGCTCAGGTAATTTTGGCACAAACAACTGGGCCGGCGTCAGCGTGGTTAACGCGAAATACCCCGATCCGAACATTCAGAACGATTACCTGAACCGCTACTGGGACCTTGCCACGAACAATATTTCATCCTATTCAGCAAATGTTCAGTTTAATTATCTGCCTGCGGATGTGGTGGGCACCGAATCCAAACTTTATTCCCTGAGGGCGTCACCCCAACCGAACACTGCATTTCTTCCGGCCGATACCATTAATCACATCCTGAATATTACAGGAATTGATTATTTCGGAAGTTTCACAGGCGCAGGCCCTCCCTGCTATAATCTCCAGGTCAATACATCTGTGGTTTCAAATGTGAGCTGTTACGGTGCAGCCAACGGTTCGGCTATTGCCAATGTAAGCGGGACCAGCGGAGCAATATCATACCTGTGGTCCACAACCCCGCCCCAAACAACACAGACGGCAGTGAACCTTCCGGCCGGGACATACACTGTCACGGTGACCGACGGATTTAACTGTATAACGCAGTCCGCTGTCACAATAAGCCAACCAGTACAATGGTGGCCCTCGCTTAATGGTCCGCAGGTCGTTTGTGCCAATACCGGCGGTAACGTTTATACTACCGATCCGGGGATGGCGGCTTACCAATGGTCCATTTCACCAGGTGGTTTAATCACATCGGGGGCTGGGACCAATTCAATTGTTGTTACCTGGATTACAACCGGACCACAAACAGTATCTGTAAACTACACCAATTCATTTGGATGCACGGCTTTTTCACCACAGGTTTTAAATGTCTCCATAAACCCCCGTCCGGTTCCATCGATCTCAGGCCCCGCTTCGACCTGCCAGGCAACAAGCGGGCTGACATACACCACCCAGTCAGGGATGAGCGGTTATGCATGGACGGTTTCACCGGGAGGCATAATTGCAGCCGGACAGGGTTCAAATACCGTGACGGTCGACTGGAATAATGCCGGAGGTCAGAACATTAGTGTAAATTACTTGAATTCGAGTGGTTGCACTGCCTTAACCCCGGCTATTTTCCCGGTTACTGTGTTTCCATTGCCGGTCCCGGCTATCAGTGGTCCGTCCTCATGTTGTGTTTACTCAATGGTTAACAATTATTCCACCATCAGCGGGATGACTAACTACAGTTGGACAGTTTCTGCCGGAGGTGCGATCACAGCAGGCTCAGGAACAAACACAATTGTGGTTACCTGGAACAGCACGGGGGCACAGACTGTAAGTGTTAATTATACTGATGCGAACGGGTGCACTGCAGCTGCTGCTACCGTCTTTCCCGTAATTGTGAACAGTTCTCCAATACCAACCATCATGGGGGCAGCCAGTGTTTGCGCTAATGCAGGACTTACAAATTATTACACCCAGACCGGGATGAACAATTATACATGGTCAGTATCACCGGGTGGTACGATTATATGGGGACAGGGTTCACCTACAATTCAGGTATCATGGACAGGTACCGGGGCCCAATGGGTCAATGTAAATTATTTGAATGCGAACGGCTGCTATGCGGCTTCCCCGGGACTGCTTAATGTAACTGTTAACCCGGCACCGGATCCGGCCGGCCCTGTTTCAGGGCCATCGGATGTTTGTGCAGGCTCTCAGGGTGTTGCTTTCTCAGTCGCAGCTATCAGCAATGCCCTCACCTATTTCTGGACACTACCCCCGGGCGCTTCACTTGCTTCAGGTGCAGGAACAAACAGCATAACAGTAAATTTTTCAGCCAATGCTTCCTCCGGAAATCTGTTTGTATATGGCAATAATTTATGCGGAAATGGAGGCACCTCACCTCCTCATCCTGTTACCGTGAGCCATATGCCTGCCGTTGCAGGCAACATCACGGGCAAGGTACTGGTATGCCAGGGACAAAGCGGGCTTGTCTATTCCGTCGCTGCCATCACAGGTGCTACAGGGTATGACTGGATCATCCCCCCGGGAGTGGTGATAGCGAGCGGGGCAAATACAAGATCACTCACGGTAAACTTCACGCAGACAGCCCAAACGGGATACTTTACAGTCAGTGGCGTCAATGTATGCGGGAATGGACCTGCTTCACCACCCTTGCACGTCACGGTTGCAAATTCTCTGCCGAAACCAGTGATCGGAAATCTCACCGATGGCCCGGCTCTGACAGGCGATACACTTTTCAGCAGCGCAATTTCAGGAAATCAATGGTATCTGGATTATGCAATTCTGCCATCAGACACAAACCGCTTTATAATCGCAAAAACACAGGGGGAATATTTTTGTATTGTAACCATGGGCTTCTGCAGTTCCGATACTTCTAATCATATTATAACAGGGCCCACAGGTATTAATGAGAATGAACTTTACCGGTTTGTTGTATACCCGGTCCCAAGTGAGGGACATTTCACTATCTCCTTCTACTGTCCGCAGGAGGACTTGTTTGATATAAGTGTATACAATAACCTCGGAATTGAAGTCTTTATGATCAATGAACTCAGAGTGTTCAGGAAGGCCGAAAAGCAGATCGATCTTGGTTTTCTGCCAAACGGGATCTATACAATCGCTATCAAATTCAGGAACAGGGCGGTATTCAGAAATATTGCAATAATAAAGTAACTCCCTACTATCAATGTACGTCTTTTCATCACCACATCCTGCAATAACCCACTTAGCTGAGTATCATAAAAATAATCATTTTTTTTCCTGCTTATCATTGTTTTCCCGAAAAAGTCCTATATTTGCAACCCCATTCCGGGATTAACCAAAGATATTCAGTATTAATCATATATAACTTCTAATTTAAATCAAAAATGACAAAAGCAGAAATTGTAGCAGAAATTGCTAACAAGACCGGAATCGAAAAGGTCGCTGTACAGGCTTCTGTTGAAGCTTTCATGGAAACCATTAAGAATTCTATGGTTACTGGCCAGAATGTGTATCTCAGGGGATTCGGCAGTTTCATCATCAAGAAACGTGCAGAGAAAACAGGAAGAAATATTTCAAAGAATACAACCTTGATTATTCCCGCCCACAATATTCCTGCCTTCAAACCTGCAAAGACCTTTGTAAATAAGGTTAAAAATCACGTAAGGGTTAAGTAAGCAAATTTAAAAACAGGAAAATGCCGAGCGGAAAGAAACGTAAAAGACATAAAATGGCCACGCACAAGCGTAAAAAACGCTTGCGCAAGAACCGGCACAAGAAGAAGTAACCCATGCATTCCGCATGGGCCTTCCCTGCTACAATTCCTATGTTCATTACCCACGGTGGATCTCATCCGCCTTCGTAATCAATATATTATATAAGTGAACAAGGAACTCATTATCAACTCGACTTCATCAGAAGTCGAAATCGCCCTTCTGGAAGACAAACTTCTCGTCGAACTTAATAAGGAAAAGTCGAACAACGAGTATTCCGTAGGTGATATTTATTTGGGCAGGATCAAAAAGATCATGCCGGGTCTGAACGCAGCTTTCGTCGATGTTGGCTATGAGAAGGATGCATTCCTTCATTACCTCGACCTTGGCCCCCAGGTTCAGTCCCTCCTCAAATACATTCGCCAGGCGCAGTCGGGCGCAGCCCAGAACATCAACATTGGCGACTTCGCCATTGAACCCGAGATCGTTAAAACGGGGAGGATAAACCATGTCCTGAAATCGGGGCAGAACATCCTCATCCAGATCGCCAAGGAACCTATTTCGACCAAAGGCCCCAGGGTCTCGTCGGAACTGGCTTTTGCTGGAAGGTACCTGGTGCTCATCCCGTTTTCTGACAAGATCTCTGTTTCCCAGAAGATCAAGTCTGCGGAAGAGCGTAATCGGTTAAAACGCCTGATTACCAGCATCAAGCCGAAGAACTGCGGGGTGATTATCCGCACGGTAGCCGAGAACAAACTGGTTGCCGACCTCGATGCCGACCTCAGGTCTTTATATAAGAGGTGGGAATCCATCTCCATGAAGCTCTCGGCAGCAAAGCCTCCGACAAAGATCATTGGCGAGATCGACCGTACCTCGGCCATCCTCAGGGATGCGCTGAATGAATCGTTTAACAATATTGTTGTCAACGATGCTACCCTGTACGACGAGATCAGAGCGTATATCGGAAAGATCTTCCCCGATAAGATAGGGATCGTTAAGCTGCATACCGGGAAACAGCCCATTTTCGAGGTTTACGGTGTCGACAAGCAGATCAAGGGAACGTTCGGCAAGACTGTGACAATCAAGAGCGGGACTTACCTGGTGATCGAGCATACCGAAGCGCTTCATGTGATCGATATCAACAGCGGGCATCGTGTGAACCAGGACCAGAACCAGGAAATGAACGCCCTCGAAACGAACCTCGAAGCTGCGGCTGAAGTCGCCCGCCAGCTGAGGCTGCGCGATATGGGCGGCATCATCGTGATCGACTTTATCGACATGACCCTGGGCCAGAACCGCCGCAAACTCTACGACAAGCTTCGTGATGAAATGAAGCGCGACCGTGCAAAACACAGCATCCTGCCTCCGAGCAAATTCGGACTTGTTCAGATCACACGCCAGAGGGTTCGCCCTGAGATGAACGTCCAGATCCTCGAGAAATGTCCGTCATGCGATGGCACAGGAGAGATCAGGCCAAGTATCCTGCTCACCGACGAGATCGAGAACAACCTCAGCTACCTCGTGCGGGAACAGAATGAAAAAGTCCTGACCCTGATCGTCCATCCTTATATATTTGCTTTCCTTACCAAAGGTTTTTTCTCAAACGAACTTTCAAAATGGAAAAGCAAATACAAGGTCAAACTCAAACTCGAACCCCAGAACGCATACCATTTTCTTGAGTACCATTTTTATAATAAGAATGGGGACGAGATAAAAATGTAGGGATTGGGGATTAGGGATTGGGGATTAGGGAAGCATTTTTACTCTTATCCCTAACTCCTAACCCCCAAACCCCAAACCCTAACCCCTAATGACCATGCAGACAGTCGTCAGCGGCATAAGACCAACCGGCAACCTTCATTTAGGCAATTACTTCGGCGCCCTGAAGAACTTCGTAAGGATGCAGCAGGAGAATAACTGCTATTTTTTTATTGCGGATTATCACTCCCTTACCACCCATCCTACACCCGCCGATCTTCACGGCAATGTGAAAACCGTGCTTGCTGAGTTCCTTGCTGCCGGACTGGATCCTGAAAAAGCCACCATATATATACAAAGCGACCTCCCCGAAACAGCTGAACTATACCTTCTTCTGAATATGAACGCTTACATTGGCGAGCTGGAACGCTGTACTTCTTTTAAAGATAAAATCCGTACCCAGCCCCAGAATGTGAATGCAGGTTTGCTTACTTATCCTACTCTGATGGCTGCGGATATCATTATCCACAGGGCACACAAGGTCCCCGTGGGCAAGGACCAGGAACAGCATCTCGAGATGACCCGCACGTTTGCGAACCGCTTCAACCGCATGTATAAGGTGGAGTTTTTCCCCGAACCCCAGGCTTATAACTTCGGCGAAGAGCTTGTTAAAATACCCGGACTGGATGGTTCCCTTAAAATGTCGAAGTCTGACAATGAAAATTCAGCGATCTTCCTGGCTGATTCCCCGGAAGTCATCCGCAAAAAAGTAATGAGGGCAACCACAGACACCGGTCCTACAGAACCCGATTCGCCTAAACCTCAGGCTGTTCAGAACCTGTTCACCTTGATGGAAGACTTCTCTTCCAAAGAAACTTACGATCATTTCAACAACTTATACAATACCTGCCAGATCCGTTACGGGGATATGAAAAAACAGCTGGCCGAAGACATCATTAAATTCACAACCCCCATCCGCGAGGAGATCATCAGAATTAAATCCGACGAAGCCTATATCAGCAAAGTCGCCAGGATGGGAGCTGAAAAAGCACGTCAGAGCGCTTCTCAGACAATTAAAGAAGTCAGGGAGATTATCGGGTTCAGAAGCTTTTGAATATCGAATATTGAATGTTGAATGTTGAATGTTGAACGGATTAAAAAAATTCGATTTTCGACATTCGTTGTTCGATATTCAATTAAACTTTGGGAAGAGTAACGCAAAACTTCGAGCCTTTCCCCACTTCGCTCTCCACCCATATCTTTCCGCTGTGCTTGTCGATGAGCTCTTTGCAGAGGATGAGCCCCAGCCCGGTGCCTTTTTCATTTGCCGTGCCTGTAGTTCTGAGTTGCTGGTCGATCTTGAACAGTTTTTCGAGATTCTCTTCTGAAATTCCAACACCTGTATCTGTAACACAAACCTGGACCATTTCCCTCTGACAGTCTTCGTCAAAGATGTTATTCGAATAAATCTTGACCTGTCCGCCCTCACCCGTGAATTTGATGGCATTTGATATCAGGTTTCTGATAACAGTGCGCACCATATGTTCGTCGGCCAAAACTACAGTTCCGAAATTGACCGCAGTGAAGATCTTTACCAGCTTTTTCTCAGCCTGGTCGCGAAGCAGTATGACCATATCATTGCTGACCACGCTGAGGTCAACCGGGTAAGGAGTGAAGGTTTGCCTCCCCGACTGGGCCATAGACCATGCAAGCAGGTTTTCGAGCAGCTTGAAGGTGTTTTGTGCGGAATTGTGGATGTTGCGAACAAAATGCTGGCGTTCTTCGTCACTGAAATCCTCCCATTCCTTTGTCAGAATATCTGAAAAGCCCAGAATGGCGTTGAACGGTCCTTTAAGGTCATGGGAGATGATCGAAAAGAACTTGTCTTTCGAGGTATTCAGTTCCTGGAGTTCCTCGGTATATTTCCTGATTTTGCCTTCGATTTCCTTTTCCTTGGTAACATCCCGGGCAGTACCCACAGTACCTATGAACTTCCCCTCTTCGTCGAAGATAGGAGACTTATATACGTCGAGGATAAGGTGTTTCCCTTTGACATTTCCCGATTCGGTAAATTTCTGGGCTTTTTGTGTGTTGAGGATCACATTGTCGGAATCTGTGCAGAGTTCACCGAAAGTATGATAGTATGGGTCTTCGGGATGATTTTCCCTTTCCCTCAGCGCAAAGAACATATCAGATTTTCCAACGGGTTCTTCAGTGTTAACGGCATTCAGCAGGGACTCTGTATGCGCTTTGTTGGCAAATAAAAAATTCTTCTCCAGGTCCTTTGCCCAGAGCATATCGGGCATGCTGTCGGCCAGCAGCCTGAAAATCCTGAAAAGGTCCTGGTACTTTTTCTCACTTTCCTGCAGCATTTCATAATCACACAGCCTTTCCTCCTCCATTCCTATTGCAGAGGCAACCATTGACAGTATGAGTTCATCGGCCTCATCCGGTTTATAATCAAAGGTGAATACCGCGCAGAGCGAACCCAGGTTCTTTTCCCCGAATTTCACGGGATATCCCATATAAGTCTTCAGTCCGTACTTTTTAACATTCGGATCTGAATCAAGATATGTGGTCGAGGGAAGGTCCCGAACAAGGTACATCTCCCGAGCCTGCCTGAGGATCACTTCATAGCAGAGATGCCCGTCGGCCTTATCAAGCTGCACATAACCAGTGGGCACCCCGTGCTTGCCAACAGTATGCAGCATCTCTCCCTCAAGCCTGTTGTAAAGGGCAGCATCGGCTCCAATGATTTCCGCGAAAACATCCGTCATCGATTGTATGTTCAACCTTGAATCAGAGGTGAAATTGAGAAGGCATTGGCTGAACTTCCGCAGCTGGGTATTTGATTTATGCTTTTTGCTTACATTTCTTACCATAGCCTGTATCAAGGTCTTCCCATCGAGGAAAACAGTGTTCAGGCTTACTTCAGCATCGAAAAGCTGTCCGTCGTGACGCTTGTGCACCCAATCAAAAGTCTGTCCCTGGCCTTGGAGTACAAGACTGATCTTTTCCCGGACTTTTTCAAAAGAAGATTTTCCATCAGGCTGAAATTCAGGCGAAAGATCAAAAGGGTTCTTACCTATGATGTCTTCCCTGTTGCAACCGAAGGTTTCCAGGGTTTTCGGATTACAATCGATAAACACTTCCTTCTCCATCAGGAAAATCGAATCGTGGGCCGACTCAAAAAGAATGCGGTAGCGGTTTTCGTTTTGCCTCAGCTCCTCTTCTATCCGCTTCCGCTCCGAAATATCTCTCAGGATTGCCCCCAGCTGAAAACCATTCCCTGTTTTGACCATAAAAGCCGTCTGCAGTAAGGTTTTACGCTCACCGTCCCTGGTAACTATTTTAATCTCACAAGCTTTTTTAATGATAGGGGCAGCCCCTGATTGCAGGGCGGTTTCCAGGGATGCTTTAATAAAAGCAAGGGTCTCGGGCGTTCGTCTTTCAGGAAGCGCAAATTCAAACATAACATCACAATGCAGCCTGCCAAGGGCTTCTTCCCTTTTCATTCCCGAAATATCCTCAAGGGCCTTATTCCAGAAAATGATTTTTCCTTCGGAATCAAGGAGCAGAAAGCCTTCCGAGAATTGCTCGAGTATATCAGGATTATTTAAACTAACTTCGGGATCCATTGCTATTCTGTTCACAGAACTTGTAAAGTTATGAATAATAATATATATCGTATTAAATATTTTTGTTTTTGGCCCACAACAATACCCTCTCATTAACACAATTGCCAAACGTCCTGAATTCATATAGCTTAACGTATGCAATGGTTAACTAACTTTGCTGTTCCTATTCTGCTTGTATGAAAAATCTGAAACTGCAGCTTCTTCTGCTGTCACTTTCTTCGGCCCTGATCTTTTCCCTCGCATGGCCCGAACGGGGGTTTCCTGCATTGCTGTTCATTGGTTTTGTCCCTTTACTGCGGATGGAGGAGCTCATCAGTTCCAACCGGGAACGCTTCAACCGTTTTTCAGTGTTTTTCTGGTCATATCCCGCTTTCTTCATCTGGAATGCGCTGACTACATGGTGGATATACAATTCAACCGGACAAGGCGCCATTATGGCAGTGGGGCTCAATTCGATGTTCATGAGCATTGTATTCGCTTTTTTCAGCGGAACCAAACGCAGACTTAACAACAGGGTTGCCAGCTACCTGGCCCTGATCTGTTACTGGGTCATGCTTGAATACCTGCACCTGAACTGGGACCTGAACTGGCCCTGGCTCAACCTCGGGAACGGCTTTTCTTCATATTACCGCTGGGTTCAGTGGTACGAATACACTGGTGCCTTCGGCGGAACCGTCTGGGTGCTGGTGGTGAATGTGATGATCTATTCCTTTCTAAATAGCGAAAAGCGAAAAGCGAAAAGCGAAATTTCGCCATTTCGCTATTTCGCCATTTCGCTTTTAATCCTCCTGCCTATTACATTCTCTTACGTAATTTACTACTCTTACCGCGAAAAACCAAACCCCGTTCATGCCGTCATCGTTCAACCCAATATAGATCCGTATTCTGAAGAGTATGTACTCACTCCTCAGCAGGTCGTTAGGAGGATTGTCAGCCTTGCAGGCAAAGCAGTGGATTCGAACAACAGCATCCTTGTGACTCCCGAATCGGCCCTCCAGCAGGAGATGTGGGAAAACAATATGGAATCTTTCGAGAGTGTTGAACTGCTGAGGCAGATCATCCGCAGGTATCCCAACCTGAATCTCATCGTGGGAGGAACAACTTTTTATGCATTCAAGCCCGGGGAAAAAATTCCGCATACAGCCCGCAAATTCACCCAGGAGAACGCATGGTACAATCGCTACAATTCGGCGATTATGGTAAACAGCTATCCGGCATTACAGCTATATCACAAATCAAAACTTACTCCGGGGGTTGAGATCCTGCCTTCATACAATGGCTTTCAATGGCTCGAGAAATATGCAATTGACCTTGGAGGAATCGTCGGCAGCCTCGGTATGGATTCGGTGCGCAGGGTTTTTAAAGTTGTGAATATGCCTCCTGTTGCTGCCTGCATCTGTTATGAATCGATTTTTGGAGAATTTTTTGCGGAATTCGTAAGGAACGGGGCCCAGGTAATGTGCATTATCACCAACGACGGATGGTGGGGAAACACTGCAGGCCACCGTCAGCATTTTGCGTTTGCCCACCTGCGTGCAATCGAGACACGCCGCAGTATCCTACGTTCAGCGAACACGGGGATCTCGGCTGTGATCGACCAGAGAGGCGATGCGCATCAGCAGACGATATACTGGGTCCCCGCAGTGATCAAAGCAACAGTCAATGCAAACGATAAAATGACCTTTTATACCCTGCATGGAGACTACATCGCTTACTGGCTTTCATGGCTGGGGGCTCTGCTGTATTTCGGGTCGCTGGGAGTATGGGTCATGAGGAGGCGGACCAAGATCGCCGGGTAACCGGATGCAAGATGCAGGATGCGGGATGCAGGATGCAAGATGCAGGATGCAGGATGCGAGATGCGGGATGCAAGATGCAGGATGCAGGATGCAGGATGCGAGATGCAAGATGCGGGATGCAAGATGCGGGATGCAAGATGCGGGATGACCAACAACCAATAACCAACAACCAATCACCAACAACCAACAACCAATAACCAATCACCAACAACCAACAACCAATCACCATGAAATTCCTTCTCCTCTTCGCAATCCTGATAATCCTTGCTTCTTGCAGCAATAATCCGCAGAAAGGAACAGCATCGGCAGCAGATTCTTCTGCGTTGAACAAACCAAAAGTCGAGGTCCCATCGTTCAACAAGGATTCGGCATATGCATATGTTGTAACCCAGCTTGCCTTCGGGCCCAGGGTTCCCGGCACTCCTGCACATGAAAAATGCGCCGGATTCATCACAGAGAAACTACAGTCGTGGTGCAAAAATGTGATTGTTCAGAAATGCAGGATTGCCGCTTTCAACGGGAAAATGCTTGATGGGAAAAACATTATAGCCTCCTGGAAGCCTGAACTGAAAAACCGCGTCATCCTTTGTTCCCACTGGGAATCCCGTCCATGGGCCGATCACGACCCTGATCCGAAAAACCGCCGTAAACCGGTCGATGCCGCCAACGACGGAGCAAGCGGGACAGGTATCCTGATGGAAGCCGCCAGGCAGTTCAGCATTAAAGAACCTGCGATCGGGATCGACATTGTATTATTTGACCTCGAGGATTACGGTCCGCCCCAGGATGAAAGCCAGGGGGAAGACAAATGGTGGGGGCTTGGTTCCCAGTACTGGGCCCAGAACCCGCATAAACAGGGCTATTCTGCGAGGTATGGCATCCTGCTCGATATGGTCGGGGCTCCTGGTGCCACCTTTCTGCTTGAAGGTATTTCCCAGCAGAATGCAGGGGATGTTCAGCAGAAGATCTGGGATGTTGCCAACCGCATCGGGTATTCATCGTACTTCCTTTATGAAAAAGGAGGTTATGTGACCGATGACCATATTTTCATCATGAAGTATATGAACATCCCGGTCGTTGACCTGATCCATCTCGACAAGTCGACTGAGTCGGGGTTTTATCCATATTGGCATACTACGAAAGACAATCTTGCTGCCATCGACGCGAATACTCTCAAGGCTGTTGGGCAAACTGTGATGACGGTAGTATACGAAGAACAGTAAGCGCTTGCATCTTACGCTTGCATCATCGCAACGCTAAGGTTGCTGGGTCGCTGTCGGTCGCACTTTCACAACGCTGCTACGGTCTAAGTGAGCTCACCATTTCTCTTCCCTTAATCATAACCCAGATCTCTGTTCACTCACTTAACCCTGAGGCAGCTTATGTGAAGTGCTCCCTTCGCTCCTGGCATCTGTGGGGTGCAGGGTCAGGACTCCGCTGGGCTAAAGCTTACAAAAGCTCATTCGCGAGATTTGCAAGATCGGAGCGCTCACCCTTCTCGAGCTTCACATGTGCATACAACGGAGAATACTTGATCTTGTCGATAAGCGTCGACAGCCCGTTCGACTGGGCATCGAGATAAGGCGTATCAATCTGGTGAATATCCCCTGTAAAAATGATCTTGGTATTCTCCCCGGCCCTCGTAATGATCGTCTTGATCTCGTGAGGTGTAAGGTTCTGAGCCTCATCCACTATAAAGCACACATTCGAGATGCTTCTTCCGCGAATGTAAGCCAGGGGTGTAATCACCAGCTTTTCATTCTCAACTGCCTCCTGTATCACCTTGTATTCCTTGTCTTTTTCGTTGTACTGGTTCTGGATGAACTTCAGGTTATCCCATAAGGGCTGCATGTAGGGATCGAGCTTCGACTTGATGTCGCCCGGGAGGTATCCGATATCCTTGTTGCTTAAGGGAACAATCGGACGGGCCAGGTAGATCTGTTTGAAATTTCTTTTCTGGTCAAGTGCGCCGCTAAGAGCCAGGAGGGTTTTTCCTGTACCCGCAATACCCTGTAAGGTAACAAGTTTCACATCGGGGTTCAAAATGGCATGAAAGGCGAATACCTGCTCGGCGTTGCGGGGCGTGATCTTGTAACAGGAATGCTTTTCGATCTTTTCAATTCGTTCGGTGGCCGGATTGAAATAAGCAAGCACCGAGCTTTTCCCGTTCTTTAATATGAAATAATGATTGGCAATTGGCTTTTTTACACCGATATCTTCGGGCAGGCAAAAGCCTGTTTCATACATCAGGTCGATGATCGTCTTGTCGAGCCCCTCAATCGTCGTTTTCCCGGCATACAGTCCTTCCACATCCTTGACCTTGCCTGTGAGAAAGTCGTCTGAAGCAATATTCAGCGCCTTGGCCTTCAGCCTGAGGTTGATGTCTTTGGAAACCAGTACCACCTTTTTCCCCGGGTTCTCCTGCATCATCATCAGGGCCGCGTTGAGTATCCAGTGGTCGGGTTTGTTCTCGCCGAACACCGTGTTGGCATCGAGATCGCTATGCTCGTTCATTACTACCTTGAACTTTCCTCCCTTGCTCCCGCCAAGGGAGATCCATTTGGTAAGGGTTGAACGGGCCGATAATTTATCCATTATGCGGATAAACTCCCTGGCTTCGAAATTGATGGTGTCGTTGCCTTTCTTGAAATCGTCGAGTTCCTCAAGCACCGTGATGGGGATGGCCACATCATTGTCTTCAAAACTACTGATCGCGTCATGGTTATACAGGATAACTGAAGTATCCAACACGAAGATCTTCTTTTCTGCTGATTTCTTTTTTATCATGGAAGATGTTTTGACTTGCATAAAAGTATATGTTTAAATATGGTGATTCTACATCCGCCGAAAGAAAATATAAACAAGATTTTGTTGGGAAATATTTTATCCCTATTTCCTTTATCTTTGTCGAAAATCATTATTTTGACTGAAAACAAATTATTCCTTCTTGATGCAATGGCCCTGATTTACAGGGCGTATTACGCGTTCAAGAACAACCCGAGGGTGAATTCAAAAGGTGTGAATACTTCGGCTGCCTTCGGTTTTGCCAATACTCTTTTTGATGTACTGCGGAAGGAACAGCCCACGCATATAGGTGTTGCCTTCGATACCATCGCACCTACCGTGCGGCATGAAGGCTATGAATTGTACAAAGCTCACCGGGAGGAAACCCCCGAAGATATAATCTCATCACTCCCTGTCATTCACGAACTTCTTCACGCTTTTAAAATTCCCGTTCTTTTTGTAGACGGCTTTGAGGCGGATGACGTGATCGGCACCCTCGCCAAGCAGGCGGAGGCTGCAGGCTGGTTGACTTATATGATGACCTCCGATAAGGACTTCGGACAGCTGGTCAGCGACCGAACCCTGATATACCGTCCCGGGAAGTTCGGCGGGGATGTGGATATTCTCGGAGTTAAGGAAGTTTGCGAGAAGTTTGGGGTGAGTAACCCCTTGCAGGTTATCGATATGCTTGGGCTCTGGGGAGATGCATCGGATAATATCCCGGGTATCCCGGGTGTGGGCGAAGTCACGGCACGAAAACTCTTAGCCGAATTCGGATCGGTTGAAAATCTTGTTGCCCACCCCGAAAAGGTTGCCAATGAAAAACTGAGGCAAAAGGTCATTGATTTCAAGGACCAGGCCCTGATGTCGAAAAGCCTTGCGACAATAATACTTGATGTTCCTATTGCTTTCGAACCGGATAAGCTGGTCATGGAACCACCCGATGAGCAACGGCTGAAACGGCTGTTTGATGAACTGGAGTTCAGAGCTCTGGGTGAACGTGTTTTCAAATGGGCGGGTTCATTTAATAGCGAAAAGCGAAAAGCGAAAAGCGAAATTGAAGATAAAAGCGAAAAGCGAAAAG
>JBAXLI010000078.1:0-17980 GCA_037134895.1 Bacteroidota bacterium
GTACTGGTAAACAGCACATCGTCGGCATAGATCAGCTTGCAGTAGAGGTTGTTGTATTTTGACGAACGTTCGATGGGAGGAAGCGTTGCAAAACCAAGGTGATCGGTTTTCAGGTTATGAACTTTCCTCGTTTCCCAGGTCTTGCTCTGGTAGTTGTAATTCTTTACCCAGGCTTCAACGGTGATCCCTGGTGAAGGCATCCCGGTATTCCTGTTGAAAACGAAGAGGCTGATGCTCCCGTTCTTGTTGCGCCTGTTGATATAATTGAATGAAGTGACCGAATAATCCGAATATGCGATCAGTTTTGCGGATGGCGAAAACGAGGAATCGGCCGAGACCAGGAGAACATAGAATCCCGCCATGGTTTCGGGGAGTATGGTTTCAATGCTGTGGCTCCTGAAATCCCCGAAATCGGGAAGCGGCTGTTCCCATGATTTGGTTTCAGGCTGGGTCAGCAGGAAAGTGATCATTTCATCTTTCTTCAGTTTTTCCTTTTTTGGATCCCAGGCGCTTTGCTCTACCTTGAACAGTCTCAGGTAAACTGTTTTCAGGTTCTTGTAATTGATGAGGGCCAGGGAAGCAGTTCCAGGGAAGACCACCGCTTCATGCTTTATTTCCATGTCTTTACTGCGGATGGTTTCGGCGAGGATTCGGCAGTCTTTTGCACCTTCCGAATCGGGGAATCGTTTGAGTACCGAGATGCAGATGTCGAGGGCGGTTTTAAGGTCGTATCTATGGGCCGGGTCGTTTTCTTTGCGGCTTCCCTGTTCGTTGTAGAACTTTGCGATGGTAAAGGATACTCCTGCCGACCAGGGCGAGTCTTTGTAACGGGATTCCAGTTTTTTCAGGGCCTGAAGGTATAAACTGTCGTTATTTGAGGTAACGGCTTTTTCCTTTACATACGAAAGCCTTGCGAGATCGGCATCGATGAGAGCGGCCGGATTGGCATCATCGAGGTGGAATGAAACCAAGGACTGATAAATCCTGATCGCCTGCAGTTCCTGTGAAAGCGAATCCGACGCGGGGATTTGCATACGTGCAAACTCAGGAGCTGCAGAGAAATACGAAGGATTGTTGAGCGTGAACCCATACGCTGATTTTGACTTCGGCCCGTTCGAGGAAGTGAAGAAATCCAGGGCCCTGTTAGCCAGGAAATCATAAAGGGTAGGGCGGAAAATGATTGCTTTTTCAAGATCGGTCTTGTTCGTTTTGCGGTTATATCCCGATGGAGGGATCTCGATAACAGCTTTGTAATCGAGAACCGGGATTGATTTCAGCAGCTGTTCATTCTGCAGCGACAAGAGGTAATTGCTGTACACGGACTTCATCAGGGTATTCAGGTCCCAGGTCTGGATGCTGTCGGGTTTCACATTCGCCACCCGGCTTCGGTCGTTGAAGCGGTACTGGTTGTTTTCGTAATATTTTGAGATCACCTCGGCCAGGATCGACTGCAGTATCTGTTTAGAAGGATCCTGGGCCTGTTTCACTTCCTGTTCGAGGTCGCGGATGGTTCCGATGAGGAAATCTTCCCTGAAGTAGGAATTCAGCTTGATTTTGTAAATAACCGCTTTAATGAACTGCGGAAGGTCTTTTCCCGATTTCGATGCCAGGTAGATCCTGTCGACAATCTCCATAGCCGATTTCGGAAGGCCGGTATCAGAAAGCGAATCCACCTGTTTCCATTCCTTTTCCCAGCCCGGGCTTGCGGCAGCAGGTTTTGCAATCTTTTGCCCCATCACAAGCGATGACATCAGCCCCAGGCATAAAGCTATTCCAAATACAAAAACACGAATATTCATAATCCAGATTTTATCCAATAATACAAAAACGGAGAGAAGGTACAAAGATTATGCCGGATTTTCATCCTTCACCAAAAATCCCCGGCAGGATTCAACGGCTTCCTGCCGTCTCTTTACCGTTTGAAACCGCGTCAAAAAAATTGGCCCGAAGGGTATCACTTTTTACATCAAGGCGGATTAAGTAAACTGATAG
This sequence comes from Bacteroidota bacterium, assembly GCA_037134895.1. Classification (GTDB taxonomy): domain Bacteria; phylum Bacteroidota; class Bacteroidia; order Bacteroidales; family FEN-979; genus CAIRDP01. Next base: position 1,993 of record JBAXLI010000078.1, read on the forward strand.
TTGATGAGCTAAACAAGTTCACATTATGTGAACTTCGGATAAATTGTGTTACATTTGTATGCGTATTCACTTAATTAAAGAGCTTTCAATAAACAATTTTTGTGAAGAACATCAGGATCGTGGTGTTTCTTTCGGAAAATGGCTGACAAAAATTAAGTATGTTGATTGGGAAAGACCTTCAGATATCAAGCTTACATTCAACACGGCTTATATTTTAGGTAGAGGAAGCTCCCGGGTGGTCTTTAATATTGGGGGAGGGAACTACAGAATGATTTGTAAATATTATTTCGGATTAAAAAACATCCACTTGTATGTATGCTGGATTGGAACTCATGCAGAATACTCTGTCGTTTGCAACAAGGGACTTCAATTCACAATTAATATCTATTAAACGGAATTATGCATTCACTTCAATTCAAGATTATAAAGTCCATGGATCAATATAATTCATACTGTTCCATCCTGGAAAATTTATTGGAATTAAACTCAGCGGATGAGGCAGTAATTGACGAAATTGAACTCCTTGACATGTTGATTTCTAAATATGATGACGAACATCGTACTCTTATGTTCGCCAATCCAGTCGAACTACTGAAATCTCTGATGAATGATCATAAAATGAAGTCAAAAGATCTTGTGAACATTCTGGGAGTTAGCAAAGGACTCGTTTCAGATATTCTGAATTATAATAAAGGATTTTCAAAAGAGATAGTTAGAAAACTATCGGCATACTTTAAAGTATCGCAGGAAGCGTTTAATCGACCATATAAACTAAATCTCAGACCGGCTCACTGAAGATTTTAAATTCCGGCTGAAAGGAATAGCAGCAGGAGGTAGGTAACAGAATATATTTTCACGGGGGCGTGATATTATCTGGCAAAGATAATGATTTATTGTATATGGCAGATTCAGCCAGGATAAGTTGATCGAATGATCGTGAAGGAGACCATTAATAGATAAACCACTAAAATTCAAGCTAATGCAAAATTGAAATATTTTTCACATCAATTTCCCTGAGAGTTAATTGCGAGAAATATTCTGGTAAAGTACTTTAACATACTGTTTTTATTTTTATATTTGATTCACATACCAACTTCGAAAAGCACAACAATGATTCTTTTTGCTCACAATATGACAACACGACACAAATAACCTCAGGCATTGCAGATGATTAAAATCAAAATTCTTTTCATATTGATTGTTCTCAACTGCACTTCCTGCCTAATCTACGGACAGACTTTACTCGGGATCAAAGGTGGACTGAATTTTTCAACTATTTTTCAGCCATTCAACGCAAATTCCAGTAATAATCATCGGTTTACAAGTTATCCTTCATTTTGTTTTGAATTTAATTTAAAAGGCAGAAAACCAACTCATTTTCATGCCGGTCTTGCGATTTCATATTCACAGGATTCTTTTAAAGATCAGTTTGAAAGTGAAGGCCACTTCCCTATCGGGAAAAATATCACGTATAATGTACAATGTGTTCGGATCACGATATTTCCGGAATTAACCGTCGGAAAACGATGTCAGTTCTTTTTCAATTTAAGTCCGTATCTGAACATAGTCATCAATTCTTCGAAAAGCGGATCCACCTGGAGTTATGAATACATCGGTAGTTATTACGAATTGGTTTACAAAAACGTAAATGGGTCTGCAAATGATGATTTTTGTAAAACAGTGATAGGATTTCAGGAAAGTGTCGGCTTTTGCTACCAGATCAATTCATGGTTTGGAATAACATTTGAAGAGAACGGGAGTATCTCCTGCATTAATCTGGACCCAAAGACAAAATCTTCCCTTGGGAACACTATCGGATTGAAATTGTTATTGGGCGTGGCGTTCACAATACCTTCGAAAACAAAAGACAAAATTTTGTTATAAAAATGTTTACTCATGAAAAACTACTTGCTGATCTCTACCCTGCTGTGCTTTATTGTAATTAAGCTGGACGCACAGGAGAATTTCATTAAAGGGGGCATCCTCACGCTCCATAACGACAGTATGTCTGGAATGATCGACTATCGCGACCGCGAATTGAACCCTTCAACAATTACCTTTCAGAATGCCTCGGGGGAAAGAAAAACCTATAAAGCCGACGAGATAAACGCTTTCTGGGCAGGTAAGGATGCGGTGTTTCTTTCAAAGCACCTCTCGATGGATATTTCGAATTTCCGTCTGCAGGATCTGCTGGTCAATGACTCTGCCATGATTGTTAAGGACACAGCGGTTTTCGTGCGACTGCTTGTAGGGGGGCCTCTGAACCTTTACTATCTCAAGGATGAAAATGAGAAAGAGCATTTCTGGTTCCAGAAAGGGAATGATTCAATTTTCGAAATGAGGATAGTCAGGAAAATGGTCAAAACCCAGGGAGCATCACTCAGCAGTGAACGCTCACTTGCAACTCTCAATCTTTACCAGCTGATCTTACCGGGAATTGTAGAAGGATGTCCTGATCTGCAAACCCAGGCTAAAACCATCAGCTTCTCAAAACCTGCATTCACAAAGTTCGCAATCCAGTATCATGATTGCATCGGGAAGGACAAACCTGTGTTTGTTGCTAAACAGAAACAGGTAAAGGTGACTTTCGGACTGGTGGCTGGCGCTTCAGTGATCAGCCTGAAATTTCACACCTATGATGACATGCCTATTACAAAAGCCAGCTTCCCCTCTGTTTGGACCTATACCGGCGGCGTGGCTTTAAAGATCATCCTCCCTTACCTTAACGGCTCATGGATCATTTATAATGACCTGGTTTTCCGTCCGTACCATGTGACCGGTAGCTACGACGAATCCGACCCGACTTTCCCGGCCATTTCCAATCATTATACCTATGATTTCAACATGGCTTATATCAAGCTGAATACCATGCTGAGGTACCAGTTCCCGAAATGGCAGGTCAAGCCATTTGTAAACATCGGGATGTCAAATTCGTTTGCAGTGCAGAATACCAATTCCTATACGTTTTCTTCCAATACCAAGCCAAAACCCACTTACGAAGAAGGCGCAGCTGTACCCGAAACCAAAACCTACGAAGCAGGATTCATAGGCGGTATCGGCGTAGTGTTTAAAGGCCTGGGCCTTGAAGCCAGGTATGAATGGGCAAATGGTATGAGTTCGTACATGACATTGACCTGTTCCGAAACCTCGGTCACTTTTCTTCTCTCCTATACTTTCGGACAGAAATAGAAGACTGCATCACAAATCATCTTTTTGGGCTTCAGAATAATTTGTAAATTTATATTTCTGAATTACAATCAGGTGATTATGAAAGCACTCCTGTTTTTCATCCTGGCAGGCTTTGCTGTCTGTCCAGCTTCAGCCCAGGATTACCGCAACATTTGCTCCCCGGGAACCACGTTTTTCAAAGACAGCCAGGGGCATCTTAAGGCGTTCAGAAGGGATTCGGTATATCCCCAGCCAATACAGGATACCCTGTTTATTTCGTACAGGGCCATCCGTCCGCAGTATTATATTAACTATTGCTTTGATACTTCCGGCGGCTCGGTTCTGGGACGCAGGATTTATGAAAAATCTGACGGCAGCTTCTGTTTCTTCAATTTTAACCTGGATACGGTGATGATCAAAAGCCAGGCTTCCCTGAACCAGTCGTGGAAGTTCCTGAGCCTTCCGGGTAACCGCAGGATTGAGGCTACTGTGATTTCCCTGGGCGCGGATAGCATTTTCGGGACTACCGATCCGGTGAAGGTGATTTCTCTTCAGGCAAAGAATTCAGCAGGTGTGAATATTCCTTATTACCTTAACCAGGTGACCATAAGGCTGAGCCAGCATTACGGACTGCTGAAGATGATCGATGTTTGCAGCGTCGGCGATACCTTGAGCAATGATACAACTTCCTTGTATCTTGCCGGGAAATCATCGCCTGCACTGGGGATACAGCCTTTCGGCTGGGCTGACGTATACAATTTCGATGTGGGGGATATCTTCCATTACCAGGGGTATCAGCGATATAACAACATGGGCCCTCAATGGAACGAGATCAAAAGGATTATCGGGAAAACCATATCCGCGAACAATGATACTTTAAAATACCAGGTTGAATATTGCAGGATCAAATGGTTTCCGAACCCTCCTCCGAATACCGAAACCTTGTTCGATACGATCATCGAAACCTATGTGCTTTCAGTGCTGAATCTTGATGATACCAGCCTGAGCAGGCTGCCTTCTGAATTCCACAGTTCTGATCTCTGGGGTATGAAACGGGCTTCGTCATACCAAAGGGCGTTGAACTATAATGGCCGCCCTGAGCAGGAGATCTGCAATACTGAATTCGTGAATTACGATACCTGCTGGGCATACCAGTTCGAGGGTTCGTATCCTTATGTGTATTTTGCGCCCGGACTCGGGCAGTCGAATTTTTTATATTACGGGTATGATATTGGTGTTTATTCCAATGCAGAAACCCTGGTGTATTTCAAAAAAGGCAATGAAACCTGGGGGACTCCGGTTTCGACCGACTGCCATACCCTGGTCGGAGTGGAACCCGCTCCCTCATCCGCAGAAAGGAAAATAAGGATCGTTCCCAATCCGTTCAGCAACAGAACAGAAATTGAGATTCCCTGGCTGCAAGGCGGCGAAGATGCTGATCTGACTGTATATAATGATATGGGGCGGAAGATTTTTCATCAGAAAATCACTTCATCGCCCTATGTCTTTATGAGAACCAATCTGCCTTCGGGAGTTTACCTGCTTGTTGTTTCCTCACAAAACGGACGTATAATTCAAACTGTGAAACTCCTGGCGGAGTAATTACTCTATAGCGACTTTGCCGGGTTTTCTCACATAAGTACTTTCTTGCTCCCTGAGTTGCCAGTCTTCCTGAAGCTGCACTGCCTTTTGTTTCTGAAATAGTTTCAGCCAGGTCACAGCAGGAATAATGTTTCCTGAATGAAGTTCCAGTCTTACGAATATCTTTTCGCTGGGATCTTCACGGTTATTAAGCAAGCGGCTAAGTTTAGTCACATGCAACCCAATCTCACTCGAAAAATCAACCTGCCTGAGATTGAGATCCCTGATATATTCTTCCAGAAAATCGCCAAACGTCAGTTTTACATTACCGGAATCATCGCTGATGCAATCTTCCATCCTGAACCGAAGCTGCAACAACCGGGCCTGAATCCTATCCTTTTCGCTGATCAAAGAAAGTTGTTTCCGGCGGAAATCTGAAAATTCAAGGTCTGATTTTTTCCTCTCTTCCTTATTGATTTCGGCAGGAATCACATGGGCTTCAGCAATCTCGCGTGCGGTATATGTTTTTAATTTTTTCATTCCAGGTAGGCATTTATAAGTTTGAGAGAATTCTGAACATCCGAATACAGGTATAAGCCTGCTGGCTTAAATCCGTACTTTTCATGGTAATAAATCTTCAATACGGTTTTAGGCCTTAGTGCGACAAATCCGTTATATCCCCTTGAAAAGGCCAGCCTGCATGCATGAGCGATAAGACATCCGCCTATATTCTGGAATTCTTTTCGCGAGCCAACATTCTCATCCGATGATTCGAGGAGATCAATTTCGAGCCATAATTCCTCAGGATGATCCGTAACAGACATTAAACCAATGATCATACCTGAAGAACGAAGCTGAAGCTTATACACTTCCTTATGACCCTCCTTCTTCCAATCAAACAAGGAAAACCGCTTGTCCTTTGAAATTTCTGCTAATTCCTGCCGGGAAATCAATGCAATGGATGCAGAAACTAAATTTCCGGTTTTTCGTTCAAACAGATTCACACACAAAGATAACTAAATTTATGCTTCGTGTCAATTTAATTTATGAAAACCGTAAATTATTTATTCGAAATGCAACTTGGTCAACGGGCAATAAAATCCTGAAAACTTTATTTTTTAAGGAATTTCCCCGACATGACCTGGTCCTGGTTAAGCACGCGCAAATAATACATTCCGGCTTGTAGTGAACCGACATTGAGTTCGATATCGCCTGCTGAAAATTGCTTTTCGAGAAGGCATTTACCCGAAATATCAAAAACGGTAAGTGTTCCGCTGCGAAATTCACGACCGGGACTAATTGTGATTTTATCAGTTGCAGGGTTCGGACTGATCTTAAGACTGGAGGTTTTTGTGTGGTTTTCAACACCCACTCCACCTCCATCGGTAGTCTTCAGGATGGTTCCGAAAAGCCCGCCGGTAAAACCATAATTGGCATCAAGGAAACTGAGGCTGCGCAGGTCGTAATATGTGTTTGATCGCTCTTCGGTCCAGTTATAACCGCCATCCAAAGTCTTCAAAATGTGACCTGATGCACATGCAATATACCCGTTCATTTGGTCGGGAAACGTAACTGTATACATTGGATAATACGTTTCAAAAACCTTCACCCAGTCAACCCCTCCGTTCCTGGTTACAAACAATGCCCCACCTGAACTGAAAAAACGTCCGCCCGTTATATACCCGGTATGTTCATCGGTAAAGGTAACCGACATCAGCTCATAGACTTCCGGAAAAGCCTGGATCGTCCAGGTGTTTCCTCCATCGGTTGTTTTCAACACCATCCCGTTCGATCCCGTGGCCCATCCTGTTGAATAATTCAGGAAATAAAGGGAGTAAAGCAGTTCGTTTGTTCCTGTAACCTCTGTTGTCCAGTTAGCCCCACCATCAATGGTCTTTATTATTTTACCCATATCCCCCGAAGCCCAGCCTGTATTCTGGTCGAGGAAAAAAATGGAATACAGTGATGGGATGAAACCTGCACCGATACTGATCCAATTCGCCCCGGCATCACCTGATTTGATCACAGTTCCGTTGGCCCCTGCTGCATAGAGAGTACTGCTGCCTATATGGGTGATCGCGTTCATTTCTTTGGTCGTCCCTGTTGAAAGTGGAACCCAGTTTGTTCCTGCGTTGCCCGTCTTCATGATCATCCCTCCATACCCTGCAGCATACCCTGTGTTCATATCGGTGAAACACATGGCATAAACATCCTGGCTGAAGCCTGAGTTGAGGGGAGTCCATGATGATCCGGAAGTCGTGGTTTTCAGAATAGTCCCGTTTCCGCCAACGACAAAGCCTGTTCCATTCCCTCCCGGACCCATGCTGATCGAATTAAAGAACTGGTTGATCCCGGGGCTGATGGTCGTCCAGGTTAATCCGCCATTACTGGTGGTAAGTATTTTTGAAGATTGAGTGATCAGGCTGCCGTTGTTCACACTGGAAAAAGACAAATCACTGAAGTTGTCATTCGCACCAGACAACAGCACCGACCAGCTTGAACCTCCGTCAACAGTCTTTAATACAGTGCTGTAAGCCCCGCAGGCATAACCGGTGAGAGCTGAAGGGAAGCAGACTTTGTTAAGATCATTTGTGGTATTGGATGCCTGCTGGACCCAGGTAATCCCGGCATCCAAAGTTTTATAGATCAAACCTCCGGAACCCACTGCAATGCCATGGTTTGCATCAGTGAAGCAGATTCCGTTCAAAGGATTGGGATTCCCGGTACTGTATTCGGTCCAGGTGGTACCACCGTCGGTGGTTTTATAAATGACGCCAACACTGAAAAAGCCGTTATACCCGGCAATATACCCGTTGTTCATATCGATGAAAAACATGGAATTTACGTTATCAGGGGTATTTTCCCAGGAAACAGCAACCCCATCGGTTATCCTGAACATAAAACTGTTGCTGCAGATATAACCATTCCCGGCATCGAGGAAAAACGAATTGGTCAGGGTAAGGCTGTTATAATCCCAGGGAAGATCAACACAGGACCAGCTGCTGCCACCATCATTCGTTCTGAGAACGGTAGAGATTTCCCCTGCCGCATACCCGTTTAGCGCGTCGGTGAAAAAAACGGTATTCAAGGTGTTTCCGGTTGGAACAGGATTCATCCATTTCCAGGACTGGGCAACTGCCAGGTTACATGCAAGGGCAGCAAAGATGAGAGCAATGAACTTTTTCATGGTAAAAGCTTATTACAATCAAAATTAAAATAAATAGATAATGCTTAGTGGCGAAGCTTAATCTTTCTTAATGAATTTCCTGCAGAAACTCTGTCCGGATGCCTGGACCTGCATGCAGTAAATGCCCGAAGGAAGGTCACTTACATTAAGATGGCACTCATTTTCATTGACGATTAGACTGCGGATGATTTTTCCCCCGGAATCAAGGATTTGAAGGTTTGCACTCTGTATCCCGGCTCTGCTGAAACGTACATCCAGGATGTTAGTAACAGGGTTTGGATAAAGCGATAAAGATGTTCCGGAAGTCTCAGCAATACCTACATATCCTGCAAATTCCATGACTGTTGTCCTGTTGCCGTTAGCTGCATCGGAAAATGCAATATAAAGCTTGCCGTTTGGTGCTGAAACAAGACTTACCCAGGTTACCTCACCTGAAGAAAATCCTGCCATGCCAACATTGACCCATTGTGCGCCTTCAAATGCCATCACCGTGGCTTTGTTCCCGTTCCCGGCATCCTGGTAGCCCACAACAGGGTTCCCCTGGGAGTTGAACACAATGCTGGTCCAGCCTGCTGCTCCGGCCGAAAACCCTGCCTGGCCAACGTTCACCCACTGGTTTCCGTCGAGTTTCATCACTGTGGCTTTCCATGAATTTGCCCCGTCGGAAAAAGCAACATAGGGTGTACCTGAGGTGTCAAATGCAAGGCTTATTGAATCCATGATGCCAGCTGAAAATCCTGCATTTCCGGCATACACCCAGCTCAGTCCCTCATATTTCATGACCGAGGCTTTCATTGAATTTGCCCCGTCGCCAAAAGCAACATATGCTACACCTGAAGGGCTGAATGCAATCACGGGGTTTCTGCTGAAACCGGGGGAAAATGCCGCAGTTCCAACATATTGCCAGGAATTTGGATTATAGGTCATCACACTCAGTTTATTCTGGTTTGCCGCATCCTGGTAAGCTACATAGGGCTGGTGATCGTTCCCGATGGCTATCGATGTATGATAGGTGTCGCCTGCCGAAAAATACTGATTACCCGTGTACACGAAATCAACCCCGTTGTATGCAAGGGCTGAGGCTTGATTGACCATGGGCAGATGGTACTGGGTCATTGCAACCTGTGGATTCCCGAGAAGATCAACAGCCATTGTTACATCAAGTCCGACTGCAAATCCGGCCTGCCCGACCTGGATCCAGCTAGCATTTGTGTAAGTAAGCACATTGACTGCAGCTGGCCAGGGGGTGTCGGCGTAACAAATGTAAGGCTGACTCTGGCCGTCGGTGGCTACAGTTATAAAGAATGCAGAGTTTGCAGAAAAACCGGGAGATCCTGTCGGCTGCCAGGAAAAAGAAGACGCGGGAAGAGATGAATTCTTACCTTGCTGAGCGTCAGCAGGGATCATACTTACCAGGCTTGCAAACCCGGTTAAAACCATGGAAAGGAAAAACTTTTTCATATATTTGAATTTTGGGATCTTTCAAGGGGGAGAAATATTTCGAACCGGATATACTATCCGGAGGGTTTTTCCTTTATTATATAAGAGACAATTCGATATGCAAGGGGTTGCCCGTAACTCACTGATAAAACCTCTGCTCCACCTGGTCCTGGTTTTTCTTCTTACCGGCTGCCAGGCCCTGAAGATTGACAAGCCAGCCGAAAAGTATGATGCGCTTACCTACCAGCCTCAGTATTCTTCTCTGAACATTCCCATTGAGGTGAATGCACAACACCTGAAAAAACTTGTAAATAAAAAGCTGAACGGACAACTTTACGCTGACACCAGCTTCGACGACAATGGGAAAGATGACCTCACACTGTATGCTTCGAAACGCGACAGCATCGATATAGGGTTCGATAACAATTTTTTAACCTACCGTGTTCCCTTGAAAATATTCATCCGGAAACGTATATCGATCGGTGCTTTCGGATTTCACCTCAACGATATCAAATCTGCCGAATGCGAAGTTGCCCTGAAATTTAAAACCAAACTGAGCCTGAACAAAGACTGGAGCCTGTCAACCCTCACTCTCCCCGATGGGTATGAATGGATAAGAAACCCGAGTGTGTCTTTTGCAGGACTGAACCTCCCTCTCCCTGTTCTGTCTGATATCCTGCTGAAATCCAAACTCAGCGACATTGCAAAGGAAATTGATAAGGCCATCAAGGCTTCAGTCAATCTTCACCGCATCATCAGCGATGCCTGGACTATAATGCAAAAACCCATGCTAGTCTCCCCCGAATACTCTTTGTGGCTGAAGCTTAATCCGGCCGAAATCAGTTCAGTCCCGATCAGGGGAGGGAACGGGATCTTCAATCATGCCATAGGCTTGAAAGCCCTGGTGGAACTGTATTTCGGACAAAAGCCCGACTCATCGGTGAAGCCGGACCTGCCTCCGCTAAAAATAACCAGCGCCATCCCCGATAATTTTAATGTCAACTTTTCCCTGGATATTCCGTTCTCTTATATCAACGACCTGGCAAAGAAAGCAATGCTGGGTTATACCATGCAGTATAAGAAATACCATATCACCGTAAAGGATATTTCGGTGTACGGACAAGGTCAGTTTCTGATTGTTTCCATGCTTGTGGATGGCAGTGTGAAAGGAACCATCTACCTGGCTGGTATTCCTTCATTCAACAAGGATTCCCTGACCATAGGCATGGAAAACCTGGACTTTTCGATTTCCACAAAAAATGTTGTAGTCAAAACGGCTTCCTGGCTCTTCCATTCGGGATTCATCCAGAAGATGAAGTCGAGCCTCGTTTTCCCCGCAGGTGAACAATTGCGTTCAGCTAAGGAGGAAGTCTCGGCCTATATCCGCGACAACCGCTCCCTGGGGTATTTCAGGATCAGCGGGAAAGTAGACCACCTCGATCCCGACAAGATCCTGATCACACAGCAATCGGTAAAAGCATATTTCCTCCTGGGAGGGAACCTTAAAGTAAGCCTGAACCCTGACTAAAAATTTTCAATATGAAACTATTTTACAAATTCAGTTTTTTCCTGCTCTTCCTTTTATTGGGAATCTGCCAGGCGAGATCCCAGGATAAATGGGATACCATCATCGGCTATGATACCGTTGAAGCAATCAAACGCCAAACCAGGACGTTCGATGCACATGGCAATGTACTGAATCGTCTCGATGAAGTGACTCAGTATGGCTTCTGGTACAATTCGACGAATGTCACATCAACCTATGATGCCAATGGTAACAAGCTTTCCGAAACCTCTGAGTATTGGATAGGAAGTACCGGCTGGAACAAACAGCAAAGAATAACATATACTTACGACACTGAGAACAATCTCATCCATCGTTTGGATGAACTGGGAATAAGCAATGAATGGGTTAATTTTAGACAATTCTCATTCACAATTGACTCACTTGGAAATTCCACAGGAATGTTATGTCTGGAATGGAAAAACGCTGAATGGGTCAATCTGCAAAAGCTTACCTATACTTACGATTCAAATCACCAAATACTTACCCGGGTAAATGAAAGCTGGCTGAACAATACCTGGGAAAATGTGGGGCGGATGACAAACACCTATAACTCAATGGGGGAAAGACTGACCCAGCTTCAGGAACAATGGGCAGGAGTCGACTGGGTAAACTATAACCTTTCAACTTATACATATGATACGGCAGGAAACATGCTGATTTATATGAACCAGTCGTGGCAGTCGGGAGCCTGGGAAAATTCGTCACGAGCTTCATACACCAATGATACCTTGGGGAATCCGGTAACAATCCTCTACCAGGATTGGAGCAATGGAAAATGGTTAAATAAACAGAGGATTACCAGCATTTACAATGAATATTCGAATAAAATTTTCGAAACCTTCGAGACTGCTGTTGACTCGTTGCTGGTAAATTCCTACCGTCACAGATATTATTATGACCAGAGGGGGAATTCGGAAATCGGCGAAAATGACGTTTGGCTGAATGAAAGCTGGAAGCCCGGGATGATTTACTCCCTGACGATTTTCGGGAATAACAAACCCCAGGATTATATCAGTTCGGTATACAGGTACAGCGCCACATTCAGGCCCTCGAACCTTGGGATCGACGATGGCTCACAGTTTGCTTATTCCTTCAAAGTCTACCCAAATCCTGCCACGAATACTGTTACGATATCCGGAACCATTGAAAATTACGGCAGTACGGTACTTTCAGTATATTCTGTACAAGGACAACTGCTACTTCAGCGAAAGATCAGCCAGGATAAAACCCTTGTCGATATCAGCAGTTTTTCACCAGGGATCTACCTCTTTAAGCTCGGTAAAGGAAAAAATTCCAGCGTAAAACAGGTTATAAAGGAGTAAACAATATGACAAGGAAAGGTTTACTTTCTTTAATCATTTTGCTGGTTTCAGTTCCGTTTTCGATTCATGGACAGGTTGTAACTTTAGGAATTAAAGGCGGAACAGGCACATCTTTCTATTCCTATTATGAGTCAGGAAAATATCAGAAAACGCCAGATTTGTACCCTTTAACTTCCTTTAATGGCGGACTGTTTCTGAATCTGAAAATTTCTGATCATTGGTGTTACCATTCAGAAATAATATTTGAGGATAAAGGGAATAGGTCAAAATACTTCTATGATAGTATTCCGGTTAGAAAACTATACAATGTAACCGAGAAAGACTGGAGGCATAATTATTACATCCAATTCCCTCAAACAATTCGTTATATAATAGGAATTTCTAAGAAAAGAGGAATTTCAATATATTTTGAAGCGGGCGGATATTTTGCTTACTATATTTCGTCAAAGGATGTAACCTTCTTATTATATGATGACACATTAGAAAAATCAGTTAATACTTATAATAATGTTGACAATAATGATAAAGGCATTGACACATGGCGTTTTGATTGGGGAGCAACTATAGGTACTGGAATTCTTTTTCCAATATGGAGGGGATTATTGGATGTTAATTTTAAATATGATCATATGATCCAGCCATTCATCAGAATTCCCGAATTATCAATAAAGGCATACTACAGCGTGATTGGCATAACAATCGGTTACTCATTACCCGTGATGAAAAAATATTATGATTAGAAAATCAATTTACAATTAATTTTCCGTCAAACCTTCTATCGCCGCAGGCAATGTTCACTAGGTACATCCCTTTTGCAAGGCCCAGGTCAAGGCAGGTTTTGGAATTATCGGCGAGGGAAAGTTCTTTTACGAGAGTACCGCTACTGTTGTAAATGCGCATAACTGAAGTGCTGTTAAGTCCGTTCAGTTCGATGTTGAAAAGCCTGCCATACGTTGGATTGGGATAAATGCGGATGTTGTTGTTAATGTTTAGCTCATTTTCTCCGAGAGGATTCACCAGGAAAGCATTCAGCGCCCTGGTAGGTTTGCCGTCGGAGCCCCAGCAGCTGAGCTGGTAGCCGCTCCATGATATAGCACCTTCGGGTTCCCAGTAAATCACGCCAAGTCCTTTATTATTGGGAACAGCCCTTACTTTGCCAATGACTGCAACAAGCATGTCGTAGGTATTCTGCACCTTGGCGTAATCACCCCCAACTTCCACTACCATCACTTCTTTGTTGTACCTGCTCACCATATCGTTGAGGTTGTTCCCAAGATCGTTGATGGTTGCTGTATAGTCTGAGTTGAGCCAGTAAGGATAATATGAAGCGCCTATGATATCATACCTTACACCCTGGGTTGTGCAGTTGTCGAAAAACCACCTGAACTTTGCGTTGTCGTTGCCCTGGTCGATATGGATGATCACCTTGATGGAGTTGTCGACAGCCTTTGTCGCATCATATCCTTTATTCAGAAGTTGGGCCAGCTGGGGAAAATTCGAACTGCTTCCGTCGGGACAGAGAATGCCCCCGGGGATCTCGTTACCTATCTGTGCCCATTCGGGCGTGGCTCCAATAGATTTGAGGGTATCGAGTACTTCGTAAGTATGATTGTAAAGATCGGTAAGCAGCTGGCTGAATGTGTGACCGACCCAGGCTGCAGGCTTGGTTTGCTTCGAAGGATCAGCCCAGGAATCGCTGTAATGAAAATCGATCATCACCCTCATCCCCATGTTTTTCGCACGCAGGGCCATTCCGGCCACTTCCTTCTTGCTGCAATGCCCGTTGATCTTGTCGTCCGACGGATTGACCCACACCCTCAAACGAATGCTGTTGATGCCATGATCTTTTAAAATCTGCATGCAGTCTTTTTGCACTCCCGTGCTGTCGTAAAACTTATACCCCGTGGCTTCCATCTGCTGCAGCCAGCCGATATCTGCACCTTTTACGAACTGGGCCCTTACCTCATCCGCAGTCAGGAAAAAGATGAAGGAAAATATAACGCATGAGATTAACAGGGCAGGCGATCGAAATGATTTTTTCATAGGGTTATGATTATGGAGATCAAAAATACGCAAAAATGAGGCTGAATGCAACTTCCCCGGGCCTCAGATAGAATTGTTTTATGTATATTGCGGATGATTTCAGCTGTTCCCCCCAGGTAAGAGGATCAAATCAGCGTAAAATCCATCCGATGAAATTTCGTCTTTTTTTTACTCTGTTTCTCGCAATCTATTCTTTTGCAGCCTTTGCCCAGGATGAGCCAAAACCGGAGAAACCGAAGTTTGCCCTGGGTGTAAATTTTTCACCTGGCTATGCATACCGTTTCATCTGGCTTTCAAAGGATGCTTCTTCCTTTACCCATAAGGTCAAGGAGTTGTTCGACGATACCGAGGAGGGAAAATTCGGATACACCACCGGGCTGAACTTTTCATGGTTTGCGGCGAAAAGACTCACGATTGAAACGGGCATCTGGTATTCAAACAAGGGGTTCGACCTGAAATGGGTAGACCTCTCGACTGCAACGGGGGAACCTGATCCCATTGGGAAAGCCAAGGTGCGTTATTCCATTGCTTATCTTTCGGTACCAGTGAAAGTGAATTTCAATATCCTCACTTCACCCCTGACTTTGTTTATTTCTGCAGGAATTACGGCCGACTACCTGCTGTATTCGAAGAGCAAACAATTTCTGGTTTATACCGACGGCCATACCGATTCACATACCAGTGACAGCAGAGAAGGCCTGAAAGATATAACTATGTCGGCTATCGGTTCTGTAGGACTGGAATATACGTTTCTTAAAAATTTCAGGGTCAGATTCGAGCCAACCTATATGATGAACATAATAAAGATCGGTTCGGGAGATGCGGGCACATACCTCTGGTCGGTCGGCGGGAATGTAGGAATGTATTACGTGTTTTATTAGAACGGCCTGATCATTCTTTCCCGTTCACCGGGTTTTTCAGTCCCTTGTATTTTACCAGCTCCATCTTTACCGAACCAACGATCACAGCCGATTTTGCGAGGATGGGGATATGGTTTTTATCATCCGAGATCCACAGGTCCATGGGATACGGCTGGCTGAAGACAGTGCCTGTAACAACCATTGGTTTGAAGTGAAGGCAGCGGAAAGTCCCGAGTTCAGTGGTGACTTCTTCCCTCCCTATGAATTTGATCACCGAAGAATACAGAGAATCGTCGAGAATGAAATTGATAGGGTAAATATCCCCGGCCTTCATGTTGGTAAAATCAAAATTGCGGGCATGGAAGTAGGCTGAAATAATATCATGAGTTCCCACCGGCATTTTTTTATTGGCCCTGCTGCTGGAATAGGACCCCGAGAACTGGTTGAACTTTACCTCATCCTTGTAGATATAACCCCCTTCATGGGTATCTCTCTTGAATTTCCAGGGTACCAGGTATTCCTCGTCAACCCAGCTTTCGAAGCGGTCGTTGACCTTGAAGAACAGGTTGAATGCACCTTTGGATTTTCCTTCGCCAATGATATGGTAGGTTTTCCGTCCTGATACGTCCACCGGCTCGGAATGAACCTCCAGGCTGCCCATTCCCGCAGTTACTTTCCCGGTGAGATAGGAGTCATAATATACTGTGAACGTCAGTTTTTCGCCGTAAGTGAAAGATTCGTTGGTAACCGGTTTCAGATCCTGGGCGGAACACGTGACATGTGACACGTGGAACGTGAGCAGCAAGAGGATTAAAAGGAT
>JBAXLI010000079.1:0-17809 GCA_037134895.1 Bacteroidota bacterium
AGCATGGTTGCAGCATTGATCCATTGCCTGTATTTTGTGGCGATCAGTTCGGCAGCCTTGAGGGTGATCGAAACCCGCTCAACCCATGAGATCGCCTCCCATTCCTTATGCGCTTTCAGAGCTGCTTCTATGGCCATGCCAACCTCTTTTTCACCGGCAAGATGAAAATTCGCAAGTACATGCTGATGGTCATGAGGCATTACGACTTTCGAAGTTTTTCCGGTGCGGACTTCTTTTCCGCCAATGATAAGAGGAATATCGAGAACCTCGCTGCTCATCCTGTCGATTTCCTCGTTCAGGATCTTGCGCTCCCTGCAGCCGGGTGCGTAATTGAGAGTATGTTCGTTAACAGGCCTCTCAAGGTTAAAAATTGCATTGTTCATATAAAAGTTATTTGTAATCAGTGTATAAACGGGCCGGCAAAAGTACAGTTTTTTCGTTATGCATTAGTATGCATAACGCTTTTCAAACAACAATTTTTCTTTCCAGTTTTCTGCCTTTAAGTGTAAAAGAGAGCAGGAACAAGACTAAGGCAATTCCTGTCATGACCTGGTATGAAAGCCCGAATCCTTTGAGTGCATTGGGGAAGGCCGAAGTAATAGTACCAAAGAAGGTGGCGCCGGCGATTTGCCCGATGCTGATGAATATGATAAGCATACCCTGTGTTGAAGCCCTTTCCTTCGCATCCACCTCGTTCAGCATGATATAATTCAGCGAAGCCCTTACCGACAGTCCAAAGCCCAGCAAGGCTTCTGCTGTATAAAACATCAGAAGGCTGGGACTCATCAATCCGAACACAAATAAGGCTATCCCGG
The DNA here is from genome assembly GCA_037134895.1 of Bacteroidota bacterium. Lineage (GTDB taxonomy): Bacteria > Bacteroidota > Bacteroidia > Bacteroidales > FEN-979 > CAIRDP01. The sequence goes on from JBAXLI010000079.1 coordinate 816, forward strand.
TCAGAAGCAGTCCGCAGACAATAATAATTTTTGAACCCACCGAATCGACCAGTCTGCCGTTCACAGGGGAACCTACCGCAGTTGCAAGGACCAGGGGAAGCAGCATAAAGCTAGCCGTTGAGGGTGAAACCTGGAAGATGTCGACTGCAAGCTTCGGAAGGAAAATTATGCATGACTGGAACAGTCCTATGCCCAGGGAGACAAAGCCGACGATCCTGACCTGCCTGGAGCGTATCAGATTGACATTCAGGACAGGGTCTGTCTGTGTTTTTTCAGCTATAAGCAGAAGGGGAGTCAGTATTGCTATAAGGACCAGGAATGGGAGGACATTCCATTCCCCCAGGCTCAGTGGGAAGTTGCCGGTGTCAATATTATTCATCGCGAGGGCAAAGGATGTAAGAATAATACCCATAAGGATGATGCCGGTCCAGTCGATATTTACCTTTTCCCCCTCCCTTCTGCCGGGTAACAGCCTGATGGCAAAAATCATCAATATGATACTGATCGGAATATTGATCAGGAAAAGCGAATTCCAGTTAAAATACATCAGCATGAACCCGGCTATGAACGGGCCCAAAACAAAGGCCAGTCCGAAAACCGCACCTATCAGTCCGAGCGCCCTTCCCCGCTTTTCCACCGGGAATACATCGCCTATCGTAGCAGAGGCGACAGGGAAGATCCCGCTTGATCCGAAACCCTGGATAGCCCTGCCGATAAGCAGAAAGGTAATATTGTCAGAAAGTGAAACGATCAGGCTTCCGGCACCGAAGATGCCGAGCGATAAAATATAGATCGGGCGTCGGCCGAAGAAATCCGACAGCTTGGCCATAAATGAGATCCCGACGAGGTTCAGCAAAATGTAAATCGAATATACCCAGGTAAGATCCTTATCGGTAAGATGAAGCGCCTTTTCAATGGAAGGGATCGCAGGTCCCACGATAGAAATGTCAAGAGCCCCCATCAGAACCCCGGCGAACAATAAAATCAGAATTCCTGTACTCTTATCCTTCACTTTCATATGATTGTTGTATTGAAGTAAAACGTCCTTTAAATAAATTTATTCTTATTTAGTCTGATTTATCTCAATACAAAAATAGATATTTTTCAATTACTGCGGATATGCAAAACATGGCATATCGAAAAAATCTTTAATTTTGCAGGAATCCATAGTATTTATTTATTTTTTTTACCGAGCGGATATGGAAACGAAGTTCATGCATGGGATTGACAAGATAACCCTTGATTACAAGATCTGGCTGGCCGATAAGTCGGGGCAGGGTATTCTTGGTGACGGTAAATGGAAAATGCTGAAAATTATTGCGGAGAAAGGTTCCCTGAAAGCGGCCTGCGATGAACTCGGTTACACATACCGCCGCACCTGGGGAAATATAAAAAAAATAGAGGATTTTTTCGGTTTCCCCCTGCTTGAAAAGCACCGGGGGGGCGCTGATGGCGGAAGTATGGCTTTGACAGCCGAAGGTGCCTTACTGGTCAAAGCGTTTGACAAATTTCATTCCAGGGCCGATATTGTTATTCAGAAATATTTCAAGGAATTCATTCAAGATCTATCCAACCAGTAACAAAGTAACAAAGTAACAAGGTAACAAAGTAACAAGGTAACAAGGTAACAAAGTAACGAGGTAACGAGGTAACAAGGTAACAAGGTAACAAAGTAACAAGGTAACAAGGTAACAAGGTAACGAAGTAACCCAGTAACCCAGTAGCCGAGCAACCCAGCAACCCAGTAACCCAACAACCCAGCAACCCAGTAACCCAACAACCCAGCAACCCAGCAACCCAGCAACACTATGAAAAAACTATCCCTTCTTATCCTGTTCTGCAGCTGTCTGATGTCCCTGACATTTGCACAAAAGCCGACTGAAATCAGCGGCGACCTCGTGATCTTCCATGCCGGCAGCCTTTCGGTCCCCATGAAAGAGATCAAAGCTGAATTCAATAAACTGTATCCAAAAGTGAATGTTCTTCTGGAGCCGGCCGGCAGTGTTGAATGTGCCCGAAAGATTACCGACCTGAAAAAGCCTTGCGATATCATAGCCTCTTCTGATTACAAGGTCATCGACAAAATGCTTATCCCCGGTTATGCCGATTGGGATATCAGGTTCGCACGCAACGAACTCGCCCTCGTATATACCGAAAAGGCAAAGTACAGCGATAAGATCAACTCCAAGAACTGGTATGAGATCCTGATGAAGCAGGATGTGGTTTTCGGCCGGGCCGACCCCAATGCCGATCCCTGCGGTTACAGGTCGGCCATGTGTATCCAGCTCTCCGAAACATATTACAAGAAGCCCGGATTGGCCAAGCAGATGCTTGCGAAAGACCTGAATTATATCAGGCCTAAAGAAGTCGACCTGCTCGCTGTCCTGGAATCTAATAATGTAGATTATATCTTCCTGTACCGGTCCGTTGCCGTTCAGCATAAGCTGAAATTCGTTGTGCTTCCCGATCAGATCAACCTTGGAAACCCGAAATACGCCGAGGACTATAGCAAAGCCATCGTTGACATCAAGGGTAAAGAACCCGGAAAAACCGAGCAGATGAAAGGCGAGCCAATGATCTATGGAGTAACCATGCTGAAAAATGCACCAAACCGTGAAGCAGCCCTGGCCTTTCTCGAATTCATGCTTTCGAAAGATAAAGGTATGGCCATCATGGAGAAAGACGGTCAGCCTTCAGTCATTCCCATGTCAGAGAAGAATTATTCTGCTGTTCCCGACCGTCTGAAGCCTTTCGTCATAAAGTAAGCCTTCAAACCAGGCACATTTTTTTGGATTTTACCTGAAATAACTTCCATAACTCCATTAGCGATATGCAAAAACTAACCTAACGTAAATCCATATGAAAAATGCATTGTTTACAATAACCGGCCATACTTGCCTGTTGTTGATTTTCCTGCTGACCTTATTACCCGGCTGTAAGAAGGAAAAGGACCCGGCAGCCCCGGTGATCAGTTTGAGCACAGGGGGCGTCTATACTCCCAATGGATCGGTAACACGCACAGGCGGCGCTCTGCACTTCGGAATTAATTCAAGGCCCGGTGATGCAAACATCACAAACCTGCTAATCAAAAAACTGATGCCGAACGGCAGTGTGAAAGTTGTCCTTGACTCAGGCATGAATTCTGCCGGCTTCTCTGTCAGTGAAACATACTACCAGAGCGTGGAAGACACTGCCAGATGGATCTTCCAGATCATGGACAAGAACAGGGTAATGGTGTCAACTTCACTAGTGCTGTATAAAGATCCGAATTCCACCTGGGGAGGCATTTTCGAGTATCCCCTGATCACGATGGGCTACCAGGACAACACCGTCACAGGCCAGTTCCTATGCTGTGCAACAGGTAAAGTTCTGCAGGGTGATTCAGCCGGGCTGGTTTCTGACCTGATCGACATCGCAACTTATTATCTTGTCGACGACAACCTTCCCTCTCCTACATTTTCCTCACCCGGAGAGCAGGGAAACGGGATACTTGAATATTACCCCTTTATCAGCAGTTGGAGCACGAAAAATTACACCAAATGGGACATCAGCGTTGACGCCAATCCGATTGCTGCCTCAACCTATGATGCCTGCCACAATGATTCAATCCTGATCGTATCGTATAACGAGGCCTGGGGAAAGAGAAAGTTCAAATGGGCAAACGTTGGCGATATCATACCGTTTCTGACTGCAAAAGGTAAAAAAGGCCTTATCAAGGTATTGACTGTGGATGAAAAATCTGATGGAGCCATTACATTCTCCATGAAAGTACAGCAGTAAATCTCAGCCGGATCAGCTTACCAGCAATTTCAATGAAATTTCGGTTCAGCCTTAATACAAGATGTCTGGATCAATTATAGTAACACTTTATCATTCATCTAAAAACAACTTTATGAAAAAACATCTACTCGTTTTCGCACTCCTGCTTGCCGGTTTTGGTGCAATGTCGCAGGACACCATCACTGGATGGACTTTCCCGGTAAACTCTGGGATCGACAGTCTGAATGCCAACCTCGGACTCACTGCCAACCACTCATACGATATCCGTTTCGAGGGAACTGATACCGTTTACAACACCATTTATTTCGGTATCGGGTCAACATCTTTTGCAGCTGCCTCTCATGGATGGGATGCAGGTGCAGATGCCAAATTCTGGTCTGTCAAATTCAAAGCCAACAACTACCGTGATTTCCGTCTTTTCTCAAAACAGAAAGGCGATGCAACAGATCCGGGCCCCCGCGACTGGAAGGTCCAGTGGAAACTCAGCGGAGGCACATGGGCCGACATTCCCAACGGCATTGTAACAGCTACGTCCGACTGGGCAGGAGGCGTCATCAACAACCTCCCGGTTCCGGTTACCGGACAGGGAACAAGTTCAATCTATATCCGCTGGATCATGACATCCAACAATGACATCAACGGCAATGTACTACTGCCTTCAGGTGTTGCCATGATTGACGATATCGTGATCACTGCAACCAATTCGACAGGAAATGAAGAGATATTGCTTACAAACCGTATAAAAGTTTCTCCAAACCCCAACCACGGACAGTTCAGGATCGAAAGCACAGTAAATATGGCGGCCATCAGGATCCTCGATCTGGGCGGCAGGGAAGTATTCTCCTCAGGCAACCCAGGCCAGGCTGTTTCGGTGGGGCTGAACAATGCAGCAAAAGGACAGTACATTCTTTCGGTGAAGTTTGCTGACCAGGATAACTGGTACAACAAGAAGTTCATCATTGAATAATTGAATGCATTCCTTCAGGCTGATCATCATTTTTTGGATCATCATACTCTTTTCAGGCGTTTTCCCCTTCAGAAACGGCCGGGCACAGGTTCTGCTTAACGGGACTGTAAGCCTTTCCGGAACGGGAAAACACCTGAAAGGGGTACATATTACAATTTCAGGAATAAAAGGAGGAACGGTCTCGGATACTGCCGGCCGGTTCATATTCACCCTTCCAAAACCCGGGAATTACCAGGTTAAATTTACGTTCCTGGGTTGCAGTCCGCTTGAAAAACAAATCAGTCCTTTAAAAAACGGGAACTTTACCCTCAACGCAAGCCTTGAAGAAACCTCCCTGATGATGAATGAGGTAGAAATTGTCGATTCAAGGGTCGAAAGAAAAGTCCTGGAAACTCCAATGCGGATGGAACTTATCGGAGCCCAGACCATTCTTGAGAATCCAGGCATCCAGGTCACCAATGTCCTCGATTATGTTTCGGGCGTAAACCTCAGCAGTACCATGGGTATTTTCGGAAGTAACCAGGTCGTAAGCATGCGCGGGCTCAGTGGAGACGACCAGGGACGCACCCTCATCCTTCTCGACGGTATTCCCCTGAACAAATCCGACGGGGGAAGTGTTAACTGGAACCGGATAAACCGCGGAAACATAGGCGATATCATGATAATCAAAGGACCGGGGCCGGCAAAATACGGGAGCAACGCCATGGGGGGTGTCATTGAAATGAATACAAAAACCTTTGATAATCCTGTTGGGGGGGTTCTTACCGTATCATACGGCTCGTATGAAACTTTCAGGGCAAATTATGCCCTGGGAGGGAAGTTTGCCCCGGCAAAAAAAACTTACGGCTTCTATTATAATCTAAATGGATTTTATAACCGAAGCGCCGGGTATAATCCCGAGATCCCCGAATATATTGAACCTGCCGATACATTCTATACAAACACCTACGTAAGGGAAGCCCTGATTGGAGGTCGACTGGGCTATGCCTTTAAAAACGGGCAGAAACTCGAAGCGGGACTTGAATTTTACAACGACAAACGCGGAAGAGGTATAGAGATCTATGAGACCGGGGGCGCCTATGATCAGCATAAAAACTATATGCTGAGGATGCGCTACCAGGGTTCAGTAAAAGGATTATCATGGGATTTGTCGGGTTACTATAATAACGAAGGCTTCAGGCGGATGAACGAATTCATGAGCGACGGGGCATACAATCTTTACCTGGTAAAATCATCCCGCACAGATATGGGCCTGAACGGCAACCTGGGCTTTAAGATTGGAAAGTATCAGCAATTCATAGCCGGGGCGGAGTTCAAAAAAGGAGGCGTTTACGGGCAGGATATCTATTACACCTCCACCGATCTTATTACAAATGCCGGGGATATTGAATTATATTCAGCATTCATCCAGGATGAACTGAAATTTGCAAAAGGGAAAATCCAGGTCGATGCCGGTCTCAGGTTCAATGCAGCAGTTTTCCATAACGGACTTTTCAAAATCGAGTATCCTTCTTACTCGGTTGAATATCTTAAAAATTTCGAAGACACCCTGATCCCCCGCCATACCTGGACCGACCTGGATCCTAAAATATCGGTACAGTACAGGTTTACCGATGTGTCACGCATATATCTCTCGATCGCCAAAGGCTTCAGGGCTCCGAACCTCGATGACCTTTGCCGGAGTGGAAAAACATCCCAGGGATTCAAAATATCGAACCCTTCCCTGGGCCCCGAAAACCTTTACAACATCGAAACCGGGGGTGATGTCTCACTGTTCAAACATCTTCACCTGTCGGCTTCAGCATATTTTTCAATTGGGTACGATTTCATGTATACCGTTGCAACCGGGGATTCTGTGAATATGGGATATAAACTGGCTCCGGTCCTCCAGAAAAGAAATATAGGAGAAGTACATATTTACGGAGGGGAAATCGACGCTGATTACAATTTCATCAATAACATGAGCATCACAGCCGGGTACAGCCTTTCAGTTTCGGATATCGTAAAATACGGAGGCCCGGTTATCGATTCTACATCAGACCTTGTCGGAAAATCCCTGGTCGATGTTCCCATACACAAGATTACTGCAGGATATTCATGGAACAATAAAATTCTGTCGTTCAACCTGCTTTACAAATTTGTGAGTTCCCGCTGGATCAACGATCAGAACATACCCGACCCGGTACTGGGCGTTTCAAAATTCCCTGCATACCAGACAATCAGCTTCAGGTTGTGGCATACTTTCTTTAGTAAGCTTACCTTTGCCCTGGATGTAGAGAATCTTTTCGATGTAAGGTATATCGACAGCCATTACCAGCAAAGCCCGGGGCGAATGATCATGGCCGAAGTTGATTTTACATTTTAAACTCTTTAACAAAACAAAAACTGAAAACAATGAAACGATTTTTATCTTTGACCCTGCTTTTGATGATTATCATGATGGCAACAGCGAATTTGAACATAACCGCCGCCCAGGAGGCAAACAATTTGAAAATAGCTTCACCCGCCGGCGATCCGAAAGACCGGAACAATAATTTCTATGATAATACCGACATGTATGACCTTCCTGTCGCAACGATTACCATTGAAGGGGAAATTGAAAATCCGGGCATTCTCGATCTTTCGAAACTGCCGCTGCGAACTATCATTACAAAAGAAGCTTTGCTTAAAGATGAAGGCGGCAACCGCTTTGTGGGAGCATACAGGTACGATGGATATTCCCTTTTTGACATCCTCGAGAACCGCATCCTGAATAAGAAAAACAAAGAGGCATATCGCCCAATCATCGATTTGTACGTGATCATCGAAAATGATAAGGGAGAAAAAGTGGTCCTGAGCTGGGGCGAGATTTATTACCCGAATCATCTTCATGAAATACTTATTGCAAGCAGGGTCGGACGTATAGTTCCAAGCAAAACCAACGACCTCTGGCCGCTTCCGTCGCAAGGCAAACTCGTTGTTGGCAATGATCTTCTTACCGAGAGAAACATCAGCAATCCTTTAAAGATCACTGTTAAGTCGTTCAGCCGTGAGATCCCAGTAAACCGCGATTTGAAACCCTTGTATTCGGGCAGCATTAAGATCACAAAGGGAAGCGAAACCCTGAATTCTTTCAGCAGTCCTCCAAAAGGTTTGCAGAAAGAGACTTTCAATTCGATATTTTACGGCCGCGGAAGGGGTATTCACAGCACTACGCCTTTCACAGGTGTTTTGTTTTCGGAGATCATGAGGCCTTCGGTGAAAATTACCTCAGAACAACTAAAGACAGGCATGATTGCTGTTATCGGTATCGACGGCTATCGCTGCATTTATTCCCTGAGTGAGGTGATGAACCGAAATGACCAGGAAGAGGTTTTGCTTGTTGAAGGCAAGGCCGATGACGGAAGTGGGTTGTACAGGCTGTTTCCATCCTGTGATTTCTTTTCCGACAGGGCCATTAAAGCCATTTCCGAAGTTTCATTAATCAAGGCCGAATGAGGAAACAAGGATTGCAGTGGGCATTTTCAATTCTGGGCGGATTGGTTTTATTGTTTATCCTTGCCCCGGTGCTGGGGCTGATATTCTCATCCTCTCCCAATAAATTATTCGAAACTGCCCTGGATCCTGAAGTCAGGAACAGCATCATGCTTACCTTAGGCACATCCATGGCCGGGACCATGTTGTTTGCCCTTGCGGCAGTGCCTTTTTCCTGGATCCTTGCCCGCTACCAGTTCCCGATGAAAAAGCTGGTCACCGCCATTATCGACCTCCCTGTAGTGATTCCGCATACGGCTGCAGGGATTGCCATCCTGGGCTTTATATCAAGAGACACTCTTGTTGGCAAAGCAGGGTCGGCCATGGGTTTCAACTTTGTGGGCCACCCTGCGGGGATCATGCTCGCCATGGCTTTCGTAAGCCTCCCCTACCTCATCAATGCGGCCAGGGATGGGTTTCTTACAGTTCCGGAGCGGCTTGAAAAAGCCGCACTTACCTTGGGTGCCTCGCCGGTGAGGGTATTTTTCACAATCTCCCTGCCCCTGGCCTGGAAGAACATACTTTCAGGACTTATCCTGATGTTCGCGAGGGGAATGAGTGAGTTCGGGGCCGTCATCATCATCGCATACCATCCGATGATCACACCTGTACTCATCTTTGAACGCTTCAACTCCTTCGGGCTTAAATATGCCCAGCCCGTATCGGTGATCTTCATCCTTGTGGTGCTGGTATTCTTCCTGATGATGCGCCTTCTGCTGTCGAAATCGAAAAAAACCTAGGCTCCATGCTTAAACTCACAGGGATAAATAAAGACTTCAAGGGGTTCAGGATAAGCGATATTTCCTTTACAGTTGAACAAGGAGACTATTTTATTGTACTTGGTCCCTCGGGCGCAGGCAAATCAATCCTCCTGGAAACCATTGCAGGTCTGCTGAGGCCCGATTCAGGCAGCATTGAGATGAATGGAAAAGACATCACCAGGCTGCCGATACAGCAGCGAAGGATCGGACTCGTATTCCAGGATCATGCTATTTTCCCTCACCTGAGAGTGAAAGGCAACCTGGCTTATGCCCTGCACGGAGAATCTCAGTCGCAGCAGAACCTGAAGATCAGTGCTATGGCCGGGAGGCTTGGCATCACAACTATGCTTGAACGTTATCCGGCCACACTGTCGGGAGGCGAACTTCAACGTGTGGCCCTGGCCCGCACACTGATACAGGAACCGGAGATCCTCCTCCTCGACGAACCCCTCGCCTCGATGGACAGCCGTTTGAAAGCCGGCAGCAGGGCCTTGCTCAGGCAGATACACAAAGCCGGACAAACCATTATCCATGTTACTCATGATTATGAAGAAGCGCTTTCCCTGGGTAACAGGATTGCGGTGATGGACAAAGGCAATATTCTGCAATGCGGGATGCCCGATGAAGTCTTCAACCATCCAAGGAACGGGTTTGTGGCTCATTTTATTGGCATACGCAATTTCTTCCCCGCTTCCCTGCAAACCGAAAATGGGATACAATTTGCCGTGACATCTGCAAACCTCAGAATCAGGCTGGCCAGCAAACACGAAAACCTCAGGGGCTTCGTTATGATCAGGGGGGAAGATATTGTGTTATCGGCTTCAGCGCTTGATTCATCGGCTACAAACAGTTTTGAAGGCAGAGTGCTGGAAGTAATCGCCTCCCCGGGGGGATATGACATAAGCATACAATCGGGTGAAACACTTCATGCCCTGATTACCAAGGAGTCGCTTGAAAAAATGAACCTTAGCGAAGGGATGAAAGTGTGGCTCACGTTCAAAGCCACGGGCGTAAAATTTATAGCAGAATGATATCATTTGAGAAAGCATCGGAAATTGTACAGGTTAATGCTGTAAGCACAGGCGAAGAACAGACGGAACTGCATTCAGCCACAGGAAGGATTTTAAGCAGGGACGTGTTCTCCGATATGGACATGCCGCCTTTTGACAAATCGGCGGTCGACGGGTTTGCTTGCAGGATGCAGGATGTGGGATCCGGGATGCAGGATGCAGGATCCGGGATGCAGGATCCGGGATGCAGGATGCAGGATGCGGGGAACAGGATGCAAGATGCAGGATACAGGATGGAAATGAAGGTCATTGAAACCATTGCTGCTGGTTCGGTCCCCTTGAAAACAGTAGGGAAGGGTGAATGTTCGAGAATTATGACTGGGGGAATGGTTCCGGAGGGAGCTGATACAGTGATCATGGTTGAGGACACCGAAACCTTATCCGCCGACACAATAAAATTTCTGAAAGAAAAAACTTCTAAAAATATTTGTTACCGGGCCGAAGATATCAGCACAGGTCAGAAAGTGCTGGATAAAGGAACCCTGCTGCAGCCGGCCCATCTTGCCGTTTTGGCCAGTGTGGGACAGCAGAGAGTATGGGTTGCGGTGGAACCTCATTTAGGTATCATTTCTACCGGTAACGAACTCGTTGAACCTTCTCAGAAGCCTCAGGGTTCCCAGATCAGGAATTCAAATGCCATGCAGCTTTATGCGCAGGCAAGACAGGTCACAGGCAAATGTTCTTATTTAGGCATTGCCGATGATTCGCCTGAAGACCTGAAAGACAAGATCTCGATGGCGCTCGAAGAAACTGATATCGTGATCCTCACAGGTGGTGTTTCGATGGGTGATTTCGATTATGTTCCTGCTGCCATGGAAGAACTCGGGGCCGAGATCCTGTTTAAAAGCGTAGCGATACAGCCGGGCCGGCCCACAGTGTTTGCAAGGATTAAAAATAAATTCATCTTTGGCCTTCCCGGGAACCCGGTTTCTTCTTTTGTGCTGTTTGAGCTGATGGTCAAGCCATTTATTCTGAGGATGATGGGGTGTGTCCCCGACTCCCGTATGATCTCCCTGCCTATGGGAGCCGATTACACAAGAAAAAAAACAGGGCGCAAATCAGTTGTGCCGGTTATCATTGAGAACAGCGTTGTTTTCCCCATGGAATACCATGGCTCGGCGCACATCAATGCTTATACAAAGGCCAGCGGGATGATGATCATGGATGAGGATGTGACGAGCATAAAAAAAGGAGAGCCTGCAAATGTACGACTCCTTTAAAAGGCGGATCAACTACCTCAGGGTTTCGGTCACCGACCGCTGTAACCTCCGCTGTACCTATTGCATGCCAGAGAGCGGGATCAAACTGCTTTCGCATGATGACATCCTCTCCTATGAAGAGATCCTCGATGTGATCAGGGTTGGTGTTTATCTCGGGATTGATAAAGTCAGGATCACCGGCGGCGAACCCCTGGTGAGGAAAGGGATAGTCCCGTTTGTGAAGGATGTTTCAAAGATCAGCGGGATCAGGGACTTCGGGCTGACTACCAACGGATTGCTGCTTGAAGAGTTTGCAGGCCCTCTTGCGGGTGCAGGTCTTCACAGGATCAACATAAGCCTTGACACCATGGATGCAGGGCGTTATGCTGAAATAACCAGGGGTGGAAAAATAGAAGCAGTTCTGAGGGGTATACAAGCTGCAAAGCAGGCAGGATTAAGCCCGGTAAAGATCAATTGCGTTGTACAGAAATCTTCGGATGAGCAGGATGCAAAAGCCGTTCGCGAATATTGCGAAGCTAACGGAATTGAAGCCCGGTTCATTCACCAGATGAATCTTGGGGAAGGATGTTTTACAATAGTCGAAAACGGGCACGGAGGGGATTGTTCGAAGTGCAACCGCCTGCGTTTAACCGCTAACGGCAAGATCAAACCCTGCTTATTCAGCGACCTGGAATTCGACATCCGCAAACTCGGAATAAAAGAAGCAATGGAAACAGCTGTAGGATTCAAACCCGAAAAAGGAACATCCAACACCTCGGATCTTTTTCATAATATTGGAGGATGAAGGGAATTTACGAAGTACGATTTACGATGTACGATGTACGATTTACGATGTACGATGTACGATTTATTATTCATTTCACCATTTCACCATTTCACAATTTCACCATTTCACCATTTCACAATTTCACCATTTCACAATTTCACCATTTCACCATCTCACAATTTCACCGGTAATCAACAACCATGAAAAAACTAACACACACTGATTCCAGGGGCAAGGCCAACATGGTCGATGTATCGCCAAAGCCTGAGCAGGTGCGGACTGCGGAAGCTACCGGACATATCACACTTGGGAAGGAAACAATAAAACTTATCAAGGAGAATGCTCTGAAGAAGGGCGATGTCATCACAGTTGCTGAGATTGCAGGGATAATGGGGGGGAAAAAAACTTCTGAGCTCATCCCCTTATGCCATCCGCTGTCAATAACAAAAATGGAAGTCAGGGCAAGCCTGGATAAGTCCGGGGTGAGGATCACAAGCCTGGCAAGATGTACTGGTAAGACCGGGATCGAGATGGAGGCGCTGACAGCGGTTTCGGTTGCATTGCTTACGATTTACGACATGTGCAAGGCTGCCGACAAATCCATGAAAATAGATGAGATCAGGCTGCTGAGCAAAACCAGGGAAGATATCTGATATTGAAAATTACTTTCAAATATGGAAGAGTTTAAGGTTGTTTCGGTTAACCTTTCCGAACAGAAAGGAACAGTAAAAACACCGGCCGGGGAGATTTTCCTGAATCACAATGGAGTTGAGAATGATGCTCATTCCGGATCATGGAACCGGCAGATCAGCCTGCTTGGAATGAGCAGTATCTCAAAGTCGGAGCGGCAGGCCGGGAGGAAGATCCGGCCCGGTGAATTTGCCGAGAATATCACACTTGATGGCTTCGATTACCTAAAGGTCCATCCCCTTGACAGGCTCACCACAGGGGAGGTGGAGATCGAAATCACCCAGATCGGCAAGGAATGTCATGGTGCGGGCTGTTCTATATTTAAGGAAGTAGGCGACTGTGTGATGCCGAAAGAAGGAGTTTTTGCCAGGGTGCTGCATCCCGGTGCAGTTAAAGCAGGCGATACTTTTGAATTTCATCCGCGGATGTACAGGGCCCTGGTGATCACACTTAGTGACAGGGCAAGTTCGGGGGAATATGAGGATAAATCAGGCCCCAGGCTGCAGGAAATCCTGAAAAGTTTTTTCAAAGAAAAAGGATTGAACCTGTTTATCCATTATGCCCTGATCCCCGATGACCGGCATAAACTCGAAGAGCTTGTTCACCAGGCCAAAGACGAACTTATAGATTTAGTGATCACCACCGGCGGCACCGGCATCGGTCCGAGGGATTTCACTGTCGACATCATCAAACCCATGCTCGACAAGGAGATCCCCGGGATCATGGAGATGATCAGGATGAAATACGGAGCCGATAAGGTTCAGGCCCTGATCAGCCGTTCGGTCGCCGGAGTGATGGGCAAGACCCTGGTGTTTACCCTGCCGGGAAGTGTGAGAGCTGTGAACGAGTATATGGAAGAGATCAGGAAGTCGCTGCTGCACTTGTTATATATGCTGCACGGACTGGATGTGCACTGATCATTGAAAATGCTGCATTATCGCAAGCATATGTAATCGGCAGCCCCTGCTCATTTCTCCAGTCTCTGCCGTATTGCTGTCATGACCTGGACTGGTGAGTCAACAATAAGCATATTAGAGACCCAGTCGGGAATAGTTCCCGCAGGATCGAGATATCCTTCGAGAACCACATGAGACATGTTCTTTCCGGCAGGTTCGACAGTCCAGGTTTGCAGATGTTCTTTTATCCTGATCAAATCTTCTCGTTCAGGGACCACTCCCTTCAGCGGGAAGGAAGTGATCCTGCCACCACCGGTCCCGGAGTCCCTGGTAACCGTGACATCCACACAAAGATCACGGTCATTGACCGGCCAGGGCAAATCGTATACCAGGTAGTACTCTGCCCGTTTGTACTTTTCGTAAAGCAGTACCTTGATCTCTTTGAAATTCTTATCCCACCAATCGGTATTGTTCACATCTTCGATCAAATCGAAAACTTTTTCAGCAGGGGCCTTTATGTCGGTGACCCCTTTATAGGATTTCAGGGATTTTCCGTCCTCGGTTCGTGTATAAATTTTTATACCCTCCTTCTCCTTGACAAAATCCCAGGCCTGGGCTGGCAAAACCAAGGGAAACAGCATGTTTATAGAAATCGATGCAATTAAGAAAAAACTTTGATGTTTCATAACATTGAAGTTCTGAAAAACCTCAGCCAATTTACGTAATCTTATCTGATCATTTAACAAAAGCAGGCAGATTAGGAAAATCCATGCTTCTTCAGTTTTTCAAGTAACTCTTTCTTGCTTACAGGTTTTGACAGGAAATCGTCGCAGCCTGCAGCTATGGCTTTCTGTTTATCACTGCTCAGAGCATACGCTGAAACTGCAATGACCGGAAGGTCTTTTCTGAATGATTTGATCTGGAGGGTGGCCTCCAGCCCGTCCATCTCCGGCATCTTCAAGTCCATAAACACGAGTGATATCTCGGGATGCAGATGGCACATCTCCACCGCCACATGTCCGTTGGGAGCCTTGAAAATAACCGAAGCGACAGTTTTGAGTATTGTTGTCATGTACAGACCACTGCTGAGTTCATCCTCGACAAGCAGAATTACAGGATGTATTATTCCGGCATACCTTATCGGGTGGACGATGGGTTCATCCTTCACAATGTTTGCATGTTCCATCGGCAGTGAGAGGAAAAATGCCGCGCCTTTACCTTTTTCAGATTCCAGGCGGCTTTCACCACCCAGCAGCTTTAAAAACCCATTGAATATGGCAAGCCCAAGTCCGCTCCCCTGATGCTCCCGGTTTTCACTCGTATTCTCGTGACCAAAGGGTACAAATATTTTCTCGTAGGCTTCTGAATCAATACCAATACCAGTATCGATCACGAAAAATTCAACAACCTGGGATTTAATGGAATATCCCAGGGTAACAGTTCCATGGTCGGTGAATTTAATGGCATTGTTCATTAAACAGGAGATAGTTTTACGCAGCAATTCGGGATCGGTGATCAAAGTTAAATGCTCATGATCCTTTGGGTTTACAAGCTTAAGTGCAATATTCTTGTCATCACAATCACTCTGAAATTTGGTTTGTACTTCTTTTAATAAAGTATTCACATTGACTGCCGTTGGTTTCACTTCAACGTTTTCCGTTACAATGAGTGAGATATCAATGTAATCTGTAATGGTATTTATAAGGCGGTCGCTTGAGGACTTCAGAAATCGGGTGTAATTTTGCTTCTCTTCAGAAGTGAGGTCCGGCTCGGCAAGCAGGTTGCCAAAACCCAGGATCCCATTGAGAGGAGTACGGACTTCATGTGAAATATTCTGCAAAAAAGCTGTTTTCAGACGGTCGCCTGATTCGGCTTTTACAAGGGCTTTTTTAACCGACACTTCGGCCTCCCTGCGCTCAGTGATATCCCTGAAGAAACCGACAATGTGTTTTCGGCCATTCATATCTAAGATACACGAAGAAATATCCGCATAGAAAATTTCTCCATTCTTTTTAAGACATTGAATATCATGGGGAAGATTCTTCTCCCCGAGTACATTTTTTTCAAACTCAGAAAGGAAATGCTGATATGTTTCTCCAGGATGAATCGCATCAATCTTCATCATTTTCAGTTCTTCTTCAGTATATCCAAGCATTTGACACTGTGCGGGATTTGCAAATATGATCATTTTGGTTTCCGGATCGGCGATGATAATTCCATCAGGACTTCCCTGAAAAATGGAGAGATACTTGTTTTCCGATTCATCCAGCTTTTCTTTTTCTGCACGCCTGAGTTCAGTGATGTCCCAGTTTGTGCCAATCATGCGCATGGACTTTCCTGACTCATCGCATAGAATTACAGCAACTGCCCTGATATTATGAACAGAACCATCGGGCCAGGTTACCCGAAACTCAGTATCATACTCCTTTTCGCCGCGTATCGCCTTTTTTATTTCTGCCAGGCTCCGTTCAATATCATCAGGATGAATAACTGCTGTCAATGCTTCATGCCCACCGGCGAGATCTTGTTTTTCAATTCCGTAAAGTGAAAACATACAATCGTCCAACAAAAGGTTATTGTTGACAATATCATAGTCAAACACTCCCATGCCACTTGCATGAGTGGCTATTTCCAATCGTCTCGATACCAGTTTCAGTTCTTCTTCCATCTGCTTGCGTGGAGTGATGTCGAGAACCAGTCCTCTTAAATGAAGAGGCCTCCCCCCGGAATCCCACCTGACCACAGAACCAATATCATAAAACCATTTATATTTACCTGATCTGGTCAGGATTCTGTATTCAGTTTCATATTTATCAACCTCCCCCATGAAGTGTCTGCGCATGGCATCCATGGCCCTGTTATAATCTTCAGGATGAAGCAGATCTGTAAAATTCTTGTAATGGGTAAAATTTTCAGGAGAATAGCCGAGCATGTCATTTTTACGTTTATCGAAAGTGACTTGACCAGTTACCATATCCATTTCCCACCAGGCCATGTTTGCCACCTGCATTGCAAGATCCATCCTTGAATTATTGTCCCGTAACAACCTGTTGGCTTCCCTCGCTGCCTTTTCAGCATTGAGCCGATCAGTGACATCGGTGATAAATCCATGCCAGAGCACTGATCCGTCTGCCTCCCTCTGCGGCAATGCGTTGCCGTATAGCGAGCGTATTGTGCCATCGGAAAATTTCACGCGGTAATCATGTTGCCATGGGGAAAGGTCTTTTACCGATGCCTCCATGGAAACGGCAACTCCCGCAAGGTCATCGGGATGAAGATTTGCAAATACCTTTGATGCATCTTCACGAACTTCATCCGGGCTTACCCGGTA
>JBAXLI010000080.1:0-17766 GCA_037134895.1 Bacteroidota bacterium
GCGAAATAGCGAAATAGCGAAATAGCGAAATAGCGAAATAGCGAAATAGCGAAATGGCGAAATGGCGAAATAGCGAAATGGCGAAATAGCGAAATGGCGAAATGGCGAAAAAAATTATGAGACATCAGGTATCACTTTTTTATCAGAGGCGGATTAATATGGAAAAGAAAATATGGAGAAGTATGATGTTACTGAATTTAATCAAAAGATAAGACTAAGGTCAAAGATGCTGGCTGTTAATGTATATAAGTTGTTGTATGATATTAAGCTGAATGACCTGAGCAGGGTACCTGTCAAGCAGCTGATGAGAAGTGTTACGTCTGTTGCCGCCAATTTCAGTTCTGCCACCCGTGGACGATCTGAAGCTGAGTTTTATTCCAAGATATGCATCGTCACAGAGGAGTGTGACGAATGCTTGTTCTGGATCGACTTTTTAACTACAACAGGCATATTGAAAAAGGAAATGATAGAAACATGTAAAGTGGAGACAGAAGAACTGCTTCGGATATTCTCGACCATCAAAAAGAAACTCAAGCAGAAACACTTTAAATAGGATTTCGCCATTTCGCTATTTCGCCATTTCGCTATTTCGCTATTTCGCTATTTCGCTATTTCGCTTTTAATATTATGATCCTCCTCTCCCGCAATATCGTCCACCTTGACCTCGACACCTTTTTTGTATCGGTGGAGAGGCTGATCAATCCGGCCCTGGTTGGGAAGCCTGTGCTTATAGGCGGGACATCCGACCGGGGGGTGGTGGCGAGTTGCAGTTACGAGGCGAGGAAGTTCGGGGTGCATTCGGCTATGCCGATGAAGATGGCACGCACGCTTTGCCGGGATGCGGTGATCGTTCGTGGCGATATGGAACTGTATTCAAAGTATTCGCATGATGTGACGGATATCATTGCCGAAAAGGCGCCTATGTATGAGAAAGCTTCTATTGACGAGCATTATATCGATGTGACGGGGATGGACCGTTTTTTCGGTACCCTTAAATGGACGCATGAGCTCAGGGAGAACATCATCCGCCATACAGGACTACCCATATCGTTCGGGCTGTCGGTGAACAAAACAGTTTCGAAGATCGCTACAGGCGAAGCCAAACCCAATGGGGAATTGCATGTGCAGCGCGAAGCGGTAAAGCCTTTCCTGGCGCCTTTGTCGATACGCAAGATCCCGATGATAGGGGAGAAGACCTACCGCCTGCTGAGGTCCATGGGCATAGTCACCATAGATACCCTGAGCCAGATCCCCGTGGAGATGATGGAAAGGGTGATGGGAAAGAACGGGATCATGATATGGGAGAAGGCCAACGGCCAGGATACCACGCCCGTGGTGCCGTATTCGGAGAGCAAATCAATCAGTACCGAAACGACTTTCGAACAGGACTCCATCGATGTGGTGAAGATGAAGGAAAAGCTGGTGAAGATGGTCGAGAAGATCGCGTTCGAGCTCAGGGACCAGCAGAAGCTGACATCCTGCGTCACCGTGAAGATCCGCTATTCGAACTTCGACACCCATACCCTTCAGAAACATGTGCCGTACACGGCCTTCGACCATATCCTGATACCCCTGGTGAAGGATCTTTTCGACCGCCTCTACCAGCGCCGCATGCTGATCCGCCTGATCGGGGTGCGCTTCAGCGGACTGGTGGCAGGCAATCCGCAGCTGAACATGTTCGAGGACAACCAGGAGATGATCAGTCTTTACCAGGCCCTTGACAAGGTGCGCAACAAGTACGGGCAGAAGATCGTGAGGAGGGGTGTGTGTACCTGAACTGCCATTCATACTACTCCCTGCGCTACGGCACGCTGTCGGTGGAAAAGCTTGTCGATGAGGCCGTGCGTTGCGGGGTGCAGGCCCTGGCGCTTACCGATATCAATAATTCGACGGGTGTCATGGAGTTCATCCAGGTATGTACCGACAAAGGGGTGAAGCCCATAGCAGGGATAGAGTTCAGGAGGGACGATGAGTTGCTGTATGTGGGGCTTGCAAGGAATAACGAAGGTTTCAGGGAACTGAACGAATTCCTGAGCCGGCACAATATCCGGAAGCAGCCTTTGCCCGATAAGCCTGAGGTGATGGAGAATGTGTATTGGGTGTTGCCCCTTGGAAATGGTGAGATGGTGAGATGGCGAAATTGTGAGTCAGAAAAAAAGCAAAAAACTCATGATCTCACGCTCTCATGCTCTCACGATCTTTCCTTAACTCACCAACTCACCAACTCACAATTTCACAATTTCACAATTTCACCAACTCACAATTTCACAATTTCACCATCTCACCATCTCATTGGCATTCGCCCCTCCGAAATGAACAGGCTCATACTCTCCAGGTCCCGCCATCTCATGGACCGCATGGTGATCTTTTCACCGGTAACCCTGCTGGATGAGAAGAGTTACGAACTTCACAGGAACTTCAGGGCTGTGGATAAGAATGTGCTGCTGAGCCGGCTGGAACCGGGACAGCTGGCTTCCCCCTCGGAAGTGATGCTGCCCATAGACGATCTGCTCGAACCTTACCGGGAATTCCCTGGCATCATCTGCAATACCGAAAAACTCATCGAGGACTGCAGCATAGGCTTCGACTTCAGGGAGTGCAAGAACAAGAGAAGTTTTACGGGTAATGTGTATGATGACCATGTATTGCTTGAAAAGCTGGCGCTCGACGGACTGCAGTACCGTTACGGCAGGGGGAACACCGAGGCCCTGAATCGCATCAAACATGAACTGGGCATCATTTCGAAAATGGGCTTTGCTGCCTATTTTCTCATCGCCTGGGACATAATCCGCTATTCGATGTCGAGGGGATTTTATCATGTTGGCCGGGGGAGCGGAGCCAACAGCATAGTTGCTTTCTGCTTGAAAATCACAGATGTTGACCCCATTGATCTCGACCTTTACTTTGAGCGGTTCATCAACCCCAAACGGACCTCTCCACCCGACTTCGACATCGACTATTCCTGGAAGGAAAGGGATGAGGTGCTCGATTATATTTTCAAACGCTACGGCCACGAGCATACTGCCTTGCTTGGAGCCATGTCGACTTTCCGCGACCGCTCCATTATCCGCGAGCTGGGAAAGGTTCACGGGCTTCCGAAGCAGGAAATAGACCTTTTCATCAAGCATCCCGAAGATGCTATCAACAATAACCATATCATAAAGAAGATCAGTGAGCTGGGTGAGATGATGGCCGATTTTCCGAATATGAGGACCATACATGCTGGAGGCGTGCTGGTCTCCGAACAGCCAATTACCTGTTTCACAGCTCTTGACATGCCACCCAAAGGCTTTCCCACGACGCAATGGGATATGTATGTGGCCGAAGACATCGGTTTCGAGAAGCTGGATATCCTGAGCCAGAGAGGTATTGGGCATATCTACGAAACTGCGGCAATTGTGCGGAAGAACCAGGGACTGAGCGTGGATGTTCATAAGATCAATGATTTCAAGGCGGATGAGGAAGTGAAAAAACTCCTGAGGGTGGGGAAGACCATCGGGTGTTTCTACGTGGAAAGTCCGGCAATGAGAGGATTGCTTAAGAAACTGCATTGCGACAACTACCGCAGCCTTGTGGCAGCAAGCTCTATCATCAGGCCGGGAGTGGCACGCTCGGGGATGATGAAGGAGTATATTTTCAGGTTCCATAACCCTGATAAATTCAACTACCTGCACCCCATCATGGAGGAACAGCTTAAAGAGACTTACGGGGTAATGGTGTACCAGGAGGATGTGCTGAAGATTTGCCACCATTTTGCCGGCCTCGACCTGGCCGATGCCGATGTGCTGAGACGGGCGATGAGCGGGAAGTACCGGTCGAAAAAGGAGCTGCAGAGGATCGTCGACAAGTTCTTCGAAAACTGCCGGAAGTTCGGCTACCCCGAAGAGGTTACGAAGGAAGTATGGAGGCAGATCGAATCCTTTGCAGGCTATTCATTCTCAAAGGCTCATTCAGCTTCCTATGCGGTTGAAAGCTACCAGAGCCTTTTCCTCAAGGCACATTACCCGCTTGAATTCATGGTAGGGGTTATCAATAATTTCGGTGGATTTTATCCCTCCTGGGTGTATTTCAACGAACTGAAGAACTGGGGGGCGAAGATCCATCCGCCCTGTGTAAACCGGGGGGAGTACAAGACCTGCATCAGGGGTGATGATGTGTATGTGGGTTTCGTCCATATCAACGGCCTTGAAACGGAGGTGGGGAAGGCCATAAGTGAATTGCGAAGCAATCGTGAGCACGCAAATGAAGCAAAAGATTGGTGCGAACAATTAAGAATATCGAATGTCGAATATCGAATGTCGAATGATCCTGCATCCTGCATCCCGCATCCTGCATCGCGCATCGCGCATCCCGCATCCGGCACCCCGCACCCCTCATCCTGCATCCGGCATCCTGCATCCTGCATCCTGCATCCTGCATCCAGAGGCGAGTACCGTGACCTGGCCGATTTCATCGAGCGGGTGCAGCCTCCGCTGGAACAGCTCATCATCCTGATCCGTGCCGGGGCTTTCCGTTTCACAGGCAAGGCCAAGGCGCTGCTGCTGTGGGAAGCACATATGTTGCTTGGGAAACAGATGAAGGGATCCAATCATCCTGCACCCCGTGAGCCGGAGGCTCCCGCCCTGGGCCGGCGCGGCTGGAACAAGGAGCAATCCCTGGCTGCCGATCATGCAGCGGCCTGGTCGGGGCGGCTTGCTGAACGCAAAGATGCGGGTATGCCGGCGCCAGACCCGACTCTCTTCCAGGCGCAGCCTAAGAAATTTGAACTCCCTGCACTCGCACAAAGCATACTGGAAGAGGTTTACGACGAAATCGAACTTCTCGGATGGCCTGTTTCAAACTCATATTTTGAACTGCTTGAAACTTCGTTCAGGGGAGAGATACTGGCCGGTGGAATGATGGGTAAACTGGGTAAGAAGGTGAGGATGCTGGGACTGCTGGTCACCATCAAATATGTTCGCACAGTACGAAAGGAATGGATGCACTTCGGCACCTTTATCGATTTCGAAGGACAATTCTTCGACACCGTGCATTTCCCCAAGGCAGTAGAAAAATACCCCTTCCGGGGGGAAGGGGTATATCTTATCATGGGTAAGATCGTCGAGGAGTTTGGCTTTCCCACACTCGAAGTGGAAAAGCTGGCTAAAATGCCGCTGAGGAAAGACCCGAGAGCTTAACGCATAGTATTGAACTGAATGACGCGGCGGGCTTTCAGCATACAGGTAAAGTAATAACTGTTCGCATCAATAGGTCTAACCTGTATTCCCTGAGGTATGTTCGCATTATTCAAATCCTTGATGATCCCATCATAGGCATCGATCACAAGATAGTAATTGTCGGAAGGTTTGGTCTTGCCAATCCAGATTGCAACATGATAAGGCTGAGTTGAACCCTGAGCCTGGGAGCAATAGATCAAATCCCCGATCTGCAATTTTTTCACAAGTGTGTCAAACGATGCAGGCTTTTGAATATCAACAATGCTGATTACGGGAATTTCTCCATACCCGTTAACTTCTTTCTGAACATACTGGCTGTCAAGCCTGGCATCCAGATGATACCCCAGTCCGTAGTTGTATAACCATCTTGTGAAATTGGAAGCATCTATCCCTTTGCTGTTGTGTCCCAGGCTGACTTTGTTGATGGTATCCCAGGGCCAGCTTGAAGGAGGATTGAACTGCAGCAGGTGATGGTACTGGAAATATGAGCCTATGTACCGCTGGGCTACATAAATAATCCTCTGTTGCTGCCACCTTAGATTGTGTGGATAACCTGCCTCGCTGCCGAAATCGGAAGGCCAGGGTCCCCAGGTTATTTCCCTGCGGTTATCAATATAATATTGGTTGTTGATATTATACCATTGTGTGGTGTCCATGGTTGAGGGATTGATCAGGTCCCTCTGTGCGAAATCGGCTCCAAGGTCGGTGAAAGTAAACAGGGAATCCAGCTTATAGGGAGAAACATAAGGGCCGGGTGTGCTGCCCGAGTCATCACTTGATTTTTTGCATGCTGTGAAAATCGCAATTCCAGATAAAATTGCAACAAATGCCAAGGTTCTAAGTTTCATAAATTTCGACATGTCAGATTAATGTTAAAGTTATTTGCTAAATCAAGGTTTTATACCTGTAATGTATTGGTTTCCCGACGACGGACTGATCGTTTTAATGTCTGCGAGACCGGCTTCCTGCATCCATCCCCGGATCTCATCCAGGGTGTATGCATCCCCTTTCCTGGTACCAACCAGCATATTGATGGCGAACATAGCTCCTATGAAGGGTTCAGTCCTGTCGTCATTCAGCAAATGGTCCATAATAACAAGAGTACCGCCGGTAGAAAGAGCTTCCACACCTTTCTTTATAATAAGCTTATTCTCATCCGGAGAATTGATATGAATGATAGCGAACATCAATACAAGATCAAATGCCTGACCAAAGTTATCAGACAGGTAATCACCGGACATGATTGCCACATTGCTGCCAAGATTATACCTGTCGATATATTTTTGTGTGATCGGGACTACAGAAGGAAGATCAAATATAACTCCCTTTATAGAGGGCCTTTTTTCAATAAGTCCAAAGGTAAAGGCCCCGGAACCTCCGCCAATATCAAGGCTTCGCTTAATGTTGGTCAAATCTATAAGGCCTGCAAATTCTTTTCCCTGTGCCACTCCGCGGGCGTGCATTGCGGCAATGAACATTTCAAACCAGTCGCTGTTCCTGTCATTAAAATTATCTTCAATATCAATTGCGGATCCCTTCTTTATGACCTGTGTAAGTGTATCCCACCTCCTCCAAAGGTCAGCTGTATGAGGAAGCCCTCCGAGGAAGGCAGGGGATGAGGAAACCAGGTGCCGGGCTGCAAATGCTGAGTTACAGAACAAGCCATGCTGCTTGTCGAGAAGACCGGCACCGGCAAGGACGTTCATCAGGCGGTCTGTTGCTCTTTTGTCGGCATTTATCAGGGAGGCAGTGTTGGCCGAGGAGCACGACTTCCCATCGAGGGTGTCGAATATTCTCAGTTCAACGGCTGTGAGGATGATCCGGCTCAGCCGGAACCCGTTCACAACCTCCATAAGTTCCGAAGTTGTTTCGATTTTTTTCATTTCAGACCAAGAGTTGTAACCCCCTGTTCATAAACAATGTCAACAGGAATATTTGCGGAACGCAAACGGGCAAGATCTCCTGCAAGTTGCTCATTGATCTTTCCGTTGGCTGCAAGATACTGCTTGGCTCCCTCATAATTTCCGTCACCTTCGAAAATCAGGACTTTGGCAGCCCAGTCGTAAACTGCAGTTTTGATCTTTTCCATATTGACTTTGTATGTGCCATTCGCTGAACGTTGAAATGCTCCGTTTGATTCAAAAAAATTGAAGCACATCATGTTGGCTTTGCCATGGGCGCTGGCAGCTCCAAACCTGACTGAACGGAAGAGGCCCGCCATGTAAGTGACAAAACAATCCTCTGCTGTGATGCCTGTGATCTCGCCTTTAGCAATGAGCTGGGTGGCCATGTATAATCCAAGGATATCAGCCTTGGCTTCTTCAAAAGCCGAATACTGCTCCTTAAGGGCTTCCCTGATATTGCCTTTGCCGTTGATGGTGTTTTTAACTCCAAGCCCGTGAGCTACCTCGTGAAACATGACATTTGAGAAAAATGCATCAAATTTCACATTCATTCTCTGACCTGAATCTATCAACATATTCGCAATAGGCATGAGGATGTTGTCAAATTTGGCTTTCATGGCATTTTTCAGCTGCAGGCGCCTTGAGCCTTTCTTCAGCTGTACGTTCTCATCATTGGGGAGATTGATGGCAATGGTTTTACTGCCCGCATTTGACTGGCCTGATACAAAGAGCAGATCATAAGCATTCAGGTCGGAATCAGTCCCCGGTTTTTCTTTCTTGTATTTTGCCTCAACCGGAAGGTTTGCCTGGAGTTCAGGAAGAAATGCAGCAAATTTGGAAAGTTTCGCACTCCATTCTTTGTCCTTCACAAGAACTACGCCTTCATATGCGGTCTTATATCCGAACAATTCATCCTCATAATTTTCAATCGGGCCGATCACCACATCGACAGTATTGGTTTTCATGTCCATCCAGGCCATATCGCTCTCAAAATACTCATCTGTAAGAAGGGCTTTTGAACGGAGCTTGAGGTACTTCTGCAAGCCCCGGTCTTCGGCAAGTTCAGAAGCCTTGCTGAGCAGTGAGGAAGCTTTTTCTATTGCATCGTGGTATGCATCGTGATACCAGACCGACTTCAGCGCTTTATCGGCCCCACGGATGATAATAGTATACTGGCTGGTTTTATTAGGATCTTTAAACATGGCAAATTCATCCTTGCTCATGTCTTTCGGGTAAAAGTTAACACCGGCAGGTTTCTCACCGAAACCTTTTACGAACGCTTTGTTCCCGTTAAGCCTTTCCCACGGGCCGTAATTGATCTCAGCAAATTTTCTGACAAGGCTGTCATTAATGGTGTCGAGGAAAGCCTGCTTTTTGCCGATTGTTTGTTCCCAGTATATGCCATCAATGAGTTGTACAGCTTCGATCAGAAGCGGGAGCATCTCCTTTTCTTTGGCAGTGAGGGTGTTGAGATTGGTTGTGAGCTTAACCACAGAGAACTCGCTGATTTTTGCAAGCATAATTGAATCCTGGGGAGTCAGAGAACCTCGTTTTTCCTGCATCCTGCATCCTGTAAACGTGATGGAGGCCAGAATGATCATTGAAAGGAAGCTAAGTTTGGGTGTCGACATAACAATTGAATATTTTTATACAAAAGTATACAATTTCTTGTTTAATTGCCTTTTTCGCTGTAGGTTTGGACTGTAAATCAAAAAACCAAAAAAAATGGAAATTCCTTTCGTAATTATTATCGGGATACTTGTACTGCTTTTCTTTGCAGGGATCCGGATTGTGCGCCCGACCCATCGCGGTCTTGTTGAGCGTTTAGGCAAGTACCACCGTTTTGCAAACCCGGGTTTTCACTGGATACTGCCCGGGATTGAACAGATGTACCGGGTAAATATAACCGAGAAAATGATCAATGCCGAACCCCAGGAAATCATCACGAACGATAACCTGAATGCCAGGGTTGATGCACAGGTCTATTTCAAGATCATGTCAGATGAGGATCATGTGAAGAATTCCCAGTACAGCGTTAACAGTATTGAATACCAGATCGTGAACCTCGCGCGTACAACCTTGCGTAACATCATTGGCACGATGACGCTGAAATCGGCCAACAGCGAACGTGGTAAGATCAACAAGGAACTGCATGGTACACTTCTCGAGGAAACCCGGAACTGGGGTATTGAGATTATCCGCACCGAGCTAAAGGAGATAGATCCTCCCAAGGATGTTCAGGAAACCATGAACAAGATCGTTAAAGCGGAAAATGAAAAGATTGCAGCCATTGACTATGCTACCGCCACTGAAACAAAAGCCGACGGCGAAAAGCGGGCTGAGATCAGGCGGGCCGAGGGTATCAAGCAGGGGGCAATTCTCCGTGCCGAGGGCGAGGCGCAGGCAATCAAGCTTGTAAATGAATCTGCTGAAAAGTACTTTGTGGGAAATGCACAAATGCTCAGGCGTATTCAGGCAATGGAAACGTCACTTAAGGATAACAGCAAGGTGATCGTACCCAACGGCTCTGACCTTGTAAATGTGATGGGCGAAATGTCGGGGGTTGTTCCTATCCTGAAGAAAAAGGAAGATTAACATTCCTTTGATCAATCCCTCCTGATAAAGGGGAGAAGATAGTCAATCATAATTTTTGCTGATTCTTCTATTGAAAGAAGGTCGGTTCTTATCTCAAGCGAAGGATCCACCGGGATTTCGTAAGGAGCGTTGATCCCTGTGAATTCCTTTATCTCGCCATTCCTGGCTTTCAGGTAAAGCCCTTTGACATCGCGTGATTCGCAAACGTCAAGAGGTGCATTGATAAAAAACTCTATGAAATCCTCATGGCCGATGATCTCCCTGGCCATTTCCCGGATCTCGTTCGTCGGACTGATAAAGCTGGCAATTGTAATAATACCGCAATTCACGAATAGCTTCGAAACTTCGGCTATTCTGCGTATATTCTCATACCTGTCTCCGTCGGAAAACCCGAGGTTCTTGTTAATTCCGGTTCTTACGTTGTCGCCATCAAGAGTCTGAACAAAGTACCCGAGTTTATGCAATTCGGCTTCCAGCGAATAGGAGAGGGTGGTTTTGCCTGCTCCTGAAAGTCCGGTCATCCAGATTACTTTAGATTGCTGGTTCAGCTGTATTTCCTTGGCCTGCCTGCTGAGTTTCAGGGATTCGCTTGGAAATATGTTATTGTCAGTCGTATTCACAGTGTTGCGGTTGAAAATTAATTACTGTTGGTGCTGTATCTTCAGGGAAAATATTCCCCCTCCGATTTCAATCCGGCAGGTATATTCTCCTGCTGGAATTTTTAATGCTTTAAATAGTAATGTGTTGTCGCCGGATTCGAATTCCTGCTTCCATTCCTGTATCGTCTTCCCGTAAACATCCAGGATTAAAATCCTTACGTTTTGCTTTTCAGCAATTCTGAAAGTTATCTGTGTTTTCTCATTAAATAACTGCGGATCGCAGCTGAAAGACTGCAGGGGTGTTGATAGTTGAAATTCCCCTGAATTGGGAACAGCGTCGAACATGGCATAATCCTTACTCCCTTTCCTGTTTTTAATAAAAGGAACAACACGTCCCTGCTGTCTGATCTGAGCAAGATACCTCAGGCTTCCGTCAAGCTGAATGTCAAGACTTACAGGAACCGTATTCACCGAGTCAGGCAGTGAGTTTGAGACTGATATTTTAAATCCTTTTTCATTATAGTCAAGGACCCGTATGCCCGTACAATTCCGCTCTCTTATGTATGAAGCCACATTATCGAGAGTTGATACCCATAAACTGTTCTCCCGGATCTTAATATAATTAAGGTGTTTTCTGAATATCTCAATATCGATGGGCTCATAGCCGTTCGTATCACTGCCCGTCCGGAAACCATGGTACCGTTCAATCAGCCATCCGTTGATCCGGAGAATGTCATCCGCCCATTTATTCATTGAAACCAGCGTGGTCCCGTTGTAAATTTTCTGGCTCGAAAGGCAGAGCATATTAACCGGGTCGATCACTTCATAGTTGTTGAAACTGCTCCGGGCCTGGAGATAATATTTTCTGCAGAATTCGATTGAAGCCTGATTGACTTTGCCAAACGGCCATGCAAAACTTCTGCATTTCTGAAGCGGGATATACCGGTTTATGGTCTTCATCGAAAGATATAACTCTTTCTTCAGGCTGTCGAGGTACTTCGGATTATTGATCAGGGTATCAAAGTCGGCATGGTTCATGCTGTGGCTGCCGATCTCATGCCCCATGTTTGCGAGATAACGCACCGAATCCCAGTCAGGTGAATATCCCTTGCCGATCCTGTTTGTGACAATAAAGAAAGTCGCTTTGAATGAATAGATTGTGAGCAAGGGAACCGCAAGCCTGAACTGAGACCTGTATGCGTCGTCAAAGGTAAGCGTAACAGCAGCTTCCTTGCCTTTGTACCAGTTTTTAATTGTATACCTGAGGAATTTACCCTCACCGAATGGTGCTGATTTTTCTGCTTGGCCAAATACTGCCGGTCCGCCTATAGAAATTAGGATCAGCAGTATAAGACCCTGGCGGATTGTTCTTGTCATTTAGTGATCCGCCTGGGATTCGAACCCAGGACCCCCGCCTTAAAAGGGCGATGCTCTACCTGCTGAGCTAGCGAATCAGTCCAAAAAATGAGGGTGCAAAGGTAGTAACTTTATCGAAACAAACAAGGAGTGATGATAAAATCCTATGAAATTATCCCCTTGCCCTGCCTGAGTATCACCGGCTCATCACTGCGGCAGTCAATAACAGTCGAAGGAATGCTTTCTGAATGTCCTGAATCGATAACGATATCAACCAGTTTCCTGAATTTTTCGTAAATTTCCTCAGGATCGACAGGGTATTCAATAAAAGAATCATCAGAGTGGATAGAAGTTGTCATAATCGGATTCCCAAGTTTTTCAACTATCTGAACGGGCACCTTATGGTCGGGGATTCTGATCCCAACGGTTTTCTTTTTGCTCTGGAAGAAATGAGGTACATTGCTGTTTGCATTCAAAATAAAGGTGAACGGACCAGGAAGCGTCCTGCGCATCAGCCTGAAAATATCATTGTTGATTGGCTTTGTGAAGTCGGAAAGCTGGCTGAGGCTTGAACAGATGAACGAAAAATTGGCTTTTTCACGCTTTATACCCTTGATCTGGGCGACCCGGTCAACCGCTTTGATCTTTGTAATATCGCAGCCTAGTCCGTATACAGTATCAGTCGGGTAAATAATCACACCCCCGCTTTTGAGGCAGTCGGTAATGATCTTCAGATGTCTTTCACCTGGATTATCGGGATGTACTTTTAATAGCATAAAAAAGGGTAAGCCCCTTATATCGCACCGCTCAACCAACTTACCCTTGCTTCCTTCCGGACCTGGGGGAGTTTGAAGGGAGCTGGTCGTATAAGACTTACCCGGTGCAAAGGTACAAAAATTCGGGTGCGAGGCAAGGATAAAAGTGTTTTTTTCGTATGTTTGTCGTGAACAAGCAAATTTCACAACCATGGATGAGAAAAAACCCTCTGCTGCCGCAAATGCACTGAATTACGGATTAATTACAGGTGCTGTGGTCATTGTGTACAGCCTCCTTCTGTACATTGCTAATCTTTATATGAACAGGTCGCTCGGATTTGTCGCCTATGTTTTACTTCTTGGCGGAATGGTCTGGGGAACACTGGAATACCGGAAAAAATCGATGAACGGCTTTATGACATACGGACAGGCCTTCAGCTCATGTTTCCTAATCGGATTGTTTGCAGGTATCCTTGCAACCATTTACATGTTTGTGTTTGTGCAGTACATTCATCCAGGCCTGGTGAACGAAGTGATCGAACAGACAAGGATTAAACTGCAGGAACAGAATATGACCGAAGACCAGATCGAGTCGGCGTTGGATTACACCCGCAAGTTTACCACGCCCATCATGATGACAATCTGGGGACTGGTCGGATACAGTCTCATTTCCCTTGTGCTTGCACTGGTTGCCGCAATCGTCCTGAAAAAGCCTGATCCCAATGCTCAAACGTCTGCCTTGTAATACGTAATAATGGATATATCTGTTGTAATTCCCCTGCTCAACGAAGAAGAATCTCTTCCTGAACTTTCTTCCTGGATCGAAAAAGTTATGAAAGAAAACGGCTTCTCCTGGGAGGTCATTTTCGTGGATGACGGTAGTTCTGATTCATCCTGGAAGATCATTGAAAAACTTTCATCACAGAACCCTGATTTCAAGGGAATAAAATTCAGGCGCAACTATGGTAAGGCTGCCGCACTTAATGTCGCATTCCAGGAAGCCTTGGGAGATGTGGTAATCACCATGGATGCTGACCTCCAGGACAGTCCTGATGAGATCCCTGAACTATATAAAATGATCACGAAAGATGGTTTCGACCTGGTTTCCGGCTGGAAGAAAAAGCGCCATGATCCTGTGTCTAAGACAATCCCGACCAGGTTTTACAACTGGTCGGCCAGGAGGATGTCGGGAATCAGGCTTCACGACTTCAATTGCGGGCTCAAGGCATACAGGAACGCAGTCGTGAAGAGCATAGAGGTGTATGGCGATATGCACAGGTACATTCCATTCCTCGCCAAATGGGCAGGATTCAAAAAAATCGGGGAAAAAGTAGT
This sequence comes from Bacteroidota bacterium, assembly GCA_037134895.1. Taxonomy (GTDB): domain Bacteria; phylum Bacteroidota; class Bacteroidia; order Bacteroidales; family FEN-979; genus CAIRDP01. Next base: position 13,761 of record JBAXLI010000080.1, read on the forward strand.
CCGCCATCAGAAACGTAAATTTGGGAAAACAAAGTTTGGCCTTGATCGTTTTTATAAAGGGTATCTTGACCTGCTTACGATTTCTTTCATGTCGCGGTTTGTAAAGAGTCCCATGCATTTCTTTGGTTTATGGGGAAGTTTGCTGTTCAGCACTGGTTTTGGTATAGCCATTTACCTGACGTATGAAAAATTCTTTCACCAGGCTTTCAAAATGACTGAACGTCCCCTGTTCTTTTTCGGGCTTCTGGCCATGGTATTGGGCACTCAACTGTTTATTGCCGGCTTTCTTGGTGAACTGGTGAGCAGGAACTCGGCCGACAGGAACCACTACCTTGTTGAGAAGAAGTCGGGTTTCTGAACTTCCTGCCAATTTTTTTAATTAATACTGAGATTTCTTATGGATCCAATCGATATAAACCGCAGGGTCAGCTTTTTAAAAAAAGTTCTGATCTTCGAAGAATGCCCCGAAAGCTTACTTGAAAAAATTGCAGAAAGCCTTGTCGAGATGGAGGTCTCTGAAGGAGAGCATATTGTTCTGAAGGGAGAACTGGGCGATTCGATGTATATTATCCACGATGGCCGTGTAAAGGTCCATGACGGGGATTATATATTCACAATTCTCAAGACAGGGGATGTGTTTGGCAAGTATTACCTTCTCGATCAGCAGGAACGGTCAGCAACAGTCACCGCCTTGTCTCATACCTTTCTTTTGAGATTCAATCAGGACCAGTTCCACAAGATCACCCAGAACGAAAACACGATTTTCAGGGGAATACTTAAAGCCCTGGTCAGGCGTCTGAGAGATATGAATGCTATCGAGGAACAGCTTGTTAGCCAGAATGCCGAGATCCTGCATCAGAAGAACATACTTGAACAACAAAAGCAGGAACTGGTTGAAGTGAACGCGACCAAGGATAAATTCTTTTCAATTATAGCACATGATCTGAGAAGTCCGATCTCAACGCTGATTTCTCTGTCGGAAGTCCTGAACACCGATATGGATCTTCTGGAACCAATACAGCAGAAGGACATCCTGCAAAGTCTTCATGATCTCTCGAGGAATTACCTGAAGCTTCTCGACAATCTCCTTCAATGGGCCAGGGTTCAGTCGGGCCGGATGGTACCCGAACCCATGAGCTTTGATCTTGCTGAGGTGATCAGGGAAGTCATGGCTTTCTATCGCCCGTATGCCCTCGATAAGCAAATCAGGCTTATCGAATGCAACATTATCGATGCGATTATTTTTGCCGACAGGAATATGATCAGGGGAGTCCTGAGGAATCTTATCTCAAATGCTATTAAATTTACCCAGCCTTCAGGAGAGATCCATATTACCATGCTGATCAAGGAAGCCTTTGTTGAAGTGGTTGTGCAGGATAACGGCCTGGGTATGACACCCGCGATACTCAGTGGACTGTTCAGGATCGACAAGGCCCAGTCCTCAACCGGGACTGCGGGGGAGAAAGGTACAGGCCTCGGGCTTCACCTTTGCAAAGAGTTTGTTGAACTGAACCATGGGCAGATCAAAGCCGAAAGCCAGCAGGGATTCGGATCGGTTTTCAGCTTTACGATACCAAAATCAGCTTAACAACCGATGCCACATCCCAATTCTGTCGTGCTTATCGGTTCTGCATACCCGCTCAGGGGCGGACTGGCCACCTTTAACGAAAGGCTGATCAGGGAGTATATAAGCCTCGGCTCTGACGCTTCTATCTTTACATTCAGCCTGCAGTATCCCTCCATTCTCTTTCCGGGAAAAACACAGTATTCCACTGAGCCTCCTCCTCCGGGACTCACGATAACCCGCGCCCTTAACTCGGTGAACCCGTTAAGCTGGATTTCTCTTGGCCTGAAAATTAAAAACCTGAAGCCCGACCTTGTGATCGTAAAGTACTGGATGCCGTTTATGGCCCCATGTCTTGGAAGTGTTTGCAGGATTGCCAGGAAAAACGGCCATACCAGGGTTGTTGCCGTGATCGACAATATCATACCTCATGAAAAAAGGCCCGGCGACAATCTTCTGTCTTCGTACTTCGTGAACTCTGTCGATGGCTTTGTAGCCATGTCTCATTCGGTGATGCAGGATTTAGGGACTTTTAATAAATCTAAGCCTAAAGTATGGTGCCCCCATCCCCTGTATGATAATTTCGGGGATGCCATCCGCAAGGAAGAGGCAAGGAAAAAGCTCGGACTCGATCCTTCTGCAAAATATGCACTTTTCTTTGGTTTTATAAGGGATTACAAAGGCCTTGACCTGCTCCTCGAAGCGTTTGGCACTGAAGTGCTGAAGAACTCAGGAGTCAGGCTGCTTGTTGCAGGTGAATTTTACTGCGATCCCGCCCCGTACAAGGAGATCATCAGGAATAAAGGCCTTGAAAATATAGTTATGATGAGTAATGACTTTATTCCCGACAGTAAAGTGCTTGATTATTTCTGTTCTGCGGATGTTGTGGTACAGCCTTATAAAAGCGCTACCCAAAGTGGCGTAACTCAGATTGCCTACCATTTTAACAGGCCGATGATCATTACCGATGTGGGCGGATTGGCTGAATTCGTACCTCACGGGAAGGTGGGGTATGTTGTAGCCCCCGAGGTCAATGCACTGGCTGCTTCGATCCTGAAATTTTATTCGGAAGGAAAAGAAGCTGAATTTTCGGCTAACGCAGCTATCGAAAAACAAAAATATTCGTGGGAGAGGATGGTCGATGCAATAAATGAGGTAATGGAAACGGATAAAGAAAAAATAATAGAATAATAGAATAATCGAATGTTGAATTTTGAATTTTAAATTTCCGGAAAAATGAAAGCCATTCTCAATTCGTAACTCGAGTATTCGATTATTCAATTATTCTTTGCGATAAAAAGCATTATTAGCGTAATTTCGCTCCATCTAAAGCCAAAGGAACTGAATTATGATTATTCGAAGCAAAGCCCCGCTACGCCTGGGCCTGGCAGGTGGAGGAACAGATGTGGCGCCTTTCTCCGACATCTACGGAGGTGTAATCCTGAATGCAACGATCAGCATGTATGCATATGCAGCGATTCAACCCAGGAATGACGGTAAAATCATATTGAACTCCCTCGATAAACATGAACGGTATGAGCTGGGTTCAACTGAAAATCTTGCAATCGACGGGAAACTGGAACTTCATAAAGGAATATATAACCGCCTGGTCAGTGATTATAAGCTTAAACCGCTTTCTTTTGAACTGTCGACTTACGTTGATGCGCCACCGGGATCGGGATTGGGAACAAGTTCAACATTGGTTGTAGCCATTCTGGGCGCTTTTTCTGAATGGCTTAATTTGCCGCTTGGAGAATATGACCTGGCGCATCTTGCTTATGAAATTGAAAGAATTGACCTGAAAATGGCAGGGGGCAAGCAGGACCAGTATGCAGCCACTTTCGGCGGAGTCAATTTCATGGAGTTTTCAAAGGATGATAAAGTTATTGTCAACCCACTTCGGATACGCGACAAATACCTGGATGAACTGGCCCATAACCTGGTGCTCTATCATACAGAGACCAGCCGTCTTTCAAGCATCATCATCGAGGAACAACGGAAGAATGTGATGGCTGGGAATGTAAAATCCCTTGAGGCCATGAGCAGGCTCAAGGAGCAGTCGCTTATGATGAAGGAAGCGCTTCTCAGGGGAGAACTTGATAAAATCGGCGAGATCCTCGATTTTGGGTGGAAATTCAAAAAAAATATGGCTAATGGAATTACCAACCCGGTACTTGATGAGATCTATGAAACAGCGGTCAGGAGCGGAGCAACAGGGGGCAAAGTGTCGGGCGCGGGAGGAGGTGGATTTATGTTCTTTTATTGTCCGGGCAACACCCGTCCTTCAGTTGTTGAAGCCCTTAAAAAATTCGGCGGACAAACCAAGCGTTATGAATTTACCCAGAAAGGATTAAGAAGTTGGACGATTTAAGAGATGCGGGATATCCTGCATCCTGCATCCTGCATCCTGCATCCTGCATCTTGCATCTTGCATCTTGCATC
>JBAXLI010000081.1:0-17330 GCA_037134895.1 Bacteroidota bacterium
ATCTATTTCGACATCGGGAAATCGGTAGTCAAACCCGAAGGTTTTCCTGAGATCGATATGCTTGTAAAATTCATGCAGGACCGGCCGAAAGTCAGACTCATGATCGAAGGCCATACCGATAATACAGGAAGCGAAGCTAAAAACCTTACTTTATCGGAACAGAGGGCCGCCAGTATTAAAGCCGAAATGGTCAAAAGGGGTATAGATTCCAGCCGCATTGAGACCAAAGGATATGGTTCTTCTATGCCAATTGCCGACAATAAAACTGCTGCAGGCAGAACTCAGAACCGCCGGGTCACGGTGAAAAAATTATAGTATATGCCCATATTGAAAAGCAGCCTTCCGGCCCTTTGCCGGAAGGCTATTTTTTTTCAGGCGATTCAACCCGTTGTTTGATCCCGCCCATCACACTCAGCGGGGTTTCAACAATCACCAGGTTGTATAACCAGGCTGGAACGCTGCCTCCAGGATCAACGAAGCCTTCCAGTACTCCCTCCACCATGTTTTCACTCACAGGCTTCAGAGTCCACTTTTGCCAGTAATGCTTTATCCTTACCACACCTTCCCTTTGAGGCACAACATCTGGCAACGGCTTTGCATAAACTGTTTTTATCCCGCTTACCGTATCGGTGGAAATAAATACTTCGACGCAAAAATCCCGGTCCTGCAATGGCCATGAAACATTGTACAGAAAATAGTATTTAACGTGCCGGTCTGATCCTGATTCCAGGACCCGGAGATCCCTGATATTCTTATCCCACCAGTTAAAATTCTTTACATTCCCTATGTACTTCCCCAACTCCTGCATACTTGCATGAAATACAGTTTCACCTTTAAATGTCTTAAACGAGGAACTGTCTGAAGAACGGGTATATATTTTAATCCCGTTTTTATCCTTAATAAAATCCCAGGATTGTGCACTGGCAGACAGGGAAGTGAAAAGAGAAATCAGTGCACAGAAGAAACCGCCATAGTTCATTTTCAGAGATCAGGATCAATTGTTCAGAAGAAACAGCCTGTTTACAACAGATTGAGGAAAAACATAAAAATTAATTAGAACCCCAATGGCCAAAGGAAACGCAAGCAAAATCATGTTCAGCATGACATGATATCGTAATGGCAGAACAAGTTTTCTGACAGCCACTGACCTGACGCCTTTTCTCATTTTCATAAGTTTATGCTCAATGTTGAAGATCACAGAATAGATTGAAAACGTCACTGTGAATACGATTGAGAAGCTGCCAGAAATCATGTAAATAATCATATCATGAAATACAAAACCGCTGGTGATAAAGACAATAAAAATCGCATAGGGACGCTTAATGTTTCCACCCAGAAAGGAGTATAAAAGAAAAAACAAGTAACCTGAGAAAGGATTCCACATCCTCCAGAACCTGCAAAAACTCTTTTGAGAGAAACTTGTATGTATAGTTTTTATCAGCGCCTGGTCAAATGACAACAACCAATAACCCCTGCGTTTGAGGTACTGCTCAAAACTTACATAAGGAAGTTTAAGTATTTTTGTCATTGTCCCTACATATCCATATCAAATGTAAGAAATCCGCAAACCGGATACAAATCCGGCTTAATTATTTTTTGTGGAATCGGGCTCCCTTCCGAAAAACAGGTTCAGAAAATGATCCTTCCCAATCTCGCTCATGATGGTCGTGCCTAAGAGGTAAGGCAAAAGGAAGAGAATATATATGATATGAAAAGCCCAGAACCTGGGCCACTGTATCTCAGCAGCAATATGGTTTAAAGCCTCGGGTACAGATCCGAATTTAGAAACAGCAGGAACGAATTCTTCAAGGAACTGGAAAAGCAAAACAATAGCAGAATACACGATGATCTTTAGTGTCATCATGTAGATAATTCGTTTTTTTGACAATAACCTGAACAGGGGTAAAGAGTCGGCAACCAGGATCGACTTGCCGATCACGAGGGCATTTACAGTGGCAAATAAAGATGCAGTAAAGGTAATGACATATTTGTCGATCATCAGGAACCTGATGTACACGACAATATGAAATGCAACCATAAAGAAGATGGTGGGCGGAAGCATTTCAAGGAATTCACGCTTCAGAAACTGCAGTACCTTTTTCATTTTGTAAAAACAAAGATATCAAAAAGCCTCTGAAATAAAACCGGTATCTTTGCCCCTCATTTTGATTTTGAGGGATGATTTCAGTTGACGGACTAACAGTTGAATTCGGCGGGACCACGCTATTTAAGGATATTTCGTTCGCGATCAACGATAAGGACCGTATTGCACTGATGGGAAAGAACGGGGCGGGAAAATCGACCCTTCTAAAGATCATTGCAGGTAATAAGACTCCCACCCGGGGCAAGGTCTCGGCCCCTAAAGACGCCATTATCGCATATCTTCCCCAGCACCTGCTTACTGTCGACAACCGCACGGTGTTCGAGGAAGCCTCCCAGGCTTTTGCCCATGTGCTCGATATGGCAAAGGAAATAGAAGACCTGAACTCCCAGCTTTCAAGCCGCAGCGATTATGAATCACCCGAATATTACGACCTGATCGAAAGGGTATCGACCCTCAGCGAAAAATACTATTCCATGGCTGAAACAAATTTCGATGCCGAGGTCGAAAAGATCCTTATCGGACTTGGGTTCACCAGGGATGATTTCACCAGGCCTACCGGGGAATTCAGCGGGGGCTGGAGGATGCGCATTGAACTGGCCAAGATCCTTCTTCAGAAACCCGACCTCCTCCTTCTTGATGAGCCCACCAATCATATGGATATAGAATCGATACAGTGGTTCGAGGATTTCCTTATCAACAGCGCGAAGGCAGTGATCGTGATCTCCCACGACCGTGCCTTTGTCGACAATATCACCACCCGCACCATCGAAATAACGCTGGGCCGTATTTATGACTATAAAGTCAATTATTCGGCCTACCTCGAACTTCGCAAGGAAAGACGGGAACAGCAACAAAAACAATTCAATGAACAACAGAAGTTCATAGCCGATAACCAGGACTTCATCGACCGGTTCAGGGGAACTTTCTCGAAAACAAACCAGGTGCAGTCGAGGGTCAAAATGCTTGAAAAGATAAGCCTGATCGAGATTGACGAAGAAGACACATCCGCCCTCAGGCTAAGATTCCCACCTTCTCCCCGTTCGGGAAATTACCCTGTAATCCTCGACGGGGTGTCGAAAACTTACGGGGATCATACCGTATTTTCAAACGCCTCGTTCAGCATACAAAGGCAGGAACGTGTTGCCTTCGTGGGTAAGAACGGAGAAGGCAAATCGACCCTGGTCAAGATCCTCATGAACCAGACCCCCCATGAAGGGAAGCTTACCATAGGGCATAATACCATGATCGGCTATTTCGCCCAGAACGAGGCTTCCCTCCTCAACGAAGAGGTTACGGTGTTCGAGACCATCGACGATGTTGCGAAAGGAGATATCCGCACAAAGATCAGGGACCTGTTGGGAGCATTCATGTTCGGGGGCGACGACTGGAACAAGAAAGTGAAAGTCCTCTCGGGAGGTGAACGCACCCGCCTGGCCATGATCAAACTTCTGCTTGAACCGGTAAACCTCCTGATCCTCGATGAGCCTACCAACCACCTTGACCTGCGCACCAAGGACATCCTTAAAAATGCCCTTAAGGATTACGACGGCACCCTGATCCTGGTTTCCCATGACAGGGATTTCCTCGACGGGATTGTTTCAAAGGTCTACGAATTCGGAGGCAAGCGCATCAGGGAGCATCTTGGCGATATACACAGCTTCCTGGCAAAAAAGAAACTTGAAAACATGAGAACCCTTTCCTGATGAAACGAACCCTGATCATCCTCGTCTTTTTGTATGCCATCCTGCCATTCAGCCAGGCAAAAACAGCAACCGGCGGTCAGCGGCTGAAAGTGGGAATAGTCTTCGCCCCTCCCTATGTCATATATAACGATACCACTAACCTCTCGGGGGTATGTATTGATCTCTGGAACCAGATCAACGATTCCCTGCATGTGAACTACGAATATAAATTCTACACCTCGATAGACACCATGTGCCTCGACCTTCACAAAGGGATCATTGACTTCACTGTTAATCCGTTTACAGCAACCAATGACCGCCTCGAAAGGTTCCGCTTTTCCATTCCGTTTTATATTTCCAATATGGGGATCGCATCAAGGGTAGAGAGACAAAACCCTATGATGGGGTTGTTTCAGAAAATGATTTCATGGAAAGTCATACGTCCGCTGCTTCTCATCCTCTTTATTGCCACCTTCTTTGCGATTTTCCTCTGGCTGGCCGAACGAAAGAAGAATTCAAAGCAGTTCAGGCACGGTGCGCTTGGAGTGGTCGACGGCATCTGGTGGGCCTTTGTGACCATGACCACCGTGGGCTATGGCGACAAGATCCCTAAAACAGGGCTGGGGAGGGTCCTTGCGATCCTCTGGATGTTCTTCGCAATCGGCATGTTCTTTATCGTTTCGGGGGTGGTTTCTTCAGAACTTACCGTCACCCAGCTTCAGTCCCAGGTAAAAAACACTGAAGACCTGAGCCGCTGCAAAGTGGGAGCTGTTTACAAAACAGGATATGCGGAAACACTCAGCAAGCACCATATCAGGTATGTGACATTCAATTCCTGCTGGGACGGGCTCACGGCAGTCTCATCGGGGCTTACCGATGCGTTTGTCTATGACGAGGCTATCCTGAAATACCTCGTCTCAACCTATGATCTGAGTGATAAGATCGTGATCATTCCCGCCGGGCTTAACATCCAGTACTTCTCGTTCATGTGCAACAAAAGTAATCCCGAGTTGATCGACCGGATCAATCCGGCCATACTGAATGTGATCGACAGCGATGGTTGGGGCCGCATCCTCAGGAAGTACGGTATCGACCCTCATTAGATCATAATACTTTCTTCTTCCTGCGGATGAATGGAAATTGATTAATTTCATCCCCTGAAAATTTATACTATGTCAGAAAACATTCTTGGAGTCGGATCACGTGTAAAGCATCCGCAGTTTGGCAAAGGAGTGATCGTTCAGATCCGTTCCGATGCTTATGAGATCACATTTATTGATCATGGCACCCGCCAAATCACCCGTGATTTCGAAGGACTTGAAATCATCGAAGCCGTTGAAACCCCTACGGACCTGGCAACCTGGGAAAAAATGGAAAAAAGCCTGATCAGGGTTCTGCGCAGGTTCAGCGACCTGCAGGAAACCATTCCCCTGGGCAGCCGGTGGACAGGAGGAAAATTCCTGATGATTCCCGGGGATCCGGGCTTAAAGGAAAAGGAAGTGCCAATCGAAGTCTTTTTTCACAAGATCGTGATGGTTCGCGACAGGCTCAGGGTGATGGAGCAAAAGATCAACGCCAGCGAACTCACCGACGAGGAAAAGGTCGACCTGCAGCAGTATATCACCAGGATCTACGGCAGCCTTACAACATTCAACGTTCTGTTCAAAAACAAAGAAGACTTCTTTGTGGGAGATAAAATCCAGTCATGAAACTGAGAATCATTGTTTCGCTTCTGTTTGGCTTCGCATTAAGCCTGCAGCAGTCCATGGCATGCACCAACCTGATTGTTTCAAAAGGAGGCAGCAGGGATGGTTCTGTCATGATCACCTATGCCGCCGACAGCCATACGAGATACGGGGCATTGTTTTTTTACCCGGGAGGTAATCATCCGCAGGGAAGCATGCTAGATATTTATCATTACGAGAGCGGAAAGCTACTCGGACGTATACCGGAGGCGGCTGAAACGTTTACTGTCATAGGTTTCATGAACGACCACCAGGTGGCTATCGGAGAAGATACCTGGGGCGGACGTGATTCTTTGCTTTCGCAGCCGGGAGCTATCCTGGATTACGGCTCCCTGATGAAGATTGGTCTGCAGCGTTCAAAAACCGCGAGGGAGATGATACAGGTGATGACGAATCTTGTTTCTGTTTACGGATATGCGACTACCGGCGAATCCTTCGCAATATCGGATTCAAGAGAGGCCTGGATACTCGAACTCATCGGTAAGGGGAAATATGAAAAAGGAGCTGTTTGGGTTGCCCGACGTGTGCCCGACGGCTTTGTGAGCGGACATGCCAACCAGGCCCGCATCACCCGATTCCCCTTCCAGGAAAAGAACGACTGGAACAATGTTAAACAGGATTGCTACCATTCGCCCGATGTGATCAGCTTCGCCCGTGCCCGTGGGTTTTACAAGGGAAGCGATGAGACTTTTTCCTTTTCTGATGTATATAACCCTGTAAATTTCGGGGGAGCGCGTTTCTGTGATGCACGTATCTGGACTTTCTTCAGGAGGGTGAGCAGCGAGATCCGCAATAACCAGGCTTATACCGACTATGCCATGGGCAAGCTGGTCCGCGATAAGGAATACCCCGACGGCACTCCCAATCCCAATGGTTTTGTGACCAACCGTCTGCCTCTTTGGGTAAGGCCCGATACGGCAGTTACACTTGAACTTATGATGGCTGCTATGAGGGACCATTTTGAGGGAACTCCCTTGGATATGCGCTTCGACTTCGGAGCCGGCCCCTTTGGGTGTCCATACCGCTGGAGACCCATGGAATTCAAAGTCGACAGTGCCGAATACCTCAACGAAAGGGCGATTGCTACCCAGCAGACCGGTTATGTGTTCGTAGCACAGTCCAGGTCCTGGCTGCCCGATCCCATCGGAGGCATCTTCTGGTTCGGGGTCGACGATGCCGACGGCTGCGTGTTTGCTCCCATGTTTTGTGGAATTACAGGCATTCCTGAAAACTATGCCGTGGGAAACGGCTCCATGATCCGCTGGTCGGAATCGTCGGCCTACTGGACCTTCAGCCAGGTCAATAATTTTGCATATTCAAGGTATAACGTCATCCACCCCGAAATAGAAAAATACCAGAAGGAACTCGAAAACAAATACATCAGTGAAAATACCGGCATCGAAACGATGGCTTCAACGCTGTATAAACAAAATCCCGCCGAAGCGCTCGCCATGCTGACCGACTATTCGGTGAGCACGGGGAAGGAACTGGTCGCAAAGTGGAAGGAGTTTTACCATTTTCTATTCATGAAATACAAGGACGGCAATATCATGCCTTCTGAAGGCTTCCTTATTCCCGATAACGGGAACGGAAAAGAAATTCCCAAAAGGCCTTCACAGCCGGGATACGGCAAGGAATGGGAACGGAAGATGATTGAAGGCACCGGCGATCGTCTGAAAGTGCCGGCGGAGAAGAAATAATTGGTACTTGGCTATTGGCTCTTGGATTTTGCATCCTGCATCTTGCATCCTGCATCTTGGATCTTGCCTTTTCCCTCGAACAACGATACCCATACGATCTGGATGGTGTATATATAGAGAATTCTCAACACAAAAACAGCATTGCTCGTCCACCTGTTACTGTGCAGGTTAAGCAGGGCCTTCTGCAACGAGGCTTCCATGGGTTTATGCCGGGCGGCCGAACCGATGGTGAAATTGACCAGGCGGGGATAATTGAAGAGGTTCCTCATCCGCGAATGGAACCTGAACTCCGTCATCATCCGCCGGTAGATCTCCTTATCATAGGCTTTGTTGAACCCCGACGAGAAGTCATCCGCCTTCAAACAATCAAGAATATGTTCGGCGGCAACACGGCCACTGCGGATGGCATTACCCACCCCTTCGCCTGTTGAAGGATCGACCAGGGAAGCGGCATCCCCTGCCAGCAGGAACCTGCTGCCCGAGATATCCCTTCGCTCACCTCCCATGGGAAGGATGTAGCCTTTGAATGGCTCGCTCTGTTTGCCTCCCGAAAGCCTGGATTTCAGGGGCTCGCTGCTGAGCAGGCCTTCAAAGCATTTATTCAGGTTGATCTTTTTCTTTGTGATAATCGAAGCGAGCATCCCTATGCCTACATTCGCCCTGCCGTCGCCCAGGTGAAATATCCAGAGGTAGCCGGGAAGTACGTCTTTGAGAATGTACATCTCAACAGGGTTGCCTTCGCGCAAAGGCTTCAGCCCGGTGAAATAAGTCCTGAGGGACACGCATTGATGCTCCCTTGTTACCCGCTTCACTCCCATCTGCCTCGCAACAAAGGAATTCGCACCGTCGGCACCAAGGATCATCTTTGCTTCGAAGCTGCCGCAACTGGTTTCAAGTACCACCTTATCCGCAGTAATATCAAGCTTTTCAGGCAAACAGTTTTCGAATACGCTGATGTTGCCGAACTGCTTCATCTGAGAGAACATGAAATTGTCGAATTCAAACCGCGGACAGGTATAGATGGGCTGTTTTACACCACTGGCATAAAAAGGTATGTACAGATGATCGTGACCGGGTGAGATGATCTCGGCGCCATATGATGCCTGTTTATGAGGAAGCTCTGCAAAGGCCGATGCAAGCGATTCAGAGATAAGGCCCAGCTGTTTGATCACATCGTGGGTAAGCCCGTCCCCGCAGGTCTTTTCCCTGGGAAAGGTGGCCTTGTCGATCACAGCCACTCTCAACCCTGAATTACCAAGACAGATCGCAGTTGCAGCCCCGGCCGGACCAGCACCGATTATCAAAACATCATACTTTTTGTTCATGTCCAGCGAAAGGTCTTAGAATCCCAGGTTCAGCTGGGCATAGATTCGATTGAACTGGTCGGCCTTCTCGAAAGTGCCTTCATAATAGACCGACATGGAGAATTTCCTCCATATCCTCCAGCTCAGGCTCACTTCCCCTACGTTCTGCACCGAGGAGATCTCGTTGTTATAATACTTGTAATCGGTATACCTGTAGGTGAGTCCGGCATAGAGCTTTCCTTTTACAAAATCCTTCGAAAGCCCTATCCCGTAAATGCTCCCGTTGATATAGCTTGTTTCGAGCAGGGTTACGGTAGCCGTGGCAGCGCAGTTGATCCCGGGGATCTGGGTATAGGTTATATATCCGTAAAAGTTCTTGCTCGGCTTTGGATCGGATTTTTCAAAACGATAGCCGCCGGTGAGGCCGATAGCCAGCATATTTACAGGCCTGATCACAGCCTGAAGCGTATAGCCCTGCAAAGTTTGTGGGTCGGTGAGTTTGTCGAGCAGGCTCTTGTATGTCTCGTAATAGATCACGTTCTGCCTTGCACTATACGAAAACGAAAGGGAAAGTTGCTTGATCACCCGGTAATTCAGCGAGAGGTAAAAATTCGTGGGATGAAATGTGGTTGAAGGGGTGTATGAACTATCGGTGGGGTTAAATGACAGCTTATAGAGATCGAGTTCGAATGAACCGAAAAACACCAGGTTCTTCGCCAGGGAGTTCACATGCTGCAGGTAAATGAACCTGCGGTCGGTGCTTCCCTGGTTGGTCTGGTTGATAAACGCAAGTGTGGTCTGCATCGTGCGCCCTTTCTTCGACTTGTATTCATTGTACAGGTAAGCTCCGAACTGGAACAGGCTGGCATCAAAGCTGTAATCGGTATAGTTAGGCCTGAAACCGGCAATCAGGCCAATGGTAAGCGGCTTGAATTTAACCTCAAACTGCAATCCGTCGTTGGCTCCCATATTAGAAAGCTTGGGGTTGATCCTTCGCCCGAGCAACAGGCTGGCCCTGGTCCCGAAATCATAGTTAAGGTTGAGGGCGTACACCTTAAGACCGTTGAACATATTGCTCTGGATCTCGCTCCAGTTGGTGTTTGAATGGTTGAACGACATATAAATCTCGGTCGAAAGGTTGGTGTTCCCAAGGTTCCTCCCGTTGAACGAAAACGTATATTTCATCCTCTGTGAATTGGTCGCCGAATTGTTCGAAAAATCGGTATAGGAAGCGATCTGGAAAAACCCGTGTATGCTTTGCCTGCTTTTTTTAGTCTGAGCTGTTACCGATGCAGGTGAACCTGCAAGAACCGGGGCGGAAGAAGCTGAATCAGGCTTTTTTCCTGTCTGATTCTCTGCGGATGTGGGAGCGGGGACCACCGCTGTGCCCGGGACTGCAGTGATCGGCCGGTGATATACTTTCTGGGATATGGCAGGAAGTTTTGATCCGACCGGATTGCAAACACAGGAGATCGACGACATTTCCCTCACCGTCATCAGGGGAACGAGAAACCGGCCCTCCTTAGCGTAAAGTGTATCCCCTGCCAGGATTCCTGCGGTCGTTTCGAACTTCACGTAAACGCTTTGAGTGCTTATATACGAAACCGTCCCTTCAACGTCAGAACCTGAAGTCTGGCCCCGAAGGCTCAGTCCTACGGACACAAATAGAATTAACAGCAGCAGGTACCTCATGTGTGTCCTATTCTTTACGCATGAAATTATTCGGCACCTTTATCAACTTCCCTCCTGAACTGCCGGTAGGGTGACATTGATAGCAGGCATTACTGTTGTATGAATAACCCGAAACTCCCTGGTGATTGTTATTTGTTGAGTTCTGTGGATGGCAGGATGTGGTGCAGGTGAATTCCTGGAAATTGCTGACATTCGGATGGCAGTCGGAACATAAGGTCCATCTGTTTTTATGATGCCCTGAGTAAATCGGGAAATACTGTCCGTCATGGTTGAAGGTCGATGGAGACCAGGCGACCTGGGTATGGCAGGTCAGGCAATCGGTCGGGAACTGGGCCGCGGCATGGTTCGGGTTAGTCGTTTGGTTGTAGTTGGTCTGATGGCATCCGATACAGGTAGTTGGTGCACTGGTGTAATTGCCTGTATGGCAGTCGGTGCAGGGGCGCGTAATATGAGCGCCTGCCAATACATAATAATTGTTATGGATCGGGAAAGTCGCCGGGGTCCATCCTGGGTTGGTAGTATGACAATCAGCACAGGTGGTTGGAATGCTTATCGACGCATGGTTTGGATTGGTCGTGTTGTTGTAGTTTGCCAGGTGGCATCCCACGCAGGTATTCGGCGGATTGATGTAATTGCCGTTATGGCACTGAACACAGTTGTTTGCAATCGTGGCATGTTTGCCGGTCAGGGGATAGTAACTGTTATGGATGGGGAACGATGCAGGTTTCCACCCTGCAGCAGTGGAATGGCAGGTGGCGCAGGTATTGGGTATGTTCAGCGCCACATGGTTTGGATTGGTGCTCTGAGTGTAATTGGGTGTATGACATGCTGAACAATCCGTCGGAGTGCCCACAAAACCGTTGGCATGACAACTGCTGCAAGGGGTTGTTGTATGCGCCCCGGTGAGCGGGAAAATTCCGTTATTGTGGTTGAAGCTTCCTTGAACGCTTCCGGTCGGATGGCATTGATAACAGTAAAGGCTGGCATATACATACCCTCCTACCCCGTTATGCCCCTGGTCGGTGACCGGCTTTGCGTGTGCATGACAGTCGATACAGCTGAAGGCTCCGTAATTGTTCGGTGTGGTATGACACTCGGCGCAGCTTTGCCAGGTACCGGCATGCTTTCCAGAATATACCGGGAAGTACTGTGCGTCATGCATTGCAAAACTGGCGGGTTTCCAGCCGGCAACGGTCGTGTGGCAATCGGCGCAGCTTGTCGGGATATGGGCTGTTGTGTGGTTAGGGTTAGTGGTCTGGTTGTAGGCCTGTGCGTGGCATGCGAAACAATCGGTGGGGGTTCCCTGGAATCCGTTCACATGGCACTGGGTGCATGGTGTGGTGATATGCGCGCCGGTGAGCGGAAACTTCCCGTTATTATGATTGAATGATCCCTGCTTGCTGCCTGTGGGATGGCATTCATAGCATGGAATACTTGCGTAGGTATAACCCCCTATTCCGTTATGCTCCTGGTCGGTCTTTGGCTGGTTATGGTCATGACAATCGATACAGCTGAAGGTTTTCAGGCTGGCTGCATTGGTATGGCAATCGCTGCAGGCAGTCCAGGTGCCCTGGTGCTTGCCCGAATAAATGGGAAAAAACTGGGCGTCATGCGAAGTGTAGCTTGCGGGCTTCCATCCGGGATTGGTGGTATGGCAGTCGGTGCAGCTTGTCGGGAACTGGGTTGTAATATGGTTGGGGTTCGTTGTTGAGTTATAATTATTTATATGGCAGGAAACACATTCCCTGGAAGGCTTGACAGAAGTCCCGTTCACATGGCAGTCGGCACATGCCACTCCGGAATGGCCAAGGGTTAGCGGGAAGAAGTCATGATTGATATTTGCATTGGTCCAGGTGAAACTGGTGATGGAATGACATTCGGTGCAATTCTTCGAATAATTGGCCTGTACATGGTTGGGCTTGGTTGTTGAAGCATAATCCTTCGCGTGACAATCATAGCATTCAACCCCTTGCGGCTCGAACCTGAGAAGTGAAGCCGATGGGTGACATTGGGCGCACTGAGCGGTATAATGAGGGCCAACAAGCGGGAACCTGCTTTTCTGGTGTATCTCGGTGATATTCTCAATGATCCATGACCGGCTAGAATGGCACCTCTGGCAGTCGGGGCCCACAGTCTGGTTATGCATATCGGTATGACAGTCAACACAGGCTGATTTTGCTTCGGAAAAAACGAGGCTGGTATGGCATTGTCTGCAATTGAGCGCTAAATGCCGCCCGCTTAATGGAAGCGTCGTTTTATTATGGTCAAAGGCATAAATCGTTTTATCGAACTTCCAGCTGCTGGAACTATGGCAAAGGTCACAACTCAGCTTAAAGTCCTTACCGTGGGGAGAATCGGCCATCAGCTGTAATGCCATCAGCAGAAACACCGGCATTGCCAGTATTATCAATGACAACTTTCGCATCTTGTTTCCTTTATTTTATAAAACACATAACTAACATTCCCTTGGGTGATCTTCTTATGACATTTTTCGCAGGGTACTTTCTGATGCTTCCCATCGAGCTTAAAAGCAGTTTTATTATGGTCGAAATTCGGCAACTTCCATTTCACCTGGTCATGACAACGTAAACAAACAGTTACACCGTTAACGTCAAACTGATTGTAATGGTTGTCTTTATGACAACCCGAACAAAGAACAGGCAGATCGGCAAACACCTGGTATTCTTTACCGGTACTGTCTTTCTTAAAATGACAGCCGCGGCATGAAATGGTTGCATGGGCCCCGGTGAGGGCAAAGTTCGTTTGGGAATGATCATAGTTTATCTCATTCCAGCGGTCGGGGTGATGACAGGCCAGGCAATTGCTTTCGGGGTAGAATTTGATGTTCATCAGGCCAGCATGAATATCTTTATGGCAATCAACACAATGTGAACCTATCTGCCTGAAGCTCCATTTCTCCTGCTTTTTATGGCATGCAATGCAAGGGGTTGCAAGATGTGCCCCGGTAAGCTTGAAATTGCCTGCATTATGCTGTTCAATGGAAAAGTAGGCAGTGGTAAATCCGGTTGTGAGATGGCATGGAGTACAATCAGGCGCCACACCGTTTTTTGTAAACTGTCCGGCATGGTAATCCTTATGGCAGTCAATGCATTTCTCATGCCTTACCGGGTCGGTCACATTCCCCTTATGACAGGATTTGCAAGGGACATTCAGGTGCTTGTCAATAAGCGGGAATTTCGTCTTTGAATGGTCAAAATTGGCAATCCCCTTGATTGTATGGAACGAAGATTCGGTATGGCACGACATGCAGTCAGGACCGAATTTTCCATGATGGGGGTCGGTATGGCAGTCACTGCAGAGGGCATGTTTAACCCCGGCAAACTGCTGGAATTTGATAGTATTTGTTAATGTGACCGGATGGCATTTCTCGCAGGGAACAGTCTGGTGAACGCCAGTGAGCTGAAATTTTGTGTTGGCGTGATTGAACTTCGAAGCGGGTTTGAAGGCATCGGGCACATGACAGTCGAGGCAGGGTGCGGTAAGGGTTTTCTGGTGATAGTCGGCATGACAGGGTACGCAGTTTGTACTCAGGCCGAGATAGGTGAATTTCTGAGTCCTGATCTGCGGATTTGATATGAAGGCAATCTTATGGCAGTCCTTGCAGGTCTTTTTTGCATGAGCACCATTCAAAGTGAAGCCAGTGAGAGCATGATTGAATTTATCCTTGTCGAACCTGATGATCTGGAATTTCACCCCATGGTGATCACTATGGCAGGAAGCGCAATTTTTGCCTTTTACCTCAGATGAGACATGATACCCCTTACCCAGGTCGATCCTCTTCTTAAGCTCTTTATGGCAGGCAAGGCATTTGTCGTTAGTCACCTTATCACCCAGGGTATGGCAGTTGGTACATTTGGATATGCCTTCAAGATGTGCATGCACCGAAGCAAGGGGACCCGGGGAGATCTGCGCAGGGGAATGGAAACTGCACAATAATAACGAAAAGAAAATATTCAGAACAAATATTCTCCGCATGGTAGTGATGTCTATAGGTTGAACCCGGATGGCTGTAACCAAAGCAAAGCTTAACGATGCTTCAAAACCGCTTCACCGAATTTCTTTGTTATTTCAAGTCCGATCTTCAGCAGGAACTGCGTGGGCAGTTCACCTCCTGCGAAAACATAAACAAGGTCATTTCTGATCCTGAGTTTCTCTCCTCCTTCTCCTCCTGCACTCATGACCACTTCATCCTTCTCAATGGCCAGAAGGTTGGTGCTGAGCCTTACATCGATCAGCCCAGCCTTCATGGCGCCTTCTATCTTTTCCTTGTTTTTCGGTTTAATACGGCCGAAAGCTTCCCCCCTGTATGAAAGGATGACTTTGTTATTGCATGATAGCAAAATGGCCGATTCAATTGCGGAATCCCCTCCTCCAACAACAATGATCTCTTTTCCGCTGATCAGTTCAGGTTCCAGTAAACGGTAGGAAACTTTCTCAAGGTCTTCCCCGGGGATGTTCAGCTTCCTGGGTGTTCCCCTTCTTCCAGTAGAAAGTAAAACGAAACGTGAGGTGTACTTGTCACCAGCCTGGGTCTCAACCCTGAAATGCCCGTCTTCAGGAACCACTGTTTCTACCTTTGAATTCTCTTTAATCGTGATGTCATGCTTCCTCAGGACTGTCTTCCACAATTCGAGAAGCTCAGGCTTGCTTGTCTCATAGAGTTTAAGCTTGCCATGAAGGGGAAGGTCCATAGGCGAAGTCATGACGATCTTGGCCCTCGGAAATGAAAATACTGTGCCTCCGAGCGTGTCCTGGTCGAGAGTCAGAAAATTCAGATTATGCTTTTTCGCATTCAGCGAAGCTGAGATACCTGCCGGTCCGGCTCCAACGATGATCAGGTCATATGAGGCATTATGATGCTTCTTCCCGGCTTTAACAATATGTTCAACAGCCTGCCGGCCCTGTTCAACGGCATTTTTAATGAGCCCCATACCCCCCAGTTCTCCTGCAATATATATACCCGGGATATTCGTCTCAAAATTCTGATTGACATGCGGAAGCTCAACTCCCCTTTTTTCTGTTCCGATACATAGTGTTATTGCCTGGGTCGGACAGGCATGAAAACAGGCCCCATGCCCGACGCAATGAGATGCATTGATGGTTGTAGCCTTGCCGTTCCTGATCCCGAGAATATCTTTTTCAGGACAAGCTAAAATGCATGCACCGGTTTGTATACAGCTGTTTGGATCAACAACAGGGTGAAGCGATACGGGTTCATGAATGCCGTCCTGCTTTGCCTGCAAAATTTTTTCCTCAACTATCCTTGATTTCTTTCTCTGATTTCTGAGGTAGAGAAAGATCACCGAAAGGCAGAGAATAAAAACAACTGAGTAAATGAGAATATTTTCAAAAAGAGTTTCCATATTTAAAAAATCCAGTGATAACCCAGAACAATGGTAACTGCAACATGTATTACCATGATGATCAGCATCACAATCGCAAACGGAAGGTGGGCAACATGCCAGTACTTGAACAGGTTTTGCATTGTTACCAGCCTGTCAATCCTCCGGTTCAGCTTAATGTCATGCTTTACCAGTTTCATGATCTTTCTGCGGTGGGTGCCCGACATTTTATTTTTCCTGATCGCAGATTTTATTTCTTTTATTTTCCTGCGGTCTTCAAAATATTTCCTGGTAATTTTCTTAAATAGGTTCGGTTCGTAAAGTTCGACTTTCTTTTTTGTGGAATCAATGATCAGGTTATAACTCTCTTCATCAATTGTATAGGATTCAGAGAGGATTACGCCTATATCAGTTTTCATGTCTCTTACTTCATTTAAACTCAATTCACGTCCTTCTATTGTTCGAGGTATCTGTATATATATGAATCTGCCTATGACCCCGCTGGCAAAAACCGCGACCATGCTCCAGAAACTGACAGCAACCAATCCGCCGAACTTAAATGATGTATGAAACAGGATCAGCACAGGGCCCAGCGTACAGAGAAAAATGTGGAATTCGAGCCAGTATTTCAATAGCCCAAAACGGCCAAACGCCCTTACTCTTTTTCTTAACATGTACATGAGGATTCCCAGGATCATGAAAACCGAACCTATGATCCCTAAACCATGGCCCCAGTCGCCCCCGGGTTTGAGAAGGGAATACAGGGGATGAAACGCCCTCTCCTCGAGCGGCAGCCTGTAAAATGAATACCCGGTATAAATCATCAAGGCAAAGGAAGCAAGAACAATGATACTCAGCAGAAAAATGTAAACTTTATGAGCAAGTGACATGGCCGAAAACTGTTAAATCAAATGATTTTTATAGCTTTGTGCAATTAAATACCAAAATACAAAGATATGAAAATTGGACGTTTTATTTTGACTTTAGCCATGGTCATCGCTGTCATTTTCACTTCCTGCAAGTCAGGAAATAAGGATAATGCTGCTGACCTGGCCCCCAACGCTCATAAAGTCAAAGCCGAGGAAGTTATACAAACCAGTGCTTATACTTATGTAAGGGTTTCTGCCGATGGCAGGGACTACTGGATAGCCGTTGCAAAAATGGATGTCAGGGAAGGTGATACCTACTACTGGTCAGAAGGTTCGGAGATGCGGGAATTTACCAGCAAAGAGCTGAAAAGGACCTTCCGCAGTATCTTCTTCATCCAGGATTTTTCGGCAAAACCTATTACTCTCGCAAAAGAAACACCCGGATCACCTGAAGGCCAGCAAATGGGCCAGATGGGACAAGGTGCTGCTGCGGGACAGATGGGACAAGGTTCACAGGCCGGCCCCATGGGAAAGCAACCCGCTGTTGAACACAAAGGCATTTCCGTGCCCAAACTTCAGGGAGGTGTAACCGTGGCCGATCTCTTCTCGAAAAAGAAATCCTTCGAAGGGAAAACCGTTAAGATCAGGGGCGAGGTGGTGAAATTCTCGGTTGGCATCATGGGCAAGAACTGGGTTCACCTCCAGGATGGCACAAGAGACGGTGAAAACTTCGACCTTACCATCACCACCCTCGATTCAGTAAAAGTTGCCGATGTGGTTGTGTTCGAAGGACAGGTTACTCTTAACAAGGACCTCGGCGCCGGTTACTTCTACGACCTCCTCATTGAGGACGCCAAACTGAAGAAATAGC
>JBAXLI010000082.1:0-16540 GCA_037134895.1 Bacteroidota bacterium
CCCCACACCCCCCACCCCTAACCCCCCCCCCCCAACCCCCAACCCCTAACCCCCAACCCCTAACCCCCAACCCCCAACCCCTAACCCCTAAACCCCAATCCGATACCATAAATATTACATCGTCAATTGTACATCCCGATAAAGACGTTCCGCCAAAAAACTGGAACATATCAGCAGGCCTGTACTACACTCCAGAATGGATGTTCAATACCCTCAACGGGGATAAGTTCGTGAATAACATGGGTGTTGAAGGGACGTTTCATTTCGGACGATATTCGATTCGCACAGGGGTCGGACTCAGCATCACAACCGGATCGAACGAGATGGTTGTCGAAAGTAATGAATACCTCGGAGCCTACTCGGCACTGGATTCCATTACCTTCAAATGGGATTACAGCAATTACAAACTGGTCCCGACGTATTTTACAAGCGGTAAAAAGGTCTATGATACATCGCTTCAGTATACCTATACGAATAACAAAAAGAGATACACCTATTTACAAATACCCCTGGTTCTCGGATACGACTTCTGGCAGAATAACTGGTTTTCGCTGGGTGTCAGAGGAGGAGCCGTCATGTCAGTATTGCTTAAATCACAGGAGCTGTCTGATTCCTATGATCCCGGACAAAGCCGTGTGGTTACAATTAATAATGTGTCGCCGGATAGGGTGCAGCTAAACTGGCAGGCGATGGGAGGGATCAATGCAGCGTTCAGGCTTTCGCGGAGGTTCAGCTTCGAGGTGGAACCTGATGTTCGCTACTATTTCAACTCGGTATATGAATCCTCCCAGCTCTCGAAAAAGCCCTGGTCATTGGGCGTGAGAGCTGCATTCGTCGTGACATGGTAAAAAAATTGGTATCTTCCCCGGGCAACTATTCTGAAACCCCGGGTTTATATAACAGATGCATCTTTGAAATGGTGATTGGAGATTGGTAATTGGTAATTGGTAATTGGTTTTTGGTAATTAGTAAATCGTTCTTCGTCAATCGTCAATCGTTAATGAAATCGTCAATCGTATATCGTATATCGTAAATCGTAAATCGTAAATAGTAAATGAATTCGTAACTCGTAATTCGTAATTATTTTTAAATCTCCCCAACATGAAAAAAGTAATCCTTCTCCTTATGATGTGGCTGGCAGCAGCCGGAATGACGGCAAAAGCCGATGCAATCCACATCCACGGTATCGTCCGTGATACCATCACGATGGCGCCCCTTCCCAATTACCCTGTGCACCTCGACATCGATTCGTCCAGCACCGGTTTCACCTACCACAGTGTGGTATATACCAACGCCAGCGGCGTTTATGCCGATACCATCACATTCAGCACGGGTGGCGCACCAACCGGCATACTGCAGGTATGGCTGTACGACTGCCAACAGTATGTTAGGTACCAGAATTGCTTTTTTGCTCCCGGCACGCTGAATTTTGAGAAAAATTTCTGGATTTGTACAGGAACCCCTCCGCCCTGTCATGCCGATTTCTATGCAATTCCGGTTTTACCACCGCTGACCATGCATTTTATCAATACTTCGGTTGGAAGTAACGGTCCATGGTATTGGGACTTCGGCGATGGAAGCACTGCAGGAACTTTCGATCCTCAACATACTTATGGAGCTCCAGGCTTTTATACTGTGACCCTTCACATAGGCGACAGCCTTTCGGGATGCACCAGCTGGGCAACCCATCAGATCCATGTTGGTGATTCAACCGGTGGATGCCATGCCGATTTCAGCGCAACCCCCATCGCACCTCCCCTCACCATGAAGTTCAACAACCTCTCGACAGGCAGTAACGGTCCATGGTTCTGGAGCTTCGGCGACGGAAACAGCGCAACAACATTTGATCCTCATCATACCTATGCAGCTCCCGGAGTTTACCAGGTGAGCCTGAGCATTGGCGACAGCAACGCCGGATGCTGGGATTACACATCAAAAATGATCCAGGTCGGAGATACTCTCCCCCCTCCCTGTTATGTGTCATTTACATGGTATCAGGATTCGACACTGCAGAATTTCACAGTGCACTTTATTAACTACAGCACACCTGAGAACAGCAGCTGGTCCTGGAACTTTGGCGACAGCACCAACATCTCGAATGAGAAAAATCCGACACATACTTTTCCTGGCAACGGAGTTTACAACGTATGTCTGACCATCATGAATCAAGCAACCCAGTGTTACGCTACACAATGCTACGAAGTACATGTTGGTCCGCCCCCGCCACCTCCCTGCGAGAACTGGATCACCCATATGAACAACTGGCTCGACGTGAGTTTCGAAGGACACCTCGTCGGTAATCCGCCAGCCACCTATACCTGGGGCTTCGGCGATGGCGCCAGCGGAACAGGGAAAAATATCACTCATCATTATGCAGCACCCGGATTATATCCCGTAACCCTTACCACAGTGACCCAGGATTCGAACCAGTGCACATGGACCAGGACACAGGAAATTTTGGTGGGTGACAGCAACAATATCCACCAGGTATACGGACAGGTTTTCGCCGGAAACTTCCCGCTTCATTTCGGGATGGCGATGATCTTTTCAAATGATACAATTCCCGGTGGAATGCCGTTCTTTGCCTCGTCCCTGCTGGATTCCATGGGAGTTTATACCTTCCCGTATGTTCCCTCAGGTTCTTATGTGATCTGGGCGATGCCGTTCGATTCGACCGGCGAATACCTCCCCACTTTCTTCGGAAACGTGATCTACTGGGAGTTGGCGACTACGATCACTCTTGGACAGCCCAACAATCCGTATAACATCAGCCTTGTGCATGCAACAAATATGCCGACAGGCAATGGCGGGATCAACGGACATGTGAACACAGGTACGCTGAAGTCAGCAACTGTAAACCAGATCGCCATGATCCTGACCAACGAACAGGGACAGGCTCTCGGTTTCAGGAAGGTGAATGCAGCCGGAACCTTTGATTTCACCGGGATGGCTTTTGGCACTTACTTCCTCAAGCCCGAGCTTCCCAATGTCAGCAGCCAGGTTGTAAAGGTCGTCCTGAGCGCAGCCAATCCGACAGCTACAGTGAACATGACCTATACCGGGAAAACCATCCTCGGCATCAGCGACGAAGCTATCGTTTCAGGCTTCACCGCTTATCCGAACCCCGTGCAGGATCTGCTGAACCTCGACCTCAGCCTGCTTTCCGCTTCAACCGTGACCTGCGAGATCTATAATTTCACCGGACAGGTTGTTGCCCGCGAAACCAGCAGCCTGGGCAAAGGCGAAAACAAGCTTCAGATCAATCTGGGTGCTTTGAATGCAGGTATTTATACACTGCGGATGACATCTCCCGAAGGCATTTCGATCGTGAAGAAGATTGTTGTGAAGTAGGCGGATGCGGGATGCAGGATGCGGGATGCAAGATGCAGGATGCAGGATGCAGGATGCAAGATGCAGGATGCAGGATGCAGGATGCAGGATGCAAGATGCAGGATGCAAGATGCAGGATGCAGGATGCAAGATGCAGGATGCAAGATCCTTTATCCGGAGCCCCGAATCCTGAACCGACCGAACGAAAAGAGGCCTAACCGTTGATTACACCAGGGCGGACCGGGGAACCGGTCCGCCCTGGTGCTTTAATGGGACCTCTCCGGATTTCACATCCCTGTTCTGACAATAGTTTGGGCAGGCAGATGTTGTTTTTGGGACTGGAAGTTATTTCCAAAAAATGGAAATAATCTTAGTTTTTCCAAATAATGGAAATAGGGGCAGTTGTTTCCGAATTTTGGAAACAAAAATTTCCTGAAGAAATGTGTTAGTTGAAGGATGGCAGAACTTAAGTGTTGGTTTTTAATTGTTGGTTATTGGTTATTGGTTGCTGGTTGTTGGATGTTGGTTATTGGTTGCTGGGTCCCGGGTTTTGAGTCTTGGTTCTTGGTTTTTGGTTTTTAGGAGGTGGGTTTGGGCTTCGGATCTTGGATCCTGGATCCTGGATCTTGGGTCTTGGATGTACCCCCGACATGGTCTTTTCGTATCTTTGTGCTACCAATCGCTTGTTATGAACTACATTGAGTCTCATAAGTACCTCATGGAAAATGTCGACTTCGAGAAGGAGGTGATCGACCTGGGGGATGTGGAAATAAGGAATATACAATTTGAGTCAGAGGCTTACGACCTGATCCCGGGTGCTGAAGAATACCACTGTAAGGAGCACGGACTTGATTTCGGGAAGCCGCCGCGTTCCTTTGTTTTCAATACCGGCCACGAGGATGAAATAATCGATATCGCTGATACCCTGATCAAGGAGAATCGTACGTTTTATTGTCCGGTGTTTTTACCTAAAACCCCCAACCCCCAACCCCGAACCCCCAATCCCCAAAGACTGATCCTTCTGTTTCATGGTTTCAACGAGAAGAGCTGGGACAAATACCTGCCCTGGGCGCTCAGGCTGGTGAGGGATACCGGAAGGCCGGTGGTGCTGTTCCCGATCGCTTTCCACATGAACCGGGCGCCACATTACTGGGTAGAGAAACGCAGTATGTTCGCGCTGAGCGGAAAGAGAAAAAAGCATTTTCCAAACGCGATGAAGTCCTCGCTTTCGAACGTCGCCATCAGCATACGCCTCCATTCCCAGCCGCAACGCTTTATCTGGAGCGGGCTTCAGACTTATTACGACGTCATCCGCTTTACAGAATTATGCAGGGAAGGAAAATTTCCCGGGATCGAAGCAGGATGCAGTTTTGACTTTTTTTCTTATTCCATCGGAAGCCTGCTCGCCGAGATCCTGAAACTGAGCAATTTCAAAGGCTATTTCAGCGATTCGAAACTCGTGATGTTCTGCGGGGGCGCAGCGTTCAACAGGCTCTCAGCCGTGTCGAAGTTCATCCTCGACAGCGAGGCGAATGTTGCCCTGTATTCATTCCTGGTGGAGCATATCGACAACCATATGAAGCGTGATGCCCGGCTGAAGCATTACCTGAGCCCGAAGCATCCCGAAGGACTTAACCTTCTTAGCATGCTTGATTACAGGAACATGCGCGAATACCGCGAAGAGAAGTTCAGGCAGATGCATGATAAAATCCTCGCTATCACACTGAAGGCCGATAAGGTGGTCCCAACCTACGAAATCATCAACACCCTTCACGGAGCTGCCCGCGATATTCCCATCCCGGTCGAAATCCTCGATTTCCCTTACCGATACATCCACGAAGACCCGTTTCCGATTTCCGGGGTCTCTGAGAAGATGGTAAATGAATCCTTTGACCAGGTGTTCAACAGGATCGCAGGGTTCTTGACTCATGAGTCGTAAGTTCTGATTGGAGGATTTTTCCTGTTCGTGCTGACGAAAATCAGCTGAAATACCGATCATTATATTTTTTGTTCAGAAGTTATATCCGCAGATTTTCTGAGGCACTCACATGAAAAAATCCTCCAATCACGGCATTCCTGCATCCCGCATCCCGCATCCTGCAACTCGCATCCCGCATCTTGCATCCTGCATCCTGCATCCTGCATCTTGCATCCCGCATCCCGCATCCCGCATCCCGCAACCCGCCATCCGGGAAAATCCTAACTTTGCAACCTAAGGCATTGAAAGATGATAGACGAAAACCCCTGGTACGCGGTTTACACCAAGTCGAGGTACGAGAAGAGGCTGGCTGAGCTCCTGGATGAAAAAGGCATTGAAGCCTATGTTCCGCTGCGGAAGGTGGTTAGGCAATGGAGTGACCGTAAAAAGCTGGTGGCTGAACCACTGATCCGTTCCTATTGTTTCGTCAGGCCTGGACCCGGGGATTATCATGAGGTCCTGAACACCGACGGGGCCGTGCGTTACGTTTGGTTTTCGGGAAAAGCCGCTCCCATTCCAAATAAACAAATCGACATCCTCAAAGTCCTTACCGGGAGCGATGTGGATGTGGAAGTGCTTCCCGGTTCCTTTCTGAAAGGCAGCCCGGTGCGTGTGAATGCCGGTCCGCTGGCGGGTGTGATCGGAGAACTTGTCGAGATCCAGGGCAGGCATCGCGTCCTCATCAAGATCGACCATCTCGACCAGGTTCTGACGATTTCAATCTCCCCGCTGCTTATTGAACCATATCATGGGTTATGAACCCTGGATCGTAAACCGGATCACTGATCGCGAACCATAGCCCGACGAAGTCAATCAGGATTTTTCAGCCAATCCGTAGTCCTGCAATCATATCACTTATCACGAACCGGAACCCGACAAGGTCAGGCTGGATTTTTCAGCCAATCCGGAGGCCTGCTCCGAAAACAACCCGGTATATGAACAGTGCGAATAACGTTATCGCTGCGAGTGAGGGTGAGAAGGTGGGTATGCGCGGTACTTCGTCGAAGTAAAGATCCTGTGTTTTACTGCTGTGGCAGACGAAAGGGAGAAGAAAGAATACCAGGATGCATCGTTTAAAAAAGATGTAAAACGAGAACTCCGGAAATTCGCAAAACTGCAGGACGAGAGTTGAGATTACAAATGGGAGAAAGAATTGGGATATCGCGAATTTAAGTTTGAGATCTCCTTTCAGTTGATTAAAATAAACGGTTGCACTATATAGCAGAACCCTTGAAAGCATTGTGCCTGCTATGAGAAATACCATGCCGGCAATCACTGTGAGCATTACCCTGCCGGTATCCATGACATACCAGTATGTCATCACATAACCTAAACCACGGTTCAGGATAGCTCCCATGATGAATTCACCCACAAAATAACCAATGCAAAGGATCATCAGCCAGACCATGAAAATCCCTGAAATTCCGGAAAATTCAATGGTTTCGAGGTAAAGCGCCATCAGTCCGGCTGCAAGAAAAAGAGCAACCAGGGGAGAAGCAGTAAATACAGCAAATACCGAGTCGCGGTTCCATTCACGGCTGCTGATCAGGAACCTGGTATCAGAATAATAGATCACCGATGGGATGTTGAAGGCTGATGCCGAAACAGATGTCAGCAGACGCGTTATCAGAAACAGAACGATGTACGCGAGCAGGTATGCAAAAACTGAATTCAGAGTGATGAGAGGGAAAATGCGTACGGTGTGATTTTCCAACCGGTCGGGGGCGAGTGCTGTTTTCATGATTTGCGGATTTTGTTTACTGCTTAATCCGGCAAGTGTCGAAAAGTGATATACCTGATGGAGGAAATCGTGAATCGTGATGAGTGGTATTTGATTTACAGTGGAGGATTTTTTCATGTGAGTGCTTTAGAAAGGCAGCGGAATTACTGTAGATAGTGGAGGATTTTTTCATAAGAGTGCTTTAGAAAGACAGCGGAATTACTGCAGACATAGGAGGATTTTTTCATGTGAGTGCCTTAGAAAATCTGCGGATAAAAAATCGGAACAAGAACCGAAATGATAGGCATTTCAGCTGATTTTCGTCAGCACGAACAGGAAAAATCCTCCACTGTTTGCATGCAAGCGGCCGAATATTCGGCTGCACGAACAGGAAAAATCCTCCTATATTTGCGTTCTATGCGCCGGATCCTCCTCATCACGATTCTTGCTTTAGTCACGTTCACTGCGGGATCGCAGATCGTATACCAGGACCTCACGAACACCAATATTTACGACTTCATCGACGAACTGGCGAACGACAAGATCATTGTCGTCACGAGTGTGATCAAGCCGTATCCGAGAGAATTCATCGCCCGGAAATTACAGGAAGCTTCATCCGCCGACAACAGAAACAAGCTCAGCAAAAGGCAGCAGAAAGAGCTGGATTTTTACCTCCGGGATTTTAACCTCGAGCTGAAGCCTGACCTCAGTTATATCAATAAAAACAGCTTTTTCAAGAAGAAAGAGAATTTCAGGGTTCCATTCAATCCCCTGGAGTTTGTATACAAGGATACGATCTTCACGTTTGTGCTCAGGCCGATCTTCGGGGTTTCGTATGTTAAAAACGAGAACGGTTCGGCATACCACCGCTGGAACGGGGCCGAGGTCTTTGGCTATGTTGGGAAACACTTCGGATTTTACGCCAGTCTGCGCGACAACCACGAGGACCACCTGCTCACTGGTCCGCAGATGATCAACCAGGAAGAAGGCGCCGTTTGGAAGCCCTATCCCGGGGGAGCCGGCGATTACAGCGAGATGCGGGGAGGGATGACCTGGAAATGGAAATGGGGAGACCTTTCATTTGTGAAGGACCATTTTACCTGGGGAGATAACTATCACGGTTCCAACATCATGAGCGGGAGAGTGCCGTCCCTGCCCTTCCTCAAATATCATATGTACCCGCTGAAATGGCTGGAATTCACCTGGGTTCAGGCCTGGCTGGTGAGTGAGGTGCCCGATACCACCAAGACCTACACACTTCCGACAGGCGCCAAACGCATCACCTATTTCAACAAATATTACGCCTCCAGCATGTTTACGTTCAAGCCCGTACCCGGACTGGATCTGAGCATAGGAAACTCCGTGGTGTATTGCGCGGCCTATATGAATCCCGCGTATATCAGTCCGTTCCTGTTCTACTTCAACTACAGTTATGCCGAAGGCGACGGCAAATCTGCTTTTTACGGCAAGGAAGTCCAGACGTTCATCAATGTGAGTTCACGAAATTTAAAACATTTTCATTTGTATGCGGATTTGTTTGTGAACCAGGCTTCTGTCGAAGGGATCTCCTACAAGGTGGGATGCAGGATGCAGGATGTGGGATTGAGGAATTATTCGGTGACAGTTGAGTATACACGAAATAACGGAAAGGCATACACATCCGCGCTACCAACAACGGCTTACCTTTCAAACCAATACGGGCTTGGCAGTTACCTGAAAGAAAATTCCATGGAGATTTACGCAGCCCTTTGCTGGAAGCCTATCCGCGGACTCAGGTTCGACGCCTCGTACCTGTTCGCAAAGCATGGAGAAGGCACCACCTTATCCGCCCTCGATTACAAAGACCAGGAAATTGCCGTGCAGGCCAGGTACGAGGTGATCAATAATGCCTATGTTTATGTGCAGTACCTCCGCCGCCAGGTCGAGGGAGATGTTCGCTACATCCCTGCGGTTTACTTTGGCAATACGAATTCCCTTCTCGCAGGCATCAATATTGGGTTCTGAGGATGGTGGTTGGTTGTTGGTGATTGGTTATTGGTGGTTGGTTGTTGGTGGTGGGTGATTGAAAATCCTGAATTATCGTTTGACGAATTTTCCGAATTCGACGGAAGTGCAGCCTGTGAGTTTTACCAGGTAGAGTCCGGACGGGAGTGAAGTAATATCGACAGTGAACTGGGTCCCTGGAATGGATTTTTGCAGAAGTTCACGTCCGCTGAGGTCGAGGATTGAAATGCCGGTGGCAGGGGAGGGAGTTTCAACTGTAATTGAAGAGGTGGCCGGATTGGGGAAGATGCTAAGAGTTCCTGAAGCCGGGGAATGATCGCTTTCCCCGAGAGGATATCCGCCGTTATTGGTATACAGAATAGTGCTTTCGGGATAATAAGACCCGCCCACTGCATACCCGATGTTAACAGAGGGGAAATACACCGCAGTGAGGGTGAAAATTCCCGAAGACTGCCTGGTCCAGGTTGAGCCCCCGTTCGTAGTTTTGATAATCGTGCCCTCAGCCCCGGCAGCGTATCCTGTTCCCGGCTGGGGAAAGTGAAGGGAATACAGCCAGGAGTAAGTCCCTGAGCTGATTACCGACCAGCTCATACCGGAATTGGTGGTTTTCAGGATCCTTCCCCCAACACCAGGACCATTTACATATCCGCCGCAGGCATAGCCGGTAGAGGCGTCGGTGAAATACACACTGTTCAATCCGCCCTGGTTCGAACCGCTGTAACTGTTGCTCCAGCTCATCCCGGCGTTGGTGGTTTTAAGGATGGTTTCGGCCATACCTGCAGCGTAACCTGTGTTTGCATCGATGAAATACACCGACATCAGGATGTTGTTCGTACCTGAAGGTATTTGAACCCAGCTGGCCCCGGCGTTCGTGGTCTTAAGAATTATGCTTGAGGTCATTCCGCCCCCGACAACATATCCCGTATCCGGACTGGTGAAAAAAACCGATTCAAGCATTTTAGTCGTACCCGAAATCAGATGGGTCCAGGTCGTTCCCCCGTCGGAGGTTTTCAGGATGGAGCCATCCTCGCTTGTGGCATAGCCGGTTGACGGACTGGTGAAATACACAGCCCTCATGCGGGAAATAGTTCCCGAGTTCTGTTTTGTCCAGATGTAACCCCCGTCGGTCGTCCGCAGTATTGTGCCTGAATCACCCACGGCAAACCCAAGGTTTTCATCAGTAAAATACACGGCATTCAGGGAATTGGGAGTGTTGGGATCCTGGGGCACCCATTGAGCCCTTGCACCAGCTGCCGAAAGCAGCGCAAAAAGAAGAATGTACATTTTTTTCATGGCCTGATTGTTAATGGTTTAAAGCGAAATTAATGCGAAAGGAGGCAAAATCAAAATTGATTTCCCTGGGTACCTCCCTGAAGTTATGGGAAATCCATGATCCGGGATATTATCGCAGGAAGATGTTGCAGAAATCGCAAGTTTGGGGTTGTGGAGGACCAGGATTTGCAAAACCAGCGAAAAATCGTGAACGGTGATCCGGTATAACCTGAATTCTGAGAGGGTTGACAAATCACTGTGAAAAGTGGTTTTGTCAACCAATTGACTGCGGATGAAATCTCTCCCAATGGACAATGGATTCTGATTACCGGTTAGATCATCACATTTATGTCCGGATTCGCAGCAGTCAAACCGAGCTACTCCCATTCGTGAAGGATAACCAAAATTACCTTATATTTGCATCCGAACGGATTATGCTATATAGCATAATGCTAATTAGCGTAATTCCGTAAGGCGTAAAATTTAAGTGCATGAACAACAATCCATTCAGTTACGGAAAGACAGTAGATACGCCGTTTTTCTATGGAAGAACCAAGGAGCTTGAGGAGATCAAATTATCCATGCGAAATGCAAGCAACCTGATCATGTATTCGCCCCGGCGTTATGGTAAGTCATCACTTGTGCTCAAAGCGCTGAAGGACCTTGAGGCCGAAGGACATCCCACGGTTTACCTGGATTTTTTCAAGATTTCTTCGAAGGAAAAGTTTATCGAATTATATGCCCGGGAGCTGATGCGACCGCTTTCCAATTGGGAAAAAGGTTTGCGATGGATACAGGGATTGGTAAGGGGGATTCAGCCTGTTATGGGTCTGGATCAGTCAGGCTCACCTGAATTAAAACTTTCGATAGACCCATTGCAGACAGCAAGAGCATTCGAAGATGTCATCGGCATACCAACTACAACAAATCCGAAAAAGTGCTGGGTCATAGTGTTTGACGAGTTTCAGGAAATTGAGAAACTGAACGGTGAATCGTTTGAGAAAGAACTCAGGGCCAGTTTTCAGCATCATCGCAATGCTAGTTATGTTTTCCTTGGGAGCCAGCGTCACTTGTTGCTGAATATGTTTTCGCGCAAGGACAGGGCATTCTATAATTTCGGGAAGTTATACCGGTTAGCGAAACCTTCCGAAACAGATTCCGCTGCGTTTCTCACTAAGAGGTTCCTCAACGGAGGCTATGAGGTTCCCGCTCTGCTGATTAAACGAATTGTAGAGCAAACCCATAACATCCCTTATTATATTCAGTATCTGGGCGCAGAACTATGGGAAACCTCCCGCTTAAGCGGTAAAAACCCTGAGGCTGTTTACCAGGATGCACTTGATCGTTTGCTGTTAAACCAGGCCGATTTTTTTCATGGCATCCGCAGTCAGTTAACCGCATTCCAGAGCCGGATATTAAGTGCCGTTGCCATGCAAGGCTATGGAAGTTATGAAACGGAATTTCTTCAGAAACACAGGCTTTTCCCGACATCGAGCATACAAAAGGCCTATAAACGGATGGTGGATCTTGACATTCTCGAGAAAGTCGAGAATCGCTTTTTACTTACAGACCCGTTTTTCGAGCTTTGGGTGAAACGGGAGTCGTGAACTGGGTTGCTGGGTGACTGGGGGACTGGGTTACTGGGTTACTGGGTGACTGGGTTACTGGGTTGCTGGGTTACTGGGTGTCTAGTTGCCCAGTTGCCCAGATTACCAGTACGAAGCGCCACCCCCAGCCATTGAAAAGTTTCATTTCTTGCAAAAACCACTCATACTTAATATCTTTGTAGTATGGGTGGACCTAGCAAGATCGAGGAATGGTATTTACAGTCTGATTATGACTTTGAGACTGCTGAAGCGATGTATGCCTCAGGTCGATATATCTATGCGATCTTCATGTGCCATCTTTCTCTGGAAAAAGCGCTGAAGGGATTATACTTAAAAAGAAAGAATGAACATCCAGCAAAATCACATGACCTCATTTTCTTTGTTCAGAAAATTGAACTAGAAATGAATCCTGTGGATTTTCAGTTCCTTCTTAGTCTGAACAGGTTATCGGTTCCGACCAGGTATCCTGATGATTTGAAAAAGCTGATAAAGTCATTCACTCAGGAACGTACTAAGGGATTTCTTGACTCTGCAAAATCAATACAGCAATGGATCAAACAACAGTAAATCTGGTGATTAAGGAATTCAGGAATGCACTGATCAGCAGCGGTATTCTGGTTGATAATATTGTGTTATTCGGATCTCAGGTCACTGGTCAAACGCATGAAGGAAGCGACATCGACCTGATCATCATTTCCAGTGATTTTATTGGCAAGGACATTTTTGATCGTTGCAATATGACCCTGTCGGCGGAAATGCAAACAAGGAAAAAATTCATGGTTCCAATGGATATTCTCACCATGACTCCTGAAGAGTACCTGGAGAGTCTTGCGGGGAAATTTTATAACACCCGGATTGTTGCATAATCAAGTTCTGGGTTACTGGGTTACTGGGTAACTGGGTAACTGGGTATCTGGGCAACTGGGCTATTAGGTTACTAGTTGCCCAGTAGCCAAGTATCCAAGTAGCCAAGATTAATTACTTAACGAATAAACCATCAGCTTATGCCTGCCGATTTTGAAAAAATGGCGGATCACTGCCTGCGTCACAAAAAAATCAGCGACAAGGTACTGGACCAATTTCTGATGCCTTTCATCGCCCGCAGGGAAGGGATGGACCGGAAGATGAACGCCTACACACAGAAATACCTGCATATCATCCGCAAGATGCCAAAAGAATTCTTTCCGATGGCCATGGGCGAATACATCATGGGAAAGACCCTGGCCCCCGACGGACTGATCCATAAGTACCTGAACAACATTCAACTTAAGTCGCTGGAAAAAACCGAACGTGAATTCCTGGAATTTCAGGCCGACAATCCCTGGAGATATTGCTTTGCCCGGATTGCCGGCCGTGAGGCCAGGGATTTTTTCATCCTTCGCGATGCCTTTTCTGAAGATGAGTTTCTGCTGTATTCATCGGGGGTGGAGGCCTTCTGGACCGAAGGACGCAAGCAGGATCTTTATTTTCTGCTTACCGGGTTTAACGGACTTTGTTTTCATACCTATGGCAACATCCTGCCCTTTCGATCCTTCGATGCCGATGATATTTATTTCTACGGGACCGAAGTCTTTCCTGAGGTAGATTCAGACGCTTTGCTGATGGCCTCAGTGTATAAAGATCCCATACCATATATGATGCTTGCCAGCGGAATGGAATTTCCTGTCACGATGAGTGGCATACATAAGCTGCGTCAATTCGTTGCCGTTGACGAGATCGCCGGCATAGCTACCGATAAGCTGAAGGAAACATTCTCTGTTCAATGGAATGCAAACATTTACCGGATCAGCCATCAAGATTGGAGCGGGCCGCCCCATTTTGCCTCGGCCTATTTTAATGAATCAAACGGTGAATTTTCCCGCTATTCCCTTACCGAAGAGGGTTTCAGGGAACTGAGCCGGATGCTTATCGCCTCTGGTCTTCTCATTGACGTGAAGGAAGACTATTCGGTGGGCATGAGCATGCTGGTAACCATGCAGGAGATCCTGAAGAAAAAAATCAACCTCTATGAGTATGAATCCCTGTTTCCTGAAAAGGAAACCAACCCTATGTCGCAGGAAGATCTCAACGGCCTCAACCGCTTTATGAAACTTCTGCTTCCTTATATCAACGCGGGAACCCAGCCCGACCTCGAAATCCTTGCCAGGCAAGCAGGGATAGAACCCGAAACAGCCCACAGCCTGTATCAACAGATCAAAAACAAATTTGGAAAAATCGGGAAGTAAAATGCGCTTCGCGCCGATCCAGGATCCAAGATGCAGGATATCCTGTATCCCGCATCTTGTATTGACTGCGGGTGGCTTTCCCTAAAAATTAGCTTGTTGCCCCGATTTTAAATTAACTGCGGATGTAATCTCTCCTTGTATCCTTTATTTTCCGGGGTAGCGTGAAATAAAAGCTTAAAACATGTATCAGAAAATAAAAAAAGCAAAAAATGAAGTACAAATGTTTGAATTTCAATGCCATGTATATTTTCTTTATTGAATAAAATGAATTCTTTTTCTTATTAGAAACAATTAAAACCAGGCTAAGCTAGTCCAGCATCATGCATCTTTTATCCTTCATCGCAAGGCGCAGCGTTGCAGATCCTGCATCGGCGCGCAGCGCCTCATCTTGCATCCTGCATCCTGCACCTTGCATCCAACTATTTCTCTAAATTTGCCTCTTAAGCTGAAGGCATGAAAACCAAAACTCCGCTGCTCAGGACCTCCTCGGGTCAGAAGTATCTTGTTCCTTTCGTGCTGGTTACGAGTTTGTTTTTTTTATGGGGGTTTGCACACGGATTGCTGGATGTGCTGAACAAGCATTTCCAGGAACTGCTCACGATTACGAAGGCGGAAAGCGGACTGGTGCAGTTTTCGGTGTACGGCGGATATTTCCTTGCGGCCATCCCGGCGGGATTGTTCATGAACCGATTCGGGTATAAGAAGGGGATCATCTTCGGACTGATCCTGTATGCCCTGGGTGCGGCGATGTTCATCCCTGCAGCAGGAATACAGCAATTCTGGCCATTTCTGACGGCTCTGCTGGTGATCGCATTCGGACTGGCATTCCTGGAAACCGCGGCTAACCCCTATATTTCGGTTTTGGGACCCGCCGAATCGGCAGGACGCAGGCTGAATCTTTCACAGTCATTCAACGGTCTCGGCTGGATATTTGGCCCGCTGGTTGGCGGATTGATCATCTTCGGAATGCAATCCGCAGACGGGAATAAATTTTCAACCATCTCCTGGCCCTATATGGGCGTTGCGGTGGTGGTGTTATTGGTTGCAATATTATTTATTCGCACCCCGCTGCCGGAAATAGTGGAGGAACAACCCAGTAGCCCAGTAACCCAGCCACCCAGTACCAGTTTGTGGAAGCATCCCCATTTCATCCTCGCCGTCGTGGCGCAATTCTTCTACGTCGCCGCGCAGACGGGGATCAACAGCTTTTTCATCAATTACGTGACCGAAGCGATTCAGATTTCCAACACCGATGCCGCGCTCATACTTTCGTTCGGAGGGATGGGGTTGTTCTGGGCGGGGCGGCTTTCGGGCAGTTTCATCATGCGATCCTTCGCCACCAACAAACTCCTCATGACCTATGCAGGCATCTGCATTCTCCTGATGCTGCTGGTGTTGGGCGGATTAGGCTGGGTCAGCGTTTCGGCCCTCTTCGTCACCTATTTTTTCATGTCCATCATGTTCCCAACCATATTCGTCCTCGGACTCAAAGGCCTCGGCCCCCTCACCAAAAAAGCATCCTCATTCATCATCATGTCCATCGTCGGCGGCGCCATTTGCCCAATGCTGATGGGCTACATCGCCGATCATTCCTCAATGCGGATGGGATTCGCCGTTCCGCTGGTGTGCTTCGTTGTGGTGTTTTATTATGGGATGTCAGGCTGGAAAAATGTTGTACCTGGGACGAGATAGTTGGGATGATTTAAAATCAGTGAATTACCAGCTTATCTTCAGGATTTCTCCTAGAATCCCATACTTTAACAATAACAATTGCCTTCTTGTCGACAAGATAGATTATCTGAAAATCCCCGGTTATGAGAGCACGGACATCAGAAATGTCCGTTTGTACTCCAATCAATGGATTCTTTGCGATAAGACTGGTCCCCTCGTTGATCCTCTTATTTAATTTTCGGCTATAATCGGAAGTTCCGTTTCTTTTAAAATAAAATTCGAGAATATCGCGCAAATCAAGTCGTGCCTCGACAGACCATTCTACTTTGAATTTAGCCATAGGTCAACCTCTTTTTGGACCTCTTTATCCGAAATAGTTTGCCTTTTTCTGATTTGCTCCCTTGCCTGTTCAACCCTTTTTTTCTGGTCAT
The DNA here is from genome assembly GCA_037134895.1 of Bacteroidota bacterium. Classification (GTDB taxonomy): domain Bacteria; phylum Bacteroidota; class Bacteroidia; order Bacteroidales; family FEN-979; genus CAIRDP01. Next base: position 16,239 of record JBAXLI010000082.1, read on the forward strand.
CAGACAGCTTATAAATACCATCAGAGACCTTTGACTCAATGATGGTCTTTATTGCTTTTAAAAAGGACACATCATCGATCTGAGAAAGATATTCAGTAATGAGGTGACGAAGTTCTACAGTGCTCATTTTTCATAAATTTATTACAAAGTTAATTGATTTTTATGCTCAAAAGAAGGCCCTTTGAGAAACCCGAGGAATATTTACTACACTTCGAAAATCTTCTCCATCAGTTTCCACTTTTCCGATGAAGTTTCGCCGGGGGCGGATTTCTGGAATTTGCTGACGAAAGCCTCCCATTCCT
>JBAXLI010000083.1:0-16500 GCA_037134895.1 Bacteroidota bacterium
GACACCATGCGACTGGAAAAATATGATGAATATCAATGTATTCCGAGAAGTAGGTGCTGAAGTCTATTTTTGTGGCCGACAGCCAGTCTTTAGTATTTTCGTCAAGGAGCAAAGCATATACTCCCTTGTATGCTGCGCTGTTCCTGGTGCGCAGAGTATGTAACCTGGACGGGGAGAAATTTGCATCATAAATTGTTTTAGGTTCCTCTCCGTTATTCAGAATCCAATCAGGAACCTGTAGTAAGTCCAGAGCATAGCGGGTCTCATTGGCCGAGCCGTATAACTCTCCAAACACGCCACACCAGAACCATCGCATCAGCTTGTTTTTATTTCCTACATTATCGATTTGATTCCCCAGCCTTGCGAGGATTGCAGCCATTGGAATCAATTGTGTGCTGTATGGCAGATCCCTGAAATTGTAAATATGGTTTTCGACCAGAATCTTTGAGGCCTTGATAAATCCTTTAGCAACAACATCCCTGTATTGCTTATATTCAGATAGAGACAGATTCAGCATTTCCTTACGTTTGGCGCTAACAGCCGGAGGCTCTCCTTTTATACCCGAAGCATTGAATTGCATCCGTTTATTGTAGGTAGAAAACAGGGTCACTGCCTGAATGACATCAGTATTGCTGACATCTCCCAATACTTTATAATGCCTGAATTCATGCCTGATGCCATCCCAGTTTCCTTTCAGGTCAAACTCATCCGCAGAATAAGTAGCAGTGAGAAGCTCGAATACTGTAAGGGAAACCCCGCCTGTATTGACTTTTTCGAAAACCTGGCAAACCGCTTCCTTGGGGTTTTCTTTTTTCATATTGATAAGCGGGAGTTGATAATTGTTGAAACCCTTGATAATCCTTCGTTCAAACTCATTCCAGAATTTGATCTTGTCGCGGTCAAAATCCCAGTATTCCGAGAACCTCGTCCGCCATTCATCATATTCATCAACCATGCAAACCGGGTACATGAGGTGTTTGAACTCATACTCTTCCCTTGAAAGATCCAGGACCACTGTTCGTCCGATGTTTTCGGTAACGATCTTGTTCTCTTTAATTGAAAAAATAGCCTCTTCAAGGTCGGCATCTGGATCCATTGCTTTGACCATGTCGATATAATACCAGCGTTTGATGTCGTACCCTCTGGAATCTCTGGTACTGACCACCCTGTTTGTGATGATTGCCTGGTATAAGGAAGTAATTCGTTGTTGTCCGTCAAGGATCAGGAATTCAGGTTTTGTTCCATTTGCCGGAGGCGCTCCCTCAACCGGTTTTGTTTTAAATCGGATATTTTCGTTCCCGGTTTCGAGCAGCATCACAGCTCCGATGGGAAAAGACTTGGCAACGCTGGCGATGATCCCTTTAATGCGATTGTCGTCCCAGACCCATCCACGTTGGAAGTCGGGAAGCTGAATCTTTCCATTATGCACATTTTTAAGAAGTTCATACAAGCCAATTTTAGTCGAGTCAAAAGATTCCATAGGTTTTCTGAGTTTTCAATGCAATGTAACAATAAAATCTTAAATTTGGTCACATGATCTCATCAGGAACCATTCCCAAAAAATGCCCCAATTGCTTTAAGAACGATGAAGTTATTCGAGTTGTTTACGGAGAACCAACGCCTGAAACTCAGGCCGAATCAGACGCAGGAAAAGTTTTTATAGGGGGATGCTGCTATAACTTTGAAAACCGGGATTGGTATTGCAAACGATGCAATATTAATTTTTATTCTTTTGATGATCGCCGGATCAGATAACAAGATTGATTGCATACGTTGTTGTATTGCTCATTGTTCACTATATTTGCAAAAATGAATTACTGTGGAAACGGTTGTTACAGTCCTCTTATCAATTGTTTTCGGCATCCCGCTGCTTATCACTTTCATTGAGTTGGTCCGACTGTTTTTTGTAGGGATTTATGAGATGTGGCATAATCTACTTTCCGGCCCTTCTGATACTGATAATTCCACTTTCTTAGAAAGATACAGGGAACGTAATCATATCAATTAGTCCCCTGCATCTTTTTCCCTTTGTCGGATATCCGCCAGTTGTTTAAATGTCTCTGCCCATTGCTGTTCGTTGGGGAACCGTGGCAGGTGTTATTGACAACAAAAGTAAGAAAAAAATACCGGCTAAAGGTTAAGTCTCATCAGGGCCCTAAGGCACACGACTATGTCTTCACGGTACTCGCGGATCAAAGTCCGTTTTCGGTTATTGTAACTTCAGCCGGTATCATTTACAAAGATACAATTACAAGTCGGGAAAGTCAAATCCTTTGGTCGCAGTTAAATCACTTATTCTTTCTTGACTGCGGATGACGACCGCTTTTCTCCAACATTATCTTTTCAAAGAATAATGCGATTTTCTTTCTTACCTTAGTAAACATTTTTAATATAAAGCAACAAGTATCGGAGCTGCTGCCGGGATCTTCATTTCTTACACGCTCAGGCACTAAAACAAACCTCAGTTTTTCAAATAAATATCGGTTTCAAGGGACACCCGTCCGTCAACAATTGCAAGAGAATAAGAATATAAGTCGCCCTTTTTTTTATTACCATAAACCCTCTCCAACCTTTGATCATTTGCAGTGATTGTGCGGTATAGAATTGCACAGGTTTCCTCTGACCCATTCTTTTTGTTTTTCCAATCTTCCATGATCCGTTCAATATCGGTCAACATTTTCTCATACTCCCTCTGAAGTCCGACATTAATGATCTCAGTGACAATCTTTCTCTCCTCTTAACTGAATTCAAAATTGATCATAATCAAATGAAATCCTATGAATTGAATCTACATTGGTCAAAATAAAGAAAACCCTCCCGGGTACGCTTTTCTGATGCGAACCATGGCATCAGATAGCTCCCCACTTTTTTACGTATTTTGATTTGTATATCATTGTTTATCATCGTTTATCAAGAACCTGAATTTTTCCAGATCAAGCTGACCCGAATCTGGGTTTGTTTGGATTTCTAGACTCAATCCGATCTTTCTGAACAAATAATCTCGCTTGCCTGGGCAGTATGAAATTCACATCTCGTAAAATTCTTTCAATTGACGAAGCAAGCCATGGATGGGTATTATTACCTGCTTGGCTGCAATTCTTCCAGAGAAGCAAATCCGAATTTTTTCCTGATCTCCTCCAATCTCTTTTTTCTCAAAGCAGGCATTTTCCAATATTTGATTCTGTGCTTTTCTCTAATAGTTCGCATCATTTCGACGCAGTCAAATGCTTTATTAGTCATTATCTTCCTCCTTTACAATATATTTTGGATGAATTTTTAACCAGCCTCTAATAACCTCTAATAATTCTCTAATAAAAATTCAAGTTTTATTAGAGGTTATTTTATTGATATCCAGGCAGGATCTGAAAATGTGCCTATGTTTTTTATCTTATTTTCTCTTCTTAACTCCTGAAGAATATTAGACACTTTGTTCCCTTTTTGCTTGTCACTGATAATGTCGGGTAGTTTATCCCAGAGTAAAGACCTGATTTCTTCTTTAGAAGTTCCCGTCTTTTTTTTATCAATGAATTCGAACACTAATTTCTTATAATATTCTTTATCAAATCCTCTGTTTTTCAAATAGGTATCGAGCTGACCCGATTGAACTGCAATTATTTCCGAAATATGAAAATTTGGTTTTCTACCGTTAATCAAACCAGCTTTTTTTAAATTGTTAAGCTCTTTTTCGGGAAGGCTCAACTTTTTCTGAAACCGGTCAAGGAGGATAATGGTAGATAAAGGCAAATCTGTTTTGCGCAATAATAATTTGGAATAGTTCTCATCAATACTATGTCCGTATATGATAAGCTCAACCTGCGACACCTTTTGCAGATCATACTGGGGCATCGGAAAAAATCGCTTCCGTTGCTCGATAAACATACGATGAATCCCGTATCCCAAAGTATCAATCATATTCAGATTGACCATTGCTTGTGCAAGCCAGGGATTCCTGTATTTTTGGGGAGTTTTCTCTCCCAGAAAATAATCCTCCGGGTTCCCTTCAAAAAAACTACCTGCACTTGTAAAAATCAATCTATCCGTCTTTTCAGTAAGCAGGATTCTGGAACATTCGAGGTAGTTTTGATGTACAATGCAATTATGAAGCGCTTCCAGAATCACTTTGTTTTCATATTTATCCACAGTGACTGATAATAATTCGTCGTCGGGAAAAAATTTGTATTTATAGTTTCTGATTTTTTGCCCGACTTTTGTTGTAGATAAAAGCAAAGGAATGTTATAATGTTCATAGGCCTTCTCTTCAGCATCAAGCTTCCAGGTGATTTGAGCCACCGCAGGCAGAAGGTAATGTGACGACTCTTCCTTGCCAAGAAGAATCAATGCAGTATTTGTTATCTTACCATTTATAGTAATCTTAGCCTTATCGAGAAAAGTCATATCATCCCATTGACTTAACTCATCTGACATTTTGGGATTCCGTTCAGCAAATTTTTGTTTTGCAATAGAAACGGCAACAGCATCCAAATCAGACCAAGAGGCCTTTTCGATGATCTCTGCAGACCAATCCCTTTTTGAATTGTAAATCTGCCGAACTAAATCGGGAAAAATTCTCAGGTCGGTTTTATTGCTGTTAATCCGGATAAAGGCTTTCTTTTTGAAACAGGTAGGTTCACTGGAAGCTGCCGGAATTTGTAGTATGACAAAATGCCGGTTCTGATGTTCGAATTCATAAATGGCAAAGTTCAATACCGGGTGAAGCAACAACCTAAGCCACAACTCAAGATCCTGATTCCCTTCTTTGGCATTTGTGAATGTAAAGTTTGTACCGGTAAGTGCATGATCATCGTTTTTGACACCCCAAATCAAATAGCCAAATGGCTTGTTTTTAATGCAGGCTCCATTGCTCAGGGCAGAAATATATTCGCCAATCTGTTCATTTGTAATAGAGCCTTTATTCAATTTGAACTCAAGCCATTCGGTTTCAAATGGCATCAAAACGAATTCATTCAATTGTTTTATTAAAGGTTCGTGTTCCATGTGAGGCTATCTCATTAATTCATCTGAAGTCCGGTTTTAATAATTATCAAACAAACATATTCTCCTCCAAGTGAATCCTCAATTGAAATTGACATCCAATCAGGAAGATTCTTTCTTTTTCTTTGACTGCGGATGAGGACCGGCTTTCTCTGACCTTATCCTTTCAAGCAAGGCGTTTGCAGGCTCATCGTTTGGATCCTGAGGAACCAGCTCTCCCCGGAAGGCTTTTGCTAAAATGCTCTGCGGAAGCTTCTCCAGCATGGCCCTGGCCTGGTTGTACCGGGATTCAATCTTATCGGCAACTTCAAAGAGTTGTTCAACCCGGCGGACGATTTCATGCTGTTCTTGCAATCCTGCAATTGCAAATTCTGCATTCAACAAGGCTTCCTGGGTTAATTTTCTCCTTCCTGTGGTTCCTGATGTAAGAGATGTAAAATCATAATATGAGAAACAAAGATTTAAATATTCTACAGTAATTCCTCCTAATGGTCTTAGTACATGTGCATGATTATTTACCCAAGTTTTATCTCTAATTATATAACTAAACGGTATTTCACGACCGACAAAAGTTTCATCTTCAACAATGACAATTAGATTTTCATCAAATAAATAATTGTCTATCCAACCGACCTGACCATTTGCGCCATAATATGGAATATTCCCTTTTCTCTTTTCTCTCTCCGATTTATTTATAGGTCTTCTTTTATAATCCAAACATTCTGAAACATCTCCAATCCTAGTGAAAGTCCATGAATCTGGGATGTTTTTATTCATATCGAACATATTCTTCTCAAATTGTGTCTGAGAAAAATCAATATTCATTTTATTTTTTAGTTTATTGCTCTTTGTATTTGCTCCTCGTTGCTCATGTATCCTGTAAATCAACTGTTTTGCAGATTCTAATTCGACATTTACCTTTCGCCAATCTTCAGTCAGCCTCCCATTGATTGCAGCAGCAATTACACTTTGTTTGAACCTCTTGAGTATTTGTGGGATGTTTTCGAGTCGTTGTTTGTTGCTTTCGATTTTTTCGAAAAGGGAGTCGAGTTTGGCGACGATTGAATTTTGCTCCGATATAGGAGGAATTGGTACTATTGTTTTAGTAAGAAAATCATTTACATTGAGATTACGAAGATTTGTTGTTTGAGTTTGAAGATCGTTAAATGAACCTAATGAATATGAATACGTTAGAAAGTAATTAATATAGAATGGGTTCAAAAATGGACTAACCCTCATTTGCCTGGAGAAATTTGAACAAATAATAGGTAATTCTTCTTTTAAGAGACTTTCACAAATAATTACCGTTCGTCCGACAGGCTGATCTGGACCACCGCCAGAAACTTCAACAACAATATCACCTTTTTGCAATTTTCTCTTTGCAACACTGTCTTTTTTAATTAAACGAATCGAAGCATTTTTGGCTTTTACAGTATTCCAATTTTTATAATCGGTTCCTCGAATAACTTTAGCTTTTTCAAAATTCGATGGTAATCCTATTGATAAATCCTTACCCCAATCACCACCAATAATATAGACTAGTGAATCGCCAAGTGAACATGTACTCCACCCCTTCGGCAAATTATTCTCCATCGCTTTCCAGAAGGTTAAGGATTTCACGAAGGTCGTCTACTACCGCTTCGAGTTCGGTGATGGCTTCGGTGGCTAATATGCTGGGTTCGGGCAGACTGCCGGCGTCTTCTATGCTGTCGTCCTTGAGCCAGGTAATGTCGAGTTTGTAGTTCCGCTTTTTGATCTCGTCAATTCCGAAACTGCGGAAACGTCCGCTCTCACCCTGGTCGGTTCGTTTGCTGTTCCCATTGGGGTCTTTGCCATAGCAGGCTTCAAATTCTTCGAAATGCTTTGCAGTAAGAGGCCTGTCTTTCTTGGTGATGCCTTCAATATTGCTGCGGTTGTCGTAAATCCATACTTTCTCTGTGGCCAGGCCTTTCTGAAAGAAAATAACATTGGCCTTGACTCCCTGGGCATAGGGGGTGAACGTGCCGCGGGGCAAACGCAGGATAGTATGGAGGTTGCAATCCGCCATCAGAATTTCAAACACTTCCCCTGCCTTGTCTTCGAACAGCACATTATCGGGAAGCACTATGGCGGCACGTCCTCCGGGCTTGAGGGTGCTCATGATATGCTGCACGAAATTCAACTGCTTGTTGCTGGTCTCTACAGTGAAGTCGTCCCGCTCGGGAGCCTGGTTGGCGCCTTTGGTCCCGAAGGGCGGATTGGCCAGTACCACATCGAAACGATCACCCGATGGTGCGTTATAAATGGTGTCTCCCAAAGCGATCCGGGGAATCACTCCGTGCAGATACATGTTCATCAGGGCCAGCCTGCGCGGTCGTGCAACCAGTTCCTGTCCGTAATAAGTATTTTCCTGAATCTGTTTGACTTCTTCACGGGGCAAAGCGCCTTTGCATTCCTTTAGCAGCCATTCATATGCCGAAACAAGGAATCCACCGGTCCCACAAGCCGGGTCTGAAATGGTAAATGCAGGCTTGCCCCTGGGATCGGGCTTCATCAGCCTGACCATGCTCTGGATCAGCGGACGGGGAGTAAAATACTGTCCGGCCCCTTTCTTTCCCTCACTGGCTGCCTTTTCGAGCAATCCTTCAAAAGCCGCTCCTTTCACGTCCACATCCATCGAAGTCCACTCATCTTCCTCAATCAGGTTCAGCAGCTTCTTCAGGCTTACCGGGTTATTGAATCGATTCTGGGCCTGGGTAAAGATCTCGCCTAACAATCCCTTCTCTTTGGCCAGTTCGCGCAAAGTCAGGGTGTAATGATCCATCAGATCACCACCGCTGAGATGTTTGAGTGCTTGCCAATTATACGTGCTGTTAAGGTGAACCGCTTTCTCATCCGCCATCTTCAAAAACAATAAAAACGAAAGCTGTTCAATATAATCGTTATAGTCTATCCCTTCATGCCTTAAGGTGTGGCAAAATCCCCAGAGTTTATTTACTACATCGCTCATTTACGCTGCTATAGAAAGATTGATTTGCTTGATGATTTCGCTGTATTCCACACCAAACACCTTCTTGAATTTGCTGAGGCCGCCCCGATCGGTGAAAACGGGAAGCGCCTTCAAATCGTCCTCGTCGAGGGTCATGTTCTGTTTGAGATGTTCTTTTATGTACTCCATCCATTTTTGCTGGTCTGCGGATAAGGTTTTCCCTTGGGTAACCTTCGAGATCGCCCGGCTCACGCGTTCTTCAACACTCAGCAGGGGTTCAGTTTCTTTCGCTGCGTGTTTTACCATGCTGATGATGTCCACAGCGTCTTTGTGGTAAACGATCTTATGAGCCACTCTCAAGGTCGTTTCATCGTAACTCTGATCTTTGAGTTTGAGTCGTAACTCATTCAGGGTTTTTGTGTTCCAGTCTTTAGGTTTGTTCAGAACAATCGATATGGCTTCTATTTCATTTTCTTTACGGCGGATGAATTCCGAGAAGGCAGCCAGGTAACTCTCGGGTTTCAAGGCATACTTATCTTCGGCATTGAAAACCATTTCAGAATTCACGAAGTCGGTAACCCCGTAACCAACGAAAAAACTCTTCTTTGCCCGCTCATAATTCACCAACAGGTCCTGAAATTGCTTGTCACGGAGCAATTCCATGAGACTGCCGAAGCTTTCAAATATTTCGCTGAAGGATTTTGCCATTACCTGTATTTGTCGAAAAATTTAGAAAGCAATCCCGCAAATTTACCCATATCACCCTCGGGAATGTAGTTTGAAAACATATCCCTTGCCTTGCCGCTCATGTCTTTTTCTATTCTTTGAAGGCGTTTGCTTAAGCGTCTTGAATTGGCCCAGCGGTCCTCATTGTTGTAAATTTTCTCGATGAGTTCTCTGATGGTAACAGGGTCAAGTCCGGGTGGATCGATTTTAAAATTATAGCTGGCATCTTTAAAGTACCTGATCAGGCTGCCGTTAAAACAATCGAAGATCACAAATTTTGATTTCCCTATCTCATCACATTTTCGCGTTCCCCTTCCCAGCATCTGCTCCCAGAGAATTCTCGATTTGACCGGGCGGAGGAAAACGATGAACTCAAGTGCAGGAATATCAACTCCCGTGCTAAGCATGTCCACGGTGACTACAATTTTGGGGTTGGGGCGGTTGCGGAATTCTTTGATCTTTTTCAAAGGCCTGTCAACCGTAGGACTACCCGTTATCTTTGCAGCAAAGTCATCGCCCCGGTTGAACACCTCCTTGCAAATATTCACCAGTCGGTCGGCATGGGAGATCATGGGGATATCGTTCGACGCGAAGATCAATGTTTTAGGGAACCTTCCATTTTCAGCTTCGAACTCCTCGGTATACTTTTTCAGTTCTTCGATGATCTTACGGTTGGTATCGGGAGCTGTTATTTTTTCTTCTATTTCGGTGGATGTGAATTCCCGTTCATCTTCCAGCTGGTCTATTTTCTCCCTGCCGGTTTCGGTATCAACCACACCTACCATTTCGCCTTCCTTGAGGAAGACTCCGTGCATCAGGACTTCCGAATTGATAGCCACTGCATCCCAGTCGACGAGGAAACCATCGTTCACGGCTTCGTCAATATCGTAACTGAAGACGGGTTTCCCGAAGTATGCGATGGTATGATATGCAGGAGTGGCAGTCAGACCGACTTTGACAGCATCAAAATGGTTCAGTACATTTCTCCAGATATTCGTTTCTTTGGAGGTATACCCTCTGTGGCATTCATCGGCAATGATAAGATCAAAGGCATGGTTTGGTATTGAAAGCTGTTCGGTTTCCTCTTCAATTTCTTCGTCCTCGCCAAATGCGGCAGCTCTTCCATACAGGTTGAATGCCATCCGCTGTATAGTGCATATATAGAGAAATGTTTTGCTGCCATCGGGGTTTGTAAGGTAAGAATTCGGTAAGACTGTGGGATCATAAGGCTCGTCTTCAAAATCATCCCTTCTGAACTTTTGTGAATACATCTCGTATTCATCCTTGAATTTGATGTTCCTGGGAGTGTCAAATGAAGCAAAGGCGGTGACAGCCTGGGCTGCCAAAGATTTACGGTCAACCAGAAACAATATTCTTTTGGCATAACCCGAAACCAGGGCCCGGTAAACCAGATTTACTGTGGTAAAGGTCTTACCGGTCCCGGTGGCCATGGCCAGAAGCATGAGGCGTTTACCCTCAGCAAATCCATCTTCTATTGATTGGATTGCATTTTTCTGATATTCCCTGAGCCTGGGGTTATCGATGGGATTGGACCTCAGCCACTGCATGGATTTCTCTTTTTTATTTTCAAATAATGAAAGCAATGCCTCGGGAGAGTGAAAATTATAAATCTGCCTGCTAAGGTTCTGAGTATTTCTTATATCAAGAAAGTAGATCAACTCCCCGTTTGTGGAATACAGGAAGGGAACATGGTAAGGTCCCCACTCCCCGATAGTATTATCAGCGCCTTTGGAATATCGTTTGGCCTGTTCAAGTACATTCTGAGCTCCGATTTCGAGTTTCTTTGCCTCAACAACGCCTAAAACCTTGCCTCCGACAACGAGGCCATAATCAGCCGGACCATTGCCGGTCTCGAATTCTTCTACCGCGTGATTAGTGAGAATTGTAAGATCACTAACCTGGGAGTAATGGATGATTTCCCAGCCAGTTGCTTTAAGCCAGAGGTCAATTCGGGTTTTTCTTGTGATCCTTTCAGATTCGTCGGGCATGGAGTGGTTAGGGCCTTGTTCTGTTGTTCAATGGTATGTCAAAAATACGAATGTTTTTCTAACAACCAATCACCAGTCACCAATCACCATCACTTAATCCACACACCCCGCGCCTTTGCCAACATTCATCTGCGACAGCACATAGTATGCGCCCTTCACGACGACCTGGTATTTTTCGGGAAGCCTGCCCAGGGCAGTTACTTCGGTATATCCGCCGTTGGTCACGCCTTTCTTTACTTCGATAGGTGTAAAGGCCACCTCGGCTTCATGTTTCTGCATAGCGGGGTCTTTGATAAAGATATAATCCCTTCCGTTGTCGCGTATCACCGCGGTTTCGGGGATCACAACAGCATCGGCGCTGCCTGTCTCGATCAGTCCGTTCACATACATCCCCGGCACCAGGTCTTGCTTGTTGTTGCCAAGCAATTCAGCATGAGCGCTAACCGTGCGGGACTCGTTCTCAAACTCCTTGCCTATGCTGAAGATCTTCGCCTCCATCACCAGTTCGGGCATGTTTGTAAACGTGATGTTTACATTTTGTCCGGGCTTAATCTTCGAAAGGTCCTTCTCATAGATCATCAGGTCGACGTGCAGATGGCTGTTGTCGATCACGCAAAGCAGTTCCTTCTGAGGTTCGGCGAAAGAACCTGTATTGACGAGGATCTTGCCAACGTACCCATCAATCGGAGAACAAAGCGTGAATGCCTTCCGAAGTGAAGAAGGCGAAAGTTCATTTACCTGAACGTTAAGCATCTGCAGCTGGTCTTCAAGCGAAGCCAGCCTGGCCATTTCACCGGTATACCTGGCTTCGGCCTCCTGGAAGGATTTTTGTGAAGCAATATTGTCTTTCGAAAGCTCCTTCTGCCTTTCATATTCCTTACGTGAAAAAACTATGTTGCTTTTCGCAACAAGGTAATCCTCCTGGAGTTTCAGGAAATCGGGATGGGCCAGTTCCATCAGGGCCTGTCCCTGCCTGACGAATTCCCCTTCCCTCACGAGTATGGACTTTACCACGGCCCCCATATAGGTCGAGACCTGGGCTTTGTTCTGGGGTGGAACGTGAAGGTAGCCGTTCACCCTGACCACATCCCTCAGGTTTTTCTTTTCAAAGTCCCCGAACTGGATGCCGGTCTTGGCAACCTGGAGCTTGGTAAGCTCAACAACTGAGGTCACGGGCCCGGCTTCCCCTGTTTTATGCTGCTCCGGGGCGGGGTTTTCGGCTGCCTGCCTGCAGGAACCGAGCATCAATACTGCTAAAAGGCTTGATATCAATAATGTTTTCATGCGATTATTCGTTTTTTCCCTGCATCAGCTGAATGGCCGAAAGGGTGTTAAAATATTTCCTCTGTATATCGATGTAGTTATGCTGTATCTCCAGGGCGCTTTCAATGAGTTTCAGGTATTCGGGATAAGCGATCTCCCCGGCATTCATGCTTTTCCCGGCATTTGCTATCATCAGCCTGCTGTGGGGCATGGCCGTGTTTGCATAATAGAGCAGCATTTCTTTCCCTACCCTGAAGGTGTTCAGGAAAGAAGCATACCCGGCTTCTAGCTCATTCTTCTGCTGAAGGTATTTCTGCTCGCTGATGCGTTTTTCCAGGTTGGCTGCTCTGATCTTGTATCCCTGGGCCCCAAAGAAAACCGGGATCGCCAATCCGCCCGAAATTCCTGAAAACCGGTCGGAACGGCTGAAATTTTCCTCAGTACCATCAATGATCTGGGTGCCAATCAAACTTTTATTGAAATACCCAATGCTGATATCTGGAAACAGCTTTGCTTTCTCGATTTGCACCTGCCTGACAGCTATATCGGTTTGCTGCCTTAGCCATTGCAGCACGGGGTTATCGGTAAGCAGACTGGTATCGGGATCGAGAGAATACAGGCTCTGAAGCTGAATGCCCTGGAGGGGAACAAAATTATCCCTGTGGTTCATTACGGCTTTGAGTTTCTGCAATGCGCTCTGCCACTGGCTTTCGTTTTGTTTCAGCTGGTAGAATGCCTGCATCCTCGCTGCCTGGGCCGCCATCTTCTCAAGCGAACCGGTCTCCCCTGCCCTGAACCTCTTCTCGCCTGCGATTTCCAGCAGGGCGTAGAGGCTGTCTTTCGCTTTCAGAAGGCTGCGGTCGGCATCCAGACAAAGCAGTTCGAAATACAGGTTCTTCACCTCGAACACCAGTTCATTGCGGGCCTGGCTGAGTTTGAAAGCCGTAGCCACACACTGGCTTTTTGCAAGTTCTTTCTGGTAGATATATACCGTGGGAAACTCTATGCTTTGCTGAATGGTGAACTCATCGTCATTGTTGATGCTGTTGCTTTGTCCGTAAACCACCCCGACTTCGGTTTTGGGGATGTTGATCGCAGCAGCTTTTCCTGCTTTATAATACTCCTTCTCAAGCGCCACGGCCTTTACCGTCGGGCTCTTCGCAAGGGCCGTGTCAATGCATTGTTTAAGTGTCAGTGTCTGCGGATGAGTTTGTGCCATAAGGCCTGTCACTGGTGCCATCATGAGCAACAGCAAGATCATGGCATTTTTCAGGCCATGTTTTTTGCCCGATCTCCACCGGGTTTCGATCAGGGCATAAATAGCCGGAAGTATGATCAGCGTTAGTATTGTGGCAGTGATCAATCCGCCGAAAACAACAGTTGCCAGTGGTCTTTGTACCTCCGATCCGGTTGCACGGGAAATGGCCATGGGGAGGAAACCAAGCGAGGCAACCGAAGCAGTCATGAGCACAGGACGCAACCTCATCCGCACACCTTTAAGAACCCGTTCATAAATATCATCCATGCCTTCATCCCTGAGCTGGTTGAAGCTGCTGATCAGTACGATGCCGTTCAGAACCGCAACACCGAAGAGTGCAATGAAGCCAACACCGGCCGAGACGCTGAACGGGATTCCCCTGAGGTAAAGCGCGAACACCCCGCCAATCGCGGCAAAGGGGACTGCCGTAAAAACGAGCAGTGTTTCGCGCACCGATCTGAAGGTCATATACAGTAGCACCAGGATCAGGAAAAGCGCCAGGGGGACTGCGATTGCAAGCCTTTTCTTGGCTTCGACCAGGTTCTCGAATTGTCCGCCGTAAGTGACATAATACCCCGTAGGAAGTTTAAGATCCTTATCAATCTTTTTACTGATATCTTCAATCAGTGATCCGACATCCCTGTTCCTGACATTAATCCCGATGGTTATCCTTCGTTTGCCGTCATCCCTGGCGATTTGCTGGGGGCCGTCCTCAAATTTAATGTCGGCAACTTCTTCGAGTGGTATCTGCTGTTTCGAAGGCAGGGAAACAAAGAGCTTTTTTACATCCTCGATGGAGTTGCGGTGTTCCTTATCCAGCCTTACAACCAGGTCAAAACGCTTTTCGCCTTCATATACAATACCCGCCTGTTCCCCGGCAAACCCGGCTTTCAGCGCCTTGTTAAGATCAACGATGTTCAGTCCGTCGGCCGAAATGCGGTCGCGGTTATAACGTACAATAATCTGCGGAAGTCCGACTACCTGCTCGACTTTCATATCCCCTATCCCGGGGATGTCGCTGATGAGGGCAGCAAGCTTTTCAGCTTCCAGTGCCAGGGTATCCATGTTGTCGCCGAAGATCTTCACCGCTACGTCAGATCTGATGCCGGTCATCAGCTCGTTGAAGCGGGCTTCGATGGGCTGCATGAATTCGTAGCTCACACCAGGGATGCCAGAGAGCCTCTCCTTCATTTTATCGATGAGTTCATCTTTTGTCGTCGCCGAGACCCATTCTTTTTTGTCTTTGAGGCAAACGACCATGTCGGCTGCCTCCATGGGTGTGGGATCGGTAGGAATTTCGCCCACTCCGATTTTGGCCACCACATCGATGACTTCGGGAAACTCCTTTTTCAGGATGTCAGAAACCTGCTGATAGGTATCAATGCTTTGCGACAGGGAACTTCCGCTTTGTATCTTTGGAAGCACAAGCAGGTCGCCTTCTTCGAGAGAGGGCACAAACACTGCATCGATCCTGAGGAACATGATGAGTGCGATCGCAAAGACAAGGACGGATCCAATGATCACACTAAGTTTGAAATTCAGTGCGAATTTTATGACGGGGTCGTATAGCCTGTGGATGAAGTTCATGATACGATCAGAAATATTGAGTGTATGTCTGGTATCCCTGCTGAGAAAGAGGGCCGACATCATAGGCACGTATGTAAGAGAAAGCAGGAAGGCTCCAAAAACTGCATACATCACGGTTTCGGCCATAGGTTTGAACATTTTGCCTTCAATTCCCGAAAGTGAGATCACAGGTAGGTAAACAATCAGGATGATGATCTGTCCGAAGGTTGCCGAATGCATCATTTTTTTCGCCGAAGTGCCGACTTCACGGTCCATCTGTTCCCGGCTCAGCCTGATGATCCCCTGGTTCTGACGGTGGCTTAGGAAGAGCCTGTACACCACGCTTTCGACGATGATCACAGCCCCGTCGACGATGATGCCGAAGTCGATGGCGCCCAGTGACATGAGATTCCCCGAGACCCCGGTGAGCACCATCATGATCACAGCAAACAACATCGAAAGCGGGATCATCGATGCCACGATCAGTCCCGCCCTGAGATTCCCGATCAGCAGGGTGAGGACGAAAATCACGACTAATCCGCCAAGAAGCAGGTTCCTCATGACTGTGCTGATGGTTTTATTGATCAGTTTGGTACGATCGATGAAGGAATCGATATACACCCCTTCGGGCAGGGATTTGCCGATCTGGGTGATCCTGTCTTTGACCCTTTTGATAACTTCCACCGAATTCTCACCCTTGAGCATCATTACCATACCGCCTGTGACTTCACCTTTCCCTGCTTCAACTACTGCTCCGTACCTGTTGGCGTGCCCGAACTGAACCTTTCCCACATCCCTTATCAGGACCGGTATGTTATTTACCGTTTTAATCACAATTTTCTCTATATCGTCGAGACTATGAACGAAGCCAATCCCCCTGATGAAGTAGGCATAGGGTTTTTCGTCGAGATAGGCGGCACCGGTGTTTTCGTTGTTTTTTTCCAGGGCTTCAAAGATCTCGTTGATAGAGATCCCAAGGCTTCGCAGGCGGTTCGGATCGAGGGCCACCTCGTATTGCTTTATAAACCCGCCCAGGGAGCTTACTTCAGCGATACCCGGAGTTCCGAGCAGCTGTCGTTTGACGATCCAGTCCTGGATGGTGCGCAGGTCGCTGAGGGAATACCGGTTTTCATATCCCGGTTTCACTTTGACCAGGTATTGGTAAATCTCACCCAGGCCTGTGCTGATCGGTGCAAGCTCTGGTTCGCCAACGCCAGCCGGGATCTGCTTTTCAGCATCCCTGAGTTTCTCGCCAATCTGCTGGCGGGCCCTGTAGATATCGACATCTTCCCTGAATACTACCGTTACCACTGAGAGCCCGAACCGGCTGACGCTCCGGAGTTCCAGAACATCGGGGATGACGGCGACAGCTTTTTCGATGGGATAGCTGATCAGCTGTTCCACTTCTGAGGACGCCAGTGTGGGAGCTATGGTGATTACCTGGACCTGGTTGTTGGTGATGTCGGGGATCGCGTCGAGTTTCAGATGGAACATGGAATAGATACCTGTTATGATCAGCAACAGGGTAAGTATTCCAATGGCAGTTTTATGACTGATTGAAAAGTCGATTATTTTGTCGAACATGGCATGTTTAATAGAAGATGATAATTAAAAGATGCGGGATGCAGGATGCAAGATGCAAGATGCAAGATGCAAGATGCAAGATGCAGGATGCGGGATGCAGGATGCGGGATGCAGGATGCGGGATGCAGGATGCA
>JBAXLI010000084.1:0-16478 GCA_037134895.1 Bacteroidota bacterium
GCGCAGCTTCAGGCAACCAGTGGTACTATAATGGTACTGCAATTGCCGGGGCAACAGGCCAGACTTACACCGTGACCCACAACACAGGTTATTACTGGGTAGTGGTTACTCTCAACGGTTGTTCCTCTGATATCTCCAACAAAGTGTATATTGAAGTTGTCGGAGTGGAAGAACTGCCTGAAGTCGCTAACTTCACTGTCTATCCTGTGCCTAACAACGGCATCTTCACAACTTCTGTGGAATACCCTGTAGAGACAACCTTCAATATCTATATCTTCAACCAGCTTGGCGCCAAGATTTATGAACTGAAGGATATGAAGACTACCCACGGTAAATACCAGAGAGTAATCGACCTGAAATCGATACCCGCCGGAATCTATTCCGTAGTATTCCTCAACTCTGAGTTTAAGGTCGTCCGCAAGGTGGTCGTGAACAATTAACAGGTTACAAATACCTGAGAAAGGAAAAAGAAGCCGTCCCGAAAAGACGGCTTCTTTTTTTGTATTTTTGAGAAGCAATGAATAAGACCCCATGAAACGAAAGCTGATTCTTTTTGGTGTCATCGGCCTGGCCGTCGTCCTGCTCCTGCTCAGGATATTCTCAGGCTCAGTGAGCAAGCAGGTTGAGCCCAAAGCGAATCTGAAACCGGTGGTCCCGGTTGAGGCCTGTATCGCAAAGGATACATCCATGGTTTACGAATTGTCGAACATAGGCACACTGAGGGCCAACGAGAGCGTGGAGATTGTGAGCGAAATCAATAAAAAAGTAATCACCGTATTCCTGAAAGAGGGATCTTTCGTGACCAAAGGTCAGCTGCTTTTCAAACTCGACGATGCCGAGATTGCGGCGAGGATCAGCAAACTTCAAATTGACGAGAAACTTGCCGCTACCAATGAAGCCCGGCAGAAAGCCCAGCTTTCAAAGGGAGGAATAAGCCAGGAACAGTATGATGAAACACTAAACCACCTGAATTCCATCAGGGCTGAGATCGATATTTTAAAGGTCGACCTGTCAAAAACCGAGATCCGGGCCCCGTTTGCAGGCAAGATAGGCCTGAGGCATGTCAGCGAGGGCGCCCTGGTAAACCCGAACATGGTGCTGGCCAGCCTGCAGGATGTAAGCAGGATCAAGATTGATTTTTCTGTCCCCGAACGTTATGCGAATGATCTGCATGAGGGATCGGCTATTAGTTTTACTGCCGATTATTCAGTCAAGCCCTATACAGCCATCATAGAAGCCGTGGAACCCGATATTGAAAAAAAAACCAGGACGATCTCCCTGAGGGCAGTATGTGAGAACAGAGATGGAAGCCTGGTACCCGGTGCTTCTGTGAGGGTTGAGATCAGCCTCCAGGCCTTAAATGCAAAGCTGTTCATCCCCACGGCGGCTTTAATCCCCACCATCAAAGGATATGATGTTTATCTTGTTAAATCGGGTAAAGCCTTACTTCAGCCTGTAAAAACCGGGTTAAGAAACCGTCAGTCGGTACAGGTGGTCGAAGGCCTGGCTCCAGGCGATACCGTGGTGGTTACAAACCTGCTGAGAATAAAACCCGATTCCCCATTGAAGGTAGTGAAACTGAACTAGCATGAGTCTCTCGGGTATAAGCATCAAAAGGCCTGTCCTGGCCATCGTGTTTTCGCTGCTGATCGTAATCTTCGGACTGGTCAGTTATTCTTACCTGGGCATCAGGGAATATCCTGCCATGGACCCTCCCGTTGTCACAGTCACAACGAACTATTCAGGGGCCAATGCAGAGATCATCCAGGCCCAGATCACCGAACCTCTTGAAGATGCCATCAACGGCATCGAAGGGATCAGGGTGTTGTCGTCGGTGTCGAACGACCAGACAAGCCTGATCACAGTAGAGTTCAACCTCGGCAACGACATGGAAGCCGCGGCCAATGATGTGAGGGACCGTGTTTCCAAGACCATCCGCCTGCTCCCCAAGGATGTTGATCCGCCTATAGTTGAAAAGCTCAGCGCCAACACGAATGCGATCATCTTCATGGTCATCCGCAGTTATCAGCACAACATCATGGAAGTCAATGCCCTGATGGAAAACGTGATCAAGGAAAGACTGCAGACCATACCCGGGGTGGGGGATATCAAGATCTTCGGGGAAAAGAAATTCTCGATGAGGCTGTGGCTCGATCCTTATAAGATGTCTTCAGCTGGCATTACCTCCCTCGATATCCAGAAAGCCCTCAGCAGGGAAAATATCGAGCTCCCTTCGGGAAGGGTCGAAGGGGATATGACCGAGCTCACCATACGCACCCTCGGACTGATGCAAACACCCGGGCAGTTCAACGATCTTATCATCAAACAGGAAGGAGGGAATATCATCCGGCTGAGCGATATAGGCAACGCCGAGCTCTATCCCGAGAATGACCGTTCTACCGTTATGATGGACATGCTGCCTGTGATCATCATCGGTGTGGTGCCCCAGACAGGAGCAAATAATGTGGCTATTGCGGATGAGTTTTACCGGAGGATGGCTGTCATCAAAGAAGAGATCCCGGCCGAATATTCGATCAGCATAGGGTATGACTTTACCCGGTTTGAACGTAAAGCGGTCAAGGAAGTAAAGCAGTCGATCTTTCTTTCACTGCTGCTGGTGATCCTGATCATTTTCTTTTTCCTGCGCGACTTCAAGTCGACTATCATCCCCGTGGTGGCGATCCCGGTTTCACTCATCGGCGCTTTCATCCTGATGGCCCTGTTCGGGCTTTCGATCAACGTGCTGACCTTGCTGGCCGTGGTTCTCGCGATCGGGCTGGTTTGCGACGATGCCATCATTGTGCTCGAGAACATCCATTCAAAGGTGAACCAGGGAATGCCGCCGATAGAAGCTGCAAACAAGGGCATGAACGAGATCTATTTTGCCGTGATCTCCACCACCATCGTCCTTGCGGCAGTGTTTATCCCGGTCATGTTCCTGCAAGGCCTTGTGGGACGTTTGTTCCGTGAATTCGCACTGGTGGTGGCAGGCTCAGTCCTGATATCCGCCTTCGTAGCCCTTACCCTTTCGCCCATGATGTGTTCGAGGATCCTCAAAACGCGGGGTGACAGGCCTCCGAACTGGCTCATCCGCAAAACAGATCCTTTCTTTGAATTCCTGAACCGGGAATACAGGCAGTCGCTTGAAGGCTTTTTAAAACGAAGGTGGATGGCGTTTCCCCTTTTCCTGATCATCACGGCCCTGGTCTTTGTGTTCTTCAAATCCCTGCATTCTGAGCTGGCCCCCTTCGAAGACCGGAACAATGTGCGCATCCCGACCCTTGCGCCCGAGGGAGCTACCTATGAATTCATGGATAAATACATGGTGCAGCTCGACAAATATGTGAGGGATTCCTTCCCTGAGACCTCGGTGTTCTTTTACATGATCTCACCCAGCATGGGAGCCAGGGACAACCCCAACAAGGCCATGGAGATCGTGTACCTGCAGGATGCCGAGAAGCGGCAGCGTTCCCAGCACGAGATATTCCTTAAGATGTCGAAGGAGCTTGCGAAGATCACAGGCATACGCTGTTTTCCTTTCGAACCCCCGACCATTGGCGACAGGTTTTCGGGACAGCCAATACAGTATGTGCTGCAGGCGCCGAACCTGACCATGCTGAAGGATGTGCTGCCGCATTTCCTTGATGAGGCAAGGAAGCTGCAAGTGCTGCAGTTTGTGGATGCCGATTTCAAGATCAACAAACCCGAGCTCAGGATCACAGTGAACCGTGAAAAGGCTTCATTGCTGAATGTTTCGACCGAAGAGATCGCCCGCACTCTTCAGCTTAGCCTCAGCGGACAACGTTATGAGTACTTCATCATGGAAGGCAAGCAGTATGAGATCATCGGACAGCTGATGGCTCAGTTCAGGAATGATCCGGATGCCCTGAAATCGCTGTACGTGAGAAGCAGCAAAGGCGACCTTATCCCGCTCGATAACCTTATCAGCGTGGAAGAAAGCATTAATCCGGCAGCCATATACTCCTATAACCGTTATATATCGGCGACGATTTCGGCCGGACTAACACAGGGTGCAACCCTCGGCGACGGCATCAGGGAGCTCGACAGGATATCCAAAAAGATCCTTCCGCCAAGCATAAAAACAAGCCTTGCAGGTCAGTCACGTGATTACCGTGAAAGTTCATCCAGCCTCATTTTCGTATTTGTATTAGGGATCATTTTGATTTACCTCATTTTAGCTGCACAGTTCGAAAGCTTTGTCGATCCTTTTATCATACTTCTCACCGTTCCCCTGGCTATCGCAGGCGCTTTGTTCTCACTCTGGTATTTCAAACAAACCCTGAACATCTTCAGTGAGATCGGCGTGGTCATGCTGATCGGTCTGGTCACCAAGAACGGGATCCTCATCGTTGAATTTGCGAACCAGCAGAAGGAGGCCGGACTGGAAAAGTTGCAGGCAGTTCAAACTGCTGCGATTTCGAGATTCAGGCCCATCCTCATGACTTCATCGGCCATGATACTTGGCATACTGCCCATTGCCCTGAACATTGGAGCTTCCTCTGAAAGCAGGCAGTCACTGGGTATTGCTGTTGTGGGCGGATTGATCTTCTCGACCTTCCTGACCCTTTTCATCATCCCTGCCTTCTATACCTACCTCTCGAAAAACGCATCAAAAAAAGCCAGTCCGGAACCATGAAAAAAGCTTTCTTAACCGGTATCCTTCTCGTATTTGCCAGCGTCGTAGCTTTCTGCCAGGAACTGCTTACTCTGGAATCGGCGGTCGGGATCGGGCTTGTGAATAACTATGGTATCAACATCTCAAAGAACAGCAGGCAGATTGCAGTGAATAATTTTACCCCGGGCAATGCGGGAATGCTCCCCCGCATCGATGCCAGCGCAGGCTACCAGCATGCGCTCAGCAGTGCAAAGGTGGAGGTTGTTACAGGAGCCAGTCTCGATAATACATCTGCAAATACCGACCTGTTCACTGCAGGCGTAAACCTGAACTGGACCCTTTTCGACGGTCTGAAGATGTTCATTACCTATGACAAGCTGAGGAAGCTCGAAGACATAGGGGACCTGAACTCGAAAATTTCCATTGAAAACACCCTGGCAAGGATCATTGCCTCTTACTATGATATTGTGCGCCAGAAAAAGGAAACTGCCATCATCGAGGAACAGGTGGGCATTTCAAAATTCCGCCTCGACCTGGCACAACTGAAATATGAAACCGGCAGCGGCTCGGAGCTGGAATTCCTCAAGGCTAAAGTTGAGCTGAATGCCGATATCGCCAGCCTTTCAAGCCAGCAGACTATTTTCAGCAATTCCATGGCCACTCTGAATGACCTGCTGTCGAGGGATGTGAAAACACAGTTCGATGTGAAGGACACCATCCTGCTTCATTACCGCCTCGATTACGATTCACTGCGGATGAGTATGAGGGAATTCAACAGGAACCTGTTACTGTATAACCGCAATAAGGAGATCAGCGGGCTGAATATCAAGTCGGCCAGGGCGGTTCAGTGGCCGACTCTGGGGCTGATGACCGGGGTGAATTACTTCCATAATGAAACCGAAGCGAATTTTATCAACTACAACCGGAACTTCGGTCCGATCGTTGGTGTTTCAGCCACGATGAACATTTTTAACGGACTGAACCTGCAGCGCGATTACCAGAATGCAAAGATCTCCTATGTGTCTTCAGAACTTGAAGTGAAGCAGCTTGAAAACAGGCTTGATGCATACCTTCTGAAGATCTACAACGATTACACCAACCAGATGCAGCTTGTTTCATTTGAAAGGGAGAATATGGTCCTGGCACAGAAAAATATGGAAATAGCCAAGGAAAGCTATGCGGTTGGAGCGATCTCATCCCTTCAGCTGAGGGAGATCCAGAAAAACCTTCTCGATGCGAATACACGGCTTGTAACGGCTGAATTCAGAACAAAACTCACCGAAACGGAACTTATCCTGATCAGCGGGAAACTGCTGCATTAAAATTGATCCTGCTTACTTTATCAGGGAGTCCCTGACCTCTCTCGCAAGTTTCGCGATTGCTGCTGCCTTATCGGGCGGCAGGGATGCACCCGGTATCAGACCGAGATCGGTGAATACAGGCCTGAGCTTTTCCAGCTCATCCCTCACAGGCTTCAGGCTGGAATCCATACCGTATTCATTAAGGATCTTCAGGAGCTTGTCGAGATTCTCTTTTTGCCTGTAAATTGCAGAAGCGATCTGAAGATTATTCCTTGCAGCCTGGCAAAGGGAAGCAGCAATATACAATCCTTCGGCAAAGGCCCCTGAAGCGACCAGCACAGCGACCTGGGTCCTGTTGTTCCTCCCCAGGAAATCATTGGTTTCACCCAGCACCTTTTTAATCAGAACAACCAGGCTGTCTTTCGAATTTTTCTGACGGTTCACCTTGCCCACCAGCCTCTTGTCATACACCCCGGCAATACCGAGATCTCCTGCAAGCTTGCCGGTACAGTAAAGATATTTCCCGGTCTCGGAGGTTCTGTTGTATGTAGCCGCATAGGCCAGGTCGGTGGTGTATATGCCCAGGGCGATCGATTTGGTTTTTTCGGTAAAATACCGGCCCAGATCCTCAGGAGAGTTTGAAAGACTGAAAATATAAGGGGCCCTGGCATCATCCAGCATCTTTGTCAGTTCAAAAGGAGTAGGGAAACGGCTCAGCAACACCTCTGCTTCAGGCGAAAGCACCACCTCTTTTTTTATGATGTCGGGATCGGTTTCCCCGGTCGCTGAAGAATTGCCGGGCTGATCGCTGCAGCTGAACAAGAATGCTGTAAAAATGGCCGTGGCGTTAAGGATGTTTTTTAAAGCAAAGATCTTCATGTTGCTTTTTTTATGCTTTCGGTGAATAAAATTACGAAAAAACTGCGGATGATCAGGCGGTTTCTTTTACTTCCTGCTGCTTCCGTATGCCGCTGCTGGCAAACCGTATACCGACATTCAGGTATTTCATCACCTTATTATTCATACATAGACTTTTTCCAAATTAGCATCGAGGGATTGACATATACTAAATATTTTATATTTTAGTGTCAACTAAATAAAACCAGTCAACGTATGGAGAATCAGCGCCTGTCCTTTTATGAGGAGCTTCGGGGGAAGGGGGTTTCCCGCCGGGATTTCATGAAATTTTGTACCACGATGGCAGCCTTCCTCGGGTTGGAAGCCAGTGGTGTTGCTCAAATCGCAAAGGCTTTTGAAACAAAGCCCAGGCTTCCGGTCATCTGGTTTCACTTCCAGGAATGCACCTGCTGCAGTGAATCCTTTATCCGTGCATCCCATCCTATTGTTGCCGATATAGTGCTCGACAAGATCTCTCTCGACTACCAGGAGACTCTCATGGCAGCTTCCGGGGCTCCTGCCGAGGAAGCTTACAAGGCTGTCATGGCCAAATACCCTGGTGAGTATATCGTCATGGTTGAGGGATCCATTCCCACCGAAAATGAAGCATACTGCTGTATTGGCGGACGAAGCGCCCTTCAGATCCTGCAGGAAGCTGTAAAAAATGCCAAGGCTGTCGTGGCCTGGGGCAACTGCGCATCCGCAGGATGTGTCCAGGCTGCAAGCCCGAATCCAACCGGTGCGAAACCTGTTCACAAAGTCATCAGCGGAAAACCGGTGATCAACGTGCAGGGTTGTCCGCCAATAGCCGACGTTATGGCCGGTGTTGTAGTTCATCTTCTTACTTTCGATCGCATTCCGCAGCTCGACGGCATGGGAAGACCGAAAGCATTTTATTCACGCAGGGTTCATGATACCTGCTACCGCCGCGCCAATTTCGACGCCGGATTGTTTGTCGAATCTTTCGACGACGAAGGTGCAAAACGCGGGTACTGCCTCTATAAGATGGGCTGCAAAGGTCCGGTTACCTACAACTCCTGCGGTATCATCAAATGGAACGACAGCGTGAGCTATCCCATACAATCAGGCCATCCCTGCATAGGCTGCGCCGAAGAAGGGTTCTGGGACAACGGTCCGTTCTACCAGCACCTTCCGGGTGTGGCAGGATTTGGCATCGAGACCACGGCCGACAAGATCGGTCTGGCCCTGGGTGTCGGTACTGTAGCGGGTATGGCAGGACATGCCATCGTAACGAACATCCGCAAACATAAAGAGATAATCAATGAGCCCGAAGCAGGTTCAGCAGTTGAAACCAAGAAAGAATAACAGCCATGGCAGACAGAATCGTAATAGATCCCATCACCCGTATTGAAGGACATCTGCGGGTTGAGATAGAGGTAAAAGATGGAAAAATTTCCGACGCATACAGTGCCGGCACCATGGTGCGGGGCATCGAAACCATCCTGAAAGGCCGCGATCCGCGCGATGCATGGGCTTTCGTTGGCAGGGTTTGCGGAGTTTGTACATCCACACATTCCCTGACTTCGGTAAGGACAGTCGAAAACGCCCTCGGAATATCGGTCCCCCCAAATGCTGAGCTCATCCGTAACCTGATGGCCAACGCATTATATATACAGGACCATGTGGTGCATTTCTACCAGCTTCATGCCCTTGACTGGGTGGATGTGGTTTCGGCTTTGAAAGCCAACCCGGCCGAGGCTTCAAGGATTGCGCAGAGCATCTCCCCATGGCCCAAAAGCTCGGTGGGTTATTTCAGCGACATCCAGAAACGCTTCAAGAATTTCGTCGAAAGCGGACAGCTGGGCATTTTTGCAAACGGGTACTGGGGGCATAAGGCGTACAAGCTTCCGCCCGAAGTCAACCTTATTGCAGTCGCCCATTACCTTGAAGCCCTTTCATGGCAGAAGGAACTTGTAAAAGTACATACAGTCTTCGGCGGAAAGAACCCTCATCCAAATTACCTGGTAGGCGGAGTTCCCTGCGCTATCAACATCGACGAGGCCAACGCATTAAATGCCGAACGCCTTGCTTTTGTAGGACAGCTCTTCAAGGATGCAAAAACCTTTGTTGACCAGGTGTACATTCCCGACCTCCTGGCCGTTGCTTCTTTCTATAAAGACTGGGGCGCCATTGGCGGAGGCCTTTCGAACTACCTCTGCTTTGGGGACTTCCCGACCAACGGCTACAATAATCCCGACAGCTTCAAGATGCCCAGGGGAGCCATACTTGGCCGTGACCTGAGCAAGATCCATGAAGTAAAAGCCGAAGATCCCGAACAGATCCAGGAATATATCAACAATTCATGGTATGAGTATTCGAAGGGGAATGAAGCCGGACTGCATCCATGGGACGGTGAAACGAAGTTCAATTATACAGGGCCGAAACCTCCTTACGAAAACCTGGATTTTTCAAAGAAGTACAGCTGGGTGAAGACCCCGCGATGGAAAGGACATCCCATGGAAGTCGGCCCGCTTTCACGCTGCCTCGTTGGCTATGCTTCAGGCAAAGCCGAATATAAGGAAGTTATCGAAAGCACCCTCAAAGCGCTTGACGTGCCTGTTGCAGCCCTGTTCTCAACCCTCGGCCGCACTGCTGCCAGGGGCCTCGAGACTAAACTGGTCTGCGGATGGGCCCTGGAGTTTTACCATCAGCTCCTCGACAACATCAAGAACGGGGATTCAGTTACACAGAATAATGTGAAATGGGATCCCGAGACCTGGCCGAAACAGGCTAAGGGAATAGGTATGGTCGAAGCTCCCCGCGGCGCCCTTTCTCACTTTATCGTGATCGAGGACAAGAAAATCGCCAACTACCAGCTGGTGGTTCCGACTACATGGAACGCTTCGCCCCGCGATGCCAAAGGTCAGCGCTCGGCTTACGAGGAATCGCTCATCGGGACCCCCATTGCTGATCCGAAGAACCCGCTTGAAGTGCTCAGGACCATACATTCATTCGACCCCTGCCTCGCCTGCGCGGTGCATGTATACGACGAAAACGGGACTACCATTCATGAAATGAAAACCTATTAGGCCATGAGAAACCGGACTGTTCCTCTGCGTGAAGTGTATGTATGGGAGTTACCTGTTCGTATCTACCATTGGATCAATGCACTTTGTATTGTCATTCTCTGCATCACCGGGTATGTCATCGGAAACCCGCCTGCCTTCATGAAAAGTTCCGAAGCCTACATGAACTATTGGTTCGGGATAATTCGTTTTATCCACTTTGTAACCGCATTCCTGTTCTTCTTCAACTTTATTTTCCGTCTTTACTGGGGATTTGCAGGGAACGAATTTGCACGCTGGTATAATTATATCCCGTTGAAACCCTGCCAGTGGAAAGAAATGGGAGAGGTGATCAAGGTTGACGTGCTGCAGCTTACCAATAAAAAGATAGACTCAATAGGCCATAATTCACTCGCGAGTTTCATCTATTTCCTCACTTTCCTGATCTTTTTACTGCAATGTCTTACGGGTTTCGGGATGTATGCCGCAATGAGCAATTCCTTCCTTCCAAAGATGTTTGCATGGATTGTTCCTTTCCTGGGAGGTGATATGCATGTTCGCCAGATCCACCACATCCTGATGTGGGGGTTCATACTTTTCGCGCTGGTGCATATGTACCTTGTATTCTATCATGATTATATCGAACGCCGGGGAATCACTTCGTCAATGATTGGCGGATGGAAATTCATCGAGGAAGACGTGGTTGAACGCCACGATAACGGAACCGAAGAATGTCCCAAGAACCCCTGAACCTCTAAGGAACATCGCTTTGCCTGATATACAAAACAAGATTCTCGTTCTCGGGATTGGGAATATTCTGATGAACGACGAAGGTGTGGGCATACAGGTAGTCTTACGTCTTGAGAAGAAGGGCGGATTACCTGCTGCCGATATTGCCGACGGAGGTACAGGAGGATTTCACCTCCTGGGGCTGATACAATCATACAAGACGGTGATTTTTGTCGACGCTTCACTTGACAGTTTTCCTCCCGGCCATGTCCGCGTTCTGAAACCGAAGTTTGCGAAGGATTTCCCCAAACAACTCAGCGCCCACGAGATCGGGCTTAAAGATATGATAGATGCTGCCGGACTGCTTGGGGAACTCCCTGAGTTTTACCTCGTGGCAATATCCGTTAAGGATTTCCAGGATATGGGCATGGACATCTCACCTGCGGTCGAAGCGGCCATTCCTGAAGCTATGAAATGCGTGAAGGAACTCGTCGCTTCGGTCAGGAACTAAGTTGCTTGCCAAGCCATTCGTACCACTGATCCAGTCCTTCGCCTGTTTTAGCCGAAACAAGGATGAACTCAAGTTTCGGATTGAACTGCAGGGCATAATCCATCGCCGTCTTCACATTGAAATCGACATATGGCAAAAGGTCGGTCTTGTTGATGAGACAGAGGTCCGACGTCTGGAACATATACGGGTACTTCAGGGGTTTATCCTCCCCCTCGGTCACGCTGATCACCACCACCCTTTTCTTTTCCCCCAGGTCAAACAATGCAGGGCATACCAGGTTCCCTACATTCTCGATGAACAGGATGGAATGATTTTCAACATTCATTTTTTTCACTGCCTGGCTGATCATATTCGAATCGAGATGACAGCCCGAACCGGTATTGATTTGTATTGCCGGTGCTCCGGATGCCTTGATACGGTCTGCATCCCGGGTGGTTTGCTGGTCTCCTTCAATCACAGCGATTTTCCGTGTGGGCAGCAGGGCCTGGATGGTCTTTTCGAGTATGCTCGTCTTACCTGAACCAGGCGAGCTGACCAGGTTTAAACATAAGACTTCCTTCGCCTCAAAATATCCCCGGTTCCTCTCAGCAAGCCGGTTGTTCTCCGAAAGAATATTTATGTTCAAAGGAATCTCTCTGTTTTCGCCTTTCGCTTTTCGCTTTTCGCCATTCTCATTGTGATGGTGCTTATCGTGATGACCATGCTCATCATGGTGATGGTGATGGTGATGATGGTGATGCCCATGGTCATGATGATGGTTGTCCTCATTTTCGCTTTTCGCTTTTCGCTTTTCGCTATTTTCATTTAAGGTAAATTCTCCTGGTTTCCCACATCCGCATGTTTCGCACATAGCTATATATTATTTTGTTGATTTTTTTCTTTAAAGCTTATCCTGTGAGCAGCGACAGTATCCTGAATTCCTGTCCGCCCGAAACTTCCGAAGGGAAGCTCTTGCACAGCGGACAGGTATCGGTCCGTGTTTTCATTGCAAATTCAATCCCGCAGTTCAGGCAGATCCCCATCCCGGGAGTGTGCTTTATCTTAAGTTCCGCATCTTCCAGCACTGATCCCTGCATGAGCAATCCCAGGGCTGACTCGAACGAATTGGCCTCAACCCCGCTCAGGTCACCAACTTCGATCTCTATCTCGCTGATCCGCGAAGCATTATTTTTCTCAGCCTCCCGGGTAACTATATTGATAACTTCTGTCGCAAGTGAAAGTTCGTGCATATTCAATCGATTTCAGCAGATCCTGGGCAGTGGATCCCCGCTCAGGGAATCTATAATTCGTTTACCTCCGGTTTCGGTTTTCAGCACCACCTTGCCGGGATGATCCTTTACGATCTTCCCGATCACAGCGCTCTGCCTGCCTGTTTTATGTTTTCTCATAAGCGAAAGGATTTTCCGGCTTTCCTTTTCTGAGGATACCATCACCACCTTTCCTTCATTGGCCATATACAACGGGTCAAATCCCAGGATCTCACACATTGCGCGAACTCCTTTGCAAACCGGCAATGCAGCCTCGTCAAGCTGTATCCCGAAAGGTATCTTGCCACAGAGCTCATTGAGAACAGTTGCAAGGCCTCCACGGGTGGGATCTCTCATAAATTTTACGGAAACAGTATTGGAAAGTACATCGCCTATAAGTCTGTTCAGACTGGCGCAGTCTGATTCAATAGCTGTTTTGAAACGGAAGTCCTCCCTGGCATTCATTACAGCCATCCCGTGTTCGCCTATGCCCCCGTTGATCAGGATCACATCACCCTCATGAATGCTGCGGGTTTTCCCTTCGATCTTCATTCCGCTGCGGATGCGGCCTATACCGCTGGTGTTGATGAAGATCTTATCGCATTTGCCTTTGTTAACCACCTTGGTGTCGCCTGTAACGATGAGCACACCGGCTTTCTTTGCTTCAGAGGCCAGGGAAATAACAATGGTTTCGAGGTCTTTCATCAGGAAGCCTTCCTCGATGATGAATGAAACACTGATAAATAAAGGTTCAGCCCCTGCAACGGAAAGATCGTTGACCGTACCACAGACCGCAAGTTTGCCGATATCACCGCCGGGAAAAAAAATGGGGTCGATCACAAACGAATCGGTCGTAAAGGCGATCTCATCAGAATCAACCGGCAATATGGCCGAATCATTCTGCCTGTTCAGTATACGGTTCCCGAAATGCTTCACAAACAGCCCGGTGATCAGGCTGTGCATGATGCGACCCCCGTTGCCGTGACTTAGCAGTACCTTGTCTTCTTTCAGGTTCATTAACGGTATTTATAATAGGTTGCACATGTGCCTTCACCCGAAACCATGCAGGCGCCAACCGGGTCGGCAGGTGTACATCTCTTCGCAAACAACTTGCACTGATCGGGAGTTTTCGTTCCTCTCAGTATCAGTCCGCAAATACAGCCTTTTGGCTCGGGCGCTTCAGGCACCTCGAGCAGGAAACGCTTTTCGGCATCGAATTCAGAATATTTTCTCCGGAGCTTCAGTCCGCTCAATGGGATCATTCCCAAACCCCTCCAGGTATCGTCTTGCAGTTCGAAAACATCTTTCATCAGCCTGATGGCGACTTTATTCCCTTTTTTACTGACCACTCTCTGGTACTGTATTTCAACTTCGGGCTTTCCGGCTTCAAGTTGTCTTACCAGCATAAGTATGGCCTGCATCATATCGGTGGGTTCGAAACCCGAAACCACTACACCCAGTCCGAAAACCTTCGGAAGCTCTTTATATATGCCTGTTCCGGTAATGGCTGTTACATGTCCGGGCGCGATAAAGCCGTCGATTTTCACACCCTCGGCCACCAGGGCTTTCATCACCGGCGGCATCACCTTATGTGAGCTGAGAATCGTGAAGTTCGGGATACTCTGTTTTTTTGCTTCTGAAACAGCTGCAGCCGTCAGGGGAGCCGTGGTTTCAAAACCAATCCCCAGGAAAATCAACTGTTTGCCCGGATTTTGTTTTGCTATTTCGAGGGATTCAAGCACCGAATAAACGATGCGGATATCCCTTCCTGCCGCTTTTTCCTTTTCAAGAGATGTTTCAGAACCGGGAACCCGTATAAGGTCCCCGTATGTTGTAATGATGGCGGATGGCATCCTGCCGAAGGCAATGGCCTTGTCGATATAATGCTGAGGGGATACACAAACAGGGCATCCGGGCCCTGAAAGCAGGCGGATATTCTTTGGCAGGAGGGAGCGAAGACCGAAGCGATGGATGGCCATGGTATGTCCCCCGCAGACTTCCATCAGGGATATCTCCCTGGCCGAAACGCGCTTTATCTCCTCAGCAACGGCCAGGATGAGGTCCTTCTTACGGTATTCGTCGATGTACTTCATCCTTTATCCGGGCTTGTTCTTTTCTATTTCAACCAGCAACCGCATGGTTTCCCTGGCTTCCTCTTCATCAACCTTCTGTATGGCAAAGCCTGCATGAAGCATGATGTAATCCCCGGCCTGGACCTCGTCGAGCAGCATGATGCTTGCATTGTATTCGGTGTCTTCAATGCAGACAACAGCAGTCGGATAATTAACCGAGATCACCTTTGCGGGTATGGCTAAACACATTTCAACTCCCTCTTTTTTGCCGCCACCGCCAATTGCCCCAAAGCAATTCCCCCGTCATTGGAAGGCACGGCAGCATGTGAAAAAACTTCGAATTTGCTCTCCCTGAGAAGTGATTCAGTCCCTTCAAGCAGGTATTTATTCTGGAATACGCCTCCCGATAGCACCACTTTATTGATGCCTTCTCCGGAGCGTATCCCTTTCACAGTTTCAAAGATAATTGAAATAACAGTATTGTGGAACTTAGATGCGATAATTGATTTTTCGACACCGGCACCAAGGTCGGCGACAATTCCTTTCAGGGTATCATCAAGGCATATCACGTCTCCCCCTGTCCAGGGATAGGCTTCTGTGCAATCCTTTGCCGCCAGGGACTCCAGCAGCATGGGGCCCTGGGCCTGGAAGCGGGCGAACTGGCAAAGCCCCAGCAGGGAAGCGACAGCGTCGAACATCCTCCCGGCCCCGGAGGTAAGAGGGGAATTTATTTTCCTGTCCATCATCATGATAAGCATCTCAATATCTTCAGCTTTATTCTCCTTAATCACTGGCAGATCCAGGCTGGTGAATTCCCTTTGGTAAACCTTATATAGCCATGAAACAGCCATCCTCCAGGGCTCCTCGCTGCCGGCATCCCCGCCGGGGAGGGGAAGGTATCCGAAATGGGTCATCCGGCGGTAGCCGTTAAGGTCACAAATAAAAAATTCGGAACCCCAGCTGTGGCCGTCGTCGCCGTAACCCGTTCCGTCGAAAGCCACGCCTATGACCGTTTCGTCAAGGCGATGTTCGGCCATACATGAAGCGATATGGGCATGATGGTGCTGTACTTGTATGATCGTTAGCTTGCCGAAACCCTCGGCAGTCCTGGTGGAGATGTAATCGGGATGAAGGTCGACTGCTAAGAGCGAAGGCTTTACACGGAAAAGCCTGATAAAGCGCTCCAGTGTCTCTTCATAAAACAGGGTAGTATCGAGTCCTTTGAGGTCGCCAATGTGCTGGCTGAGAAATGCTTTATGCCCTTTACCGACGCAGAAGCAATTGGTAAGCTCGGCCCCGAAAGCCAGTATGCCTTCGGTTTCAAGACCCAGTCGGACCGGCGAGGGTACATATCCTCTCGAACGGCGGAAGACTCTTTCTTTTCCGCCGATGATCCTTACAACCGAATCATCGGTACGGTTATATATGTCACGGTTATGCAACACAACCGCATTGGCCAGGGAGGAAAACTGTTCCAGGGCCTTTGTGTTATCGATCAGTATGGGTTCGTCGCTCAGATTCCCGCTTGTCAGGACGATCGCCCGCGTTTTCATCACCTCAAAAAGCTGGTAATGGAAAGGCATGTATGGAAGCATGATACCAATAAGGCTGAGTCCTGAACTGATGTTTGATGCTAGCTTCAATGGACCGTTGCCGGGTTTCCCTTCCAGCAGAACGATGGGCCTTCTCCAGGAGAGGAGGGATGCACCCGAAGCCTCATCAATAAATGCAAATTCTTTCGCGGATTTAAGATTGGCGAACATAACTGCAAAAGGCTTTGCTTCCCGGTTCTTGATCTCCCTGAGCCGGGCCACGGCTTTTTCACTAAACGCATCGCAGGCCAGGTGCATTCCCCCCAAACCCTTTATGGCAACAATCTTTCCCTCATCCAGCAGCCGGGCTACCATTTCAGGAATGTCACCTTCATCCTGCATCTTGCATCCTGCATCCTGCATCCTGTCCCCTGCATCCTGCATCTTGCATCCTTCATCCTGCATCTTGTCCCCTGCATCCTGCATCCCGCATCCCGCATCCTGCATCCCGCATCCTGCATCCTGCA
>JBAXLI010000085.1:0-16310 GCA_037134895.1 Bacteroidota bacterium
CAACAGCAGCGACAGCAACCGCCGCAACAGCAACCTCAGAAGCAGCAACCGCCGCAACAGCACCCTCAGAAGCAGCAGCCACCGCAGCAACAACCACAGAAGCAGCCGCCACCGCAGCAACAACCTCAGAAGCAACAGCCAAATCAACCCCAACAACCCAAATCACCTCCAGGGGATGATAAAAATCCTCACAAATCTTTCTAATAATCAATGTAAACAAAATTAAAAAATGAAAAATTTATATAGCTTAAGAACCAGCTTAATACCTGGTTTGCTTTTAGCCTTGATTCCTTTGGCTTCAATTTCGCAGGAAAAAGTAAACGTCAAGAGGGCCAACATCGCAACATCTCACAGTTATTGGTCTGTCGGCATCGACGGAGGCATAATGCAATTCAATGGAGACTTATCCAGAAATTTATTGCTTAACTTTTATCCGAATAATTATGGATATACCATTGGTTTTACTGTCGCAAAGCAATTTTCAAGGGTCGTCGGTGTACGATTCAGAATCGGATACGGCATGGTCCAGAGCAAAGTTGAAGGAAAATACACATGGGATTTTGAAGGAGGTAATGGAACTCCTCAATATATTTATCAAAGTTTTAGATCCAATATTTTTGAAAGTGATTTCAGAGTAACAATAAACTGGGTGAACTGGATCCTGGGATGTAAACCGGAGCGGATTTTCACATCGTACCTTATTGCAGGCGTTGGCATGGACCAATCAAAAGGAACCAAGACAGATCTCTTGCTGAATAAAGATATTGCTTCCCTGGGTGAAAAAGGAAATGATCTCAATGTCGGAAATACCAGGGGAATCGGGAACAGTGACCTCAGGCTGAAAATAGTCGCCGGAATTGGTTTCGATTTTAATATCAACAAGCATTTCTCCATCCCTGTAGAGTTTACCTGGAGATTACAAAATTCCGATTTGCTCGATATGACGCGGGGTGGTGCGCAGGAAGTATTCAACGATATGTACAGTTCAGGCACGATTGGTCTTACATATAAATTCGCCTTCACAGGAGGTTGCAACAAACCAAAAGTAACGGATACTGTAATCGTAGCAGCTGCAGTTGTTGTTCCTCCTCCCCAGTTCCGGTTTATTGTATATGCACCAAAAAACATTCCAGTCGAAAGAAGGGTTAAGGAAATATTCCCATTGCGGAACTATGTCTTTTTCAACCTGGGTTCAACTCAGATTCCTGATCGTTATGTGCTGATCAAAAAGGAGCAGGTAAAAGACTTCAAAGAAGAACAGCTTGATTTGTTCCAGCCGAAGAATATACCTGCCCGTTCTGAACGGCAAATGATGGTCTATTATAATATTCTGAATATTATAGGTGTGCGGATGGGGACAAGCCCTTCGGCAACCATAAGGCTCACAGGAGCTTCTATGGAAGGTCCTGAAGACGGAAAGGCTATGGCTGAAACAGTGAAGAGCTACCTGGTAAGTGTGTTTGGGATAGATCCTTCGAGGATTTTAACCGAAGGAAGGATTAAACCCAGGATTCCTTCAGAGCAGCCAGGTGGCACCAAAGAACTTGACCTGCTTCGTGAAGGCGATCGCAGGGTGTCAATTTTCAGCACGTCTCCAGCCTTAATGATGGAGTTCCAGAGTGGAGAAGATGCCCAATTAAAACCTGTGGAAATTACTGCAACCCAAAAGGCACCGATCGACAGTTATATTTCTTTCTATGTTGAAGGCGGAAATCAAGCGTTCAACTCATGGTCTGTTGCAATAACTGATGATAAAGGATACGTGCAGAATTTTGGTCCGTATACCCAGGAAAGGATTAGTATGCCCGGAAAATCAATAATGGGCCAACGGCTTGAAGGCACTTACCAAGTAACTATGTCGGGTCTTGCAAAGAATGGCATGACCTTAAGAAAGGACACTAACGTGAATATGGAGCTTTGGACTCCGCCCAAGACTGATGAAATGATGAGATTCAGCATAATATATGAATTCAATGAATCGAAAGCCATTGTGATGTATGAAAAGTATCTCAATGATATTGTGGTACCCAAAATCCCTCAGGGAGGAATGGTCATTCTTCATGGCTATACCGACATAATCGGAGATGCGGCCTACAACGAAAAACTTTCTTTGGCCAGGGCAAACGATGTCAAAGGTATTATTGAAAATAGTCTTCAAAAATCCGGCAGAACCGATGTCAGATTTTCTGTTTACGGGTTCGGTGAGGATCAGAATCTATCACCTTATGAGAATAAGTATCCCGAGGAACGCTTTTATAACCGTACCGTTATAATTGATATTATTCCTTAGCCACAATTATTGTCTTAATTCTTCTTTTCTGCCATCGAAATGAGGCTGCCAGAGTTTGAACCAGGCAGTCTCTTTCATTATGGTTCATCTGCGGATGAAATTCTGAATCCCTCGACAGTCAAGCGAAAGATGTGAATCATGTAACTTATTTGTACAAATGTGTAACACTTTCTTTTATCCCGGTACCGACCTTTGTCATGTTGTGAAAAACCATTCACAAATTAATCCAAAAAACAATGAAAACAAGATTACTCAGGCTGTTAAGTGCAGCTTTAATGCTCTTACTGCCATTAATACAATTTGCGCAGGCTCCCCCAATGGGAACAGCTGCAGATTTCGTACTATTCAGCTCTGTTGGCGCTGTGTCCAATGTAGGTACTTATAAGTATCTTACGCATCTCACAGGCAATGTGGGCACGAACAGCGGTTCCAGCACCAACTTCGGGAATGTAAACGGGGTAATGCACGATGGTGACGGTGCAAGTACGCAATGTGCTGCAGATCTTCTTTTGGCATATAATACATTAAGTGCGGCAATAACAGATTCCACTTTAGGAAGTGTTATAGGAAACGGAACCACCATCCGTCCCGGTATTTTCCTCCTGCCAGGTGCTACCTCGCTTAACCTTGGCCTCACATTGAACGGACAGGGAAATCCGAATGCAGTATTCATTTTTAAAACCCCATCCGCAGTGGCTTATGCATTTACTGCAAACCCAAATTCAAAGATACATCTGATCAACGGAGCAAAAGCATGCAATGTGTTCTGGCAAATCAGTGGAGCAGTGAACATTGGCGCAGGAGCAACTATAAGAGGTAATATCATTGCCCATGGTGCAATTTCCATGGGAGCACAGGACACGCTTGAAGGAAGAGCTCTTACAGTCAACGGGGCTATTACCGTGTCAAACGGAGCATTAGGCTTCCTCGCATACACGCCCATCGGCTGCGGAAGCCAGGTCCTTGTTGGTCCCACTGCACCCACATTTGTTGCAACAGGAAGTTATGCAGTATTTGCTACCACAGGTTCTGCAAGTGATTGCGGTACATCACGAATTATTGGTGATGTTGGCGGAAATACCGTCGCTCCAACAGGATTCAATCCTGATTCCATAACAGGAACCATTCACTTCAATGATCCCTCAACCAATGCAGCTGCAGCCGATCTGCTTCTTGTATACACCTATCTCCTTTCATTACCATATGACATTAAGCTGATGGATCCTGCTGAATTTGGCCACAACCTGGTTCTTACACCTCATGCTTATCAAATGGATGCAGCAGTTACCTTTACCGATACGCTTTACCTTGATGCTCAGGGTAATCCGGATGCAGTATTTGTTATTAAAACTTTCGGGGCCTTTGCATCAACCCCCGGAGCAAAAGTTGTATTCCTGAACGGAACTCAGGCCAAAAATGTGTATTGGTTTTGCACTGCAGCAGTAAGTATAGGTGCCAATTCAATATTCAAAGGAGCCATTATTGCCCACGATGCAATCGATATGCTTCCCGGGTCTAAGCTCAGCGGACGGGTGTTTTCAACCCATGGCGCTATATCGACCTGTGGAATGACCGCCAGTCTCCCCTCACTTATTTCCACAGAACCTGCCGACCAGGCTGGATGTGCAGGCTCTTCGGTCAGTTTCTCAGTGACTGCATCCGGCACTGCCCTTACCTATCAATGGCGCAAGGGAACTTTGCATCTGGTCAATGGGGGAAATATTTCAGGTGTAACCACTTCTACGCTCACTATTAATCCTGCCAATCTCTCTGATGCAGGGGTGAACTATAATGTGGTTATCTCAGGTCCATCGATTCCAAATCAAACATCGAGATATGCAACTTTAACCGTTCTTCCGCTGACAGGTCCTGCAGGCCCTATCACTGGTCTCGCTACAGCTTGCCAGGGAGTTTCGGGTTATGTTTATCAAACTTCTCCCATCTTAAATGCCACAGGTTACAACTGGACTATTCCTGTTGGGGGTACTATTACTGCTGGTGCCAATACTAATATGATTACAGTCAGCTACGGAGCCAATGCTGTCCCGGGTAATGTAATTGTTTACGGCCTGGGCCTTTGTAACAATGGCTCTCCTGCGCAGTTACTTATTAATGTGAATGCGTCATCAACTCCGATAATTGCAGGTCCTTCAATAGTTTGCAGTGGAATTTCAGGAAACCTTTATTCAACAGAAGCCGGTATGTCGGGTTATGACTGGATCTTATCGTCAGGCGGTCTGATTACTTCAGGAGCCGGAACAAATCTCATCACTGTTACATGGACAATGGCTGGTTTAAAGACTGCCAGTGTCAATTACAGTAACGGAGCTGGTTGTTCAGCTGCTACACCAACTTTGTATAATGTTACAGTTAATGCTTTACCTGTACCAATAATTGCAGGCAATGCATTAATTTGCCAGGGTTTAACCGGCACCTATACCACACAAACGGGTCAATCGGCATATCTCTGGGGTGTTTCTTCGGGCGGACAAATCTTAAGTGGTCAAGGGACATCATCGGTGAATATAAAGTGGAACGGCTCAGGAATGGGAACGGTATCGGTGAATCATTCCAACATAAATGGCTGCACAGCAATATCTCCCACGCTCTATTCCGTTACAGTTAATGCTGTTCCTGTCCCAACCATAACAGGTACAACAGAATTATGCGCTACTAGTGGATATTATATTTATACAACCGAACCCGGGATGACTGCTTACAACTGGAATATTTCTTCCGGTGGTTCAATATTCACCGGTCAGGGAACAAATATCCTTTATGTTTACTGGGGTGTTGTGGGTACACAAACCGTTTCGCTGAATTATACTAACTCCAATGGTTGCATCGCCATTAATCCTGCCTTGCTGACAGTAAACGTTTATACAATTCCTGGCGCTGCCGGCGCTGTAAGTGGTCCGTCATTAGTTTGTGCCGGCCAGCAGGATGTTGTGTATTCAGTTGCTCCTGTTCTCAATGCAACTGCTTATGCCTGGAATTTGCCGGCAGGAGCAATTGTAACCAATGGAGCTTATACAAACTCTATAACTGTCAGCTTTGCTGTCGATGCACAAAGT
Source organism: Bacteroidota bacterium (assembly GCA_037134895.1). Lineage (GTDB taxonomy): Bacteria > Bacteroidota > Bacteroidia > Bacteroidales > FEN-979 > CAIRDP01. The sequence goes on from JBAXLI010000085.1 coordinate 5,365, forward strand.
GGATCTATCACTGCCCAGGGTAATACCATTTGCGGCAGCGGGACTGCTTCACCTGCACTGAATGTCACTGTAGATCCTCTGCCTGCTGCAGCAGGAGCCATTACCGGCTCTGCTACTGTATGTTCAGGGGCGCAGGCTGTGGCTTACTCTGTGGGAACAATAGCAATTGCAACAGGATATACATGGACATTACCGGCAGGAGCAACAATCGCCGGCGGTGCAAACACAAACGCAATCACGGTCAACTTCGGTACCGTTTCCGGCAATGTATCAGTCGTTGGCACTAATGCTTGCGGCTCAGGCTATACATCACCTGCTTATGCAATAAATGTCAGCCCCAAACCGGATGCTCCTGTCGTTACATTAATTGGAAATGTAATGACCTCCAGTTCAGTATCAGGCAACCAGTGGTACCACGATGGCAATATGTTAGTAGGTGCAACTTCTCAGACTTATACCGCGCCTGCTTCCCAGCCTGGTTTTTATTGGACGATAGTGAACCTTACCGGTTGCTCTTCAGATGAATCCAACCATATCTATATCCAGGGAGTTGGAATCAATGAAAACACCATTGCAAAATACGAGGTGTATCCCGTCCCAAGCGACGGTCTTTTCACCGCTTCACTGACCTACCCTGTTGCTGCTTCATTCAATATCACTGTCTATAATCAATTAGGAGTGATGATATACCAGAAGAAAGACATCCTGGTCAACGGAACCTCAGAACAACAAATCGATATCCGTTCCGCTCCCGCAGGAATATACACTGTGGTCTTCACAAACAGCGATTCAAAAACCATCAGAAAAGTATTGGTGATTAAATAGCACTGATCTGATGTTACAAAAAGGGCTGCCTCAAATTATTGAGGCAGCCCTTTTTGTATTTTAAAAATGTGTGAATGATGTAACTTATTCAACAAGTTATGTAACACTTCCAGCCATTGCCGGGATTAACTTTGTTATTCACTAAAAACAAAATGTATGCCACTGTTAACGATTATTATCGTACTGATTGTCGCCGGGATTCTTCTCTGGCTTGTCAACACCTACATCCCGATGGACCATAAAATTAAAACCATATTGAATGTTGTGGTAGTAGTTATCCTTGTTGTATGGCTTCTTAAGGTCTTTGGGATGTTCAGCTACCTGACGAATATTCACGTGTAAATGACAGTCAGGAAAAAATCAGGCATGTCATTCAGATCCTGGTTTAAAGGTATATTCGCGGTAATCCTGCTATTAAATGTTTCATCCTCCATTGCACAAACCCAGTTGGGGAATAATGAACCTACTCCTTTATCTTATGACAGCAACTATATTGCTGATTATACAGATGTATTGACTGCCCGTTTATTTTTACTTTTCCAGAATGCTTCGGTGCTCATCAATCCGGCCGGTAATAAAATATCGAAAATCGTATATCGTCCAAACACAAATGTCCGTATCGGGATCGCGGGATTCTGGAAATGGTTAGGTATTGGTTTATCCATCGACAATCCTTTTTACAAAACCGATCAGACTGCTTATGGAAAAACGAGTACGACAGACCTGCGGGTTAACGCATTCGGCCGGGAATTTGCAGCAGAATTGTTTCTTCAGAGTTTTAAAGGGTTTTACATCGTTTCTCCTGAAAGACCTGATGGTACACATTATATTCTTCAGGACATGAGGTCTTTTTCGCTTGGTGTTACAGGATATTGGATATATAATTCAGGCCGATTCTCGATCAGAGCCTCCTATATTCAGAATGAAAGACAAAGGAAAAGTGCAGGCAGTCTCGTGATCAGACCTTCATTTCTGTATTATATGATATCTTCCGACCATGGAATAATTCCGCTTGACATAGTCAATGAATTTGGCCTGTTGCCGTCAAATGCCGTCTCAAGGGGAGAGTTTTATTCTGTTGCACTGTCGCCCGGATATATTTATACCCTGGTGTTCCTGAAAAATTTCTATATCACGGCAGCAGTGTTCCCTGGGGTTGCCGCACAATTTGCTTCATTCAGCAATGATCTTAACCAATATAACAAATTCGAGTTTTCATTTCATCTGAATGGCAGAGTTGCCCTTGGGTATAATTCGGATAAATGGTTTCTCGGAGCCTCGGTTCAAACCGGGTTCAATGAAGTACCTGACCAGTTGAACAACGCATTGTCGACATACACCCTGGCCCAATTCCGTTTTTGGGGAGGAACACGCTTTAACATCTTCAAAAAGAAAAAGCAAACACTCCCCGTTTTTTAATCCGCACAATCCATTGACCTCAATCCCGATCTGAAGGTGTGAATGATGTAACTTATTTAGAGAGTTATGTAACAGCTTATGGCAAGGCTCAGGTTAACTTTATACTCTGGAAATGATAAAGGCCAGAAAAATGGACATGGGGGTGGTAACGGCAAAAACAAGTAGTCCTGACGTTAAAAGGGAAAGAATTGAATATAGATTCACGCTGATCATTTCAATGTTTCTGTTGTTTATTCATTTTAACGCGTTGGCCCAGGATGATACCCTGGCGCCGAAACCGCTAAGTTCTGTTCCCCGCGCTGAAAGAACTCTTTCAATCGTTCCTGATAAAGCTTATTTTAAATCCTATCTGACGGATGCCCGGGACATCGTATACAGCCCGGTAAGATGGAACAAGTACCAATGGATCGCATTCTCAGGCGTGGTCGTTGTAACCGGTTTGCTGATCACACAGGATGCCGCCATACAGAGATTGGTTCAGAAGAATCAGAATGCGTTTATGGATTATGCTTCGAAATACGGGCTGGAGCGCCTGGGAAGCGGACTATACACCCTGCCGGCTCTCGGAATTCTATATGGAGTAGGCGCAATCATAAAGGATGATAAGGCCCGTTACACTGCATTAAAGGGCGTTGAAGCCTACCTTATAGGGTTTATTGCCGACAACCTGATGAAGCAAATTACACAGCGTCACCGGCCGAATGCAGATGATCCACCCAATCCCTATATCTGGGAGGGTCCTTTTAATATGACAATAAACAGCTCATTCCCTTCAGGGCATTCCACGAATATTTTTGCAGTTGCAACAGTGGTCGCAACTTCCTATAGTAAGACTATTTGGGTTCCTGTCGTTTGTTACACTTTGGCAGGTCTCACTGCAGCCTCAAGGGTTTATCAGAATGACCACTGGTTCTCAGACATCTTTGTTGGTTCAGCTTTGGGCTACGGTATTGGCCGGCTCATTATGTTAAACCACATCAGGAAACTAAAGATCCTTCCTGTAAGTACCACCGGGATGGGGATTACTTTTGTATATTCTCTTGACTGATATGCCTTAATTATAATTTCCTCTGCGCTGTTTATCTTCCAGGTAGATCAGAAGAAATATCTTCTGGTCTGACTGGACCCCATGAATGGGCGGGAGACCGCTAACATACCTGTCATTGTAATAAAGGGAATACTCACACCCGATGCTAAGGAATTTGTAGAGTTTGACGGTAAGCCTTGGTTTGACGATGTGGATGTAATTATTTCCGGGCGCTCCCACATAAGTATGTATCATGTAAAAATAGTATCTCAGCGTTGCAGTTGCATATTTCCCGAGATTAAAGGTTGTCTCGAATTTTGTCTCGAACCCGCCTCCGTAGTTGTAATCTCTGAATTGAGAAGTATCTGGGCCAAACCTCGTACTGTTTCCGGCAAAAGGAACCAAAGCAATATGGATGCTTGTGTATAGATTGCTGGTATTACTCACCGGCAGCTTTGAGATCACCCCGCCCCCGAAACCTATTGTTCCCAGCTCGAACTCATTATTATCCCAGTAATCATAATATTGAAAACCTCCGATAAGGAATGCCATTTTTCCTGCCTGCCTGTTTGTACCAAATAAAATTCCATAACCAAGGATATTATCAAGGTATTTTCTTCCAACTCCAAAATTCAGATCCACGCGGAGTTTGAAAAAGTCAAACGGCTTTCTCTTTCTCAACTCAAACGGATTTCCATAATCAAACTGAGCGTTCACAATTCCACTGTAGGATCCGCTTCCGAAAACATCATATGGAACATCGCTGATCATACGCAGTCCTGCATACAAGGAAATATTAAGCGGTTCTTTTTCGTACACTTCTTTGTTCGTTCTTCTGAATGATTTGCCCTGGATTAGCCGGTTGAATCCTCTCATAGGATCAACCAGGCCGGCGCCTATTTCACGGAAAACCCGTTCGGCTCCTCTTGTACGGTCATCAAGAATGTTTGAACTCAGGCGATAAAGCACTTCTCCAAGGAATGCCCCGTTGACCGGAGTATTGATGATGTCGTTATAGGAAGGTTTTGTATTTTCTCCAAAGTATTCCCAGAGCAGGCTGCCTCCAACTGAAAATGCAAAGGATTGCCAGTAGTTATAGCCGTTAGCACGGCCTGCATTAAAAGTGAGTGATCCTGAATACGGATGGCCGATGAAGTTTACGCCAAAGCGATCGGTATCCCATTCCCATCCGTACTTAATGTTGTAACTCCAGGTGCTGAATCCGATACGGGCATAATCGGCATTTAAAAGAAACCGGTCTGCCGCCCATGTAAGAGTAACTGTTCCCAGGACTTCGGCTGCCGGGATCCAGAGAGGATAACGTTTGTTATATTCCGGATCGTCATCGAGGAGATCCCCGTACTTATTCTGTTTGGTGGTATCGACGAGTTTGCTTTTTAAAGGCTCGTTTCCTGCAGAATCTGAGAGCTTCTCAATTTTTACTTCCTTTATCTTTTTAAGCTGATCTTCCCTTGTGCCTTTCCCTGGTACTATCGTATCATTTGGGGCAACCTTTTTAGGATTTTGCTTCAGCACTTCCTGCCCATGAACACAGACTGATGCCAGAAATAAAACAGTCAGCAGGCAAAACGTTATATGCTGTTTAATCTGCAAGGTGAACCGCTGCCTGTTTATTAAGCGCCTCCAATGTTTGCTGATCGCTTAACAATTCCTCATTCCCCACTTCTCCTGTTTTCCTGTATATCTCAGCTGATAATCCGAAGATGTCTCTCAGGTTTCCCTTCAGATCTGAAATATTCATGGTTGGGAGTAACTCGATTGTTCCTTCCCTGCTTATCGACCTGCAATCCTGCAATGTCCTGCTGCTGTGCATTACGATCTTCGGTGACGGAATGCCGCCCGCAGTGCTGGGTTTTGCATGAAACACGATTTTTAATGCAGGGAACATAGCATTGAATTCTTCCTGAATTGCAAATATTTTCCTGTTGTTGTTTATTACGATTTTCATATTTTAATTTTTGTATAAAACATATGCTCACCACCAGTTCCGGCGGGTATTTAAAAGGTCAAGAAGAACCAGGATAACGCCAATAGCAATCAATGCATGAATAACCGGATTGGTTAAATGAAATGCAAAAAAACCGAGCAACCACAAGACAATAAGGATAAGTCCGATGATTAAAACTAATCTAGCCATAATGCAAATTTTAAGGTAAGTATAATAGTTGACTTTAAAGATTAAAGGTAGGTCCCAAACCATTGGAAATCATTACACAACTTTGTGAAAAAGTTACATGATTCACACATTGTTGTCAGTAATGAAAATGCCTGTTTCCTGGAGAAAACACGCAGGAGGGAATAGAAACTGCTTATATTACCTGAAATCAGGCTTTGAAAACCGGATAGTCGGTATATCCTTTTGCGTCTGCAGTATAAAACAGATCCATATGAAGGTCCTGTGATAACGGCCAATCATGTTTGAATCGTTCAACTAGATCGGGATTGTTAATGAATGGACGTCCGAATGCCACAAGATCACCCAGCCCGCTTTGGAGGTCTTTCTCGGCTCTTGCCTTGTCATAGCCGCCTGCCAGGATCAGGGTATTTTTAAAATTACTGCGGATGATGTTCTTGATTTTTACAGGCACCTCAGGTGCTCCCATTGCGGAATGGTCTACGATGTGTATGTAAACCAGGCCAAGCTTGTATAATTGTAAAGACAGGTAATTATAGGTAGCCTCAATTTCAGGATAGTGGGGCATGTCACTTGCTACCCCATAAGGCGATAAGCGGATCCCGGTTTTCCGGCTTCCGATGGTGTCGGCAACGGCCGATGCAACTTCCACTACAAAACGACATCGGTTTTCAATGCTCCCGCCATAATCGTCATTTCGGATATTACTGAGCGGTGAAAGGAACTGCTCAAGAAGGTAGCCATTTGCCCCGTGAAGCTCCACTCCGTCAAATCCTGCTTCCAGGGCATTTTTTGCGGATGCCACAAATTGGTCTTTGGTATTCAGAAGGTCTTCTTTTGTCATTGCTTTAGGTACCGGCAGATCCTGCATTTTTTGCGAATCAGTCCACATCTGACCGGACGCTTTAACTGCCGAGGGCGCTAGTATTGTTGCTCCCACCGGCATATTCAAACGGTGGCTTATCCTTCCTGTATGCATGAACTGAATAAATATTTTCCCACCTGATTCATGCACGGTTGCAGTCGTCTTTTTCCAGCCTTCAACCTGCCTTGAACTGAACATCCCGGGTATGCGTGCATACCCTAGCCCATTGGGAGAAGGGGCGGCCCCCTCTGTGATAATCAGCCCTGCTCCTGAACGTTGTTTATAATATTCAGCCATAAGTTCATTGGGCAGGTTTGAGATTGCCCTGCATCTGGTCATGGGAGCCATGACAATACGATTTTTCACTTCAACAGAACCAATTTCTGCCTGAGTGAACAATTTGATTTCTTTCATATTTCCTGTGTAAAAATTGTGTGAGCTTTTTTCCATGAATTATAATCATCCGTATTTATGACCGCAACAGATTGCTTTATTTTTTGAAATCTGTAACATCGACAACTGACAAAAGGCATTGCTGGTCATCTCCTGTAACAATACCTTCCATATAAACGAAGCTAAACGTATCATTGCAAGATACAAGCTTCACCTGGCAGGACTCCTTCTTGCTGCCAGCGAATACGGTCTTGAGAAAAATGTTAAAAACAGCTCGGGAATCTTCGGAAACAAATAATTTGAAATTGCTATTTACCAGGCTGAATCGTTTATCAGCAAGCATTTCAGCGCCGGTGAAGTTTAAATCACAGATTGACCCGTCATGATCAAGGGTAAAATACCCCATGGGAGCAAAATCATACAGCATGGTATATTTTTTAAGAGCCGTTTCTGCTTTCTCATTGGCTTCCAGCAACTCCTCATTCTGCATTTCCAGCTCAATCTGGTGTACCTGCAGCTCATGCAAAAGTTTTTTAACATCTGCCTCAATAGCAGTTTTGTCAGTTTTTACCTGGTTCTTCTTGAGTTGTTCTTCCGCTTCTCTGCGCAACACCTGGTCATCTGTAAAATTTCTCTTTTCCTTATTCATGGCTTACTATTTTTTTTTGTCTCTTTCACTGATAATATGGTTCACACCATTTCCATATACCAGTTCAATTCCTTTTCCATTTTTTTGTAACGGAAAATAGTAGTAATAATCTTTTGTAGTCGTATGAAGGCGGTTTCGCTTTTCACAACATAATCAAAAGCCCTGTGATGCATACAGTTTATGGCCACTTCTATTTTATCCTGAGCAGATAATATCACAACGGGAATATCCGGATTATATGCCTTTATCTTATCCAATGTTTCTATTCCGTTCATTGCGTTTTTATCTATGCCATCAAGAAGATAATCCAGGATGATTACATCCGGACTATGTGATAAATTCAACATGCAAAGTTCTCCCGTTGCATATGTTTCAATGGCAAAATCGGCATTTTGGAGAAATTCAATCTCCAGTGATTTTAAATATAAAGCATCATCATCTACCAGGAAAAGTTTTATTTTATTTTCGTTTTTCATGAGTTAGTCCCTTTAATCCCTATGTCTTCTTCTGCCCTGTCAATTTTATGAATTATGATGTATTGCTCTATGGTAATGCTCTTTTACTGAGGCTACTGACTATGTATTTGATATATAATTTCATTTTATTTTTAGTGAGACGAAGATAAGCTTTTTAATTTAAAAAAAAGTTACATGAATTTAAAAAAAAGTTACATAATTCACTGTCGTTTTTCATGCATAAGGGTTTTTATCCTGGCAAACTCTTCTTCCAGTTCTTTGCATGCCTGGGTACAAACGTTTCCAATCTGAAAAACCAGGTCAGTCATACCATCTGACTGTTTCTGTGTGCTCGCATATTCCTGAACTTTTTTTGCCATGTTTTCAAAATCTGTTCCAATACCCATTATTGAAAACGATGGAATTATTTTATGCACGGCCGCATACAATGAATTCCAATCCTTATCCTGAAAACTTTGTTTCATTGCAACAATTAATGGAGGAGTTTGTTCCAGGTAAAGTGAAATCATTTCCAACATCAATGCCGGATTTGCTTTTGTACGGTGGATTAAATACTCCAGGTTGGTGCATTTTAATATTTTATTTTCAATGTTCCCAATACCTTCATTTACATTAGATTTTAAAGGGGAAGGTTTTTTAACAAGACCGACTATTTTACTGTATAATAATCTTTCGTCAACTGGTTTTGCGATATAATCATTCATGCCAACAGCTTTGCATTTTGCTAAATCAACCGTAGTTACGTCGGCAGTTAATGCGATGATGGGGATCTTGGAATTCATTTTTTTTCGAATATATTCCGTGGCTTCAAACCCGGTCATTTCGGGCATCTGCAAGTCCATCAAAATAATATCGAAAGATTTGGATTGTAGTTTTTCTATGGCAATTTTTCCATTTTCAGCAATGTCGCGTTCAAATCCAAAATCGTCCAATATCGTTTTCATCAATAACTGATTGAGCGGGATATCTTCAGCTACCAGTACTTTTATGTTTTTAATTTCCGTATCCAATTCCACCAGCTCGATGTCTGATTCAGCCTCAGCATAAGTTTTTTGAAAACTTAAAATAAAACTAAAAGCGGAACCCTTATCAATTTTGCTAACAACACTTATTGTCCCTTTCTGGGCTTCTACCAACTGCTTGACAATGGCAAGCCCTAATCCTGTTCCACCATACAGCCTGGACGTCCCGCTGGATGCCTGAACAAAATTTTCAAAGATCTTTTGTATTTTATCTTCGGTTATTCCAATCCCCGTATCTGTAACGGTAAATTCAATAGTTGCTTTTTCTTCATCTTCATTCAGCAGATGAACCTTTATGGTAATTTTTCCTTTTGTTGTAAACTTTATTGAATTACTAACAAGATTCAGAATGATTTGATGCAATCTTACCGGGTCGCCGACCAAAACTTCAGGAATTTTTTTGTCATAGTTTAAAACCAACTCTAAATTCTTCTCCTGAATTTTTGTCTCAAACATATGCAGCATAGCCGATATTGACAGAGCCATTTTAAAAGGGATCTGTTCAAATGTCATTTTTCCTGCATCTACTTTTGCCAGGTCGAGAATGTCGTTAATGAGCACGATTAATGCATCCCCACTCATTTTTATTGCTGTCAGGTATTCTTTTTGTTTTGCCGACAGATCTGTTTTCAACAACACTCTGGTAAATCCGATAATCGCATTCATTGGAGTACGGATTTCATGACTCATGTTCGACAAAAATTGTTGTTTTGCCTTTACTGCGCTTTCAGCATTTTTTGTGGCACTTTCAGCTTTTATTTTTGCTTCTTCAGCAAGCCCTGTTGCCAGTTCGGCAAATACAATCGCTTCTGTCAATTCGGTTGCAATTCTTTTTTGGTCGGTAATATCTCTGGCCACAACAACAACGCCACGCACATTTCCCCTATCATCTTTATAAACGGAACCATTTAATAATACATCGGTAAGCTTATGATCTTTTATAGTAAGCGGATAATCTACGACAAAGCCTTTTGCGAATACTTCGCGGTAGACTTCACGTGCTTTTTGCGGATCGGTAAAATAATCAAAGAAGTCGGTCCCTGTAAGTTTTTTACGGGAAATACCTGTGATATTTACCGATGCATTGTTCATATCGGTAATTTTTCCGGAAGGACTTATTGTAAATAGCGGATCGCGACTTGCTTCGATAAGACTGCGTGCATAATTGGCAATCCTTAACTCTGCTGCCCGTTTTTCTTTCTCATCGTTTTGAAAGACTAGTTCTTTATTGGCGATGATTAACTCTGCTGCCCGTTTTCCTTTCTCTTTGTCCTGAAAGGCAAGTTCTATATTTGCGATGCCTAACTCTGCAGCCCGTTTCCCTTTCTCTTCGTCCTGAAAGGCAAGTTCTATGTTGGCAATGCCTAATTCTTCAGCCCGTTTTCCTCTCTCTTCTTTTTGAAACGCAAGTTCTTTGCGGGCAATGACCAGCTCGGCTGCGAGTTTTTTATTCTCTGCCTTTTGAATTGTAAGTTCCTGGCGGGCAATAATTAACGGATCCAAATTTTTCTTAATTGCCATATTTTTTATTTTTTATCAGGCTTTTTATTTTCATCTCATCTCCATGGTATCCCCTAATAAGAAACCCCAGGGTTTTAAAGGTTCTATATGGTCGAATATGACTTTTATAATTGCAAGGAGAGGTAAAGAGAGAAACATTCCGGGTATTCCCCATAATGCATTCCCTGCAAGCACTACGATTATAGAGAACAATGCGTTGATCTTCACTTTGGAAGCGACGATCTTTGGGACAATAAAGTTATTATCGAACAGTTGAATGCAATAATACGCAGCGAGCACGTAAAATGCGTACCATACCGAGGACTTGGTCACCAATGCAATCATCATTGGCATCGCAACAGCCACTAATCCTCCAATGTATGGGATTACATTCAGCAAGGCGCCAATAATACCAAGAAGGACAGCATATTCAATTCCAAGGACCAGAAGAGCAGTGGCATTTAACGCTGCGACCATGACACCCTCAATCAGAAGACCGGTAAGATAGTGTTGAACAACACTTTTAATCTGGGTTATTATTTCACTGACCCTGCCTTGATTGTTTTCGTTGAAGAGTTTACGGATAAAATCAAGTAAGAGGGGTTGGTAAAATAA
>JBAXLI010000086.1:0-16123 GCA_037134895.1 Bacteroidota bacterium
GGAAATACGATTCGAGGGTGTGGTAGGAAACAGCTGAGAGTAGAAGGGTACTTGACAGCGAAAGAGCATATAAAATAATATTCCAGGGAGGGTAATTTATTTTGATATATGCGGATAGGGTGGTGGCAATGAACATAATGACTACCCAATGATACATGTAGATACCGTATGAGATCTTCCCGAGGTAATTGAGGATCTTGTTGTTGAAGACCAGGTAATGGTTCACGGTTACGTTGGCCAGCATCATGGTGAACAGCAGGCCAAGGATCACATCGGCAAACAGTGGGGGATGCCATCCGCTGAACCATAAAGCGAAAGGGAGGATAATGAGGACGAGTGAGAACCGGCTTTTGTAAAACCATTTCAGGAAAGTAAAATTCTTATGCTGGCACCAGGCAAGGAGCCCGCCCATGGCCAGCAGATTGAATTTTGTCCCGTAAAAAAACACGTCAATGAACCGCAGGTTTAAGGGGTTTGCCCATCCGCAGACATCAAGCAAAAACCGTAATGCGTGTGGCAAGGCGGTATACCCTATGATGATCACTGCCAAAACAATGCCGATGAAGGGCCTGAGGTATTTCACAAGAGACGGCCAGAAAAGGTAAAACTGTTCTTCGGCCCCGATTGACCAGATCTGCGGACTAACGAGCCAGCCCTGTCCAAGTGCGTGTGCTACGTTTGCAAGGATAGTGAAACACAGAATGCCCGTGGTAAGTGAGGGAGTGTAACTGTAAACCAGCATAGTGGAAAGAAGCAGGAAGAAATACAACGGCCATATCCTGAGTATTCTGCGCATATAAAACCTGCGGATGTTGATGTTTCCGGTGTTCAGTTTTTCTTTGAGGAGGAGGCGGGTGATGATATACCCGCTGATGACAAAGAACAGGAGTACACCATTGTGGCCCGCAAGATCGAAGAACGGGATTGCCGAAACATTCTTGAGGCCCAGTTCTGATTTGATGAGTTCAACATGTCCGGTAAGGACGGTGAGGGCGGCGATCCCCCGCAGGGAATCTAAGCTGTAAACCCGTCCCATCCCTGGGCTGTAAGTACAACCTGTTTGCCATCGGGAGTGATCATGGCTTTGCCTTCTGAAGCATCGGTCATATGCCCTATAACGCTGATCCCTTCAGCATCTTTGATTTTCTCGTAATCGCTTTGGGCAATGGTAAACAGGATCTCGTAATCCTCCCCACCCGAAAGCGCGGCTACCGAAGGAATGAGCTTGAATTCCATAGCCAGTTCCTTTGTCTGCGGATTGATGGGGATCTTTGCTTCATACAGCCTGCATCCTGTGCCCGATTGCTTACAGAGGTGAAGGGATTCAGACGCCAGTCCGTCTGAAATATCGATCATTGAAGTGGGCTTGATACCCAGTTTTAAAAGGGTTTCCCTGAGGTCTGTGCGGGCTTCAGGCTTTAGCTGGCGGCCAACCTGGTAGTCAAAACCATCGAGTTCCGGCTGCATGTTCGGGTTCGCCCTGAACACGGTTTTCTCACGTTCGAGAAGCAGCAGGCCCATGTATGCGCTGCCAAGGTCGCCTGTCACGCATATCAGGTCATTGGATCCGGCCCCGCTGCGGTAAACAACCTCGTCCTTTTGGGCTTCTCCAATGATGGTCACCGAAATGAACAGGCCTTTGTTGCTGGATGATGTGTCGCCTCCGACAAGATCAACCTTATAGCGTTCGCAGGCAAGCCTGATGCCGGAATACAGCTCCTCAAGGGCTTCGACAGGGAACTTGCTGGATACTGCCAGTGAAACCGTCATCTGCTTTGGAATTCCGTTCATAGCGGCAATGTCTGAGATATTGACCACTGCAGCCTTATAACCTAGATGCTTCAGGGGGGTGTACACCATATCGAAATGAATACCTTCGACCAGGAGGTCGGTCGAGACCAGCATCAGCTTGTCGCCGGCATCGATTACCGCGGCGTCGTCACCAACACCTTTGACAGTCTCTTTATGGTAAAGTTCGATTCCTGAAGTGAGGTGGTCGATCAGGCCGAATTCGCCCAGGGCTGAGAGCGGAGTAAGGTTCGTGGGAGAATCGTTTTGTGTTGGGTCGGACATAGGGGTTTGGGATTGAAGGATTGAAGGATTGAAGGATTGAAGGATTGAAGGATTGAATGTTGAATGTCGAATTTTGAATATTGAATATTGAATATTGAATATTTAATGTAGAATGTCGAGTTTTTTCACCCGGTGATCCAGTGATCCAGTAACCCAGTAACCCAGTTATCCTGCATCCCGCATCCTGCATCCTGCATCCTGCATCCCGCATCCCGCATCCCGCATCCCGCATCCCGCATCTTGCATCTTGCATCCAGATATCCGCACAAAATTATGAAAAAAATATCATTCTCCGTGACCAAACAGGTACTTGAATACCGAAATCGTTTATATTTGCATAGCAATTTGCTGTCATGGAATCCGATCCGAATAACATCATAGATGAAGTCACTCAAAGTGATTACAAGTATGGCTTCGTAACCGACATTGAAACCGAGTACGCTCCTAAGGGATTGAGTGAAGATACGGTTCGTTTTATTTCCCTGAGGAAAAACGAACCTGCATTCATGCTTGAATACCGTTTGAAGGCGTTCAGGCATTGGCTCACGATGAAGCTGCCAACCTGGGCACATCTTGAAATCCCACCCATCGATCTCCAGTCCATTTATTTTTATGCAGCCCCCAAGAAAAAGCAGGAATACGAAAGCCTTGACCAGGTTGATCCTGAGCTGCTTGCAACGTTCAACAAGCTGGGTATTTCGCTTGAAGAGCAGAAAAAACTTGCAGGCGTTGCTGTAGATGCTGTCATCGACAGTGTTTCAGTAAAGACTACTTTCTCGGAGACTCTGGCAAAGCATGGGATTATTTTTTGTTCGATGAGCGATGCAGTCCAGAACCATCCCGACCTGGTCAGGCAATACCTTGGTTCGGTGGTGCCTTATACCGACAATTACTATGCTTCCCTGAATTCGGCGGTCTTTAGCGACGGATCGTTTTGCTACATACCAAAAGGAGTGCGCTGTCCGGTTGAATTATCAACCTACTTCAGGATCAATGCCGCCAATACCGGCCAGTTTGAAAGAACCCTGATCGTTGCCGATGAAGGCGCATATGTGAGTTATATGGAAGGATGCACAGCTCCCCAGCGGGACGAGAACCAGCTGCACGCTGCTGTTGTAGAGATCGTTGCCATGAAAGATGCCAGTGTGAAATATTCCACTGTGCAGAACTGGTACCCTGGCGATAAAAGCGGGAAAGGCGGGATCTACAATTTCGTTACCAAGCGGGGTATCTGCAAGGGAAACAACTCCAAGATATCCTGGACACAGGTCGAAACCGGTTCGGCAGTAACCTGGAAATATCCATCATGCATACTTATGGGCGATAACAGCGTGGGAGAGTTTTATTCGGTTGCCGTTACCAACAACCATCAGCAGGCCGATACAGGCACCAAGATGATGCATCTCGGGAAGAATACGAAAAGTACGATCATCTCCAAAGGGATATCCGCAGGCAGGAGCAATAATTCTTACCGCGGATTGGTCCGCATATCAAAGAATGCAGCAAATTCAAGAAATTACAGTCAATGTGACTCCCTCTTGCTAGGGGCTTCCTGCGGGGCGCATACCTGGCCTTACATACAGGTTGAGAACAAATCGAGCATAGTCGAGCATGAGGCGACGACTTCGAAGATCAGCGAGGACCAGTTGTTTTACTGTCAACAAAGAGGGATGAATGCCGAAAGCGCCATCGGGCTCATCGTGAACGGCTATGCAAAGGAAGTGCTGAAACAGCTTCCCATGGAGTTTGCCGTCGAAGCGCAGAAGCTGCTGTCCATTAGTCTGGAAGGGAGCGTCGGATAGAAAATGGATGCAGGATGCAGGATGCAGGATGCAAGATGCAGGATGCAAGATGCAGGATGCAAGATGCAAGATGCAGGATGCAGGATGACAATCACCAACAACCAACCACCAATCACCAACAACCAACAACCAACCACCAATGTTACTAAGCATCAAAAACCTTCACGCGTCAATAAACGGGAAGGAGATTTTAAAGGGGATCAACCTTGAGATTAACAAGGGAGAAGTTCATGCCATCATGGGTCCGAACGGGACAGGGAAAAGCACCCTGGCTTCTGTAATCGCCGGCAGGGAAGTGTTCGATGTTACTTCAGGGGAAGTCATTTATAAAGGAAAGAACCTGCTGAAGCTCCCGGTGGAGGAAAGGGCCAGGGAAGGGATCTTCCTGGGTTTCCAGTATCCTGTTGAGATCCCCGGTGTGAGTATCACCAATTTTATGCGTACCGCCGTGAACGAGATAAGGAAATACAAAGGCCTGGATCCCCTGGGAGGAGGTGCGTTCCTGAAGCTCATGGAAGAGAAGAAAAAACTCGTTGAACTGACTTCCAACCTTGCCAACCGTTCGGTCAACGAAGGTTTTTCGGGTGGTGAAAAAAAGAAGAACGAGATCTTCCAGATGGCTATGCTTGAACCTCAGCTTGCGATCCTCGACGAAACCGATTCGGGCCTCGATATTGATGCTCTCCGGGTGGTTGCAAATGGAGTGAACAAGCTCCGGACAAAAGAGAATGCTTTTATGGTGATCACGCATTACCAGAGGCTTCTTGATTATATAGTCCCGGACTTCGTGCATGTTCTGTTTGAGGGCAGGATTGTAAAATCGGGCACAAAAGAACTCGCCCTGGAACTCGAAGAAAAAGGATATGACTGGATCAGGAAGGAGCAGGAGGAGTAACAGGGTGACAAGGTAACAGGGTAACAAGGTAACAGGGTAACAAGGTAACAGGGTAACAGGGTAACAAAGTAACAGGGTAACAGGGTAAAAGATGCAAGATGCAGGATACAAGATGCAAGATGCAGGATACAAGATGCAAAGCGAGTTAAAACAAGTTATTACAAGGGAGCTGATGCTGGACCTGTACCGGGATCACAGGGCTGCGATATCGGTTGGGGATTATCCGTCACTGTCGGCTTTGCGCGACGCGGCCATCCGCAGTTTTGAAGAATCAGGATTTCCAACCGCAAAGCTTGAATCCTGGAAGAATACCGATTTAAAGGAAAGCTTTGCAAAGGAATACGATGTGGTGATGAAACCCGAGGAGGGAGTGGATGTTCAGAAGGTTTTCCGCTGCAATATCCCGCATCTCGATACGGCTATCATGGGCCAGCTTAACGGCTGGTATGTTTCGAAAGACGTGCCGTTGATGGAACTCGGGAACGGGATCATCATGGGGAGCCTGGCCAGTGCAATGAAGAAATACCCGAAACTCATCGAAGCCCATCTGGGCAAATACACCAACCCCCAGCCTTACTCTGTCAAGAACTCCGTGACGAACCCCGTGACGAACTCCTTCACGGATTCCTTCACGTCTTTAAACACGGCCTTCTTCCAGGACGGGGTGTTTATTTACATTCCCGATAACGTGAAAAGCCCTAAACCGGTGCAGATCATCAATGTGATCCATGATGATAAAAACCTTTTCCTGCAGTCGAGGAACCTTGTGGTGCTTGGTAAGAACAGCAGGCTATCACTCGTCCACTGCGATGACTCATACAATCAGCAGCCATCGTTTTCAAATGTGGTCACCGAGATACATCTCGATGAACATGCCGTTCTTGACCATTACAAGCTACAAAACCTGAACAACAGTTCCACCCTGATCAGTTCCGTGTATTTCCAGATGGAGGCTTCAGCCAGGCTTGAGTCTCATTATATTTCTTTAAATGGCGGACTGCTAAGGAACAATATCAGGCTCAGGTTCAATGGTCCCTTTGGAAACGCCAATATTTATGGCATTTACCTGATGGACCGAAAGCAGCATATTGATAACCGGGTTTTCGTTGACCATGCCTGCCCTGACTGTACAAGCGGTGAGCTGTTCAAAGGAATTCTTGATGAACATTCAAGCGGGGTGTTCAACGGTCATGTTCTGGTGCAGAGGAATGCTGTTCGCACCAATGCATATCAGACTAACAGGAATATTCTGCTTACTGAAACCGCGAAAGTGAATTCCAAGCCTTTCCTGGAGATCTACAACGATGATGTGAAATGTTCGCATGGCTCGACCACCGGGCAGCTTGACCAGGAAGCCATGTATTATCTGAGACAGCGCGGGATAGGCGAAGACAGCGCCAGGATGTTGTTAATGTATGCGTATGCGGATGAGGTGATTGGTAAGATCGGCATTGACCCGCTAAGGTTCAGGATCGAGGATATGGTGAAGAAACGCCTCCAGGGAGAGCTGCAGATATGCGAGGCCTGTGTGCTTCACTGCAACACGCCCGAGCAACCGGTGGAGTTTGTGATAGACTTGACCAAAATATAAAATATGTACGATGTGCGATTTACGATTTACGATGTACGAATGATACATAGTTGTCAAATTTAATTCGATATTCGATATTCGATATTCGACATTCGATATTCATTTTATAATTTTGATTATGTCTTTCAACATCTCCGAAATCCGCTCCCACTTCCCCATACTGTCGCAAACAATTTACAGGCGGCCGCTGATCTATTTTGACAATGCAGCCACAACCCAGAAACCCATTGAGGTTATCAGGGCAATCAGTGATTATTACGAGCATGACAACTGCAATATTCACCGCGGTGTACACTACCTGAGTGTAAAGGCCACCGAAGCTTTTGAAGAAGCGCGCAAGGAGATCAGGGAATTCATCAATGCCCCTTCGACGCATGAAATAGTGTTTACAAAAGGAGCTTCTGAATCCCTGAACCTGGTTGCTTCTTCATTCGGGAAAAAATTTCTGAAGCCTGGCGACGAGATCATCACCACCATCATGGAGCATCATTCGAATTTCGTACCATGGCAACTGATCTGCAAAGAAAAGGGTGCGAGTTTGAGGGTCGCAAACATCCTTCCCGACGGGGAACTTGATCTTGTTCATCTGCAGTCACTGATCAGTGAAAGAACAAAGATCATTGCGGTGACTCATGTTTCGAATGTGCTGGGAACGATAAATCCGATCAAAGAGATCGTTGCCATTGCGCATGCGAAAGGCATCCCCGTTCTGGTCGACGGCGCACAGGGTGTTGCACACGCGAAGGTCGACGTAAACGACCTGGACTGTGATTTTTATTGTTTTTCAGGCCATAAGATGTACGGTCCAATGGGGATAGGCGTCCTTTACGGCAAGGAAAAGTGGCTCGAAGAGCTTCCTCCTTACCAGAGCGGAGGCGAGATGGTGAAGGATGTAACGATCGAAAGGACGACCTTTAATGAGCTTCCGTTCAAATTTGAAGCCGGTACACCCAATGTTGAAGGTGTGATGGGACTGTGGGCGGCTGTGAGGTACCTGAAAAATATTGGGATGGATGAGATTGCTGCCTATGAGGATACGCTGCTGAAACATGCTGTTGAAAGGCTCTCTGAGACAGGAGGCATACGGTTTTTCGGGACTGCACGCGAAAAAGCCAGCCTGGTTTCGTTTTTAATTGGTGAAATTCATCCTTTTGACGCCGGCACTATAATTGATAAATTGGGTATTGCTGTGCGAACCGGCCATCACTGCGCCCAACCCCTGATCGATCATTTTGGAATACCCGGTACCGTGCGCGCTTCGTTTGCTTTTTATAATACTGCGGATGAGATCGATCGGCTGGCTGAGGCGGTGAGCAGGGTAAAGAAGATGTTTGGAGGATAAGGAATAATCGAATAATCGAATTAAGAATTTTGAATGTGAAGAAATGAATACTCGAATTTTGAATATTATGACTATACAGGAAATTGAAGATCAGCTGGTAAATGAGTTTGCAGCGTTTGACGACTGGCTTGACAAATACGACCTTATTCTCGATATGGGAAAATCTCTTCCGCCCATAGATCCGAAATACAAGACCGATCAGTATATCATTTCCGGCTGCCAGAGCAAGGTATGGCTTAACGCCGAATACCGCGACGGCAAAGTGTATTTCACGGCCGACAGCGACGCCATCATCACGAAAGGCATTGTAAGCATGCTGGTGCAGGTGCTTTCAGGACAGACTCCCGACGCAATACAGTCCGCAGACCTTAATTTTATTGATCGAATCGGTTTAAAAGAACATCTTTCGCCCACGCGTTCCAACGGCCTCGTTTCCATGGTCAAACAGATGAAAATGTATGCCGTGGTGTTCAAAATGAAGTCGTAATATTCAGCAGGATCCAGCCACATATGGGGCTTTCGCGTGAATGCCGTGCCTGATTTTGAGTAACTTTGCCTGTTAAAACCGGAATGCCATGGAAACCTCTGCCAACATACCATACAACCCCTTTGAACAATCCGTTATTGATGCTCTGAGGAGAGTGTTCGACCCGGAGATCCCTATCAACATCTACGATCTGGGACTTATCTATAACCTGTCGGTGGATGATCAGTTCAATGTGTCCATCCTTATGACCCTTACCACGCCTAATTGTCCGATTGCAGAAGACATGCCGGGAATTGTAAAGGAGGAGGTATCAAGAATTGAAGGAGTGGGGACTGTGAAGGTTGAACTCACCTTCGAGCCTCCCTGGGATATTGCAAACCTGAGCGAAGAAGCCAAGGTGGAACTGGGACTGATTTAGAACGTGACGGTAAGACGTTAAGAAAAACGTGAGGGTAAAACGTGAAGGTAAAACGTGAGGGTAAAACGTGAGGGTAAAACGTGATGAAAACCGATCTTCTTCACGATCTTCATCACGATCTTCATCACGATCTTCCTTACGTCCTTCATCACGTTCCTCATCACGTTCTTTTTCCATACCTTTGCACCGCAATTTCAATACCCTATGACCCCCGCAATCGGTCCGCTCCTGGCGCATATCAACAACCCCGACGATCTGAGGAAACTCAGGATCGATCAGCTGCCCCAGCTTTGCGCCGAAATCAGGCAGTTTATTATCGATGTGATTTCGATAAACCCGGGCCACCTGGGAGCAAGCCTTGGCGCTGTTGAACTCTCGGTTGCGGTGCATTATGTGTTTGACACGCCCAATGATAAAGTGATCTGGGACGTTGGCCACCAGGCATATGCACATAAAATTCTCACAGGCCGAAGGGAATCCTTCCACACACTCCGCAGTTTTCACGGTATCAGCGGCTTTCCCAAGATGGCCGAAAGCGAATTCGATGCTTTCGGAACAGGGCATTCCTCAACCAGCATTTCCGCGGCTCTTGGCATGGGTGTTGCCTCTAAACTGAAAGGCGAAACCGACCGCCATCATGTTGCTGTTATCGGCGACGGGGCAATGACCGGCGGCATGGCCATGGAGGCCCTCAATAATGCAGGTGTGTCGAATGCAAACCTCCTGGTCATCCTAAATGATAACCAGATTGCAATCGATAAAAACGTGGGTGCCATTAAGGATTACCTGGCGGATATCGTGACGTCGAAAACCTATAACAAGGTCCGCGACAGCATTTGGCTGCTGATGGGCGGCGGCACGAAGTACGGAAAGAATTCCAGGGCGATCGTCAAACAGCTCGGGAATGCCCTGAAAGGCACTCTCCTCAAGCCCAGCGGACTTTTTGAAGCCTTCAACTTCAGGTATTTCGGCCTGGTCGATGGCAACGATATCATTCGTCTTGTGAATGTACTTAGCGACATCAAAGACATCAAGGGACCCAAACTGCTACACGTTCACACGGTCAAAGGAAAAGGCTATGAAAAGGCCGAAAAAGACCAGACTGTTTTTCATGCCCCCGGAGTTTTTGACAAAGAGACAGGACAGATCAAAGAGGATAAATGCCATGGGCTGGCTCCTAAATACCAGACTGTGTTTGGACGCAGCATTATCGAACTTGCCGAAAAGAATCCCCTTATTGTCGGGATCACCCCGGCCATGGCCACTGGCTGCTCCCTCAATATGATGATGACCAAGATGCCTGAAAGAACTTTCGATGTCGGGATTGCCGAGCAGCATGCCGTCACATTCAGCGCCGGCCTTGCTTCTTCGGGCATGATCCCGTTCTGCAATATATATTCCACCTTCCTGCAGAGAGCCTACGACCAGATCATTCACGATGTTGCCCTTCAAAAGCTGAATGTGGTGTTCTGCCTTGACCGGGGCGGACTTGTAGGCGAGGACGGGGCCACGCATCATGGTGCTTATGATCTGACCTATCTGCGCTGCATCCCTAATATGACCATTGCCGCTCCCCTGAATGAAGAGGAGTTGCGTAATCTCATGTTTACCGCACAGCTGCCTTGCAAAGGCCCATTTG
Organism: Bacteroidota bacterium; assembly: GCA_037134895.1. GTDB lineage: Bacteria > Bacteroidota > Bacteroidia > Bacteroidales > FEN-979 > CAIRDP01. The sequence continues at coordinate 10,248 of JBAXLI010000086.1, forward strand.
CCATCAGGTATCCCAAAGGCAGGGGAGTGATGCCCCAGTGGAAAACTCCGTTCAGGGAAATGACCGTTGGAAAAGCAATCAAAATCAGCGAAGGCCGTGATGTTGCCATTCTAAGTACAGGCCATCCCGGGAATTTTGTTATTGAAGCCTGTCTACGGATGAAGGAATCGGGTTTACAACCTGCTCACTACCATTTTCCCTTCGTGAAACCTCTCGATGAAGATATGCTCAACGAGATCTTTAAACAGTTCAAACGGATCGTCACGGTTGAGGATGGAACGGTCGTAGGCGGCTTTGGGAGCTCCATCCTCGAATTCATGAGCGATCATGCTTACGAAGCAAAACTAAAACGCCTTGGTGTCCCCGACAAATTCATCGAACAGGGAAAGAACGAAGAACTTCACCATGAATGTGGTTACGATGCCGAAGGGATCGCGAAGGCTGTCATAACGATGATGTCAGCTTTGAGTTAGATCCAGGATGCATCCTGCATCCCGCATCCCGCATCCTGCATCCTGCATCCTGCATCACTTATTCCTTCTTCTCCAACCTCTCTAGCATCTCCCTGGCCTGCCGTTTTGTATGATCGCTCATCAGGAAAAGGAACCCGATTACAACAAAAGGGAACGTAATAGTCAGGATGATCACAAGGCTTATCCAGATCGAATGATTGTTAACATAATTGCCCCAGAAGATAAACGGGGAAAATGCCAGTCCGATCGAAAGGAAAATAATACCGCCGATTTTCTCCCATTTCCAGGCTATGATCAGGACGATGATAAGAACGAACGAAGGGATCATATGCATCAGCCAGCCCAGGATTATATCCTTCAGAGGCATTCCGGCCTGGAATACATCAAGCGAAAACATACTTACAAATAGTATGGCCAGAATACCGAGGACTCTCGGAGCCCAATGAAATAAGAATACTGATCTCATAACTAACGGATTAAAGTGAAAGTGCCTTTATCTTTTAATTTCGTCCCGGGTTCCCCCATGGATTCAAAGGTGACATCATAAATAAATACCCCTGCCTCGCAGTTTTTATTGTTATGCGAACCGTTCCATCCCTGGCTTATATCGTCAGTTGTATAAACCAATACTCCCCAACGGTCGTAGATTTCCATATGAAATGAAAGTATGCTCACTCCGACAGGCTGAAATGTATCGTTTATGCCGTCGGCATTGGGGCTGAAGGCATTTGGAAAGGTCAGGCGGTACGGACAGGCCCCTATGTTTACAGTATCTCCTGCAATACAATCATTTACAGTCACATGAACCCAGTAAACTCCCGGTGAAGTTACCATGTATTTAGGGATCACACTGCCATCCTGCCAGAGATATGCCGTTGCTCCGGGCGTCGTGGCATCAAGAACATAGGAATCTCCCTGGCATAAAACCGTATCAGGCCCAAGGTTCACATCGATCTTTGGCTTAACGTTCAGGCTGGTAAATAAAATACTGTCACAACCGGCCGGAGAACTCAGGGTATCGGAGTAATGGCCGCTTTGAGTCTGGTATTTGCCACCTGCATAATACTTCTGCCCGTAACAAATGGTGGTATCAACGGCATATTTCGGGGCCGGGGTCCTGTGAACGAACACTGTGTCGGAAGCAATACAGCCGTATTTGTTGTTCACCCTCACCCAGTATTTCATGGAATCAGCCGCCAGTATAAACGAAGTGGTGTCCCCCGTTGACCATAAATACGAATAGTATCCGGGTCCGGCATCCAGGCGTGCGCTAACTCCCTGGCAGATCGTACGGTCCCCGCCCAGGCTTACAGTGAGTTCGGGTAAAACATGAATCGGTTTGCAATAACTGCCTGCCCCGGGCAATCCAAGGTCAGTCCGCAATATGATATTATAATCCCCCGAATCGGTATAAATAACAGGACCAGGTTGCTGGAGGGTGGATGAGGGAGGGACAGCAGCATTGCCGGGGGGGAAATTCAGCTGTGAAAGCGTGGAATTGCCTTCGTTGACATAAAAAGCGAACACGGTATCGGCAATCCTTATCAGTTCCGAAACCCCGTAAGGCCTGTAAGGAGTTCCTGTTGTATCAAGTAGTGTCGCAGTGATGGTTCCTTTGATGCCGCCGGCAAAGTTAAGCTGAACCAGAGATCTGGGGGCCGTGGACCAGTTACAGACAATTCCGTTGACATGCTGGCAGTCGGCCAGGATGCTTATCCCGACATTATGATCAAGGATACCGCTGATATTTCCCAGGTTTACTCCGGTAGGGGTTGAAAGGAGTGATCCATTGAAGTCTATCCTGCTTAATGTGTTATTTTCGGAATTGCATATGAACAGGTAATTCTCCCCGTTTTGCTTTACATGGCAGATCCCGGTAGGGCCATTAAGATTACCGATATTTCCTAATGCGTCGACTGCGGGAAGCTTGAGAAGGGTAGTATCAAACCTGAGCCTTGAAATGGTGTTGCTCACCGAATCCACGGCAAATCCTATCCACTGATTTCCTTCTTTTGCAATGATAAGTCCCGAACTGGCTGAAACACCAGGGAAAGGAATATCCATAATACTCGGGGATTTTGAAAGCCCGTTCTGAAACACCATCCTTGTCAGGGAATTTCCACTGGTAAAGAAGCCCACCCATAATTTTTTCAAGGTATCGAGCCTGATCTGTATGCCTCTCATTTTATCTGATAAAATTCCAAGGTAGAATATAGGTACAGTCGAAATCGGAGGGTTCATCAGCGAACTGCCGTTCTTTATCATGATGATTGAACGGTTTCCCGCGCTGGTAACAAACGTAAAATACAATCCGCTGTCATTCACAATGGTGATGAATTTCGGGCGTTTCATCCTGTTGCCCGAGTTGAAAAAATTTTGTCCTTCAGGAGGGGTGTAAGTGTTTGCCGTGGCAAACGTCCATGAATAGGTAGTGGCCGTTGAACCGTTAACTACATTGACCGGCATATTCATACAAACCGTGTCAGGAGCTGTGAAGAAGGCCTGGGATGCAGGCTTCATTGGTGCCGGGTTGGCCCATGGTTTGTCCTGCCCGAAAAGACAGACGCCCTGGAATAGAAATACCAACAGTATAAAAAACAGGATTGTTTGTTTCCTGAACCTTGGCCCCATCCTTTGTATGCTTATGTGCTGGAAATAGCAGGAAGTTTGAAATCGTATTTTTTATCGCTCATGAGCTTAAGCATGAAATCTGCAACATCTGCCCGGGGTATTGATTTCGATGTGGGAAGGCCTTCGTTAATTGCATACCTTCCTGTTTTGGGCGAGTCGGTCAGGCCTACAGGCCTGATGATAACCCAGATCACACTGCTATGTTTGATCACTTCGATTTGCCTCTTTTTATCATTAAAAACATGTTTCAGAAAGAGAGGCATGATGATCCTTCCGAACCAGAACCCGCCGTCATTGCCAAGCACACCGGCCGATGACATGCAGATGAACCTTGAAACCCCGCTTTCTTCCATGGCCCGGAGGATAAGTTGAGTGGCATCGGAAAGCACCGTGGATGGTTTGTTCTTGTCGATACCCAGTGTGCACATCACGACGTCCTGGCCGGTAACAGCCTCCCTGATTTTTGTATAATCATCAAGTTCGCCTTCGATAACCCTGATGTTTTTATGGGTAATAGTGATTTTACGGGCGTTTCGCGCATATGCCGTGACTTCATGGCCCTGGTTCAGGGCCTGGAAAACAAGTAATAATCCGGTCCTGCCGCTTGCACCAAAAACTGTAATTTTCATTCTGACTGAAATAAGTGCCAAAGGTACGTATTTTGATCGCAGGCTCCTGAGAAACTGCCCATCCGCCCTTCATTACATTGAAAATCTTTATACTTTTAACCAAAAATTAATTTGTCATTTTCCAGCCTTTTCCGTAAGAAACCGATTGGTCTGATCCTCAGCGATGCTGATGGATATGAGCGTGCTTCAGGCGGACTGAGGCGCAGCCTTACAGTATTTGATCTCACAGCTTTAGGCATTGCCGCCATCGTTGGGTCGGGGATCTTCGCTACCATTGGAAGCGCGGCTGCTTCCGGGGGGCCCGCAGTTGCACTTTTGTTTATTTTCACTGCTGTGGCCTGCGGATTTTCTGCCCTGTGTTACGCTGAGTTTGCATCGGTGATCCCTCTCAGCGGAAGTGCGTATACGTACGCCTACGCAAGCTTTGGGGAACTGTTTGCATGGATCATCGGCTGGGATCTGATCATTGAATATGCCATCGGCAACATTGCAGTTGCAATTTCATGGTCTGATTATTTCTGCGGACTGATGAGCGGGATGGGGCTGCATATCCCCGAATACATTTCGACCGATTATGTTACTGCCCTCAGGGGATATTACGATGCAGCGGCCACCATGGCCCATGGCAGTAGCTTTGAACAGCTGACCCCGGCTATCCAGAAATGCTACCTGGCCTGGATGCATTCTCCGGTTGTGGGCGGATTGCATATTATCGCAAATATCCCGGCCTTCTCCATTGTTGCGCTTATATCCATGCTTGTGTATGTGGGGATTTATGAAACAAAAGTCGTGGGGAATGCCATGGTACTGCTGAAAGTAGGGGTGCTGATGCTGATTATTGGAGTTGGATCGTTTTATATTAATCCAAAGAACTGGACTCCATTCGCACCTCACGGACTTACAGGTGTGTTTAAAGGTGTATCAGGTGTGTTTTTCGCCTACATCGGATTCGATGCCATCTCAACCACCGCCGAGGAATGCAGGAATACACGAAGGGATCTGCCCCGGGCCATCATCGCCTCTTTGATAATCACAACGGTTTTATATGTGCTGATAAGCCTGGTGCTTACAGGTATGGTCAGCTATTCAGAACTTGGGGTGGGAGACCCCCTGGCTTTCGTCTTTGAACGAATCCATATGTCTCGTTTTGCCGGGTTTGTCGCCCTTGCAGCCGTTATAGCCATGGCCAGCGTAATCCTCGTTTTCCAGGTTGGGCAGCCGCGAATCTGGATGAGCATGAGCCGTGACGGACTCCTTCCAAAAGCCTTTTCAAGGATACACCCGAAATTCCGCACTCCCGCATTTTCGACAGTTGTCGCCGGAATACTTGTTGCCGTTCCTTCGCTCTTCATGAATTTCACTGAAGTAACTGACCTCACCAGTATCGGCACTCTGTTCGCGTTTGTTCTCGTCAGCGGGGGAGTGCTGATGCTGAATCCCAGGGGGATAAAGGGTACGGGATACAAGATGCGGGATGCAGGATGCAGGATGCAAGATGCAGGATACAAGATGCAGGATGCAGGATACAAGATGCAGGATGCAGGTCATCCAACATCCCGCATCCCGCATCCCGCATCTGACAACCCAGGCCACGACTCCCGGGTCAAGCCTCCCGAGTCCCGCGGCTTCCACGTCCCCTATATCAGCTCCCGGTATGCGCTTCCCCTGGTCTGGATTGGAATCGCTATTGTGCTTTACTATTGGAACCCTCCTGAACTGAATGAACTAGGCAGGCTGTCCCGCTTCGACTTCGACAGGGAAGATCTGCCTTTATTCCTCTTCATCCTGGCAGCAGTTACACTCACTGTTCTTGGAATTATTAAAAAATTATCGCTGATCCCGATCCTGGGTCTCCTTTCAAGCCTCTTTCTCATGGCCCACCTGGGCTTCACGAACTGGATGCGCTTCCTGGTGTGGCTTGCCATAGGAATGGTTATTTATATCTTTTACTCACGCAAGCATAGCAGGCTGAAGAAGGATGAAGGAATGAAGGAATGAAGGAATGAAGGAATGAAGGAATGAAGGAATGAAGGATTGAAGGATTGAAGGATTGAAGGAATGAAGGTAATTGTAAATTGAATCGTAATTCGTAAATCGTAATTCGTAATTCAAAATGTCTATAACCGCCATCATCGTCATCATC
>JBAXLI010000087.1:0-14907 GCA_037134895.1 Bacteroidota bacterium
ATGTTACCATGTTACCATGTTACCATGTTACCATGTTACCATGTTACCATGTTACTATGTTACTATGTTACCTTGTCACCTCTCTTTCAGGCTCCTCCTGTAAACCAGGTGAATAATCAGCGGAAACACAATCAGGGTCAGGGTAGTGGCGCTCAATAATCCGCCGATAACAACAATGGCAAGAGGTTTCTGCGTTTCGGAACCTATGCCGGTTGAAATAGCCGCCGGAAGAAGTCCGAACATCGCCATGAGGGCAGTCATGACAATGGGGCGTATCCTTGATTCCACACCCGATTTGATAGCTTTTTCATACGGCATTTTCGCCCGGAGGTTCTTCTTAATGATCATTGTCAGAAGCACCCCGTTCTGAATGCATATCCCGAAGAGGGCAATAAAACCGATACCGGCCGATATACTGAAATTCACTCCTGTCAACTGGAGCGCTGCAATTCCTCCAATGATCGCGAACGGGACATTGGTCAGTACAAGTCCTGCATCGATCACATTGCCAAAAAGCATGAAAAGGACCAGGAATATAAGCAGGATGCTGAGAGGAACCACCTGGGCAAGCCTGGCCTGGGCCCTTCGCTGGTTCTCGAAGTCGCCTGCCCATTTGATGTCGCTTCCTTTAGGCAGCCTGATCACCCTGTCGACTTTCTGCTGTGCTTCGGCGACAGTACTTCCCATATCCCTTCCCCTCACCGAAAATTTCACAGCGATAAACCTCTGGTTCTGCTCCCTGAAGATCAGGAGGGGACCTGTAACATAACGGATTGTTGCGAGTTCTTTGAGTGCGACAAGTTTCCCGTTCATGGCCGGTACTTTCAGGTTCCCGATCTGCTGTTCATCCCTTCGGTATTTCTCCTGGTATCGTATGCGGATATCAAAACGCCGGTCGCCGTCGTAAAACTGGGTGGCTGCCTTCCCTCCTACTGCCATCTCGATCACAGCCTGGCAGTCGGAGGTTTCAACTCCGTACTGAGCCAGCTTTCGGTCGTCAAGTTCGATCCGGAATTCAGGCTGGCCAAGGTTGCGGATTACCGCGAGGTCTTCGATCCCCCTTACCGTTTTCAATATCTTATACACCGTGTCGGCATTGTCTTCCATAATGTTCAGCTCGTTCCCGTATATCTTTACCGCGATGGACCCTTTGACACCCGAAACAGCTTCCTCCACATTATCCATGATAGGCTGGGAAAAATTGAAATTAATCCCGGGAAATACAGATAGTTTCTGTTGCATGGAATCCATCAGTTCTTCTTTTGACAGACCGCTTTTCCACTCATCTTTCGGGTACAGGTCAACATGGAATTCTGCATTGTAAAAGCCTGTAGGGTCGGTGCCGTCGTTGGGGCGTCCGGTTTGTGAGAGGACCTGTTTTACCTCGGGGAAACTGCCGAAAACGGCACGCATCTGATTGCTGAGTTTCACTGCCGCGTCAAGGGAGATGCTGAGCGGAAGGTTTGCCCTAACATATATTGAGCCTTCGTTCAGCTGTGGAAGAAATTCAGTTCCAAGGAATTTGAAGGAGGCAAATCCGCTTAGGACCAGAAAAAGCGCTATGCCAAGGCTGATCCTTTTGTATTTATATGAAAGGTTAAATACCAGCATGATCCATTTCTCGATGATCTCAACGAGGGGATTATGTTTTTCCTTTACATTTTTATTCAGCATCAGCCTGATGAGGACGGGGACCAGGGTAAGGGTGAAGATCAGTGCTCCGAACAGGGCAAAACCCAGGGTCCAGGCGAGTGGGGTAAACATTTTGCCTTCGACTTTTTCGAAAGAAAAAATAGGAAGGAGGCACAGGATGATGATGAGCTTTGAAAAGAAAATAGCCCTGGCCATATCGGTCCCTGCTTCACGAATGAGGCCTGATTTTGCAAGTTTGTTGAAAGCGGGCATACCTATGGCTTTGGCTTTGCGGTCAAATACCACGAAGAGGCCTTCGACCATGACCACCGCTCCGTCGATGATGATCCCGAAGTCGATTGCTCCCATGGAAAGCAGGTTTGCCGACATGCCCATCAGGTTGAGGCAGATGAAGGCGAAAAGCAAAGCAAGGGGGATGATTATTGAAACAATCACTGTCGTCCGCCAGTCAGCCATAAAAAGAAATACGATCACAGTTACCAGAACGATGCCTTCTATCAGGTTATGGGTAACGGTTCCTGTAGTGAAATGGATTAGATTTTCCCTATCGTAGAAAGGTACTATCCTGACATCGGAAGGCAGGATTTTAGTGTTAATCTCGTTTATTTTTTCCTTGAGATTTTTGATGACCCTGGTCGGGTTCTCTCCTTTTCTCATGACCACAATACCTTCAACCACGTTATCGGAGAGGTCGCGGCCCACCTGCCCCAGGCGGGGCAGACAGGTTTCCCTTACCACGGCGACATTCCTGACCAGGATGGGCACATCGTTGACATATTTTACAATGATGTTCTCCATATCCCTGAGGCCGGTGATCAGCCCGATGCCACGGACTACGTAGGCCTGGTTGTTTTTCTCGATGATATCTCCTCCCACGTTCACATTGTTCTTGTTCACAGCCTGGTAAACATCGAGGGGGGAGATATCGTATTGCTCAAGCAGCAGGGGGTCGATGCTGATCTCGTAGGCCTTGACCTCGCCACCGAAACTTACCACATCGGCGATGCCTGGAACAGCTTTCAGCTGGCGGTCGAGAACCCAGTCCTGGATGGTCTTGAGCTCCCTTACCGACCTGTATTTGCTGTAAAGGGTGTACCGGTATATCTCGCCCGTAGGGCCATATGGAGGTTCCACTTCCGGCTCAACCCCTTCGGGGACGGTGATCCCGTTCAGGAGGGAGTTCACCTGCTGGCGGGCAAACGGATCCTTGATGCCGTCGTCGAAGATCACGGTTACGACAGAAAGCCCGAACAAAGTGATGGAACGTACATCGGATTTTCCCTGCACCGAATTCATTGCGATCTCAATGGGAACCGTGACAAACTTCTCGATCTCTTCGGCTGATCGTCCCGGCCATTGGGTAATGATGATTACCTGGGTATTGGTCACATCGGGAAAGGCTTCGATGGGGATGGCCCTGTAACTGATCACACCAATGACAACGATGACCAGGGTGGCAAAAAGAATAAAGAATTTATTCTTGAGTGAGAATGCAAGGATATGTTTGATGAGCTTATTCATGCATCTTAGCTGTTAAGGGCGTTATACACGACAAGAGCATTCCTGCAAACAATAATTTCACCTGGTTTCAGGCCCGACTGTATATATGATTTCCCTCCCACCGGATGATACACTTCGACTTCACGGGTTTCGATCTTTCCTTTGCCGTGAAAAACCAGCACATAATTCCTGTTTTTATCGAACACTATGGCTTCGGAGGGGATGATTGGCATGGTTTTACCTCCTTCAGAATAAAATACGGTGATGTTGGCAAACATCTCAGGTTTCAGAAGGTAATCGGGGTTATTTAGTTCAATCCTGACTTTCATGACCTTAGAGGCTGAGTCGATCACACTCATTATCCTTGATATGCTGCCGTCATAAACCTTGTCGGGATAACTTACCGTGGTTACTTTTGCGAGATAACCGGGCTGAACATCGGGGATATCCGACTCGGCAACATTCCCAACAGCCCATACATACCTCAGGTCGGCGATGGTGAAAAGGTTGCTTTGTCCGTCGGTGCGGAAGACCATGTTCTGTGTTGCATTGCGTTCAACCACAATCCCGTCGATGGGCGATTTTACCGTATACCGTTTAGCCGATTCGTCGCCGTAGATCGAAAGTATTTCTTTGATCCGGTTAAGCTCTCCTTCGGCTTTGACAAGCTCCTGCTGGGAAGTAAGATAATCTTTTTCTGAAGCCAGGCCGTTCTGGTACATTTCTTTTGTCAGTTCCGAATTTTTTTTGGCGATCTGGTAGTTTGAATTCGCCGTGGTAAACTGGTTTGAGTATTCTGCTGTTTCTATACTGCGGATGGTTGCCAGAACCTGGCCTTTCTTTACAAAATCCCCGAGTTCGGCTTTCATTGATTCGATTATCCCGCCGCTCATGGGTGAGATACGGGCAATATGATTCTCATCGAAGGTGATCTTGCCGGTAAGGAGTATCTCATTTCTTACTTCTTCCATTTTTACCGTATCAAGGCGGATGAGTTTGTTGAACACTTCACCAAGTACCTGCTGGTTATCAGAGTCGTCAGCCGCCGGATCGCTTCCGCAGGCTGTCATCATAGCTGCAGTAATCAGCAGCACAAAGATCACAGTGTATTTCCTTCGTTTCATCATTTTCTTATTTATACACTATTTCGCTTTTCGCTTTTCGCTATTTAATATTCGTTCCAACAACAAAATTCAAATTCTCGATGGCGCTGATCCTGTCATTGCTGAGCTGATAGATCTGCAGCCTCGCTGTTTTGTATGATTCATAGAGGTCGACGAACTCAATCAGGCTGATCTCCTTTTTCATATAGCTCTCCCCTGCTTTCTGTATGATCCTGCTGAAATCATCTGTAAATCCGGAGTTAATGCTTTTATAGACCTTGTCAATCTCACTTACTTTCTGGAGTCCCTGTGAAATATCGTTCAGCATCTGGATCTTGTAATTATTATAATCGGCCTGGCTTTCGGCTATCCTCGCCCTGGCGGCCATGATATTGCCTTTGTTCCTGTCCCAGAAAGGCATATTGAAATTCAATCCGATGTAATTATAATTATGAACAAATGATCCGTTCAGATCCCAGCCCAGGATCAGGGTGGGATCAGGAATACTCGAAAGCCTTTGGTAAAACAGGTCGGTTTCGGCGTACTTCATCTTTTGTTCATAGATCAGAAGGTCATACCGGTTTTTCGAAGCCGTATCGGCAAGTGCCTCGAACGAATACTTCCCTGGGTTAAAATTTTCATATGCTCCCGGCACAGGGACTGGCATGATGAAATACGTGCTCTTATCGTTGATCAGTACTTTCAGTGTATTCTGGTTATCGGCAAGCTGAGAAACCAGCTCAAGCCGTTCACATTCCATCGACAGGAGCAAGGCCTTTATCCTGACCATTTCCTTGAGTGAAACAAGTCCTTTGGGATACATTTTCTCATATCCGCCAACAATCTCCTTTAACCTGGCGATCTCGGTATTATACAGTTTTGCCTGCTGCAGGAGGAACCATGAATTGTAAAAAGCCGATCTGAGCTGAACCCTCAGCGAACGCATCAGGTCGAAATACTGGTACCTTGCTATGTCGGCATTGGTGCGGGCCATGCTCACAAGCTTGGATCGCTTACTGCCTATCATCAGGAGCTGTGTTACCTGGGCCGAAGCCTCACTGCTGTCGCCGGTTCCGAAGAAAGTCTTCTTCTCAGGGTTGTACAGTACATGCTCGAAGTTCATATTCGGCTGGTCCCAGATCTTTGCCTGTTTTATATAGGCTTCATTCTCGGTAATGTTATACTTTTGCGCCAGAAGCTGAAGGTTGCTGTCGAGAAACTGCTTCTCGAACTGGGCGATGGTATATGCCAGGGTATCGCCCTTCAGCATCAAAGGGAGGGTATTTGGGGCCTGGGCAACGAGGAGACCAGGCGTGCTAAAGATCATTAAAATTATCAGGTTCCTGAGAAGGAGCATGTGTGAGCACATAGAATTATTCTAAACTGAATCGAATCCAGCTTATTGTAAAAATTAATTTTCTTTATAAAAATTTAACGGCAAGATAAACAGAATTGATGCGTGATACAAGTCCGGTAAACGAAACTGCTGTACTCGTGGGGGTGGCCACAAAGCTCCAGGATATGGAGAGGACCATGGAATACCTGGAGGAGCTGGCATTCCTGGTGGATACCGCCGGGGGCGCAGCACTGAGGAAGTTCGTACAGAAGCTTGAATATCCAGACCCCAGGACTTATGTGGGCCGGGGAAAACTTGAAGAGATCCGGAACTGGGTTCAGGAACACAAAGTAGATATGGCGGTGTTTGACGATGAGCTTACATCAAGCCAGATACGAAACATAGAAGGTGAACTGAAGTGCCGGATCATAGATCGCAGCAGCCTGATCCTCGACATTTTCGCAAAGCGGGCCCAGACGGCAAATGCAAAGACACAGGTAGAACTTGCGCAATATGAGTACCTGCTTCCAAGGCTTACAAGACGGTGGACGCATCTTGAAAAACAAAGAGGAGGCATAGGTTTAAGAGGCCCTGGTGAACAGGAAATTGAGACGGACCGCAGGGAGATTCGCTACCGAATTTCACTACTCAAAGAAAAGCTCAAGGAAATCGACAAGCAGAAAGCGACCCAGAGAAAGCACCGGAGGGATATGATCCGACTGGCGCTGGTCGGGTATACCAACGTGGGGAAATCAACCATTATGAACCTGCTCAGCAAGTCGGACGTGTTTGCCGAAAATAAGCTGTTTGCTACCCTCGATACAACTGTCCGCAAGGTTGTGATTGACAACCAGCCTTTCCTGCTGTCTGATACCGTAGGCTTTATCCGTAAACTTCCGCATACACTTATTGAATCATTCAAATCGACCCTCGACGAGGTCAGGGAGGCCGACGTTTTGATCCATGTGGCCGACATCAGCCATCCAGGACATGAGGAACAGATCAACGTTGTAAAGCAGACACTTACCGATATCAAAGCTTCCGACAAGCCGGTGATCATGCTGTTCAACAAGATCGATGCGTATACCTTCGAGGAAAAGGAGGCTGACGACCTGGGACCTGTCACGAAGAAAAACCTCAGCCTCGAAGAGCTTAAGAAACAATGGATGGCTCGGGGAGAAAACTTTTCTCTTTTCATTTCAGCCACCGAAAAACTGCATGTCGATAAGCTCCGGGAAGAGATTTTCCAGCAGGTCAGGCGGATTGCGAGGCAGAGAGGGCCGGAGAGGGGGGGATTGGGGATTGGGGATTAGGGGTTGGGGATTGGTGGTTGGTGATTGGTGATTGGTGGTTGGTGATTGGTGGCTGCGTCGCTCAGCTCAGGGCACCTTCGCAACAGATAACTAATCCGATATCAATCATCCGTCATCCTGCATCCCCCCATCCTGCATCCTGCATCCCCCATCATCGACCCAGCGACCCAAAAATATTTTTTCTTTTTTGCATCCGCAGTTAAAAATCTTTGTATATTTGCGCATTCGGGTACCTAATTATTTTTCATTATTAACTGAACCCTTTAATGTACGAACTTGAAACTGAAAAGAAGACCCTGAGCAGGATGATCAGAGTTTATTGCAAGTTGGTTCATGGCCGTAAAATGCTTTGTCCGGATTGTTCACGGCTGGAAGAATATGCCCTGAAGCATATCGACAATTGTAAATTTGGCGAAGACAAGCCCGTGTGCAAGGACTGCCCGGTGCATTGTTACAAACCGTTCATGCGTGAGCAGATCAGGACAGTGATGCGGATTTCTGGTCCCAGGATGCTTCTGAGGCACCCGATCCTGACCGTTGCGCACCTGATAAGGGAGAAAAGGGGATACAGGATGCGGGATGCGGGATAAAAGATTCAGGATGCGGGATGCAGGATATCTTGCATCTTGCATCCTGTATCTTGCATCATAATATATTAAAGCGTAATTAAACTGACATACTATGACAACAAACATTTTTCAACCCGGTACCAAGTTCCGGTTCCCCGAAAGCGTGGAATATTCTACTGACGGGATTGTAAGTAAACGTGTGATAGACCGCCCGGTGGGCACAGTCACACTCTTCGCTTTTGACAAAGGACAAAGGCTCAGCACGCATTCGGCTCCGTTTGATGCCATGGTACAGGTGGTTGAAGGTGAAGCTGAAATCGTAATTGACAACACACCTCACAACCTTTCTGCAGGAGATACTATCGTGATGCCAGCAGGCATTCCGCATGCCGTGAATGCCACGGAAAAGTTCAAGATGATACTTACCATGATCAAAGGATGATATTATGAGTGAATTGATTAATAATTCTTCGGAGAGAAAAGCCCTGCTCAAGCATATGATACTTGAGCTTCATGAAGGAAGGGCTCCCGAAGAAATAAAGAAACGCCTTACAGAGCTTATGATGAAAGTCCCTTACGGGGATGTGGTTGAGGTGGAGCAGGAGCTGATCGGTGAAGGCTTGCCCGAGGCGGAAGTCCTGAGATTATGCGACATCCACACCCAGGCTCTGGAAGGGAGCATTGACCTTTCGGGAATGCTGATCGTGCCCCCCGGTCATCCGGCAGATACATTTAAAAGGGAGAACAGGGAACTTGAGAGTGTTGTTAAGAAGCTGAACGGAATTTATGAAAAGTCGGCCGAACTTTACTCTGCCATCGGGCCGGTCACTTTCATCAACAAGCTGAAATCATTGTTCAACAGCCTGATGGATGTTGACAAGCATTACCGCCGCAAGGAAAACCTGCTATTCCCTTTCCTCGAGAAGTATGGGGTAACAGGTCCGCCAAAAGTGATGTGGGGCAAACATGACGAAACCAGGGCATTGCTTAAGAAAGCGCTGGAATCCTTATCTGAGTCGGGCTACAGCGACCCCGGACAGGTGGAATTCATCATTGACGTTTACCTGAAACCCGCGTCCAAAGCCATTACCGACATGATCATGAAAGAGGAGGAGATCCTGATTCCCATGACCATGGACAAGCTTACTGATGCCGACTGGTACGAGATTTACAAACAGACCAATGAGATCGGTTATTGTCTTTACGACCCCACTGTAGAATGGAAACCCGAGGGAGTAATTCTCAGTGAGCATCGTTCGGCCGATGAAGGGAATATAAATCTGCCCAGCGGGAAATTCAGCGTGGAGGAACTGATGGCGGTTTTAAACACCCTCCCTGTGGATCTGACTTTCGTTGACCGCAACGACAAAGTGAAGTACTTCACCCAGGGCAAAGAAAGGATATTCGACCGTAACAGGGCGATACTCGGAAGGGATGTTCGGATGTGCCATCCGCCTTCAAGTGTTCATATTGTAGACAAGATAATCAATGACTTTAAGATCGGGCATGCCGATTCAGCGCCATTTTGGATACAAATGGGCGGGAAATTCATCCACATTGAATATTTTGCCCTGAGGAATGACAAAGGGGAATACCTGGGAACTCTCGAAGTTTCGCAAGACCTGACAGCAAAACGAAAACTTGAAAACGAACAACGCATTTTAAATTATGGAAACACCGGGATGGCTCAATAGAGCCAACATTAAACAATCGCTTGATGCAAGGCAGCTGCTGGCTTCAGGCATACATCCACTGGAGCAGGTGATGCAGGTAACGTCCTTATTCGAGACCGGGGATGTTTTTGAAATACTTACTCCGTTTCCTCCTTTTCCAATGATAGAGAAGATGCAGGATGCAGGATTCGAGAGCTTTTCGGAACAGAAGGATCTGGTATTTTACACATATTTCAGGAAGCCCTGAATCACGACTCACGTTTCACGTTTCGCGACATAAATATCGCCTGCTCCTTTGCCCCTGCCAAGCTGATCTGATTCATTGACGATGCTGATCATTTCGGGTATGCCCACCCAGGAAGGCAGTGCAAATTCCATATCCTCATCAATGCTGAAGTTACAGGCAAGTTTTGAATTGATTTGACTGATCCGGTTCAGGCATTCCACTGCTCTGTTCCTGTATTCAGGGTAGGTGTATTCGAAGGAGATCATGTCGACCGTGCTGTTGAGGCCCTTAAGGACTTCGAGTTCATAGCCTTCCACATCAATTTTAATAAAACGCGGCAATCCATGTTTCTTTATCAGATTGTCGAGAGTAGTCATCCGGATCTTTGCTGTCTTGTCCCATTCGTACCCTTTCAGCTTGGTATCTTTTACCTTGCTTATCCATTCTTCAGAGAAAGAAGAAACCAGCGGAAGTGCGCTTGAAATATGAATTTCCCGTTCACTCTCTTCTTCGCATAAACCGGAATTAACAATGATAACCTTTTCTCCGAATCTATGCCTGAGAATATTGACACAGTATTCCTGGGGTTCAATGGCAATGATTTTTGCATCTAGTTTGAGAAATACATCAATCCTGTCACCCACATTCGACCCTACGTCAAAAACCAGATCGCCGGTCCTGATAAATTCTGAATAAAATTTCAGGCATTTCTTTCTGTATTCAGTCCTGGCGCTACCCTGTGTAATTGTTCTTCTCAGCTCCTGAATCCTGAATACCAGGTATGGCGGAAGTTTATTCTTTATTCTCTGTATCATCCTGCAAATTTACTTGGTCTGGTTGAAAATCCATAATGAGCCCTCATAAAATGCCCGCGGTGCAACTGAAACGTGAATTGTTTTACCGGGTTCGGGAGCAACTGCAGGCCATTCCACATATTCGATATTTTTGAGTCCGAGGCTGGAAAATTTCTGCTTCGCTGCAACATAATTCCCAAATGGTACGCAATCGTCATTCTGGCAATGCCAGATGAGCATTTTTGATTTCGGGGTCCATCCCACATAAGAATTATTGTCGTAAAGCGCCCGGTATGCTAAGCTGCTCTTGTTCTGCAGAGTATCAAGAAAAGCAGGGGTAAACACATCTTTCAGCACTTTGCTTTGGGGCATAATGCTGATGACTTTGTCATTATCATAGAATCCGTTGGTGTATTTCGGAATGTCGGTACGGTAAGGTTCCTTCAGCATCACAGAATAATCAAACACCGTAGGATAGATGGCGTGATAGCCAACCAGCATCATGGGGAGGAAGTATGGGACAGGAAAAGGATCATTGCTGAGCATCACGTTCAGCATGGTCCCCGAAAGGTCATACGGGCCATCCATACAAACCACACCTGCAATGTCTGTTTTCCTTTCTTCTAACTCCCTGGCAGCAGCCATGGTGACGAATCCTCCCTCGGAATACCCGTAAAGAAAGGTTTGTTTATTCCATCCTACATAGATATTATTCTCCGCACAGCTGAAATATTCCTCAGCCGCTTCAACCATATCGGCCGTGGCATTGGCCAGGCGTTCGTTGATACAATACGGGTGCACTTCGGATGTGTCGAAACCCATTCCCTGGTAGTCGGGCATGATAACGATCCAGCCATAGTAAGCGGCCATGAGATCTGCCACTGCCATTTCAGGAAAATTTTCCCAGTCGCTCCATTGAGCGTACTTCCATTGAGAAGGACCATATTTTTTCATGAGCTGGGTACCATGGTTGACAGAAACTATCGGAGCTGAAATTCTTTCCAGCGGAGACCATGGATAAATAAGAAGTCCTGAAAGCTGCACCTCATTCCCGTTATTGTCGGTTGAGCGGTAACTGATCGCTTCATGATAGATAAGAGCGGAAGAATTATTGCGGGCTGAATTGGTTTGGGTCAGTTTCATTTGCTCGCACATGTCGCGGTATCCAAACACAGCGGGATCCTTGGGCACCTGGCTCATCCTGTTCATGATATCCTGCACTGAGCCGGAACTGCTTGAAAGCACTTCAAACCTCCCGGGCTCCATGGGCGTGCAGGGAGGGAATGGGGTATTCTTATGATAGGTGCAGGAGCTGATGAGCACTGCCATCAGCAGCAATAAAAACCAAATTTTCCCACCTGGGAACACGGGCTGAAAAAACAGAAAAAATCTTATCATATCTCAAAAATACAAATTTAAAGTTATTATGCGGATGAAAACCGGAATATTAACCAGCCTTACCCGAACAGCTCTTTGATCTCTTCATTTGACAGGCCTTTCAGGGGGTTACCCGACGGAATAAAGGCATCGGCCAGTTCCTGTTTTCGCTGCTGCAAAAGAAGGATCTTCTCCTCAATTGTTCCGGCGCTAATGAATTTATATGCGATCACTTTTTTATCCTGTCCAATACGATGAGCCCGGTTGATGGCCTGAAATTCGGCGGCCGGGTTCCACCATGGGTCGAGCATCATCACATATCCGGCTTCGGTAAGGTTTAGTCCGGTCCCACCGGCTTTTAGAGAAATAAGAAAAAACGAGACATTGTTTTCCTTCCTGAAGGTATCTACTACCTGTTCACGTTTGATGGTTGATCCAGTTAACATGGTATATTTCAGTCCCTCCTGCTCGAAACGGGCAGCGACTAATTTTAGATGTTTGACAAAGGAGGAAAAGATCAATACTTTTTGTCCTTCTTCATGCAAGGTAATCCCGACCCTTACAATCTCTTCAAACTTTCCGCTGTCACCAGAGTATTCGGGGTCGACAAGTTTAGGGTGGTTTGCCATCTGTCTGAGCCTTATCAGGGCCTTCAGCACTGTAAGCGAGGTTTCGGGAGATCCGTCGGTTTCGAGTTTCTCGAGTATCTCGTTTCTCACCGCCGATTTTTCCCTCTCATAATGAATTCTTTGATCATCACTCATCTCACACACTATCTCCTTTATGGTTAAGGGCGGAAGATCAGGTTCGACCTCCAGTTTGTTCCGGCGAAGCACATAAGGAGCGATGATTTTCCTCATCCTTTCGGCATCTGTATCTACCGATTTAAATCGTTTTTGAAAGGAGGCCAGGGCGCCTAACATCCCCGGGTTCAGGAACTCCATCTGAGACCAGAGGTCGGCAATTGAATTCTCGATAGGCGTACCGGTCAAAACCAGACGGTGTTCGGCATTCAACTGACAAACGGCACGGCTGACCTGGGCCGAAGGATTTTTGATCACCTGGCTTTCGTCGAGGATCACATAATGAAATGTATATGAAGTAAACAAATCCAGGTCGTTTCTGAGGGTTCCATAGGTTGTCAGGATCACATCTACCGAATCGAAAAAAAGCGTAGATTCACTTCGGTCGGCTCCCCGGTGCTCCATCATCCGCAGTGAAGGAGCAAATTTCTTGATTTCATTCCTCCAGTTATGGATGAGTGAAGCCGGCATGATCAGCAGGGAAGCTTTATGAGGCGAGGGTTTAGCAGTAAGAAGCAGCGACAGCGCCTGTATGGTTTTGCCCAGACCCATATCATCGGCCAGACAGCCGCCAAAGTGGTTTTCATGCAGAAAACAAAGCCACTGCAAGCCCTCCAGCTGATAAGGACGGAGTGTTCCCTTCAAGTCAGGGGGAGCCTGAAGATCATGGAAACTCAATGATTCAAGGGATTCGAGGCGGTGTTGCAAAACCGGATCTTCAGCTGCGCTCAGGTGAGTAATCAGACTAAAATGACGCAACGGGACTCTCAGCGAATCACCCACATCGGCCGACCAGTAAAAGAGATCGCTGTAGCGGGTAAACCATTCGGCAGGCAGAACAGCGATTTCACCTTCGGGTAGAGGGAACTCCCTGATTTCATTAAGGATATACTTCCTGAGTTGGATGAACGGGATCTGCAATCCGCCAAGAAGGACAACAGCATGAACATCGAACCAGTCTTCGCCGGGTATGATTTTGATGTCAGAAGCAAGGGGGCCTATGTAAAAAGTTTTTGGAGACCGATCGGTTGAAAGGAGTATGTTTGACTTTTGTAACACCAGAGAGTAAAGGTTCAGCCATTCGACCAGGGCGTACAAATCAAGGTTGGTGATCCCTGAAGCGCCGGGTAGAACCAGGGTATTTTCATTGAGCGATTCAAGTCCCAGGTCGTGGCAAAATTCAAGCATCTTCAATTCCCACGAAAAGTCCCGTTCGGTCCTGAAAAAAGCCACATCCGCCCCATCCATTTTCAGATCAATAAAGACCTTTTGCTTTTTCCCTCTCATGATCCGTTTGTCGCCATACCTGAAATAAACAATCAGAACAGCTCTCCCCTGCCAGTCGACCTCGAGCGACAACTCCATGCTTTTTTCGGGATGCAGGGTTTGAACAGTGAACCCCTCGGCCCTGACCTGTCCGGTTTTCAGGGTTTTCGTTATAAAAGTCTCAAAATATTTTTTTTCTGCGGATGAGGGAATATGTATAGAATCTTGTGTAAGAAAGGGCTGAAGTTTTTTGCCGTCGAAACCGGGTGGAAAAAACAGCAAATGGTTGCCGATTTTAAACCAGCAGGGATCGTTGATGATGATGAGATTTCCTTTTTCACGAAGATTGATTCGTTGATCATTTTGATATAATTCCAGAACGTAATCAGAACCGTTTTCCCGTTTCGTAAAGCAAAACCAGGGTTCGGCTGAGGGTGTTTCAACGGTAAGCGGCACACTTGGGTTTTCCCGGGCCGGACCATCCTGAAAACATATCTGTACATCATAAAAAGCAGCCCGATGCAGCAATTTATCCATTTGACGATCAATAAACGGCCGGATCTGGGTTTGCAGCAGTTCTTCGTCAAGATGGTTTAAAAAATCCCTGAGGCTTGCATTTTTTCGTGAAAACCGACGGTGGATTTCAGAATCGCTGAACGATTGCGCCAGTTCTGATAATTCCTTTTTTATTTCAATAGCGGCTGATGATGAAATCTCGTTAGGGTTTGTTGCGTTTTGCCGTACATCGGCCACAAACCCCAGTTGGCGGTGTTTCGTAATCAGCAAGAACGTGCTTTCGGGCTTGGAATTGTTCATGGAATGGCGGTCTCAATAAGCGCCCTCACGATCTTTTTCTCCGGTTTTGTGAATTCAAAATTGATCATAATACGGTTATGTTATCATCATCGGATTCCTCTTCAGTTTCATTAAAAGTACCTTCCTCTTGAATGACCTGCTCTCTTGCAATGGTTTTGCCCATGGCGGTTTCGATTCTCTGAAGGATTTTTTCCTTGCGGTCTCTGAAAAATCCTGTGAAATCATCATTATGCATGAACTCAGGGTTAACTAAGTGTGTAAGCAGGATGCTATTAAATTCCTGTTCTGATACACCGGCATTCTTTTTCAGTCTGTCAAGATACCTGCTTGGAGCATCGCCGCTGACAATCCTGTTGGTTCGCCAGGATAAGGGGGTTTTATTGATGATACAGTCGAAATCACTCCTGGGAACATGGTTCTTCAGACACCATGCGACTGGAAAAATATGATGAATATCAATGTATTCCGAGAAGTAGGT
>JBAXLI010000088.1:0-14509 GCA_037134895.1 Bacteroidota bacterium
TTATCGGAGTTCTGCCATCCGCAGACAGTAAACGGCTTTGAAAAGGATAAGGCGAAGTACATATACCTGTTCCTGCCCCAGCCGCTGGTGATCCTGTAGCCTGTAATCAGTGTGTCATTGATGACACGGACATAAGCCCAGAGGACTTTCCCGTCGTAATTGTAGATCCCGTGCAGCATATCGAGAATGATCCTTGCCGAATCGGCTTTCGGAAAGGTGTAGCGGTGGAAACCGCAGCGGGGAGTGGCTGTGAGCTCAGCTTCAACACCAGGATCGTCGAGATGTACCTTGTAATATCCCGGCTCTGCTTTTTCGGTTTCATGCCTGAATGCCGAACGATAGCCCTTTTCAGGATGGTCTGCGGTGCCGGGATTCAGCTGTAAAGGCCCCGTCGTTGGCATGACCAGGAAATCACCCAGGTCGGAATGCCCGGTGCCGTTGAAATGGGTGTGGCTGAACCCGACGATGGTCTTGTCGTCATATTGGTAACCTGAGCAGTAACGGTATACCGGCGGATTGTATTTCCCGTCCATGTCATAGGGGATGGTATCTGTATCCGGACTTAGCTGCACGAATCCGAATGGAACGCAGGCTCCGGGGTAGGTATGCCCCATCTCACGGGTGCCGATGAAGGGATTGACAAAGGATGTCAGGCTCGTCTGGCTTGGCGAGCTAATGCTCAGGAGGAGGAGGAAGAGGATGCAGGATACAGGATGCAGGATGAAGGATGCAGGATGCAGGATGAGGGAGGCGGGATGCGGGATGCGGGATGCAGGATGCAGGATGCAGGATGCGCGATTGGTGATTGGTTGTTGGTTGTTGGTTGTTGGTGACGGGTGATTGGTGATTGGGGATACAGGATGATTTTTCATGGTACTTGCTTTCAGTTTTGAAAAATTGTATCTTTAATGACAGTATTTGTTACAGCCTTATGCTCAGCAAAAGTAAGAAACCCAAGATGAAACGTCTACTTATTCTCGCCTCATTTATCTTTTTGATGGCCGGTATGCAGGCCCAGCTGCCGAACGGCAGCATCGCGCCGGATTTTACGTTACAAGATATCAATGGTAATACCATACACTTGTATGATTACCTGGATTCAGGCAAGGCGGTTGTCATCGATTTCTATGAAGTAATGTGTTCTCCGTGCTGGATATATCACGAAAGCCATTCACTTGCGAAGGCATACAATGCCTGGGGGCCTGGCGGTACTAGCGAGCTCATGGTCCTCGAGATCGAAGGGATTAAGAGCACAGTGAACCAGATCAGGGGAACCGAGCAGCCGACGAAAGGCGACTGGACTGCCGGGGAGCCTTTTCCATTCATTGCAACATGCTCCCCGAATACCGACGAGGTGACAGTTAAGTACCGTGTCGGCTTTTTTCCTATGGTTTATATGATCTGTCGCGACCGAAGATTAAAGCTTATCGGACCGTCTGATACTTCGGTAATCCGTTCTAATCTGAACCTATGCCCAAGCGCCCCTGCCGACAGCCTGTTCCTTGACCTGGTGGCCATTGATTCCCTGAAATATGTCACGTGCAACAACTATACCCATCTTATTCTCCAGTTTCAGAATTACGGAATAAAAACCATAAGGTCGGCACAAATCCGGATGAGCCTCGACAATAGTCTGGTTGACACTATAACCTGGACTGGGAATGCTAAAACATACGAGACCCTGAAAGTTGACGGAAAGCTGTTAAACCAGCTGAGTGACGGTTCGCATACAGTGACATACTTAGTCACTGCGATCAACGGACAGAACTCAGGTTTCAGGCAGGATACACTGAGCAGAAGGTTCACTGTTCTGAATACCTGGCAGGAATTACCTTTTAACGAGGATTTCAGCAGAGCAGGATTCCCTTATAATAAATGGACAGTAAGAAATTTGTATCCGGATATCCAAACCTGGGAAAGGGCTGAACTTGGTTATACGAATGCATTGCGGATTCCTTTTTTCAATATTCCTGATGCATATCCCAGCACTGTGTTTTTTCCCGGACTTTCATTCACCAGTAATTCCGGGCCGGTGCTCAGGTTTGATATTGCCTGTACTCACAATAACTCGGTGATTAGACATGCTGGCTATGATTTGATTTCGCTCGAGTACTCGACAAATTGCGGAATGTCATATTCAACTGTTGCCAGCATTTCTGAGATCGATTATCAGAGTGCTCCGGATGACTCTGCTTATTTTATCCCGAAGCAGGATCAGTGGAAGCCGGTGGTGATCGATCTTTCCAAACTTGCGTTTACCGATAACATAATCCTGGCATTCAGCTCCCAGAGTACATTTGGCAATAATATGTACATCCGGAACATCAGGCTGGATAATAGCAGCGGCATTGCAGATGGTGAAAATTCAGATAAAATCTGTTTATATCCCTTGCCGGTAAAAGATAAATTGTTCGTAAGGATATATGATCAACCCGGTAAATCGGCACTGACGCTATATAACGCTGAAGGTAAACAACTGTGGACGGGCGATGTTCAGGCTTCAGAAGTATGTACCATACCGATGTCTGCCTGTCCGCCGGGAGTATATTTCCTTAACGTATTGTCAGCTTCCATAAACAGTACTAAAAAAGTCATTAAATGGTGAATGAATTAGCGAGATACATAGCGTTGACAGGGAATTTGCATTCAGATTATCTGCGGGCTTTACCTAATTTTGCCGCAAAACCAGTCTTATGAAAACAAAGGACCGTTACGGCAAAGTCATTGAGTATTTTCTTGAACACCGCCCCTCGGCCGACACAGAGCTTGTTTACACCGATCCTTATGAACTTGCTGTGGCGGTGATTCTGTCTGCCCAGTGCACCGACAAGAGGGTGAATATGATAACGCCCGGATTTTTCAAACAATATCCTACAGCTAAAAGCCTTTCCATTGCACGGCAGGAAGATGTGTTCGAACTCATCCGCAGCTGTTCCTACCCGAACAACAAAGCAAAGCATATTATCGGGATGGCGAACGTGTTGGTGAATGATTATAAGGGTATAATGCCTTCAGATGTGGAAGAGCTGCAGAAACTTCCCGGCATTGGCCGCAAAAGCGCGAATGTGCTGGCTGCGGTGATCTTCAATAAACCCGCTATGGCGGTCGATACACATGTACACAGGGTCTCGGCAAGAATCGGGCTTACAGTGAACGCGAAAAATCCCCTGCAAACCGAGCTGCAGCTTATCAAACATATCCCCGAAAACCTTATTCCCCTGGCTCACCACTGGCTGATCCTCCATGGGAGGTATGTTTGCATTGCCCGAAAACCGAAGTGTCATGAGTGCGGGTTGACGGAGGTATGTAAGTTTTTTCAAAATATGAAGTGAGATACAAGATACGGGATGCAGGATGCAGGATGCAGGATTCGTGTTACATAATGTCTGATACCTGTCATCAGTCATCCAACATCCATCATCCATCATCCCTCCGAAGCGCTATTGTTGAAAACTAAATCCAGATCCGTCAGGAAATCCGGCCGGCTTTTAATAATTTTGAATAAAAATTGAAACCCATGGCCGCTTTAAAAGTTGGGGACAAAGCTCCTGATTTCAAGGTAGTTGATCAGGAAGGAAAGGCGATAAGCCTCGATGATTTTAAAGGGAGCAAGCTGATATTATATTTTTATCCGAAGGATGACACTCCAGGTTGTACTGCAGAAGCCTGTAACCTGAAAGATAATTATCAGGTTTTGAAGACAAAAGGCTTTAAAGTGTTAGGTGTTAGCTCCGATTCGGAAGCCTCCCATAAAAAATTTATCGCAAAGTACGTATTACCTTTTGCCCTTATCCCGGATAAAGAGAAAACAATTCTCAGAGCATACGGAGCATGGGGAATGAAAAAGATGTACGGCAGGGAATACGAAGGCATTATCCGCACCACTTATGTAATCGATGAAAAAGGGGTGATTGAAAAGGTCTTTACCAAAGTCGACACGAAGAACCATTCACAGCAGATCCTGGATGAGATGGGATTATAAACAAAGGAGGAAATTATGTCAGAAGTAAACAAAGAAAAAGTTAAAGCCCTTCAGCTTACATTGGATAAGCTGGAAAAAGCTTATGGCAAAGGAACCATCATGCGCCTTGGCGAAAATGCCATTGAAGCTGTGGAAGTGATCTCAACAGGATCTATCGGGCTGGATATTGCACTTGGCGTCGGCGGATTGCCCAAAGGAAGGGTGATCGAGATCTATGGCCCCGAATCATCAGGGAAAACCACACTGGCGCTTCATGCCATTGCGGAAGCCCAGAAAGCTGGCGGTATTGCGGCATTCATTGATGCGGAACATGCGTTTGACAGGTTCTACGCCCAGAAGCTGGGTGTGGATGTTGAGAATCTCCTGGTTTCTCAACCCGATAACGGTGAACAGGCCCTCGAGATTACCGAGAACCTCATTCGCTCCGGGGCTATCGATATTATAGTGATAGACTCAGTTGCAGCTCTGACTCCAAAGAGTGAGATCGAAGGGGAAATGGGTGATTCAAAGATGGGACTGCAGGCAAGGCTCATGTCGCAAGCCTTAAGGAAGCTTACATCCACGATCAGCAAAACCCAGACCTGCTGTATCTTCATCAACCAGCTTCGGGAAAAGATCGGAGTGATGTTTGGAAATCCTGAGACTACCACGGGTGGAAATGCGCTGAAATTCTATGCTTCCGTGAGGCTCGACATCCGCAAACAAACACAATTGAAAGATGGTGAGGAAGCCATCGGAAACAGGGTCAGGGTTAAAGTCGTGAAGAACAAGGTTGCCCCTCCGTTCAGAAAAGCTGAATTCGACATCATTTTCGGGGAAGGTATTTCCAAAGCTTATGAAATTCTTGACCTTGCAACGGAAAATAATATCATTAAGAAAAGTGGTTCCTGGTTCAGTTACGGGGATACAAAACTCGGACAGGGGAGGGATGCGGTTAAAAAACTTATTCAGGATAATCCCGAGCTGATGGATGAGATGGAAGGCAAGATCAAAGAATTACTTAATACCCACAAATAGCATGAGAATTTCAGCCTTTTTAGCTGTTTGTATACTTTTCATCCTCAGCATAGGGTGTAACCGGGAAACGGGTAAGTTTGGCAGGTTAAGCATGGAGGATTCACTCCGTATGGAAGTGGATAAAGTCAGCAAGGAGATTGGCAAACGGGATAAGGATGCCAATCTCTACCTGCAGCGTGCAAAGCTGTATATCGGGCTTAAAGAGATCAACCAGGCACTGAATGATATGAATAAAGCGCTTCAGATAGATCCTAAAAAGGCCGAGTATTATATTACTCTCTCTGATATCTACCTCCTCTCGGGCCAGCCACTGAATTGCGAGGAATCCCTGAAAAAGGCGATCTCGGTAGATCCGAAAAACATCAGTGCAAACCTGAAGCTTGCTAACCTTTACCTGATTTTAAAAGATTATAAAAAGGTGGAGGAGTATGTAAGGGATATACTCACTGAGGACAAAACCAATGCCCCGGCCCGGTTAACAAGGGCGATGGCCTCTTTAGAAACTGGGGATACTGCTCGTGCAGTAGGTGACCTCATGGAGGCAGTGAGGCTTAACCAGTCTTACTTCGAAGCATACATGCTCCTTGGCGAGCTTTTTGCCACGCGCAAGGATCCTTTAGCTGCAGGGTATTATAATAATGCCCTGAGGATAAAGCCAAACAGCGTTGAAGCATTGTATAACCTCGGCATGTTTTACCAGGAAAGCGGTCAGTTGCCGAAGGCAATAGGCACCTATGAGATCTTGTGCAGGGTAGATTCCACTTTCAGAGATGCACCGTATAACATAGGGTATATCAACCTGGTTTATCTTCAGGATTATAATAAGGCTGCTGAATATTTTACAAAAGCTATTAAGAGGGATTCACTGCATGCTGAATCATGGTATAACCGAGGATTAAGTTATGAGCAGCTAAAGGAATACAAGAAGGCCCGGGAAGATTATCAGAAAACATTAAAACTGGTTGTCAACTATAACAAAGCCATCGAAGGACTTAACAGGCTGGATAAAGTAATGAGGAAATAAATCTGAATGGAATATGAAAGAGGTCAAGGATGCAATAGTTTATTAACTCGCAGCCACTTCGGCCTTCAAGGCTTTCAGTTCCTCAATCAATTTAAGGCAGGCGTTGTTCAGATCATCGAAAATGGTTTGCAATCCGGCCGACTGTTGGGTCTTTGCCATTTCATCAAGCTTTCGTGACAATTCAATGGTTAAAGGATCCTGGAAATTGGCAACAACGCCTTTAATGCTGTGCGCATTGAATTTAAGCGATGCGAAATCCTTTTCGTTGATACTTTTCTGAAGTTTTTCGACACGTTCAGGATATTCGCTGAAAAAAATATCAATGATCTCGATAATGGTCTCCTTATCGAAATACTGGAAATTCTGGTTTAGTTTTTGCCTGTCAATCATAATTCATCCTTTGATACAAACTTACATAATAAATACTTTTTTCCAAAATAATTTATTGTGACAATGAGACAACTGACGGTGTCAGCGGGTTGTAATCATGCATGTGAAGATCGGGCGTTTCAGAAAAATTCATCTGCAGCCAGGGCACTCCAACATCGGGTGTTGGATAAAAGATTGCACTGAAAAGAAAAGTCGGAAAAATCAGGTTGTCATTCTTGATCAGGAGTCCAACACCCACACCCGCGTAAAACTTGTTTTCAAAAAGCCTTGAGAACCCGTCACTTTTAAATCCGCCTGAAAACATTCCTGTTAGTGCAAACCTGAAACCATAGAAATACCAGGGAGTGAATGCAACGGTTGAGAAATACCAGGCCAGGGAATTAACCCCCTGGAAAACTGTATCTGAACTGTAACTGGTTACCCGCATGTCCTGGTTTATATATGAATAATCATTGTTATTGGGCCTTCTGAGGAAACCCTGCCTGAAGGTGGTGAACATATAGGTTCTGAACTTATACTTCTTATTCGGAGTAAAGTAGAGATAGCTCATATAATTGAGCTTTGCTATCAGGGTTCCGTCTTCAATCGTTCTGTGGTTGAAAAAAAAGCCGATATTGAGCTGGCCCTGGAGGTATCCGAATTTTTTGATGAAATTTCCCTGGGCATAATTGAAACCCATGTACAAACGAGTGTAAAAATTGGTGTACTGCGGACCAAAAACCAGCTGAACCAGTCTTCCGTATGGAATATTCTCGATCTTACCGAAGTTCAGGAAGTAATCGATGAGATAATAGTTGTTTCGTGAGAATGCGACGCTGGCCAGGAACTGACTTACATCATAATAGGACCTGTTGGAATCTATCCTGATGCCGGGCCGTTGCATGAAGGTCGTGGACTGGAATATTGCCGAAGTAATAAAGCGGGTAGGTATCTTGTATTCGGAGATCTGGTAGGCCCGCCCCAGCCATATATATCCTGAACTGGCCGATGCATACTGATTATATGCATCACTGACGTAATATGCATTCCTTGCATACTGGTATGACACCCCCCCCGCATACTTCGTACGGTTTGTTACAAAGGGGCGGTCAAGCCATATGCCAAAATTGATCTGGTTGATATCGTCTTTGTAATAATTAAGTGTGGCATCGGTGAAGGTCCCCATTATATTTGTATAGGTATAGGCAAATCCATCGAAACGTGCAAAAGGTGCGCGCTGTGGAGCAAACGAAAAATTAAGCGAAAGCCTGTCTCCGAGGCCGACGAAGTTAGCGTCAAATAACCTGATAGCAACTTTCGAGGTAGTCAGAGAAGGCACAATAACTCCAATGGACCAGACGTCCTTTGTGATCACAAAAACATCGACAGAATCCTGGTCTTTTACAGGATCAACTACAACCCTGGCGTCGTCAATATAACTCAGGTCCTTCAGAATTCGCTGCTGGTCGGCCATAACATACGGGTCGAGAGCCTGACCTTCCCTGATCAGGATCATTTTCCTGATTACCGCGGGTGCCGAACGAATGTGCACCACGTTGAGAAACTTGCCAAAGCTTGTCGCCACGTCCCTGGCTGTATCCATAACGGTGGGACCGAAGGGATCCAGTGTAACAACATGGATCGTTCTGATAATCTTTCCCTCAAATTCTTTATAGGGGTTTTCACTGGCTATATTCTGCACCGAGTCGGGAAGTGTGTTCATCTGCGGTGATACAAAAGCAAGGCTATACAGAAGCTTGGTGAATTTGTGGCGGTTAAATCGCTGAAATACCGAATCGTAAAAAGATTTGGCTCGAATTGATGATTTCTTGAACTGCATCAGGCTATCATCCTTGGGGGCAAGAATTGAAATCTCCTTTTCGGGAAGTTGCGCCCTGAGACCATGAAAGGGAAGACTGAAAAGCAAAACGAGGGACAGAATAAAAGTGGTCAACCCATACCTGTCCATGGTTCTCATCGCTGTACTGCCAGCTTTATTTTAAATTCAGTGAGTTAATGATACCCTGGAGTTTTGCATTCAGCTTCTTCTCAGTCTCAGCAAACGCAGAAATATCAGCAAGAGTTTCACGTACACCAAAATACAATTTGATTTTAGGTTCAGTTCCTGAAGGCCTGATGCTTACAACACTTCCGTCTCCAGTGAAAAACTGCAGTACATTCGACTGAGGGAGAAGTATCCTGCTCTCCCGGCCGGTAAGGAGGTCTTTTTCGGTGAGGCTGTCATAGTCTTTGATCCTCAACACCTTGCTGCCATTGATCTCTTTGGGTGGATTGGCACGGTAATCAATCATCATTTGCCTGATTTCCTGTGCGCCGCTCTGTCCTTTGCGGGTTACCGACAGAAGGGATTCCTTGTAAAAACCATACTTACAGTAGATCTCAAGTAGAAGACCGTAGAGGGTCTTTCCTTTAGAAACCGCCCATGCAAGTGTTTCTGCAATAAGAGCACAGGCTCCAACTGCATCCTTGTCACGAACAAAATCCCCGGCAAGGTAACCGTAGCTTTCTTCACCTCCTATGATGAACTCCTCCAGTCCTTGTGTGCGCCTAATAACGTCAGCAATATACTTGAAACCGGTCAGAACATCATAGTATTTGAGATTGAATGAAACTGCAATTTCCTTCAGAAGCTCAGTTGTCACAATGGTTTTAACAATGAACTGTTTGCCGTTCAGCCTTCCCTGCTCTTTCCAGCGGGTAATTACATAATAAAAGAGTAAGGCAGCAGTCTGGTTGCCGTTCAGGAGGATCATCCGCTTATTGTTGTCGCGTACTGCGATGCCTACACGGTCTGCATCCGGATCAGTAGCCATAACAAGGTCGGCATTCAGATGTTCGGCCAGTTGTATCCCCATGTCAAGGGCAGAATGTTCTTCAGGATTAGGACTCTTGAGCGTAGGGAAATTGCCATCGGCGATCATCTGCTCAGGTACCGGGTGGATGTTCTCAAAGCCATAACGCTTCAGAATCTCCGGTACCAGGGTGCGCCCTGTCCCGTGAAGCGGAGTATAAACTATCTTTAAGTCTTTATGACTGCGGATGACGTCCGGGGAAAGCGAAAGTGTAATGAGTTTGCCAAGGTAAGCTTCATCAATTTCCTTGCCGATTGAGATGATGTTCTGGCTGTTACCATGCCACTTCACCTGGTCTATCGATGATATCTTCTCGACTTCTTTAATGACATTTTCATCATGCGGGGCGATGAACTGGGCCCCGTCGTCCCAGTAAGCTTTATATCCATTATATTCTTTGGGGTTGTGTGAAGCAGTGATCATTACTCCGCTCTGGCAGCCAAGTTCCCTCACAGCAAATGACAGCTCAGGCGTAGGTCTCAGATCTTCGAACAGATAAACGATAAAGCCGTTGGCCGCTAATACCTCAGCCGTGATCTGAGCAAAGAACCTGCTGTTATTCCGGCTGTCATGAGCAACAGCCATCTTGTGCTCAATCATGGGGAACATCTGCTTCACATAATTGGCCAGACCCTGCGTGGCCATGCCAACAGTATATTTATTCATTCGGTTAGTCCCGTCACCCATTACTCCGCGGAGTCCGCCTGTCCCGAATTCAAGGATACGGTAAAAGGAATCGGTGACTTCTGCCGGATTCTTTTCAATCATTTCCTTTACCCTGGCTTTGGTAGCTTCATCGAAGTTGCCTGAGGTCCAGGATTGAGCTTTTTCTAATACGCTTGAGTCCATATGTATGAATTACGAATTACGAATAACGAATGACGAATTCTTTGTTACCCTGTTACTCTGTTACCCTGTTACCCTGTTACCCTCTTTATACATTCCCCGACACTATCCTTCCAGTAAGGAATAGGAATTCCGAATCTTTCCTTGAACTTCGCCTTGTTCAGCACCGAGTAAAACGGACGGGTTGCGGGAAGCGGATAATCCTTTGTTTCGATAGGGTTAATAATACATTTGATACCTGAGAATTCTATAATGGTTTTAGCGAAATCATACCATGAGGCTACTCCTTCATTGGCATAGTGGAAAATCTCGATCCCCTCATGGCCTTTAAGTTTCGGAATGATCTCCAGGATAGCTGCTGCCAGGTCCTTAGCGTAGGTCGGGCATCCGATCTGGTCAAATACAACGTTGAGATTCCCTCTTTCTTTCCCATATTTAAGAATGGTTTTCACGAAGTTGTTCCCAAACGCTGAGTAGAGCCATGAAGTTCTAAGGATGATTCCGTTTTTGCAACTGCTTAACATTTGTGTCTCACCTGAATATTTGGATTTAGCATAACTTGAAACCGGTGCCGGCGTATCGGTTTCAACATAAGGCCGATAACCCTTGCCGCTGAATATGTAGTCGGTTGAGATGTGAATGAGCAGGGCGTCGAATTCCCCGCAGGCGTTTGACAGGTTTCTTACAGCCAGGGCATTGATCTTCAGTGCCTGGTCGGGCTCCTGTTCTGCCTTGTCAACGGCTGTATAAGCGGCGCAGTTCACCACGAAATCCGGTCTCAGGGAATCAATAAATGCAGAAACAGCCTGCATATCGGTGATGTCGAGTTCATTCACATCGGTGAAGATAAACTCAAACAAAGGGAACAAGGTTGAAAGTAGTTTCAACTCATTCCCAAGTTGTCCGTTAGCGCCTGTGATCAGGATTTTCATAAGGATATCTTTAATTTACATAACACGTATCGCGTACCATGTAACACGTTTACTATACTATTGTTTTAAAAAACTCTATTGTCTTTTTCAAACCTTCTTCCAGCGATATAGTGGGTTCCCAGCCGAGTTCCTTTTTTGCAATACTGATGTCAGGTTTTCTCTGCAAAGGGTCGTCGGCAGGAAGGGGCATGTATATAAGCTTTGATTTCGATCCGGTGAGTTTAAGCACCTTTTCGGCCAGTTCAATCATGGTAAATTCACCGGGGTTCCCAATGTTTACCGGGCCTGTAAACTCTTCCCTGGAATTCATCAGCCTTACCATGCCTTCGAGGAGATCATCCACATAGCAAAAAGAACGGGTTTGTGTTCCTTCTCCGTAAATTGTAATGTCTTCTCCTTTCAGGGCCTGAACGATGAAGTTGGATACCACCCTTCCGTCGTTCGGATGCATCCTGGGGCCGTAAGTGTTGAAGATCCTGATAATTTTGATCCTTACATTGTTTTGCTTGTGGTAGTTTACAAACAAGGTTTCAGCGACACGCTTTCCTTCATCATAGCAGGAGCGGGGGCCTATGGGATTCACATGGCCCCAGTAGCTTTCAGTCTGGGGATGGATCTCGGGATCGCCGTAAACCTCGCTGGTGCTGGCCTGCAGGACTTTTGCGCGTATCCGTTTTGCCAGGCCCAGCATATTGATGGCA
The DNA here is from genome assembly GCA_037134895.1 of Bacteroidota bacterium. Lineage (GTDB taxonomy): Bacteria > Bacteroidota > Bacteroidia > Bacteroidales > FEN-979 > CAIRDP01. Next base: position 11,745 of record JBAXLI010000088.1, read on the forward strand.
CCCATCACAGAGGTTTTGACTGTTTTAATGGGGTTATACTGGTAATGTACCGGGGATGCCGGACAGGCGAGGTTGTAGATCTCATCCACCTCGATGAAGAAGGGCATAGTTACATCATGCCTTATTAGCTCGAAGAAGGGGTTTTTAAGGAGGTGTACCACATTCTGTTTCTGTCCTGTAAAATAATTGTCAAGACAAACTACTTCATGCCCCTGGTTCAGCAGTTTCTCACAAAGGTGGGATCCAAGGAACCCGGCACCTCCTGTAACAAGAACTTTCTTTTTTATCATACCTCAGGATTTAAAAGAAAAGACCTAACAGCCGGGATGCAACTGTCAGGTCTTTCCGCTTTCATGTTAATTACTTGCTTGTATTAACTCCGATGCAGAAATAATCAAAGTCCTTCTTTTTGATCTCCTGCAGGTCATAAATATTACGTCCGTCAAAGATAACAGCCGTTTTGAGCAGTTTTCTCATGACGTTGAAGTTGGGGAATTTGAATTCCGGCCATTCGGTGATCATCAGCAGGCAGTCGGCATCAATAAGAGCATCATACTGGTCGGCAGCATATTCAATTTTGTCGCCAAGTATCCTCTCGGTTTCATGCATTGCTACAGGGTCATAGGCCTTAACTTTTGCACCGGCGTCGAGAAGTTTTTTTATAATTACCAGCGATGGAGCCTCACGCATATCATCTGTCTGGGGCTTGAAAGAAAGCCCCCAGAGTCCGACAGTTTTGCCTTTGAGATCCCCGTTGAAGTATTTGTTTATTTTATTGAACATGACCGACTTCTGATCGTCGTTCACAGCTTCTACAGCTTTAAGAACCCTCAGGGAATAATGGAAATCATCGGCTGTATGAATAAGTGCCTTGACATCTTTCGGGAAGCAGCTTCCGCCGTAACCGGCACCAGGGTATATGAATTTGGTACCTATCCTGGAATCGGATCCGATACCCTTTCTGACCATGTTAATGTCGGCACCAACTATTTCACAGAGGTTTGCAATGTCGTTCATGAAACTGATCTTTGTTGCCAGCATTGAATTAGCGGCATACTTTGTCATTTCAGCTGATACTATATCCATGAAGATGACTGGGTGGCCGTTCAGTGTGAAGGGTTTGTACAAGGCTTTCATCAGTTCTTCAGCCCTCGGTGAGTCACATCCTACAACGATCCTGTCGGGTTTAAGGAAGTCGTCGACAGCTGCACCTTCCTTCAGAAACTCCGGGTTCGAAGCTACATCAAACTCTATATTGACGCCTCTTTTCTCAAGTTCTTCCCTGAGAGCTTTCCTGACCTTTTCGGCAGTTCCGACTGGAACAGTGCTTTTGGTAACGATCAGGAGGTAATCGTTCATGTATTTCCCACAGTCACGAGCTACAGAAATAACATACTGAAGGTCAGCACTTCCATCTTCATCTGGGGGGGTGCCAACAGCGCTGAAAATCACTTCACAATCAACAAGAGCATCCTTGAGGCTGGTGGTGAAAGTAAGCCTGCCTTTTTTCATATTGCGGTGAACCATTTCTTCAAGCCCCGGTTCATAAATCGGGATGATCCCCTGGTTAAGGTTGTCGATCTTTTTCTTGTCAATGTCAACACAGGTGACTTCAATACCGACTTCGGCAAAACATGTCCCGGTAACAAGGCCTACGTAACCGGATCCAACGATAGCAACTTTCATAGGTAAAGGGTTTTAGGTTTGGATTGTGGATTATTGTCAAACAAATGTAAAGATAAAATAAAAAACCAAAATAATTCAAAATAAAAATGTGTCCCCCCAATCCCCAATCCCCAATCCCTAATCCCTAATCCCCAATCCCCATTCATATCTGCAGCCTGGTTTGTATTTCCTCGACATCCTTTTTCAGTTTTTTTACGTTTTCAATCAGTATTTTATTTTCATTCTCCTGGTTATCAGGAATTTCAGGGCTGATATAATGAACGAACTGCCAGATCTCCCTGATCTGGTTTACCGGAAGGTCATAAGGTTCGTAAACAGGGTTGAGCGAATGCAGTCTCAGGCTGCCCGATTCCTTCAGCTTGTTTTCTGCAACTTTAAACACAATCCCCTCATCCGCAGTCAGTATAATAAAGGCATCCTTGTCTTTGATGGAGTTCCAGTCCTGGAGGAACATTCCTGTAACGTAAGCGCCATGCGGAATGGGTAGCATGGAGTCTCCGCTCACCTGGAAGGTCCTGTATTTTTTCTGTTTCGAGAGGAATGGCAGCCTGAATGTAGGCAGTATACTTATGTATTCGGGATCGGCAAACCCGGTTGCATACCCGGCCTTGGCTTTTTCATTCACCAACTCGATGTTCTCCTCATTGTCGTTGCCGACCGTAGTGGTGAGTATCCTGAGGTTCGAGCCTTTGATAAACACATCGTAACCCCGTTCCAGCTGTCGCACCTGGCTCTCAGGAAGGCTGCAGAGGTCAGCTTTGATGAGGGTGTCAATGGCGACGTTGAAATATTTCGACATGGCGATCAGGGCATCGAAACCCGGTTGGGCAACGCCGTTTTCGTAACCGCTCAGGGTTGAGCGTTTCATGTTGAGAGTGTCTGCGACATCGTCCTGGGTCACACCCCGGCGCTTGCGCAAAAATTTGATGTTCGAATTGAAAAACATGGTAAAGAAATTTGGTACTGCAAATATAAATGATTATATTGTAACCACAAAAATGATTAAAAAATGATCAAAATAGCAAAATAGCGAAATAGCGAAATAGCGAAATAGCGAAATAGCGAAATAGCGAAATAGC
>JBAXLI010000089.1:0-14312 GCA_037134895.1 Bacteroidota bacterium
CCACAAAGGTATATACTATTTTGGAATTTTCCAAATCTGCTTCAATAAAATATTGGAACCAACTCTCTTATAAAATAATTTGTTTTATGTGAAGTAAAGGTAAGAAATACTTGTATTGAATATTTACTTATCTGAAAAAAATGTTGATCATTGGTGATTCGTGATTGGTGATTGGTTGTTGGTTGGTCAACATTCGATATTTGATATTCGACATTCGATATTCGTACATCGTCCATTGTCCATCTAGCATCCCGCATCCCGCATCATTTCTTAATCTTTTGAAGCATCTCCTTCACCGCGTCTTTATGCACCATGAAATTCATCATTTTAAGCCTGATGTAGTCTCCTCTGAAGAAATAATACCCGAACTCGGGCGCGGTTTCGTCGTTGTTCCTCGAGCCGGATCCTGAATCCTTGATGAGGTACCAGTCGGTGCCGTCTTTTTCATAATACCCTACCAGGTGCATGCCGTGGTCGTCGGTGGTGGTGAGGTTCGAAAACCTGAACTGTCTTGCGTTATCGTCGATATCGGCCACCGCAATGTCAAATGAGGGGACCAGGGCCACCTGCATCTCACGGCTGAAGCCTGCTTCGGAAACATCGCCCCCGATCACAACAGTATAGTGGTTTTTGATCGCGTTTTTCAGGGCATTCATATAATCCTCCAGCGGCACGTTATAATACGCTTTGCTGTGCCACCAGTTGTCGGGCACTTCATATTCGACCTTCTGCCAGAAGGGTTGCTGCATATAGGAAAGTATATCCACATAATCTTCCATCTGCAGCTTGAGGACCTTGGTAAGGAATTCTTTCGGATTGTATTTTGCCCCTTTCCATTCAACCACGTCGGGAGGGGTACCCATGTAGTGGTCCATAATGCTCTTTACGGTTGATATGACCTGTTCCTCGTCCCAGGCGTTGTTGTTTTTAACACTTTCGAGATACTGGCTCAGTTCTTTGTACATTTTCGCATGGGTATGGAATTTCCTGCCATCTTCCAGTCCGCTGTAAGCTTCCTCAGGAACGGCTCCGTAGAGTTTATACATACGAACCACGGCATTGGCTTCGGATCCTTCGCCAAACGCCGAATTTCCTCTCTCCTGAACGAAACGCCTGGCTTTCTCCACATATTCCCAGTACACGGTGAACATCTCCGAAAGCTTTATCTCCTGGCCGGTAAGCCGCTTAACCTCCGATTCGAAGAAAGATGTAGTTGAAAAACTCCAGCATGTGTTGGTGTTTCCCTGGGATACCGGGGGCAGCCTCCATTCCTGCTGGTACAGGCTCACCTTGTTCGGGAAGCTCATCCCGCTGAGGTCGGCCTGGAAACGCTTCTCTTTTTTGGCAGGCGCAGTTCCCTCATCCACTGCCCGTATATCCTTCATGATGGTGTTCTGGTAATACCCGGGTTTGCTCTCTTTCATAACGCCCGGGGTCTTTGTCTGCTGTGTGAAAGCAGCTGCCGAAATAAGCACAGCAGCGATAGTAAAAATGATCTTTTTCATTCCTGAAATATTTTCCTGCAAATTACCGAAAATCGGGGATACCGCAATCGGGCATAATTCTTTATAATTGTCGCGACAATTAAACTGTTTGGCAAGCACTGAAACTTCATGTCAAATGCCGTAATTTAGCAACCTCAATCAAGCCTGCCTCTAAGGATGGGCTTTTTTTATAAAACACCAACATGGAAAATCCCGAAAATACTCAAGATGCGCACCGTTTTACAAACCGCCTGGTGAGCGAAAGCAGTCCGTACCTCCTGCAGCACGCCCACAACCCGGTGAACTGGTATCCCTGGGGCGATGAGGCTTTCGCGAAAGCTAAAGCTGAAAACAAGCTGCTGATCGTGAGCATCGGCTACGCAGCCTGCCACTGGTGCCATGTGATGGAACATGAGTGTTTCGAGGATGAAGAGGTTGCTGAATTCATGAACGCACACTTTGTTTCGGTGAAAGTCGACCGCGAGGAAAGGCCCGATGTGGACCAGGTGTATATGAATGCGGTTCAGCTGATCGCTGGGAACGGCGGATGGCCTTTGAATGTGATCTGCCTTGCGGATGGCCGACCGGTTTACGGCGGAACGTATTTCCCCAAACCAAGGTGGCTGCTGGTCCTGAAAGAGGTCCTGGGTTTTGTTCGTGAAAACCCCGGGGAGGCAGAACAACAGGCTAAATCCCTTACTGAAGGGATCAGGGGAAGCGAGTTGATACATGAAAATCCGCAGGCAGACGGCTTCTCCATGAAAGACCTTAAAATGATCTTTTCGAACTGGAGGAGGGGGATTGATTTTATTGAAGGCGGACTGATGCGTGCACCGAAATTTCCCATGCCGGTGAGCTGGGAGTTTCTCTTGCAGTATCATTTTCTCAGTGGGGATGCTGATGCCCTGGCTGCCGTGACGACGACTCTCACGAAAATGGCCGATGGCGGGATCTATGACCAGGCCGGGGGCGGATTTGCCCGCTATTCGACCGATGCAACCTGGAAAGTCCCGCATTTCGAAAAGATGCTCTACGACAATGCCCAGCTGGTCAGCCTGTATTCAAAGGCCTTCCAGGCGACCGGCGATCCGTACTTCAAATCGGTGGTGTATGAAACACTAAGGTTTATCAAACGGGAGATGACATCCGCAGAAGGGGCTTTTTATTCTTCACTAGATGCCGACAGCGAGGGTGTGGAAGGAAAGTTTTATGTGTGGACGTATGATGAGCTGAAAACCTTATTGAATAAGGATTTTGATTTGATTGCGGATTACTTTTCCGTTTCAAAAGAGGGTAACTGGGAGCTAGGCAACAACATCCTTTACCGCTCAAAGCCTATGCAGACAAATGCTGATAAATTTAATCTGACTGCGGATGAACTTGGGAAAAAGATATCCGCAGTCAGGGAAAAACTGCTTGAAGAACGCTCGAAACGGGTTCGTCCGGCATTGGATGATAAGATACTGACATCGTGGAATGCCTTGATGTTGAAGGGATATGTTGATGCGTACAGGGCGTTTGATGAAGAGGTGTTTCTGTTATCGGCAGTGCGGAATGCTGAATTTATTCTGCAAAACCTGGAAAAAACCGGCCATCGTCTTGACCGGAATTTCAAGAACGGCAAGTCTACGATCAATGGCTTCCTCGATGATTATGCGTTTACCATCGATGCGCTGATCGGTCTGTACCAGGCGACTTTTGAGGAGAGATGGCTGCTTGAGGCGCAGTTGCTCACAAACTATGTGCTTGAGCATTTTTATGACGAACGCAGCGGGATGTTCTTTTACACTTCCGATCTTGACCCTGCGCTGGTAGCAAGGAAAATGGAAATTGCCGACAATGTGATCCCTTCGTCCAATTCGGCCATGGCGAAAAATCTTTACGTGCTCGGGAAGATGTTTTACAATGAGGGTTTCATCGAAAAATCCAGGCGTATGCTGAACAATGTAAAGCAGGATGCGCAAAGTGGAGGCGCCTATTACGCCAACTGGGATATGCTGATGGCATGGTTTGTGAACGGAACATGGGAAGTTGCTATTGCAGGTGAGGATTGTTTATTAGCCCGCCGAGAGTTTGACAAACACTATTTGCCCGATGTGTTTTTATGCGGAGGCAAAACAGAAGGGAGCCTGCCTGTCTTGCAGGGCAAATTCATCGCAAAACAAACGACCATCTATGCCTGCCGTGATAAGGTCTGCAAAATGCCGGTGACTGAGGTCTCAGAAGCTTTGAAGCAGATGAGATCCTGATTTATTTCGTAAATCGAAACTTGCGGCGATCTAGTTTCAGCTGCGGTGGATTAGCGATATTTCCGAAAGTTCTCTTCCTATGCGATGAATCCCTTCAAGTATTTTTGAGGTTTGAGCATCAGAAGGTTTTTTCCTCCCTTGCACATACTGGGAAAGCAGGGTAGGGTTCATTCCGATCTTTTCGGCCAGGAATTTGGAGTTGAGCACTCGGTAATACTGGAAAAATTGCTTGAAATCGATCTCGAATTTCAGATCTTCCATAGATATGATTATTCCTTCTTCTTCAAAATAAAAGTTAAAAGCTTCCAGTGCGTTGGACATCAATTCCGGAACGGAGCCTCCGCTCGTGAACACCGCTTGATCTTTTCCGAAGGCCGAAAATCCAGTATTTGTCTTTTCAACGATGACAATGATTTTTCTTTTCCTTGAATTCATAATGTCAATTTTCATTGGTAAGTCCTGCCTCCTTCAGTATTCTTCTTGCTAATCCCGGACCAATTTCCCGGCTTCCGTGATTAGGGAAGATAATGAAGCCTTTCTTCTGCAGATGCCTCATTTTTATATGCGACCCTCTCTGCGAAACTGCGTACCATCCTTCCCTTAACAGGATCCGGTATAATTCAGAATATTTCATATACCGGATGAAGTAATAATACTTTGCAAAGGTAAATAATAATTTACCTTCAGGAATGATTTTATTTTCATTTCTTTTATCATTTTCAGATTTCCAATTGGGAATCCCTCTTATTAATCCGCCAATTCGCGAAAAGTGATACCCGTTTTTCGTTTTTATTGAAAAACAGGCTTGTTTTTACCCGAACTTTGCATTTTCTAACTAGTAATCAATTTTAGGAGATAAAACCATGCTGAATTTTGAATTATACAATCCTACCCGTATCATTTTCGGGAAGGACAGGCTCGACAATATCGACAAGTATGTGCCCGCCAATGCGAGGGTGCTCATTACCTACGGTGGCGGAAGCGCCGTGAAAAGCGGACTGATCGCTAAAATCAAAACCATACTGGGCAACAGGAAGGTGGATGAATTCGGGGGAATAGAGCCGAATCCGCGCTTCACGACCCTGATGAAAGCCGCTGAAATCGTGAAGAAGGATAAGATCGATTTCATTCTTGCGGTTGGCGGGGGATCGGTCATCGACGGCACGAAATTTATCTGCCTCGCGGCCCATTATGATGGCGATGCAGAATATCTTCTCAAAAACGGCTTCCGCCGGATAACATCCGAGACGGTAAAACATGTGGTTCCTTTTGGCACGGTTCTCACGCTTCCTGCCACAGGCTCCGAAATGAATTCGGGTGCCGTGATCAGCCATAAACACGGAAAATATCCGGTGATGAGCGATCTGACTTTCCCGGTTTTCTCGATACTGGATCCCACACTTTCCTTTACCCTTCCGAAGATCCAGGTGGCTAACGGTATTGTGGATGCGTTTGTTCACACAACTGAACAGTATATCACATTTGCTGTGGGGGCGAAGCTACAGGACCGGTTTGCCGAGTCGATACTGCAAACGCTCATCGAAATAGGGGAGACCACGGTGAAGGAACCCGAGAATTACGTGATGCGGGCCAACCATTACTGGAGTGCGACTCTTGCCCTGAACGGACTGATTGGCGCGGGTGTGCCCCAGGACTGGGCTACGCATATGATTGGCCATGAGCTTACCCATCTGTTCGGTATCGACCACGCACAAACCCTGGCGATCATCCTGCCCGCTTTGCTGGAGATCAGGCGTAAAAAGAAACATGCCAAGCTCTTGCAATATGCCGAAAGGGTCTGGGATATTAAAACAGGAACCGAGGATGAAAAGATCACGAATGCCATCCGCAGTACACGCGAATTCTTTGAACGGTTAGGCATTAAAACCCGGCTCTCAGAATACGGAGTGAAAAGCGAACAGCTGGAAACCATTGTGGATCATCTGAAAGCCCACGGATTGTCGGTTATGGGTGAATCCGATGACCACAACCTTGAAACCAGCAGGGAGATACTGAAGAAAGCGTTCTGATTTCTCTGAAGTAGTGCTCTGACGGACTCAGGGTCGTCCCAGGCAGTCTTCGATCTGGCTGCTCAGGACACGCAACAGGTCGTTGCTGTATCCACGCTGGAAATAGGCGATTCGCCCGTGACGGTCGATCAGGAAAAAATTCGGGTAACCTTTGATACCCCAGGTCTTTTCGATACCGCTCGAATAAAACAGGGTGTAGCCTTCAATGCTGTTCTTCTTGTAATATTTTTCGACTTTCTCACGGGTGTCGGCTGAGGAAGAGAACACATTGATGATGATCACATCCTTGCGGGCGCCGTATTTCCTGTTCAGTTCCCTGATGACTTCGTTGCCTTCGGCGCTGTTAATGCAGGAAGTTGATGTAAAAGCCAGGATCAGTATCCTGCCTTTCAGGCTGTCGGTCGACACAAGCTTGCCTGCACTGGTTAAAGGTATTGCCAGCGCGGGAGCCTGATCACCTATCCTGAAAGGTTCGCTGCCAGCCATGTTATCCCTGACTTCTACTTTTTTTGGCAGACTTTTATCCCCCATCAGGCGATCGAAGCGGGAAACGGATTCTTTAACGTTTAAATATTTCACGCTTGAATACTGTCCAACCGAAAGGTTGTTGAGTGAAGCATTGCCTCCTTTGAAATCCTTGATCACTGCAAGGGGCAGGTAATTATCCTTGTCGATCAGGATCAGTTTCTGATACGAAAAATTCTTTTTTGGTTTGATCAGCCTGATGCCCCAGCATGTTATGCCATCGCTGAGGGTATCGCTGATCACCCTCAATATCGTCCCGTTCTTTGAATTCCCGGCTTTGATATCCTCGAGCATGGAAGTGATCTCATCTCCTGATTTCAGAAGGGATAAGGTATAATAAACCACTGAGGTCACTTCAGGTGAGGCTACCCCGTTCGGAGTGCTGACCGCCCTGAATTTATCGGGATTCCCGGCCACCGTATATCTTAAAACGAAATTGTAGTATTCAGGGGCATAGGAATAAAAAGCACTGCCGTTGTACTTGTAAAATCCCGAGTTTGCCGTTGAGAAATAGTAATACATCTTCGCGATCGTATCGGCAGGTATTCTTTTCAATGAACAGTCTGCGGATGAGCGATTCGTGTCGCCATTCATGAACGTGGTTTGCGAGATCTCGATGCGGTAACTCGCCTGTTCAAGGGCATTCACCGTATTCAGGGATTTCATGAGTATCTCTTTTGTATCCTGTGCCTGTAGCATCAGGGTAAGGAGCAACGATAACGATAGCACAAGTGGTCTCATTCTTAGTGAAAATTTCAGGGACCGAAAGTACGAAGAAATGACCATTCATTCGTTCAGTCTTAAGCCAGAGCGTATTTTTCATCATCGTAATCCATGCTGAATTTGACAACGCCACAGTTTATTAGTACTTTTGATCAAAATTTAAACTATGAGCCATTACTCTGAACGCATCGGTATTAAACCAGGCATTCGGTTTGGAAAACCTTGTATCCGAGGTACCAGAATAGCTGTTTACGATGTTCTTGGCTGGCTGGCATCAGGTATGACTTATGATCAGGTCCTAAATGACTTTCCGGAATTAACAATGGAGGATATCACAGCATGCCTCGCCTTTGCTGCGGATCGTGAACATAAACTGAAAATTGCTTCATGAAGCTTTTATTTGATCAGAATATTTCCTTCCGCGTGATCAGAGGAATAAGAGATCTGTATCCGGAAGCTAAACAAGTTCGAGAACTTCAGCTCGAAGATGCTGCTGATTATGATGTGTGGGAATATGCCAAAAATTATGATTTCGCTATTGTTACTTTTGACTCTGATTTTTATGATTTGAATCTGCTTCACGGCTGCCCACCTAAAATCATATGGCTGAGGATCGGTAATACTTCGACAGATAGTCTCATCACCCTGTTTAACGATAATCATGATCTCATCGAGGATTTTCTTGATAATCCTGATTATTCGGAGGTTGGTTGCCTTGAAATAGGCAAGGATATTATCAAGAGCTAATTGCCAGAAAAGTCAGACTTAAGAATATAATAACAGTTTTCACTCCGTGATTTTATTTTATTTCCTAAAGTAGTTTTGTAATTATTCTCTCAATCTCATCTTTAATTCCTTCTCCATACCCTACAATTGAGTATATTATCTTACCACTGGTATCGAGAATGTATATTGTCGGGTAACTGCTGACGTTCCACATCTTTGGAATTTCTTTTCCCGAAAGTAAAACAGGATAACTAATTCCGGTCTTGCTGACAAACTTCTCCAGCTCAGGTATTTTTTTATCCACAGGATCTATACCTACAACCACGAATCCATCATCCTTGAATTTTTTGTACAGAGCTTCAAGCTCCGGGATGGCTAAACGGCATGGATAACATGAACTGTAGAAGAAATCGATAAGAACAACCCTTCCTTTAAAATCGCTTAATGAAACTGAGTCTTTTGTCAACGAAACAAGTTTCCAATTTGGAGCTGTGATTCCATTCTTAAGTAGCGGTATCTGTGGAGTGGGTTCATAGGTTTTGATTTTAAGAAAAGGAGGGATTGATTTTAATGTCAACTTCTTATCCACTGATTCGTCGTTGAAATCAGTCTTGATCAGTACCTGACTTAAATACTGATCAAGTGTATCATTATTCATGATCCATCTTGAAATATCAACGATCCTGTTTGGGAGCAAGGTTTTCTTATTTATCCAGCATAAATACTCTTGTTTAATTTGTCTCATGTACAATTGCTTGAATGAACCTGAAGCTTGAGCTACTTCAATGCAATAATTCGAAGTCTCTAAACTGGTTTTATCCTGCAATATCCTGCAATTAAATTCTTTTTTAATTTCACCATTATTATTAAGGAATGGAAAACAGATGCTGTCGGCAAACGGTTTATACAAGCTGAATAATTGATTGTGCCTGGTTGACAGTAAGTATTTCCGGTATTGTTTAACCGATATGATTAGTGCAGTACTATCCGGTGGAAAATTCTCGACAAGTTCATTCCCGCTATAAAGAATATCCTTCAGGTTTTTATTATTGCGCTTTAAATAATAATGGAACAGACTCCCATAAATTTCATCATTTGGTTCTCTCTTAAACCAACACCTGATTTTATCCGATATTGTATCCTTCTCAGTCAGGAATTTCGACGACATAGCCATTTCATAATAGCCGTGATCAGCTTTCATGCAATTTTTCTGAGAAAGCTTCAAAATTTCTGCCACATTCTGTCCTGTCGCCACATTTAAGCTAATGCAAAACAAACTTATAGTTAATATAGTTTTGAGTATCATAAGATTACTTGACTTTTAGATAGAAATTGCATTTGATTCACATGAACCAGAGCAGGCCTGTAATCACCTTATCAGGACAACGGTTCCACGTTTACTCTTTTTTAAACTACTTTCAGTTGTAAGAGAAAATGCCTGGTAATTAATCACCCAGATATAAGTATCGGCAGGGGCCGGTTTGTTTTTTCTGTTTCCGTCCCATCCCTGATCAACAAGGTTGGTTTCGAATACAAGCTCACCCCAGCGATCGAAAATCTGCATATTGAATCGGCTGACATTCTCCGCAGCTCCCATGACCTTGAAGACATCATTTAATCCATCATTGTTTGGTGAAAACACATTGGGAAGGAACAAGGTTGAATCACAGTCTTTCATCTGAACAGAGTCACTGGTCTTACAATCGTGATAGTCTGTAACTGTTACTTTATAAATTCCTCTTTCTGTTGCGTTGTAATACTGGCCAGTACTTCCGTCCTGCCAAAGATAAGAGGCAAAACCCGGGCCTGCATTAAGCTGAATGGGATCACCTTCACATAGAAAAAGCTGATCGGTGAGTTTAATTACAGGGGAAGGATAAATCATGAGGGATAGTGGAAGGGAGCTTACAGGATTTGACTCCAGACAGTTGAAAGACGAAGTCAGCCAACATTTGACTTTATCTCCCGGTTTGAGATACCCTGTATATACAGTGGAACCTCCCTTTTGAACAGTATCCCCGTTAAGGGTCCATGCATATACTGGTGAATTACCTTCATTTACAGCATGAGCAGTAATAGTAAGAGGTGTTCCCTCGCAAACAGAATCATGCTCAACAGAAATGTTCAAACTTGCCTGAATCGCTGGAATTACTTTTACAGTTACATTCGCGCAAGCTGATGTCCCGCATTCATTTTCCCAATTTGCGTAATAGGTAGTTGTACTTTCAGGCGAAGGAATTGTTAAACTATTTGTGATAGGGTCACCCGTTCCAATCAGGGTTAGTCCGCAGTTGGCAGAATACCATTTCAGAACTGCACCCGCCCCTCCTGTTGCCGAAAGAGTAATAGTTCCATTATCGTTAGAACAAACAGAATCACGGTCACAACTTGCGGCAGAAGGGGAAGTTGGCAAAACACCTGAGACATGGGCGGTGGTAAAGGATTCCTCATTGTATGCACTCCCACGGGCAGGATTATACTTATTTCCATGGACGTAATCAGCACAATAGCGAAGAGCATAAATACGATAGTACAGCCCTGTTGTACAAGGAACAGCGACAGTATCGACATATTTCAGGATTTGTGAGGACTCAATACGTGCAGCGACAATCGCTTGCCCGATAGTTTCGCCTGCATCATACAATCGTCCGTCGGCAGGAGTGTCGAAGTTATCAGAAGTATTTCTCAATATAAGATATTTTTCTGTCCCGTCCGGAGGGTAAGCATCTTCCTGGGCATTCCAGATCAGAGTTACGAGATTGTCTGCATCGTTTGCAGATCCGGTCATGGTGGGATTTGTCCATAGAGGTTGCCGTAAATTTCTCCGGAAATCCGAATTGGCGGTGCCGGAAGCGGTACAGGTTTTAGGTAATCCCGGGGTCGAAGCGGAGCTTACACCAACAGAAGCCCAGGTTGATCCGTTCTGTGGAGCTATGTTACCATATTCATCAGGATTTGATCCAGGGCAAACAAAAAGAGCTTCGCCCGTATTAAGGCTGCCGTTATAGTTAAGTTTAGGCAAAGGAAGAGAATTAAAAAGGGGGCCCGGCAGGGATCTGTGACCAAGGGCATGGACCACGTTTCCGTTGGCATCTAAAAGCACAAGCAGTGCACCTGAAGAATTAATGTTTAGTGTAGGTCCATTGTAATCGGGAGGGTTGCCAAAATTTCCACCACTGAAAAGGGGCCAATTCGGATCATTGGGAGTGACCTGTGTATAACCATCTCCTTTAACACATTCTCCGTAATTGCAGCAGCGATGATAAATAACAATGATTGTCCCTGCGCGCATATGATTCCAGAATACTGTATCACTGAATGTAACCGCAGGTTCCCATGATGTTTGGGTTGAATTTGTGTTCTGAAGTTTCCAATTCGACATATTGGTGTTATCCTTGATCACTAACAATTCAGACCACTCATCAAGTGGTGAAGCAGCATTATAGTAACTGCTTATCACAACCGGAGGTGATTGGGAAAATGAGGATAATCCTAACAGATGAAAGAGTGTAAACAGAAGGAAATAAATTTTGATTTTCATTAGGAGATAAATGTCCGATTGCAATATTATGCATTAATTCATAAGCATTTATGTATCTATCATAATGTTTTTTGTAGCTTAATTACTTTGCTAATCTCGGAATTAGAGATTTTCATAAAATAGATCCCATCAGGTTGACTTTCAAGATTAATTTGAATCTTGGTTTGATCAGTTCTGATCGACTTGATTAATTGACCATTTATAGAATAAACTTGTATTTCGAGGTCATTATGTTCACTATTGACCATAAGTTGAAATAACCCATGGCCTAATGTGCATAGATCGAATGATTCATCTTGTTCTGAATTATCTAATAAGTATTGCTCTAAGAAAGTCGAATCAGAAACAGATTTAAGCATACAATTAGCAATATGTGGGAAAAATGTATTTCTGTACAAGACTCCTGAATAATTACATCCATTGCGAGCTCTAACATAAATTGGAACAGTTGTGTTTTCTAAAAGATCTGGACAATTTACGCCAACTGTTTGAGTTGTGTTTGTTGAGGTGTTGACAGGATCAGAGAAATTGCTGTTGCAGGACCATTGATATGATGTAGCAGTACTGATTGAAGATGTTGTTAAATAATAATAACAGGTACTTCCCAACCTAGATTTATTCAGTACCGTAGGAGTACTTGGATATGTAGTGTTATAATGGAGGGGTATATTAATTGTGCTACATAAATTAGCACTGGTTCCGGAGATTGTTAAGGTGGCGTTATTTGCTTGAGAAGGCATTGTAATTGAAACCGAACTAGCTGTTGTGGTACAAGGATTTGAACCATTGATTAACCATCCTGTCCCGTTTATACTCCAGGTTCTTGACCCCGGATTTGAAATATTCCCATAAAATGTTAAGGTGTAGGTTGTTGATGACGTCGGATAACAAACATCGGTATTGCCGGAAAAACCAGGGTTTACAACCTTGACGGTTTCATTATTTGAAGTAATAATACCTGACATTTGGTTTGTAAAACGAAGTATATAGTTGCAGGTTGAGTTACACCCGACATTATCCGGTACCGTATAGTTAATGGTGAATGTTACATTAATACCAGCAGGCATGTTTATTGAGGCTCCGCATCCATTTAAAGTATATATATACCCGTCAACATTAAAAACCACTGTTAGATTATTGAGCGTAAATCCTCCGGAACAGGGCAATGATACACTGTACATATCCGTACCCATGTTTGTTACAGTACCATTATTAATTGTCATAGAAGCGCCCGGCGACATGTTCCTGGTTCCACCTGCTCCTTGAAAATTAATGTTTAAGCTAAATCCCCATACAGGGCTCCTGATCAAGATAACTACTAAAATTGGAAAAAATTTTGGTTTCATGTTTTTAGGATTTTAGGGTTAAAACAATTCTTTGTATCGATTTAATATTTTGTAACTAATCAGTGGTAAAAATTTGAGTTTATTAACAAGATTTTGTCGTTATTAACAGGTGTGTTTTGATGAGGTTTTTGATTTTAAAAAATCTCTGACATGCTAACAAAATATATTTGTATTGGTTTATAAATATGAGGTTTCGTTCTTTGAAATGATGGGATATCGGGTGTAGTTTTGTACAAAACATTTCCGTGCCAACCCCTGAACAAATTATCATTGACGGTCAGAAGCAGATTATCGAACTGCTTCTTGAAGAAAACAAACAACTCAAGAAGCGAGTTCAGGATATTGAACAACAACTTGTGCGGTTTACTACTCGCAAAGACAGCCACAATAGTTCGATTCCACCATCTAAGGATGAGAATCGTCCAAGGCGGACAAATAGTTTGCGGGAGCCATCGGGCAAGAAACCGGGTGGGCAGCCGGGACATGAAGGAAGAACACTTGAGATGGTTGCCAATCCGGATCACGTTATTGATCATTGCAGCAATTATTGCCCAAGCTGCGGTGGGGATGTGAGTCATCTTCCGTCGGAAGTAGCGGAGACCCGCCAGGTGATCGACCTTCCTGTGATCAAGCAGATCGTTACCGAACATCGGGTTTACCAATATCGTTGCACTTGTGGTCATGTATTCCAGAGTGATTTTCCTGTGGATGTTCCCTGAAAAGTCAGTTATGGAAAAATGCTCGAGAGCCTTGTCGGTTACTTCAGTGTCAGGCAATATCTTCCTTTTAAACGGTTGCAGGAACTGATGTGGGATGTTTTTGGCGTCCCGATCAGTGAAGGAGGAATCCATTGTCTGCTGAACCGCCTGGCCAATAATGGTGTCACTACTTACAAAATCATCCGCAATGAAGTCATGAACAGTGAGGTGATCGGAACCGATGAAACAGGAATGAACGTTGATGGAAAAAAACACTGGTTCTGGAGCTGGCAAAGTAAACTGGCTACCTATATCGCAGCTTCTTCCAATCGCGAAATGAATACGATCGATGAACATACGGTAAAAATTTCCGATAAAGCGGTGTTGGTTCATGATTGTTGGAAAGCACATTTTCAAACCCCGGTCGGTAAGCACCAGTTGTGCACGGTGCATTTGATCCGGGAACTCAATTTTCTGGAAGAACTTTACAAACTGGCCTGGCCTGTGCGTTTTCGAGTGATGCTGATTGAAGCCGAGGAACTTAAAAAAAGAATGGTTCCGAAGGATTATCTCTATCCGATTCATGGACGAAGTTTGTTGGAAAAGGAACTTGATTCCTTGCTTTCTGAGGAGATTGATCCAAAATACAAGCAACTGGTTTCCTTCCAAAAACGCATTATCCGCTACAGAGACCATGTCTTTACTTTTCTATACCATCCTGTTGTCCCATCTCATAATAACGACTCAGAAAAGGCGATCCGAAATGTCAAAGTCAAACAAAAGGTGTCGGGGCAGTTTAAAACCCTCACCGGCGCAGAGAACTTTGCAATTCTTCGAACCATCATCGACACTGCAACGAAAAACGGGCAGAATGTCCTGGAGGCCTTGAATGGAGTCGCACAGTATCATAGGGACTGATTAGTTACGAGTTTGTAATGTTCTTTCAATTTTTCTTCCTCTATCCAAATTGACACTTCAACCGGGATATCT
>JBAXLI010000090.1:0-14294 GCA_037134895.1 Bacteroidota bacterium
AAAACTAATAAATTCCCAGACTTATGCTTCCTTTTGCAAACATAGGGCCTGCATCTTGCATCTTGCATCCGTCATCCTGCATCTTGCATCTTGCATCTTGCATCCTGCATCCAATAACCTAATCCCCAATCCCTAACCCCTAATCCCTACATCCTAAACACACCATACTCAGTCCTCTCATACCTCTTGTTCCGGCTTACAGCAATCGCCATAGCCAGCACCTTGCGGGTATCAGCCGGATCTATAATGCCATCATCCCACAATCTTGCAGTACTGTAATATGCCGAACCTTCATGCTCGTATTTCTTCAGTATAGTTTCAAGCATCTTTTGTCTCTCGTCTGCGGATAAGGCTTTCCCCTGTGCCTTCAGCTGGTCTTCTTTTACCGTGATCAGTACATTGGCTGCCTGCTCTCCCCCCATAACCGATATCTTCGAGCTGGGGTACATCCATAAAAACCTCGGTTCATAAGCCCTTCCGGCCATGGCATAGTTGCCTGCACCGAAGGATCCCCCGAAGATCATGGTGAACTTGGGCACGTTGGCATTGGCAACCGCATGCACGAACTTGGCTCCGTCACGGGCAATGCCGGCTCTTTCATACTGTTTGCCTACGATAAAACCGGTGATGTTCTGCATGAACAGCAAGGGGATATTCCTCGAAGTGCAGAGCTCGACAAAATGTGCTCCCTTTAACGCTGTCTCCCCGAACAGCACGCCGTTGTTGGCTATAATTCCAACCGGGAAGCCCATGATGTGTGCAAATCCAGTCACCAGGGTAGGGGCGTACCTTTCCTTGAATTCGTGAAACAGGCTTCCGTCGACTATCCTCGCGATAATTTCACGGGAATCGACAGGTTTCTTCAGGTCGAGTGGGAGTATCCCGTACAACTCATCCGCAGGATAGAAAGGTTCTTTTACCTCCTGCATGTCGAGTTCCTGGAACTCCTGCCTGCTGATCGATTCGAAGATGTTCCTGCAGATCTGTATGGCATGCACATCGTTTATCGCAAGATGGTCGGCCACACCGGAAATGCTGGTATGTACATCGGCCCCGCCCAGGTCCTCGGCACTGACTTCCTCGCCTGTCGCGGCTTTCACCAGGGGCGGACCGCCAATGAAAATGGTTCCCTGTTTGCGCACTATGATGGTCTCGTCGCTCATGGCGGGTACGTAGGCACCGCCTGCTGTGCAGGATCCCATGACCACCGCTATCTGCGGAATGCCCTTTGCCGAAAGCCTGGCCTGGTTGAAAAAGAAGCGTCCGAAATCGTATTTATCAGGAAACACCTGGGCCTGCTCGGGAAGAAAGACACCGCCCGAATCGACAAGGTATACGCAGGGAAGCCTGTTTTCCATGGCGATCTCCTGGGCCCTCACATGCTTCTTGATGCTTTCCTTCACATAAGTACCTCCCTTGACGGTGGCGTCGTTGGCAACTATCATGGTCTCCTTGCCATGGATCACGCCTATCCCTGTGATAATGCCGGCCGAGGGAAATTCGTTATTGTAAAGGTCGTATGCCGCCAGGGCCGAGAGTTCGAGGAAAGGAGTGTTGCGGTCGACCAGCAGGTCAATCCTCTCCCGGGCCAGAAGTTTCCCTCTTTCTTTATGACGCTTCACAGCCTGCTCGGGCCCCCCCTGTTTCACCTTCTCAAGGGTCTGACGATAGGCATTCAGTACTTTCATATATTCTTCCCTGTTCTGCAAAAACTCGGGGGAAGTGGTATCTATCTTACTTTCAATACGAAACATAAATCGGGATTATCGGGCAACTAATTTAGAAACAATTTTAACAAAATGAAATTTTCCTGCATCAAAATCATCTAATTTTGCGCCTGAATGAGTGATCAGGAAATAAAGCCTTTCGAGGGAATACTCTGGGAGAGCCTCTTGACCGATCCCAGGATTGCAGCAGGGAAACCCCTGCTCGAAAAAGCATTGGGCTTTATGTACCAGCCCGAAATCCTGATTCAGTTTCCCTCCCTGCCCGCAGCATCATTTGAGATTTCCTCTATCCTCCTCTACGAAATTGACCAGGATGCTGAGACCATTGCGGCTGTTATCCTGAAAGATATTCTTTCGAAAGGGAAGCTGAGCCTGGAGCAAATCGCTTCGGATTATAGCAAGGGGGTCGCCTTGCTCCTTGAGGGCCTTGGCAAAATGGACAGCTTCGATACGCGGAAGGCCCCTGCCAATGTCGAAAATTTTATCAAACTCCTGCTTACCAGCTCAGAGGATATCCGGGTGATCCTCATCCGCATTGCCATTAAACTATATGACCTCAGGCATATCGATGAGACAAGCGGGGAGCAGAAATCCGAGATACTGAAGGATGCGGCTTTGCTGTATCTTCCGATGACCCACCGAATCGGGTTGTACAGGCTGAAAACTGAATTCGAAGAAAGGATCATGCGTCATACAAAGCACGATGTATACTGCCTGATTGAACACAAACTTGCCGAAACACATGCCGACCGCGACAGGTTTACCCGCGATTTCATCCGCCCGATAGAAGAAAGGTTACTGGAAAACGGTTTCAAATGCGAGATACGAAGACGCACCAAGTCAATTCCTTCCATCTACCGCAAGATGCAGGCCCAGAAGGTGGATTTCGAGAAGGTCTACGACATCTTTGCCATCCGTATTATTCTCAACGAGGTAGTCGAAAGCGAAAAAGCCGACTGCTGGAAGATCTATTCCCTGGTGACGGATATCTATACCCCGAATCCCCGCCGCCTCCGCGACTGGATATCTTTCCCAAAATCAACAGGGTATGAATCGCTTCATTCTACTGTGATCGGCCCCGAGGGACGCTGGGTTGAGGTTCAGATCAGAACGAGGCGGATGGATGAGGTAGCTGAAAAAGGTGTTGCCGCTCACTGGAAATACAAGGCGGGAGAGAGCAGCAAAGAAGAGACTGACCTTTTCACGGCCATCCGCGAAATGCTTGAAACGCCTGTGAATAACCAGGGGGTGGTATCGAACAATGAGAAAAGGGCCCTGTACTCCGACGAAATTTTTATTTTCACGCCCAAAGGGGACCTTAAACGTTTGAAAAACGGGTATACCGTGCTTGACTTTGCATTCGAAGTTCATACCACCATCGGGCATACCTGCACTGGCGCCATCGTAAACGGGAAGATAGTGCAGCTAAAGCATACCCTGAAGAACGGGGATACCGTCAAAATACTAACATCCAAGACCCAAAAACCAAACTCCGGCTGGCTTGAATTTGTACGCAGTCCGCGGAATATCGCCAGGGTGAAGCACGCCCTGAAAATGGAGCAGTATAAGGATGCAGACCTGGGCAAGGAGATTATCAAAAACAAGGTTCTGCAGCAGGAAATGGAGTTCACCGACCTGGTCATCCAGAAACTGGTCGATGCCTTCGAATGTGAGAACTACCTTGAACTTTACCAGAAGTTCGGGGAAGGGAAACTTGATCCGCTGAAGATCAAAAAGGCTCTGACTGATGTAAAGCCTGCGGCCCCTGCAGTCAGCACCCAGGTTGAAGAGCATTTTCCTGAGACTATCTCGAAAATACTCTCGGCCGACAAAGAGTTCCTCATCATCGACAACAGTAAAGAATCCTTTCACTACCAGTTTGCCAAATGCTGCAGTCCGGCCCCGGGCAACAAGATCTTTGCATTTGTAAGCGTTTACCAGGGGGTTAAGATCCATCGCACCGAATGTCCGAATGCAAGGCAGCTGATCATGAGATATCCATACAGGATCCTCGAGGCCAGGTGGAAGGAAGGCCTTCCGAAGCAGGAGGACAGGCGGCTGCAGGTTAAAGCTGTACCACAGGGGAAAAACGATAAAAAGAAATGATGAAGGATGCCGTGATACAAGTTAAAAACGTGCACAAATCCTTCAAGGCTGTGCATGCGGTGCGTGGGATAAACCTTGAGATAATGAAAGGCCAGTTCGTTGCCCTTTTGGGTCCCAACGGAGCGGGCAAAACCACCATGGTCGAGATGATCGAAGGGATACAGAAGCCCGATAGCGGTGAGATCCTGATCATGGGGAAACCATGGAGCGGGAATGAAAAGGAGTTCAGGAAGATCATAGGGCTGTCGTTGCAGGAGACGAGGTTTATCGATAAGCTTACTGTATTTGAGACCCTCAGGCTGTTCGGAAGTTTCTTCTCCCTGGGTACCGAACGATGTGAGGAGGTGATGAACCTGGTGGGACTCCAGGAAAAACGGAAGGCTTATGTAGTGAATCTTTCGGGCGGACAGCGGCAGCGGCTTGCGCTTGGTGTGGCGTTGCTGAACTATCCGAAGATACTGTTGCTGGATGAGCCAACTACCGGTCTGGATCCTCAGGCGAGGAGGGAAGTATGGATGATCCTCAAGAAGCTGAAGGATGCTTCTGAAACTTCGCTGATCCTCACTACGCATTATATGGAAGAAGCCGAGCAGCTTTGCGATTACATCGTGATCATCGACCACGGGACCATTCTTAAAGAAGGCACACTGCCGGCCCTGCTTGGAAAATCATCCGCCGACATTGAAAAAAAGGAAGAATACCATGGACCGCCGAGGAACCTTGATGAATTGTTCATCGAGCTTACGGGGAGACATTTAAATGAATGAAATAGCGAAATAGCGAAATAGCGAAATGGCGAAATCGGAAAATAAAATTTCGCTTTTCGCTATCTCGCCATTTAAAGATAAAATGGTCAAACGAATCGCAAATTCCCAGCTCTGTCAATTGATCCTCGCCAACGCGAGAGAGCTCATTCGTGAGCCTGCCGTGCTTTTCTGGGGCATCGGCTTCCCTATCCTGATGTCGCTTGGACTTGGCGTGGCGTTTACGAAAAAGAAAGACATCACTGTGACGGTAGCGGTGATCGGCCGAAACCACCTGGTGCAGGCTCCCGGCGACAGTTCCTCGGAGATCCGGGACTTCCTTCTGAAGAACAAAGCTGAACTTAAGGTCAATGCTGACGGGACTGTCTCAAGGATTCTCAATGTCAGGGACGAAAAACTTGGAGGTACCACCTATATTTTCCACGATTACAGCTGGAGCCAGGCCATGGTGATGCTGAAGAGGGGCAACCTGAACCTGGTGATGGATGAGGCGATGGGACAGCTAAGGTATAACTTCGACCCCATGAACCCCGATGCCCAGCTTACTTACCTGAAGATCTCCAAACTGATGAAAGATCCGGAGCTGATCATCCGCCCTTCAGAATCGGAAATAGAACCTCTGAGCGTCACCGGCACAAGATATATAGACTTCCTTGTGCCCGGACTGATATGCATGGGGGTGATGATGTCGAGCATGTGGGGTGTGAGTTACGACATTATTGAAAAACGATCGAAGAAGCTGCTTCGCCGGATGATCGCGACCCCGATGAAACGATCGAATTTCCTGGTCGCCCTCATCACAGTCAGGATTGCCATGAACTTCGTGGAAGCCTCCCTGCTGTTCCTGTTTTCCTGGCTGGTTTTCGATATCACCATACAGGGGAATATACCGGCTCTGCTGCTTTTCTTTCTAGCGGGGAACATCGCATTCGCCGGCATCGCTGTGTTCATGTCGTCAAACACGGCAAAGACCGAGATCGGCAATGGACTGATCAACCTGGTAAGCATGCCTATGATGGTGCTGTCGGGGGTCTTTTTCTCCTATCATAATTTCCCCGCTTGGAGCCTCCCGGTGATTCAGAAACTTCCCCTCACCATGCTTGCCGACGGGGTCCGCAGCATTTTTATCGAAGGCGCCGGATTCGCTCAGATCCTTATGCCCATGAGCGTGATGCTGGCGATCGGGCTGGTGTTTTTTACAGCCGGACTGAAGATCTTCAGATGGCATTGAACTGAGGGCGGATGTTCGTTGCGTTTGAATGGCCTTCTTTTCCACGTAAATGCTTGCTTTTTACCACTCAGTTTCGTATATTAGAGGTCCAATACCCGTGTTATGGAAAATCTACTTCTCAAGTACATGGGGCAGGGCCTGAACAAGGAAGCCGTTAAGGAGGCTGTCGGACTCAGGCCCGTAGTTACGATCAGCAGGGAGTTTGGCTGCCCGTCCAAACTGATTGCCCAGATGCTGACCGAAACCATCAATCACAGGATAGTTGAGATACACGAGAAAAAATGGAAATTCATAAATAAGGAAGTGCTGGAATCAGCAGCAGTTGAGCTTCAGCTTAATCCTTCAGATGTGAAGTACTTGCTGGGACTGGGTGAAAAGGGACTGCTTGAAGATTTCCTGGTGTCGTTTTCTTCAAACTATGTGAGCAATATCAAGGTAAAGCATACGCTGCGTAAAGTCATGAATACCATCGCAGATGCAGGCCATGTAATCCTGGTCGGCAGGGGAAGCGCCGCCATCCTGCACCACCGGCCTAACAGCCTTCACATACGGCTGATGGCGCCCGTAGAATGGAGGGTTCACTCTGTTTGCGAAATGAGGAATATCAATGCTGATGAAGCCAGGCGGTTGCTGGAGAATACCGACAAAAAACGGGCTGCCCTGTTTGAACTTATACTCGGGCATAAGATGGATCCCTACATCTTCGATGTCGCCTTCAACTGTTCCACCCTCACGCGAAAAGAGATCGTTCACAGCATCACCGGCCTGATGGAAGCCCGGGAAATGCTCTGATGTGAGTGTGTGATAAATGAGGACAAAAGATTTGCAAAAAGTACCAAAAATTGGTACTTTTGCCACAAAACCAAATTATGAGCAAGAATACGTCCATATCGTTAGGAGACCATTTCGAGAGCTTTGTTTCGGAAAATGTTGACTCGGGAAGATATCAGTCTGCCAGTGAAGTTATACGGGCCGGGTTAAGACTGCTGGAGCAGGAGGATAGAAAAGCAGCAGCCTTAAAAGAAGCTCTGGAGCTTGGAGAGAAAAATGGTATCGCACATGACTATAATTCAAAAAAGCATTTGAAGGAGCTTCATAAGAAACATGTATAGATATGGCTAGATACTTGTTGACCATTGGAGCTGTAAAAGACCTGGAGGAGATTTGGATTTATACATTTGAGCATTGGTCGGTTGAACAGGCCGACAGATATTACACTTTAATAATTGATGAAATAGAGTTTCTCTCATCCAATCCTGCTTCGGGACAGTTGATGGATCACATTAAAGAAGGATACAGAGCTTCAAAAGTGAAATCTCACCTGGTGTTTTATAAAATCACAGGCGACAAAACCATTGAAGTTGTAAGAATTCTTCATGAAAGAATGGATGTGGAAAACAGAATGAAATAGGGCCTTCTCATTGAACAATTTTCCCCTGTGGTATGTTCTTTTTGAATATCAAATCAAAAACCCGTAATTCGTAATTCGTAATTCGTAATTCTTTTCTTACCTTTGCCGCCCTAAAATGATCTCGGGATGTAGCGCAGTTGGCTAGCGCACCACGTTCGGGACGTGGGGGTCGGAAGTTCGAGTCTTCTCATCCCGACAACAATGAAGGCGATCCTTGTGGTCGCCTTCTTACACTGCCACTTTAGCTCAGTTGGTAGAGCAGCTGATTCGTAATTAGCAGGTCGAGGGTTCAAGTCCCTTGAGTGGCTCACACATATTCAACCACTTACAGGAATGTACGAGGCCTGGCATGAAGATCTCTTGGCCAACTTAATATTTTTTTGCAATGCATTCACAGTAATAACAATTCCCATTATGAACACATATGGGGTTCCCACACTTGTGGCAGACCCAGCGAGTGTTCTCGATTTCCATAAATCGGGCTAACCCCAAGTCTCTGATTCCATTGAGATTTTCACTCATGCTCATGGAATACTTGGTTCGATAACGTTTATCCAGGTTCTTTAATCTCGTACATGGATATTTTTTACACTGGAAGCAGAACTGAGAACCTTCTGGTCGGTCAGTACAGTTCTTTATTTTGCAAATTGAGCAATGTTTAGCCCTCTGAGGAGATTCAATGTTGCAACCGACACATCTATTCCTTTTTCTTAGATAAGCCATACAGATGCCACAATTCATGCCGCAAGGGGCAATCAGGATGGAAGGGATGTTGGTGTGATTTGCTTTCATGGTATTTTCTCTGAATAAAAATCTATCAGATCACGGCAGATGGTCTTACTTCATTTTGCAGGAAATCCTTTAGATCCTGTTCGTTTCCAAATCGTAACACATCATCTTCGGTTACACGTCCGGGAGAAAGAAGAAACCCCTGAATATAATCGGTCGCTTTTATATCTTTTAAACGTCCGTTACCCCTGACTTTTAAGATATTCAGGATCTGATCTCCGGTGGTTGCGCATTGCAGCCGGCAAACAGGACATTCCCAAAAGTCCATGCTATTGGTCAGCATGACAGATTTTTTGCCTTCGGTGAGGCATTGCGGGCAATACCCGTCACTGGTCTGGCTGAACATAAAATTTATCGCGTTTGAATGTTATCCTTTTCTATGGAAAAACCCGCCTTTTTTCTCGCTTTTTTTCATCGCAAAGAATTTATCGGTCTGAGGTGGTTCGGCGTCCTTGACTTGGGTCTCAACAGATCCTTCTGCGTTTTCTTTCACTTCCTCAGGTTTTTTAGCTGCTTCCTCTGACTCCCCGCCTGCTTCTTTTGCCGTAATCTCAGTTTCCTTAAGCGTTTCTCCGTTTTCTGCTTCTTCTATCACTCCGGTGATTGTTTCAACCGGCTTCACCACCTCTTTAAACCCTATTAGTACTACCGAAACATTGTCTTTTCCTCCTGCCTGCTTTGCTTGCCCGACCAGCTGTGTGGCATCGGCATGTTGTTCAAGCAAAGACTCTATGCGATCGTCACTAAGCATATCGTTCAATCCATCAGAACAAAGGATAAAAAGATCGTCGTCAAAGACAGTTTCGCTTATCTCGGTGAAATCAATAAAAACCTCATCTCCTCCGCCGATGGAGTTGCATATCATATTTGAAGGGGCCGTCGGATCAACCATTTCGCGCATGGAATGATCGCTCGATACCTGGGAAAGTATCCCTCCCCTGAATCGGTACAAACGGCTGTCACCTGCATTATACCAAAAGATCCTGCTCTCATACACCAGCAGACCTACCAGGGTTGTCCCCATGTTCAGAAAAGCCGGGATCTCTTTCCCCTTGGAGACGATCTCCGCATGGATCATCCCAATCCATTCATTGAAAAGTGTTTTCAGTTCATCAAAGGATAATCCCCTGTTCAATCCATGAGCGAATTCATCAAGGCTCTGAACCACCAGTTCGCTGGCAAACTCCCCCCCGTTATGACCGCCCATTCCGTCAGCGACGGCAACCACTGCGGGAAATCCTTCCATGGGCTCGAGCTGCAGCTGCAATTTGTCGTCGCGGATCATTTCCCCCTGGACCAGCACCATGTCTTCGTTGTTTTCCCGAACACAACCTGTGTCACTGAATGCATCGATGGACAAAATCATAGCGATTGAAAATTACGGGTTAATCAACGGTGTTTATCAGGCATCCACAAGGAATTCCAGATCGGCGATAGTCACTTTTGTTCCCATGTACAAAGCCTGAGGTACATTGGGCTCGAGTTTTTGATTATTTACAAGGGTTCCGTTGGTTGATCCCAGGTCGGTGATAGTCCAGAAGCCCTGGGGACTCAGATCAAAACGTGCATGAGTGCCTGAAATATATCCCTGTGAGGCGAGCAATGGGGCATACGGACCGTTCTTGCGCCCGATGATGGCGCCATGCTGTGCGGCGAGCCGGATGCCCGAGCTTTTGCTAACCAATACAGGAGCTGCTGTTTTCGCTGGTTCGCTCGGCCGGCGTATGGTTCCCTCAACATTAACCTCAGCTTTCGGGGATGGAGTGGGGGTAACTGCCGGGCTTGGAGCAGGAGTAACAGCCGGGCTTGGAACAGGAGCAACTTCCGCCGCTTTTTGTTTAACAGTAATCAATACAGTACCGCATTTTGTACAACGGTTTCCTTTTCCAAACGTAGTGCATTGCGGACATATCTTTAATTCCTGTCCGCATTGGTCGCAGTAAAAGGAATCCTGTTCGATCTCCACTTTACATTTAGGACAATCTATCATCATTTCTCTCCCTTTTTACACGTTTATTTTAAGATCTTCACTGCGGATGATGACCAGCTCTTCCTTGTCAAATCCCGGCATATTGTAAATTTTCTGCAAACGGTTGCTCTGCATAGTTATCGTATGCTCGAACAATTTGCGTACATCCCTGGCATTAGCAAAATTCCGGTCCTTGTTCCGCACCATCTCGTCGAAAATTCCTGGTAATAAGCCATCCGCAGATTCATCAAGTTTCATTTTCTTCTTCTTCACCATTGACCTGAAGATTGTTGCCATCTCAACAGCTGAATAATCGGGAAAATGAATCGTGCTCTGGAAACGGGAGGGCAATCCGGGGTTTGAATCCAAAAACTTCTCCATTTCCCTGGTATACCCTGCCACAATACAGATGAACTTGCCTTTGTCGTCTTCGAGCCTCTTCAATAAGGTGTTGATGGCCTCCTGGCCGAACTCATCCTGAGATCCGCCGTTTAGATTGTATGCCTCATCGACAAAAAGCACGCCGCCAAGGGCTCTGTCGATCAACTGATTGGTTTTTATGGCAGTTTGACCTGAGAACCCTGCCACCAGACCGCTTCGGTCGGTTTCGACAAGATGTCCCCTCGATAGAATTCCGAGAGACCTGAATACCTCTGCCATGATACGTGCAACGGTGGTTTTACCCGTTCCGGGATTTCCCGAGAAGACGAAATGTGAGCTCGTGAAGGTCTTTTCTCCTCCTGCCATGGCTCTTTGTCTTTCCATATTGAGGACCGACACCAGGTTTCTCACCTCGGTCTTGACGCTCTCCAGCCCGGTAAGGGTATTGAGTTCACCTAAAACTTCACTCACATCCAGTTCCTTCGATTTTTTCACCGGAATATCATCCGGCTGAATAGTGATCAGGGCTTCATCGGTTTGTAATTCCGGTAGAAGATCCGAAAGCCGGGTCGACATGCGCTGGGTGGTCTCGTCGAATAGTTTACGCATTTCACGCGCATTTCCGAAGTTCTTGGATTTGGCTTCCAGCTTCTGGTCAATGGCTTTGCGCAATTGTTCCAGGGTTTCGGCGGGCATGACGAACTTTTTCTTTTTAACCAGGCTGATGAAGATCTCCTGCAACTCATCCGCAGTGTAATCATCAATATTCAGACGATGTGTGATCCGGCTTTCTATACCGGGGTTCACTCTCACAAACTGTTCCATCTCGGTCTGGTATCCGGCCAGGATTACCACGAACTTGCCCCGGTCGTCTTCCATCCTTTTCATCAGGGCTTCAATAGCTTCGGTACCACCCTGGTCTTTCCCTCCTCCCTCGCTTACAGGAGCCAGGGTATAGGCTTCATCAATAAAAAGGATGCCTCCCATAGCCCGGTCGCATAGCTTGTTCACCGTATCGGGTGTTTCACCCGAATACTTGCTGACGATCAGGCTGCGGTCGGCCTCTATGACTTTACTGTTAGGCAGCAGGTGAATGGCTTTAAAGATCTCTCCCAGCTTCCTGGCAATAGTGGTTTTGCCGGTCCCCGGGTTTCCCGTAAGCATCAGGTTCAGGGCAAGGATCTCTGCCCCCGACAGCCCACGCTCCATCCTCATCCTGTTAAATTCGACCTGCCGGGCCATCGCTTTGATGGCTTCTTTCACAGCTGTCATCCCCACAAATTCATCCATCTCGGCCATGATCTGGTCCAGGGTTTTTGCTTTTGCTGTTTCTTCGGCCGTGATATCGGCGAGGGTGATCACGTTAAGCATCTCAGGATTGAATTCAGGTTTCCCGAATAAAGCCGACAGCCTTTGACCCTGGCGGGCCACAGCAAGTTCAAACGCTTTCACTACCTCACGTGCATTCCCGAAGTTCTTGTCACGCGAAATATACATGCTGTCGAAAAAGTTCCTCAGGCTGGCATCTGCATCAGCATCAAGTTTCAGTTTTTTCCTGGCAGCCAGGTTTCTGAAAATTTCGGTGAGTTCATCCGGTTTATAATCCAGGAACTCGATGCTGCGGTTAAAACGGGATTGCAGTCCGGGATTGGATGCAATAAAATTATGCATCTCCTTTGTATACCCGGCCACAATGCAAATAAACTTGCCCTTATCATCAGAAAGCCTCTTGAGCAAGGTATCGATGGCTTCTTTCCCGAAAGAATCCTGGTCGCCTGTGATCAGGTTGTAAGCTTCGTCAATAAACAGCACTCCGCCCATTGCCGAATCAACCAGCTGGTTGGTTTTTATTGCAGTCTGTCCCTGGAAGCCTCCCACCATACTGCTGCGGTCGGCCTCGATCAGATGCCCCCTCGAAAGCAGTCCGAGTGATTTGAACACATCGGCCATGATCCTGGCAACGGTGGTTTTCCCCGTTCCCGGGTTCCCCGTAAAGATAAAATGCAAACCAAGCTGGGTTTTTTCTCCTCCTTTCATCTGTCGTTGTCTTTCCATATTCAGGAAAGAAACCAGGCTGCGAACCTCGTCCTTCACGTTTTGCAATCCTGTCAGCTCATTCAGGCCTTTCATGCATTCATTCAGATCCACTTCCTTAGGCTCTTCCCAGGGGATATCAGCGGCCGTAATGGTTTGCAGCATCTCGTCAGTCGGATTCAGGATCTTGTTCAAACGGGCCGAAAGTTTACCGGTCGTTTCTTCGAACAGCTTCCTCATCTCACGGGCATTGGCAAAACTTCTGTCACGGGCCTCATAGATCTTCGTAACTGCCTTTTTCAGCCTCTCTTCGGCCGCTTCTTCCAGCAGATACTTCTTCTTTTTGATCTGGACCTTATAAATCTGCAACAACTCTTCAGGAGTGTAATCCTCTATATGCAAAAACCGGTCGAAGCGGCTTTTCAATCCGTCATTCGCCGAAAGGAAATTATTCATCTCATTTTGATAACCGGCAGCGATCACCACAAATTTATCCCGGTCATCTTCCATCCTTTTCATCAGCTTCTCGATAGCCTCCTGGCCCTGCTTGTCTTTTTCCCCGGCCGCACTCTGAGGCGCCAGCGTATAGGCTTCATCAACAAACAGTATCCCTCCCATGGCTTTGTCGCAAAGCTCATCTACCAGCTTGGGAGTTTCCCCGGTAAACTGGCTCACCATTTTAGCGCGGTCCACCTCGACCACGTTGCCGTTATCCATGAACCCTATGGCTTCAAAGATCTCGCCAAGCTTGCGGGCAATTGTCGTTTTGCCAGTTCCGGGATTCCCGGTAAGAACCATATGCATTGAGGGGCGTTCAGCAGCAGCCAGCCCCCTTTCGGCTCTTTCCTGAAAGGTCTTTACTTTTTGGGCTATTTCGCGGATGGCCGATTTCACATTATCCATCCCGATGAACTCGTTGAGTTCGGCCAGGATCTGATCAAGAGTCCTTTCCTCGGGGACGTATCCTTTGATGTCTTCGGGCAGGATCGTCAGATCGCTGGTGCTGGACTTGGTCCGGTTTAGCTGTGATGTAAAGATCTCTTCTGCTTTTTCGGCTGCCAGGTGACCGTTCCCAAAGGAATCATCGCGGGTCTTAACGGCATACCTGAACTGGGCAGTAAGTTTCTTGTAAGCCTCTTCACCCAGGGTAAGACCGAAATATTTATCTCGCAGTATCTGAATACAGATCTCCCTCAGCTCTTCAAAGGTATAGTCAGGAAGGCGGAACAGGTAACGGAAACGGTTACGTACCGCGGGATTGGAAGCCAGGAAATTGTCAAATCCTCCCTCAAGGCCGGCCAGAACAACCACGGGATCATTTTCCCATCGCCCCATCTCGATAAACAACTTATCCAGTTTGTTGATGTCGTTGGAATACCCGTCGGGTAAAAGCTTTTGGGCATTGTCGATAAACAGGATACCACCTTTGGCTGCTTTAATGTTCCTGTCCCAGTCTTTGACAAAATTGTCATAATCCACTGCATCCACCATATGAATAGCCGGGGAGGTGATGATCCCGTTGGCAAAGAACAACTCCTGGAGTGTGTTTCCAAGGGTGGTTTTTCCTGTCCCGGTGTTTCCGATGATAAGTGAGTTCATGCTCAGGCGTATATTTTTTCCGCCTGCCGATGAACGCTGTTTCAGTGATTGGTAGGTGTTGATGAGCGACTGGATTTCTTTTTTCACTTCGGTCATCCCTACCAGCTTATCCATCGACTGGCCCGATGTGCCCGCCATCGACACTCCGCACCATTTACAAAATTTTGCAGTGTCGCGGTTTTGTTTGTTACAGTTTTCGCAGAGCATAATTCTATTTCTTTTGTTCTACGGCAGGTTTCACATACTGGAAGTTCGTGACCTTATTCGTTTTCAGGTTCAGGTA
>JBAXLI010000091.1:0-14127 GCA_037134895.1 Bacteroidota bacterium
TGATGAGGGAGCAGTTGTTCACAGCGTCTTTCAGCTCGAGACGCATGGCGATGGGGGCCAGGGTCGTGAAACGCTCTATGAGCCTGGGGATTGGGGATTGGGGATTGGTGTCAGAACCAAGAGCCAATTTCCAGGAACCAACAACCAATGCGAAGCAGTGGATCGCATTCTCTATCGAGGCTTCGTCGGTAAAGGGGATCGTAAACGAAAATTCCTGTCCTTTGAATTTTCCGCGTGACATATAACATGTGATCTGTGACACGTTCAACGTATCACGTTTCACGCTCTTCACCACAAGGTCTGCATCTTTCTTCCTGCTCCAGCTGAAGGGTGTGAAGGTACGGTCTGGATCGCAAAGCCTCACACAGCGGTCGATCACTTCGTAATCGGAACAGTAGACAACAAGTTTGGAATGCTTGAAAAGCTTCAGCTTCTCATCGGTCTTCTGGATCTCGCTCGAAAAATGCTCGTCATGCGCATGGCCTATGTTTGTAATGATCCCGTAATCGGGACGGATGATCTTTTCAAGTTTTTCCATCTCACCGGGCATGGAGATACCCGCCTCGAAGATCGCGATCTGGTTTTCAGGCTCCATCTTCCATACCGAAAGCGGAACCCCTATTTGGGAATTATATGATTTCGGACTGCGGATGACGTTATACTCAGGACTCAGCAGCTGGTAAAGCCATTCTTTCACGATGGTCTTCCCGTTGCTGCCCGTAATCCCAATCACAGGAATACTGAACTGGCTGCGGTGGAAGGCTGCGAGTTTCTGGAGAGCAGCTAGAGTGTCGGAAACCTCAATGAAAAAAGTGAAAAGCGAAAAGCGAGAAGCGAAATTTTCGCTATTTCGCCATTTCGCCATTTCGCGATTTAATACAAGAAAAACTCTGACCCCTTTCTCGTACATCTCGTCAACGAAGAGGTGCCCATCATTCCTTGCTGTCACAATAGCCACAAACATCGTCCCCTCAGGCCTGATCAGGCGGCGGCTGTCGATAAGGATATCCCTCACCTCCGCATCCCCGGCCCCCCCAGGAAGCAACTTCCCTCCGACGATCTCAGCTATTTGTTTTACAGTGTACATTCTGGGTGACTGGGTGACTAGGTTACTGGGTTACTGGGTAACTAGGTGTCTGGGTTATTCTTTGCGATGTTCGGGGGTTTTCAGCGGATTCGCCACCAGCTCATCATACCTCTGCCTGTTCTCGAAAATATCGCAGGCCATATGCACCGCTGTTCTGAAACCTTCGGCCGAAGCGATGTTCTTGCCAGCCAGTTCATAGGCCGTGCCGTGAGCCGGAGAAGTTCTTATGATGGATAAACCGGCGGTGAAATTCACGCCTTCCTCAAACGAAAGCAGCTTGAACGGGATCATTCCCTGGTCGTGGTACATCGCAAGTATGCCATCGAAATGACTGAACTGGGCTGCGCCGAAAAAGCCATCCGCAGGGTACGGACCAAAAACAAGGATATTGTCACCGTAGCATTTTGCAATAGCAGAGCGGATGAAAGTCGTGTCTTCGTCACCAAGGAGTCCGTCGTCACCGGCATGCGGATTCAGCGCCAGCACAGCGATCTTCGGTTTTACGATCCCGAAATCCCTGATCAGCGAATGATTCATCACGCGGATCTTCCTCATGATAAGGTCCTCGTTGAGGACTTCCTTTATTTTAGTCAGAGCCACATGCCCTGTGATCATTCCGATGCGGATGTTGCGGCTCACCATCAGCATCAGGTGGTCGGGACTGTTGAATTTATGTGCGAAATATTCAGAATGGCCCGGGAACTGGAAGTTCGGCGATTGTATGTTTTTCTTGTTGATGGGTGCAGTCACCACCACATCTATCTCGTTCCTTGCAAGGTCAGCACATGCGGCCTCCAGTGAAAGAAGGGCAAGCTCTCCTGCAATGGGCGTCGACTGCCCGATATCGATCTTCACTTCTTCGTCATGAACATTCAGAATATTCGGCCTCCGCGGATGTGCCAGTTCGGCTTTATGGATCACGTTGAAGTTGAAATCGGCTATGTTCAGAGTCTTGCGGTAATAACTCGCGACCTTCGAAGATCCGTACACAATGATGGTCGATGTTTCAAGCAGCCTTTGGTCCTGCAGGGTCTTTATAATGATCTCGTAGCTGATCCCGTTCATGTCGCCATGCGTGATCCCTACTCTGACACGTTTTTCTTTTTCCTGTGATACTGGTTCCATTGTTTGGGGATTAGGGATTGGGGATTGGGGGTTAGGGGTTAGGGACTAGGGATTGGGGATTAGGGATTAGGGTTCAGGGGTTGAATAATTCGCTATTCGAAATTCGATTATTCTATTATTCGATTATTCATTAATCTTCCTGACTGCAAATTCAAACAAAAGCCTCACCCCAAATCCCGTCCCGCCTATTCCGCGGTACGAATCGGCTTTGTCGAGGAAGGCGGGGCCGGCGATGTCGAGATGGATGTAAGGATAGTCGGTAAATTTCTCAAGGAATTTCCCGGCTGTGATGGTTCCAGCGTCACCCGGACCGATATTCTTCATATCGGCGAGTTCCGATTTCAGGAAATCAGCATACTCATCCCACATCGGGAGTTCCACGATACGTTCGTTGGTGCTGAAGCCGCAGTCGGTCAGCTCAAGAAATTCTTCAGCAGCTTTCACCTGCATCCCGGCACATGCGATTTTCCCGATTGCACGAACGGCTGCACCTGTAAGCGTTGCCATGTCGATCACCAGTTCAGGCTTGTATTTTTTTGCATACGAAAGTGCATCCGCAAGCAGCAACCTGCCTTCAGCATCAGTATTCAGCACTTCCACCGTCATCCCGTTATGCATTTTCAGAATATCGCCTGGCACAATCGCCTTCGTCCCCGGACGGTTATCTGTCGCAGGCATCAATCCGACAACATAAACGGGAAGCTTCGCCTTCGCAATCGCATACACCGCCAAAGCCGCAGCCGCAGCCCCGCTCATATCATCCTTCATGTTCAGCATCGACTCACCCGGTTTCAGGTTCATCCCGCCGCTGTCGAACACCACGCCTTTACCCACAAACACAAGAGGTTTGGTATTCACTGCATCCGCAGGTTTCCACTCCATCACAGTAAACGTGGGTGGTTCGTGGCTTCCCTTGTTCACACCGAGAATACCTCCCATCTGCAATGCCTCGAGTTTCTTCTTGTTCATCACCTCGACCTTGGCACCGCAGTCTTTGCCAAGCTTCTCAACTTCCTTCGCAAACACCGTGGCAGTAAGGTAAGACGCCGGTTCGTTGATGAGGTCACGGCATTTGTACACGGCTTCGTTGACGATGTTGATCGTATTAAATGGCGAAATGGCGAAATGGCGAAATGGCGAAATTTCTAATTCAGTATTATTTGAGTTGTTTATTTCGCTATCTCGCATTTTCGCTATTTCGCTTTTTGCAGAGTATATCTCAATCTTCCTCAGCGTATTCTTCCTATCATCCTTACTCTTATACTTGAGGAACTGGTAACTCCCAAGTGCCATGCCTTCTGCGAAAGCAAGGGTTTCGGCCGGATTATCCTCATGATCGAAGATCACGACCTTTTCAGCCTTCTGGGCATTCAGCAGTCCGCCTACAGTATTCCCTGCCTTGCGGCTATCTTCGAGACGTTTGTTCAGGGATTGCTCATCCTTGATCACATAAATGAAAATCCAGTTTTCAAGTCGGTTGTATGGGATGATGTCTTTTTTCAGTTCTTTATGCTGCTGGCGGATGAACGTGAGTTCGGATGCCGTAAATACCCCTTCGGGCAAGGATTTCAGCGATTTCACCACAAGCACAAGATGTTCGATCTGCTGCGAGCGGTTCGTTATGGAAATTTTCGGAAGCATGGTTTTATTAACTTTGGTGCGAATTTAACGTGCAAAGGTAGGAAATTACGTGTTACGTGGCACTTGGTAATTGGTACTTGGTACTTGGTACTTGGCAGTTGGCATTAGGCATTAGGCATTAGGCACTTGGCACTAGGCACTTGGCACTTGGTGCGTAACATACGTGAATCACCAACAACCAACCACCAATCACCAATCACCAATCACCATCAATGGACTCACTTATAACCAAGTCTCTATCCTCTGAATTCCTCACGATCGATGAGGGGAAGACGCTTTACGGGGAGCTTCCGCTTGCCTCGCTAATGTGGATAGGGAATGAAATCCGCCGTAAATATCATCCGCAGAACATAGTCACCTGGATCATCGACCGCAATGTGAACATCACCAACGCCTGTGTTTCCGGATGCAAATTCTGTAATTTTTACAAGCCTGTCAGCAATGAATCCTGTTATATCACAAGCATCGAAGAATATGTTCAGAAGATAGACGAGATGATGAAACTGGGCGGGAACCAGTTGCTGCTGCAGGGCGGGATGCATCCCCACCTCGGAATTGCCTTCTATACCAACCTTTTCTCGAACCTGAAGAGACTCTACCCTTCTCTAAGGTTGCATGCCCTTGGACCACCCGAGATCGTTCACCTGGCGAAGATGGAAAACATTTCGTTTCGCGAAGTGCTTGAACATCTGGTCTCTTCGGGGATGGACAGCCTCCCGGGTGCGGGTGCTGAAATCCTTGTTGACCGGGTTCGTAAAGAGATTTCCCCTGTAAAGTGCAGTACCGGTGAATGGCTGGATGTGATGAAGGAAGCACATAAAATGGATCTGACGACTTCGGCTACGATGATGTTCGGACATATCGAAACCCTGGAAGAACGGCTCGAGCATATGGTCAGGATAAGGGAGGTTCAGGCTCTGAAACCTTCCGGACATAAGGGTTTCCTCTCGTTTATCCCCTGGCCTTTCCAGGATGAGGGAACGGTGCTTCAGAAAAAGTTCGGGGTGAAAAATCATGTTACTTCTGAAGAGTATATCCGCATGATCGCCATCAGCCGCATCATGCTTCCGAATATCCCGAACATACAGGCTTCATGGCTCA
The DNA here is from genome assembly GCA_037134895.1 of Bacteroidota bacterium. GTDB lineage: Bacteria > Bacteroidota > Bacteroidia > Bacteroidales > FEN-979 > CAIRDP01. The sequence continues at coordinate 4,955 of JBAXLI010000091.1, forward strand.
CGGTGGGCAAGGAAACGGCACAGCTTTGTCTGCATGCAGGAGCCAATGATTTCGGCAGCATCATGATCGAAGAGAACGTCGTTTCTTCCGCCGGGGCACATAATTCCATGGATGCTGCCGGAATTCAGCAGGCGATAAGTGAGGCAGGTTTCACGCCCCGCCTCCGAAACCAGGATTTCATTTTGCAGTAATCGGTCGCAGGTTTACATCGCTGCTAACTTGGAAGCGTCACTTTCGGTCGCAAGTTCACAACGCTGCTAAGGTGCAAGCATCGCTGTCGGTCGCACTATCACAACGCTGCTTTATGCAAGCATCGCTTTTGGTCACACTATCACAACGCTGCTACGATCTAAGTGTGCTCGCCATTTCTATACCCTTAATCATTCTCCAAATTTCCGTTCGCACACTTAGCCCTGAGGCAGCTTATGTGAAGTGCGCCCTTCGCTCATTGCATCTGATTCAGCTTATGCGAAGTGCAGCAGCATTGATGAAAGCTTTTTTGCGGTTAGCAATTTAGGCCCGGTGTATTGGATACTAAACCGTAGATTTTGATTTCTTGTGGAGTGAACGTTTCTTGGGGGAAGGTTTAAGTTTTGAGGATTTCTTTTGATTTTTAAAATATTCACTTAATGCTTTTTCCTCCTCAACTGTTAATGGACCTAATCCACCTATATAATCAACCTCCAATTCAATTTTTTTTGTTGCCATAAAATCATTTTAAAAATATCGGTTGATAAGTTGAAGTGCTGCTTGAGTATTAATGATCATAATCCTATTCCCAAAATGTATGGCACCAAGAGATTTTTCATAATGATCTACGAGTTGTGATTTTGATTGAAACGATACATTGCCCTCATGACCTCTTTGAAAAGAAAGTTTACATGCAAATGCAACAAGATTGCCAGGAACTCCTGAATACATTTTTGTTTTACCTTTATTGAAAGGTGAGCTCTCAACAAGATGCATGTAAACATGGTCTGATCGAACCTCAAGACTTATTAATCCTTGAATTATATTTGAGTTATTTGGAATCGTCAACTTGAAAATTTCACGAGCTGGCGCTTTAAATTCATTTCGCCAATTAAAGAGCCAACCATTCTTTTTATTAATCAATTTCACTTCATTAAATGTCACAACTGAGATCTCGGTTTGAAAACTATCACCAGTAATAACATTTTCTATTGAATTTGTGAGCTTATCAATATGAAAATCAAGACCTTTATCAGCTTTTCCTCTCATTTAGCTAAGTTACGAAAAAAAGTAATTTGATCGAAAAAAGTTTGAAAATTGTGCAGACTTGCAACGGGCTATTGCGAAGTGCAGCAGGGAGCATTTTGCTTCAGCTTCATCTGGTAATGGTCGAGAAGGGTGCACTTCACATAAGCTGCATCAGGGCTAAGTGAGCGAGCAGAGATTTGGGTAATGAATAAGGGTAGTGAAATGGCGAGTTCATTTAGACCGTAGCGGCGATGTGAATGTGCGCCCTTCGCAACGCAGCAACCGCAGCGGCGCTGCAACAATGCTTACTTCACCACCACCGAATACGTAACCTTGGCACCAGACCTGAAGTACAGCGTCAGCAAATACGTCCCGGCAGGTCGCGAAGACAGATCCACGGTAAACAGTCCGGAAGAAAGAGCAGGCATCGCATCATACACCGCACGGCCATCCATCGAAGTAACAATAACCTTTGCAAGATCATCCCGCAATCCGCGCTCCATACTGATATTCACGATGCCTTTGGTAGGATTGGGATACAGCCTGATCCCGCTCGCGAGTTTATCATCCACGCCACTGCCGTAGATGAACCTGCCCACAAGATTGCGGCTCGAGCTGATGTTAAACTCATAAATCTTGTCGGCCGAAACCTTCGTCCCGTTCTCATACCATCCGTCAAAACTCATACCTGCTTTAGGCTGGGCATTCATACTGACTTTTGCACCAGACTGGTAAGTTCCTGCGCCCGAAACAGTTCCTGCGTTTGCAGGCAAACTCACCGCGTTGACCTGGTAAGTCCCGGATGCAACATACAAATCCGACTGCCACAAACCACGTCCGTAAGTCGCAGCCCGTATCACACCTTTCATGTATTGTATCTCCAGCTCGGTCACGACCACATTCGGAAGTCCGCCACTGAAGAGCACCCAGTCACTCATCCCTGCATTCCTGTAATACACTCCCACATCCGTGCCGATATACAAACCATCGTTGGTATTTTCCTGGTATTCTATACAATTCACCGGCAGATTCGGCAGTGTTCCGGAGATGTTGTCCCAGGTCCGGCCGCCATTGTATGAACGGAACACCTTGCTGCCAGCGGTATATCCCGAGAAAGTGATAAATATTGTATCAGGATGTTGCGGGTGGATGGCAATTCCCGTTAGCATGATACCCTGTGCCGGAAGGGCGAGCACTTCATGGTTCACCCAGTCGTTGGCCGTCCTGAAAAGGACAAACTTCCGGGCAGCAAACATCACCGAAGGATTGCTCTTTGAGATACTCAGCGTTCTCAGCGTATTATCACTTGGAACAGGAACCGGGAGGTTCGAGGCTTTCACCCAGCTGTTCCCGCGGTCGGTCGTCTTATATACATCTTCATATCCTGCATAAAGTATCGCCGGATTCACAGGATGGAGAAGATAAGGCGTTACCCAGGCTCCTTTTACATAATCGGTAATATTTTTACTGATCACCACTACACTATCCCTCAGCCAGTTCAGATCGGTGGTCCGCTTAATAAGCCCGTTGGAGTATGAAGCATATTCAATACTCGGATTGATGTAATCGATAAGGCATTCCATCCCGTCACCGCCAATAACGCTTGGCTCCAGCCACTTTCCCGAATTGTACTGCTGGGAGCCATTGTCCTGGAAGCCTCCCATCACAAGATCCGGATCTGAATACGAACTCCCTATCTTATAGATCTGACCGATCACCAGCCTCTGCGAAATATCTTTCCAATTAGTCCCTCCGTCAGTCGTGTAATAAATACCCCCGTCATTGCCGTCAAAGAAAGTACCCGGCCTTAGAGGATGGAAAGCAAACCAGTGTTTGTCGGCATGTGTCACCGGCAGGTTTCCCGGGTTCTGCGAAGAATTCGCGGTCCACATGGTTTTTGGCGCCCAAACCAGGCCCGCCGGGTCATTGGATTTCCAGGTGTTCACCCCGCCAAGCCAGCGCTCGTTATAATCCGCCGGATTAATAAGATAACAAAGATCATAATTCCCCTGTCCCCTGCATGGGTTTGGCCATTGGGCCGGCTCTGTATAGGCATGCAGCATATTGTTGCTGCAATCGGACTCAAGACTGAGAAACTTCACAAAGTTCAAACCATTCTCCTCCGAAATATACAAACCTTGCATTCCGTTCGAAGAATTCGCGGCAATGGCCTCGACCCTTGCAGGTTTTTGCGGACTCACAGCCAGCTGGATCCGGCTTATATTCGAAAACACGGTCACCGAATCCCAGGTATCACCCCCGTCAATAGAACGCCAGATCTGGGCCGACCTCACAATATAATAATTGGTGTCTTTAATACAGGCCGTAGCGGCATAAAGGATGGTGGGATCGCCCGGTTTAAACGCAATGTCAACAAAATACCCGTCCTTTTTCTGCGCGAAATTCGTCCCGCCATCAGTGGTCTTGTAAATGCCGTTAGTGGTCGCTGCAAATACCATCTGATGGTCCAGCGGATTCATCACCAGCCTGCGGATCAGGTAAGCCGAACTGTATTCCCAGCTCAATCCGGTGGTGTTCCAGCTCTGCCCGCCGTCGATCGACTTCAGAACGCCCAGGCTCTTGGTATCTCCCTTCCCGCTGGCAGTCATTGCTGAAAGACTTCCGAAATCCCCGTCCCCGGTGGCAGCATACATGATCTGCGGATTGTTCTGATCGATTAAAATATCACTCACCCCCAGCACCGGCTGGCTGTTGAAGTTCGTAGTCCATGAAAGCCCGAAATCAGTGGTCTTCCAGATTCCCCCTGAAGGTGTGCCTACCCAGAAGGTATTCGGATCGGTCGGATGGAAAGCGATGCAGTTGACACGCCCCAAACCGGCATACCCGCTCTTTGTCGAATCCGGACCCATACTCGTCCAATTCCCCGTCACTCCAAGCTTCCCGTCGGGCGAATGTTCCGCAACATACCGGTTCCATTCCCTTACAACCACATCGTTCGATGGGAAATGCCCTTCACTTCCAACACGCTGCTCCCAAAACCATTCCCAGCGTTTGAACACAGTATACCCCGTTCCCTTGCTCACCGTCTGGCCTTTCCACGAATCGTTGAACTGCTTCTGGATATCATAAAAATTCGGATTTTCAGTCTTGTTACTGACTGCGGATGTGGACTGGGCGCTGGCCGCTCCTGCTGCCAGGAACAAGGCCAGCATCAGGCTGATCGCGAATACAAACATTGCAGATCCGCGGTGGATCGAGCGGGTTAAGTTTTGCTTCTTCATAGATTTGGGATTTTGTTAAATGATGCGTACTTCTACAAATATACTAAATTGCTCCGGACATTGCAAGCGTCGCCTTCGGGCGCACCTTCACAACACTGCTAAGATGCAAGTATCGCTGTCGGCCGCACCTTCACAACGCTGCTATGATTGCCACGTCGCTTTCGGGAGCATCTTTGCATCGCCGCTACGGTTGCTGCGTCGCTCACTTCTATATTCTCCAGGTACTTAAAGCAGAGTTTGTTCGCTCCTTGAATCCTAATGCGGCTTATGCAAAATGCTCCCTAATCGCACTGCAGATGATGCGGCCTGAGTGCGATGCAAGCAGCGAAGGGCGCACTTCACATAAGCTGCATCAGGGCTAAGTGAGCGAACAGAGATTTGGGCAATGATTAAGGGAAGAGAAATGGTGAGCACACTTAGACCGTAGCAGCGTTGTGAAAGTGCGCCCTTCGCTCCCGAAATGCTTGACACAGCAATTCTATGAACAATCCTTGACTTTTCATAAAAATATACTTACCTTTGGCGTTAGTATCGTAAAACGTATCTATGATCAAATCGTTTAATTCTAAAGAGACTGAGAAAATCTGGCAAGGATTTAGATCAACTAAATTACCTAATGAAATTCAAGAAGTTGCACGAAGAAAATTACGTATGCTGAATAGCTCCATAGATTTAACAGACCTTAGCATCCCTCCTTCCAATCGATTGGAAAAGCTGAAAGGAAACTTCAAAAATCATCATAGTATTCGAATAAACGATCAATGGAGAATTATTTTCAAATGGACAAAAGGTAATTCAACAAATGTTGAGATAATTGATTATCATTAAAAACGCAAATATGTTCAATATTAAAAACATACATCCGGGAGAAGTTCTTCTGGAAGAATTTTTAGTTCCGATGAATATTACTGCTTATCGCTTGGCAAAAGATATTGGGATTCCTCAGACAAGGGTCAGTGAGATTATAAAAGGAAATCGCAGGATTTCAGCTGATACAGCAATAAGATTGAGCAATTATTTTGGGAATTCAGCCAAATTCTGGCTTGGTCTTCAAAATGATTATGACATTGAAGAGGAATTGGCAAAAAAGCAGAAGGAATTTGATTCGATCAGGAATTATAAAATCAATGCAGCCTGACAGGCGTGGGTCGCTTTCGGTCGCACCTTCACAACACTGCTATTGTTGCCGGGTCGATCTCGGGCGTACTTTCACAACGCTGCTAAGATGCAAGTATCGTTGTCGGCCGCACCTTCACAACGCTGCTATTGTTGCCGGGTCGATCTCGGGCGTACTTTCACAACGCTGCTACGGTCTAAGTGTGCTCACCATTTCTCTACCCTTAATCAAAATCCTGTTCTCTGTTCGCTCACTTAGCCCTGATGCAGCTTATGTGAAGTGCGCCCTTCGCTACTGTTACCTGATGCAGTATATGCGAAGTGCAGCAGGGAGCATTTTGCATAAGCCGCATTAGGATTCAAGGAGCGAACAAACTCTGCGTTAAATAACTGAAGAATATTTAAGTGAGCGACGCAGCAACCGTAGCGGCGTTGCAAAGATGCTCCCGAAATGCACAAAGCAGCAACCGTAGCGGCGTTGCAAAGATGCTCCCGAAATGCACGAAGCAAAGATGCTCACTTCACAACAACCGAATAAGTAACCTTCGCGCCGGATTTGAAATACAACGTCAGCAAATACGTCCCGGCATGTCGTGAAGAAAGATCCACTGTATACTGACCACCGACAGAAGCAGGCATTGCATCATAGACCATCCGCCCATCCATGGCAGTAACAACGACCTTTGAGAGATCATCCCGCAATCCGCCATCAACAGCAATATTGATAAGTCCTTTCGTTGGATTCGGGTATATCCTGATATTGTTTTTCACATCAGCATCGGAAATCCCCGTCGACTGCGTAAACAGCCCAACGATGTTGTCGTCTTCATTCACTGTGAAATCAAAATTCAGGCTGTCGCTGATCTTCACATCATCGTTATACCATCCGCTGAACTTCCAGCCAGTTTCAGGAACAGCCTGCAAACGGGCTTTTTGTCCGGGATTATACAAACCATCACCCGTCGCCTTTCCGCCAATGATTGGGATCTCGACCAGGTTCAGCTGCACTTGTCCCTGGGGGGTATACAGGTTCGACTCCCACAATCCCCTTCCGTATGTTGCTGCACGTATCTTCCCCGATTTATATTGAATCTTCAGGTCAGTCACAACCACATTCGGAAGCCCTTTGCTGAAATATTTCCATGTACTCATCAAAGCATTGCGGTAATAAACCCCAACATCAGTCCCCACATAAACTGCATCATTGGCCTTTTCATGAAACTCGACGCAGTTCACCGGCAAGTTCGGTATTGTGAGAGAAAGATTATCCCGTTTGGTTCCATTACCATAAATCCTTAACACTTTCACAGTATCGTTATATCCCGAAAACGTGACATACACCGTATCGGGTTTGTCCTCGTTAATCGCTATCCCCGTGATCATCAACCCGGTGTAAGGCAGGGGAATTACACTTGAGTTTGCCCACCCATTGCTGGTTTTAAACAATCTGTATCCCGATGAAGCATACATCAGTTTAGGGTTGTTCCTCGAGATCGCGAGTTGCCTGATCACCGAGTCGTACCCTGGTACCGGCGCCGGTATAGTAAACACATCAGTCCATTTGTCGCCCCTCTCTGTCCCTTTAAACACTTTCATTTTACAGCCCACATAAAGCACATTGGTGTCTTTAGGATTAAGCACGAAAGGTGTCACCCAGGCCTTGACTGGTTTGCCGGGAATATTGTTTGAAATCGTCACTACATTCTGCCAGTACCATGTCGGATCATTTGACCTGTAGATGGAATCTTCGCAATAAGAAGCATATTGAAGTTTCGGGTTCACATACCCGATCTGGCATGTCATCCCGTCACCACCTATCATAGTAGGTGAAATCCATGTGCCGTTGGTAAGCACCTGTGTTCCGTTATCCTGGAACCCGGCAATAACGACCTTATTGTCAGAATACGAATTCCCTATCTTATAAATCTGGCCAATCTGCAGTCCGTTTGAGATTTCAGTCCACATGCCCCCTTTATTCTTGGTATAATAAACTCCACCGTCATTGCAATCAAAAAAAGTTCCCGGTTCAAGCGGATGAAAAGCAAACCAGTGCTTGTCGGCATGCGTGGTCGGGTAGGCTGACTCGTATGTGCTCCAGTAAGTTTTCAAAGCAAAGGAATCAGCCCTTACGCTCTTCCAGGTGTTCACCCCTCCGATCCATCGCTCAGTAGAATCACTCGGATTGATCAGGTAACAGAGATCGTAATCACCCTGTCCACTATTATTTTTAATCAACGCCGGCACATTTGCATTGAGATAATTGTTCTTAAAGTTCGCTTTAAGCGTGATCGAAGCGGTAAATGACTCCCCGCTTGTCACTGAACGCTGCAGGCTGTGGAATCCCTTGTTGGTGTTTGTACACAGACCTTCGACCAGTTCAGGCCGGCTTTTAGTCACTGCAAGCTTGATCCTTCCAACCCCGGTAAGCGTGGTTTTCGCAACCCAGTTCTTTCCACCATTAGCCGATTTCCAGATCTGTCCCGAAGGCGTAAAACCATTATTATCATCAACAATCCCTTTCGATGAAGCGTATAAGATGCTGGTGTCACCGGGTTTGTAGCATATATCCATGAAATAGCCAGTCTGCACAGTATCAAACGTCACCCCTCCGTTAGTCGTCCTGAAAATCCCTTTGGAGGTGGCCGCGAACATGACATTTGAATTCTTCGGATTCACGATCAGCCGGCTGATCAGCAGGTTTTGACTCACTGTCCAGTTGAGTCCTGTCGGTGTCCAGGTAAGTCCGCCGGTCACCGATTTCAGTATCCCGATACTTTTGGTATCTCCCGTATAGGTCCCGTTGTACGAACTCAGGCACCCCCCGTCGCCGTCTCCTGTTGCGATGTACATGATCTGCGGATTAACCGAATCGATGACAATATCACTGACTCCAAGCACCGGGCTTCCGCCGCTGTTCCCGAAATTCGTCCAGGTTTGCCCGAAATTCGTGGTCTTCCACAAGCCTCCCGAAGGCGTACCCACCCAGAAAGTGTTTTTATCCTTAGGGTCGAAGGCCATGCAATTCACCCTTCCCATCCCGGCATATCCGCCGGTCGTAGTGCCCGGACCCATAAAAGTCCAGTTCGCGGCAGTATCCGCCGTATTATCAGTTAAATAGGTTGCGGCATACTTATCCCATTCCGTCACCACGACATTATTCGGCGGAAACACCCCGCTTCGTCCTACCCTCTGCTCCCAATACCATTCCCAGCGCCTGTAAACCTTATACCCCGTGCCTTTGGCAACCGGTTTGACCCTGTACATCTCATCATAATGTTTTTTGATGTCATAAAAATTCGGAGTACCCGGTTTATTACTGACTGCGGATGAGGACTGGGCGCGGGCACTGCCTGCAAGCATGAACAAGGCAAGCATCACACTTAGCCCAAATACATTAAGCAGGAGCCTGTTGCAGGCCCCCAGGGGAATCAAATGAAAGGTTTTCATAACCGCGATGTTTGGTGAGTATTATTACTAAGACATGCTGTCTCCTGAAATAGTTGTCAGGTGCTGGGATGCAGGATGCATGATGCAGGATGCGGGATGCGGGATGCAGGATGCAGGATGCAGGATGCGGGATGCAGGATGCGGGATGCA
>JBAXLI010000092.1:0-14034 GCA_037134895.1 Bacteroidota bacterium
CGGAACACGTGACATGTGACACGTGGAACGTGAGCAGCAAGAGGATTAAAAGGATGCGAGATGCGGGATGCACGATGGCTTCTTGGTTGCCTGGCTTCTTGGTTGCCTGGTTGCTAGATATCTTGCATCCTGCATCCTGCATCCCGCATCCTGCATCTTGCATCCTGCATCCTGCATCCTGCATCCTGTATCCCATTTCCCCTGCTTTACACTACAACATTCACAATTTTCCTGTTCACAACAATGATCTTCTTCGGCGTCTTGCCTTCCAGCCATTTAGCCGATTCTTCAGCGGCAAGTACAGCTTTTTCTATGTCTGCGGATGGCATATCGGCGGGGAATTCCATGGTGAATCTCATCTTGCCGTTGAACGAAACCGGGTATTTGAAGGTGTTCTCAACAAGATAATTTTCATTGAATGCCGGAAATGCTGCGCCTGTGATACTCTCATGATGCCCGCATTGCTGCCAGAGTTCTTCGGCAAGATGTGGGGCATAGGGGGCGATCAGGATCAGCAGGTCTTCGAGTATGGCCCTTTTATTGCATTTCAGCTCACCCAGCTCGTTTACGCAGATCATAAAGGTGCTTACCGCGGTGTTGAACGACAACCGTTCAATGTCTTCCTGTATCTTTTTAATGGTCTTGTGCAGACTTCGGAGTTCCGCTGCAGAAGGCGCTTCCTCGCTCAGCCTGAAGTTGTTCTCATGGTCATGGTAAAGCCTCCAGAACTTGCGGATGAACCTGAACACTCCTTCAATCCCGTTGGTGTCCCATGGTTTCGATTGCTCGAGCGGACCGAGGAACATCTCGTATAAGCGAAAAGTGTCGGCACCGTAACGCTCGATCAGGTCGTCGGGATTGACTACATTGTAGAGGGATTTGGACATCTTCTCAACGGCTTGTCCGCATACATAAACCCCCTCTTCAAGGATGAATCCTGCATCTGCGAGGTCGGGCCTCCATTTGCGGAATTCCTGCACATCGAGAATGTCGTTCTCAACCAGGCTGATATCAACATGCATTACCGTATGCTCGTACTCATCTTTCAATCCATGGGAAACAAAGGTGTTCGAGCCTTTCAACCTGTATACAAGACTTGACCGTCCTTGTATCTTTCCCTGGTTCACGAGCTTTTTGAATGGTTCCTCGCAAACAGCCAGGCCTATATCAAACAGGAATTTGTTCCAGAACCTGGAATAGATGAGATGCCCCGTTGCATGTTCGTCGCCTCCAATATAGAGATCCACGTTTTGCCAGTAATTCACAGCTTCCTTCGAGAAGTATTCCTGCTGATTGCGTGGATCCATATAGCGGAGATAATACCCGCTGGAGCCTGCGAATCCGGGCATGGTGTTGGTCTCGAGCGGATAGCCTTCCTTGGTTTTCCAGTTTTTAGCCCTGGCCAGTGGTGGTTCCCCGCTTTCGGTAGGGAGATATGCATCTACCGGGGGAAGCTCAAGCGGCAGTTCATTATCATCAAGAACATAGGGAATGCCTTCCTTGAAATACACAGGGAATGGCTCACCCCAGTAGCGCTGCCTGCTGAAGATCGCGTCGCGCAGCCTGAAATTCACCATGCCTTTGCCTATGCCCAGTTCATCAACTTTCCTGATCGCAGTCTTTATCGCTTCCTTTACGTTCAAGCCGTCGAGGAAGTCCGAATTCACCATGATCCCGTCCTTGGCATCGTAAGAGCTTTCCGAAATATCTCCACCCGAAACTACTTCGGTGATGGGAAGACCGAAATGTTTTGCGAAATCATAATCCCGGCTGTCATGAGCGGGAACCGCCATGATAGCTCCGGTTCCGTAACCTGCCAGCACATAATCGGCAACCCAGATGGGGATGGGCTTGTTGTTGAAAGGGTTCAGGCAGTAAGCCCCGGTGAACACCCCGCTGATCTTTTTCACTTCGGCCATGCGCTCCCGTTCCGATCTGTTTGCGACCTCCTTAACGTATTTCCTTACGTTTTCCAGCTGATCAGAAGGCGTTATCTTTTCAATGAATTCATGCTCGGGTGAGAGCACCATAAAGGTTGAACCGAAAATGGTATCGGGCCTGGTGGTGAAAATATTCAGCTTCAGCTCCGAACCCTGTATCGGGAACAGTATCTCGGCTCCTTCACTCCGGCCTATCCAGTATTTCTGCTGGTCTTTCAGGGATTCAGACCACTCAATGTTATCAAGTCCGTCGAGCAGCCTCTGTGCATAGGCAGAGATCCTGAGGAACCACTGCCTCATCATTTTCCTTTCAACAGGATGATTCCCTCTTACCGAATAACCGTTGACGACCTCATCGTTTGCGAGTACAGTCCCGAGCTCGGGGCACCAGTTCACCATAGCTTCTGAAAGATAGGCGAGCCTGTAATTCATCAGGATCTCCTGCTGGTGTTTTTCGGAAAACCCGGCCCAGTCCGCAGCCGAAAACACTCCTTTCCAGTTATGCGGGAGAGAACTGTCTTTTTTCGCCATAGCGGCAGACCAGTTGGGTGTAACGGCAGCCCGTATATCCGCATTCCCTGAAACTTTAAAGGTGTTAATGAGTTCATTGATCAAAGCGGCTTTGCCCGTTTTCAGGTCATACCAGTGATTGTAAAGGCGGATGAACGTCCACTGGGTCCATTTGTAATACTCCGGATCGCAGGTCTTCACTTCCCTGTCCCAGTCGAACGAAAACCCGATCTTATCCATCTGTTCCCGGTACCTGGCCACGTTCTTTGCAGTGGTCACCGCGGGATGTGTGCCTGTTTGAATTGCATACTGCTCTGCCGGAAGTCCGTAAGCGTCGTATCCCATGGGATGCAACACATTGAATCCCTTCAGTCTTTTGTACCTCGAATAGATGTCTGATGCGATATACCCCAGGGGGTGGCCAACATGCAGTCCGGCCCCCGAAGGATAAGGAAACATGTCAAGTACGTAAAATTTGGGCTTCGAAAAATCAATTTCGGTGTGGAAGGTTTTATGATCCACCCAGTACTTCTGCCACTTCTTTTCTATCTCCTGAAAATTATATTCCATAAAAAACCATTAACAAGCTACTTTTCGCCATTTCGCTTTTCGCCATTTCGCTTTTATTTTAAGGCATCAAAGGTAGGAAAATAGGATATAATGCCGGAAATTTCTATTTTTGGAAATGATACCACACCCTGCTGATGACCGAAGAAGAAAGCAAACCTAAAAAGCACCGTCTGCTGAAAATACTGATACGCCTTGTTTCGGGATTGATCATCCTGATCGCTTTGCTCATCCTCGCAGTCTACATCAGCTTCAATTTTTTCGGGACGAAGATCTTGCGCGAAATGATGCAGAGAAAGATCTATGCAAGCAGCCAGGGTCTTTATTCTATCGATTTTTCGGATATAAAGATCAATATTTTTACCAGGGATATTTCAATCCTTGATTTCAGCCTGATTCCCGATACTGCGCAATACAGGAAAATGAAGTTGCAGGGGACGGCCAAAAAGAATTTGTACAAGATCACATACCAGAGATTACATCTGCATAAGTTGAATTTCAGGGAATTGTATGCCAACCGAGCCATCCATCTCAGGCAGATGTCTATCGCAAGACCTGAGATTTTGCTCATGGGATTTCCCGACACCCTGACGTCAAAAAAAGGAAGTTTTAAAAATGTTTATGAGGATGTATACCCTTTAGCTTCACAGATTTTTAAGGAAATCCAGATCGATTCGATCTATGTTGAACGTGCGAGGATCAGTTCCGCAAAGGAGGGGAAACCAGGAAAACAGTCTTTAGGACAATATGAATTTTCGGCCATTCTGCGCGATGTTTCAATAAACCCTTTCAGTTATCATAACAAACAAAGGGTGTTTTATTCAAGGGACATCGATTTCATTATACATAATGTTAAATACAGCCTTTCAGACAGCCTGTATTTTTTACAGGCTGAAGATATTGGCTTCAACCTCGTTAAATCGAGGATATGGGGGAAGAACATCGAGCTTCGTCCGAATTTCAATTCAAAAAGAGTAAGTCATTCCCGCCAGGGGACATTCATTCAGCTTGACCTCCCCGAATTTTCGATACAAGGGATAAACCTTTACCAGGCGCTTACAGAACAGAAAGTCCATTTAAAAAAAATAGCCCTCGATCTCGCACGGCTTAAGATCTTCCACAATACTTCCGAGGAAGCTATGGCTGCAAGGCTGGACCCCGAGAGGCGAAAGAAGCGAAAACCTATAAACAAGGCCGACCTCTACACGGTGATTGCAGGTCAGCTGAAATCGGTCCAGATCGATACCCTCCTGATCAACAATGCTTCACTTGATTTCTTTAAAACACTGGATGCAGGGAACCCTGAGCTCAGGGTAGCCGATATGGATATCGCTGTTGCGCATTTCAAGCTCGATTCAATATCGGGCAAGCAACGAAACAGGATCTTCTATGCCAAAGATCTCGAACTTAACCTGCATGATATCATACTGAAGCTCAGGGACCAGATTCATGTGATCAATGCCTGGCATGTTTACATCTCCACCAGAAAGAAAATGGTCGACATAGAAGATGCCATGCTGTATTCCGATGAGGCCAAAAATCTTGCGAATGAAGACAGCAGGAAGAATACTATTTCGGTGATGCTGCCCGACCTTCAGTTCAACAACATTGACCTGTTGAAGGTGTTTCATAAACAGGACCTGGAATTCAGTAACCTTATTGTGGAGTCGCCTGATGTTCATTTCACCAAATATAAAAAGGCGGTGAAAAAGGAAGGCAGGTTCAGGAACCCCCAGGACTTTTTCGCTGAATCGAATAATGATGTGATCTATGACCTGCTGAAGAAATATGTCAATTCCATAGATGGGGACTCGATTATTGTGAAAAACGGATATCTCGATTTTCACCAGAATATCGATAGTGTTGATCAGAAAATAAGTTCAGGGTCCTTTGACCTTAAGATGTTCGATTTCGTTATCGATTCAACTCACGGAATGAACCAGCAGGGCTACTTTTACAGCAGGGATTTTGATCTTGATGTGAAGTCATTTACTTTTTGTTCACCTGACAACCTGAAACATATCAAGGTTAGCCGGGCTCATATAGCTACGAAAGACTCTTTGATCGAGGCCGACAGTATATCATTTATAAGGACCCTGGAGCCCGAGGCTCATGAAGGATTTAAAAAATCAAATACCTCGGTGACTTTTACAGTCGACAATGTCTTTTTGCAGGGGCTGAATCATAAAAAGCTTTTCCTTGAAAAAGTACTCCAGGCAAACCTCCTGATGTTAATGAACCCCCGGATATCACTTAAAGCCGGCGACCCGGTAAAAATTACGCCTGTGCCGGAAGATGAAGGGCTTGCAGCTTCTCAGGAACTTGTGAAATTTCTTAAAATAAGCAAACTATATATCCTGAAGGGCGACATATCCTTCGACGCCTTGGAACGAACCAAATCGAGTTACTTTAAGCTAAAAGACATAGATTTTTCGGTTCAAAACTTGTTCATGAAGCTTCCCGACCGGGGGAAAAAGAATGCTGCCATGCGCTTCGATTCCATCAAACTCTCAGTGAAACCACTCAGGATGATCGTGATGGATAGTACTTATGAAATCCTTTGCGACAATATCAGTTTGAATAACTATCCTCTCGATATAGAAGCAGAAGGGATACATATCTTACCCTTATCGGCTGGCAGTAAGCGTTCCAAAGGAAAATCATCTGTAACCGCAACCATCCCGAAACTGAAGATCAATGATTTTTATTTCGACAAAGCCCTGTTTGAAAGCAATTGGATTGTCGGAAGCATCATAGTCTCAAATCCTGAAGCTGAAGTTTCGATCATCAGCCGGAAAGGGAAACAGCAGGGAACTGCGAAGATTCCGCTAGCCTTTCCGTACAAATCTTCAACCGGCTCTTTCAGGATCGACAGCATCCTGATCAAAAATGCGAGAACAAAACTTCACCTGGGGAATGAAAACGGGGTCAAGGATTATCTGCTCGACGATCTGCAGGTCTCTGTGCTCGGCTTTCTGCTCGATTCGCTGAACCAGGAAGGAAAGCCGGGGGTCCCGCTCTTTAATGCAGCGGATATCTCAATATCTGCCAAAGGCATGGATTTCATCCTCAACGACAGTCTGTACACTGCCGGATTCAAGAGAGTAAGCCTCAGTACAGGAAAGAAGAACCTCAGGG
Source organism: Bacteroidota bacterium (assembly GCA_037134895.1). Lineage (GTDB taxonomy): Bacteria > Bacteroidota > Bacteroidia > Bacteroidales > FEN-979 > CAIRDP01. The sequence goes on from JBAXLI010000092.1 coordinate 6,156, forward strand.
TTGATTCAATCTCGCTCAAACCCAATTTCAGCAGGGAAGAGTTTTATAAAGTGCTTGGATATCAAATGGATATATTTACTCTTTCGATGAACAGGATTGAGCTGTACAACCTGGATTTTCAGAAGCTTGTTTCACAAAAATCCATCTATGCGAGGTCTGTTGCAATTTCAAATCCGGTTACTGAAGTATACCGCGACAAAAGGGTTCCGGGCAGGAAACTGAACAAGAAATATTTGTTTCCTACACTGATCCGCAATATCCCGATAACACTGACCATTGATACTATTAAATTCAACAATGGCCGTGCGAGGTACGAAGAACAAACAGGCGATGAACCCGGACATGTATTTTTCAGCCGGATGAATGTGGTGGTAAATAACCTCACCAATGATTCGGCTGCCTTAAAGAAGAACAGGATCATGAGTGTTGACGGCAATTCGCGGCTCATGGATAAAGGCCATGCTCAGGCTCATTTCCGTTTTGATCTTGTGAATCCCAGGGATTCGATGTGGTGGTTTGCCACAATCGATTCGGTGGACCTCAGGGAGATCAATCCCATGTTAACGAAGCTGCTGCCGGTGAGGATCTCCCACGGATTTCTGAACAAAGCAAAAATTACCATGGTGAATGCAAATGATGCAACAGCCGTTGGGAATATCCAGGTGAATTACCGCAACCTCTACATCCAGCTGGATCTGTTCGCGAAGGGCTCATTCAAAAAAATCAAGAACGAATTACTCACCGATGTTGCCAATGCCTTTCTGCCCGATGACAATCCTGATTACAATGGAAGGTTCAGAGACGGGATCATTTATTTCAAAAGAGATACCACAAAAGCCTTTTTCAATTATATCTGGAAAAGCACACTCAGCGGGTTGAAATCAACGGTCGGATTCAATTCACCTGAACAGAAGGAAATAAAAAAGAACCTCAGAAGAAAGGCCAGATAAATTTTCTGTAATTTCGCGATGCTTTAAAATCAGGGCTGGTAAAGGGAAACATTATATGGTCATGCTGCCACAGGAAGAACGGTATTTTCAGAGAAGGATAGCCACTTCCTATGTAACCACCATGATCAGCACCACCCTGGTTTTATTCCTGATCGGGCTGATCGGGCTGATCTTTCTTCATGCAAGCAAACTTTCTGATTATGTGAAGGAAAACATAGGTTTTTCTATCATGATCAAGGATGGTGTAAGGGAAGCCGGTATACTTGAACTGAAAAAAAGACTGGACCTGGAACCCTATGTAAAATCGTCGGAATATATTCCGAAAGAAAGGGCCGCAGACCAGCTGCAGGAAGAACTGGGTGAAGACTTTATCGGTTTCCTGGGCTATAATCCTTTGCTTCACAGCATCGATCTCAGGCTCAAAGCCTCCTATGCCAATGCCGACAGCATAAGCAAAATAGAAAAGAAACTGCTCGACAGACCGGAAGTCAAAGAGGTCTTTTACCAGAAATCCCTCATCGATCTTATCAACACCAACCTGAACAAGGTAAGCCTGGTGCTCCTGGGTTTTTCGGCCATCATGTTTTTCATTGCCCTTGTGCTGATAAACAATACGATACGCCTGGCTATTTATTCCAAACGTTTCCTGATACGCAGCATGCAGCTGGTAGGCGCAACGGAGAGTTTCATCCGCCTTCCCTTCCTTGAAAAAGCAATTGCAAATGGCGTGTTGAGTTCCCTGCTTGCAATAGGAATGCTGGTGCTTATACTTTATTTCAGCATTGAACAGATCCCAGAGTTGCTCGCCCTGCAGGATCCCATCCGTCTTGCGATCCTGGTCGTACTTATTGTCGGCATCGGAGTTGGCATCTCCTGGGGGTCAACCTATATGAGTGTGAGAAAATACCTCAGAATTAAAACGGACCTGCTGTATACCTGAGTTTCAGAAAATTTCATACTTTTGCTTTCCCAAATAGAATTCCATGGATAAGAATAAAAAGCCGGCTGCAGTAAAAAAATCTGTTGAGCCTGCTAAACCTGCTCCAACCGTGAAGCTCGGAGAATTTGCCTTCGGAAAAGAGAATTATCGCCTGATGCTGATCGGCCTGTTTTTCATAACCCTTGGCTTTTTGCTTATGATCGGCGGGGGGTCCGATGATCCCAAAGTATTCAGTTACGATCTTTTCAGCTTCCGCAGGATCACCCTTTCACCTATCCTCATCCTTTCAGGCTATGTGATCGAGATCTTTGCAATCATGAAAAAACCCAAGGATTAATGTCTGTTTTGCAGGCCATTATCATGGCTGTTGTGGAAGGGATCACCGAGTTCCTTCCTATTTCAAGCACTGGCCATATGGCTTTAACCGGAGCTTTGCTGGGAATTGAAAAACAGGATTTCACCAAACTCTTCATTGAAACTGTTCAGTTCGGAGCCATCATCTCAGTCCTTGTTCTGTATTGGCGCAAATTCCTGAATTTCAAAAGTTTCGATTTTTATCTTAAACTCTTTATAGCTTTTATTCCCGCTGCCATTGTTGGAGTGCTTCTGAAAAAGCGAATCGAAGCTGTGCTCGAAAACCCTTTGTTTATCACAATCATCATGTTCCTGGGCGGCTTCATCCTGCTGTTCGTCGACAACTGGTTTAACAAGCCGACAATTCACGAAGACGAAAAGATCTCATATAAGAACTCCTTGTTCATAGGGTTGTTCCAGTTACTGGCGGTTGTATTCCCCGGTTTCAGCCGCTCTGCAGCGACCATTATGGGCGGTATGCAGCAGAAACTGGACCGCACGGTTGCTGCGGAATTTTCATTTTTCCTCGCCGTCCCCACCCTTGCAGGCGCCTGCGCCAAAGGATTATGGGATGCTTACAGGCATAACCCTGAACTGCTGAACCATCAAAATATCAACCTGATCATCATCGGGAATATCGTGGCTTTCATCGTAGCTATTATCGCCATAAAAGGTTTCATCTCCTTTTTGATCAAGCATGGCTTCAGGGCCTTTGGCTGGTACCGCATCATCGTCGGCGTGATCCTGCTTGTGTTCCTTCTCACAGGACATAGCTTAAGCCTTTAACTATGGCCCTCCAGTTTGAACAGGGCGAGATCCTCATGATCAATAAGCCTTTCCAGTGGACATCCTTTGATGTGGTTGGCAAACTACGCTCCCTCATCCGCCAGAACCTCCAGATAAAAAAGATAAAAATTGGCCATGCGGGTACCCTTGATCCCCTGGCTACCGGGCTGCTGATCATATGTACCGGGAAATTCACTAAAAGGATTGACGAATTCCAGGGCCTTGAAAAAGAATATACCGGGACTTTCCGCATCGGATCAACAACACCTTCATTTGACCTCGAGACAGAGGTCGTAAATGAACTTCCATTTGAGCAGATTACAATGGAGCAGATCATGGAGGCCGTTTCAAAGCTCACTGGAACATATGACCAGATGCCTCCTGCCTTCTCAGCCAAGAAAGTAGGAGGGAGACGGGCTTATAAATTTGCCCGCCAGGATATCCCGGTCGAATTCAAACCGCATCATATTTCGGTGAACGGTTTTGAAATAACCCGGGTCGATTTGCCGTATATTTGTTTCAGGATCAGCTGCAGCAAGGGAACCTACATCCGGTCCATAGCCAGGGACCTCGGGGTTCTGCTTGGCTGCGGGGCTCATCTCACGGAACTTTGCCGTACCCGTATTGGCTCCTACCATCTCAGGGATGCCTGGGAAATGGAAACAATAAACCGGCAGTTATTTGATGATAAACCTGCGGAGGTATGAAAAAATCAATCATTGTAGTCCTGCTGTTTTCTTTATTTGCCTGCGGATGCTGGTATTTCGGCAAACCGGCCGAGAACGGAAACAAGGCACACCTTGCATTTGAGCAAAAGATCCATGCCATTACGGGAAAAGCTGTCAGGAAGAACAGTAAGGATAACAACTTTTCTATGGATCAGCCCGATATGGCTGCCCTGCAGGAGATCCTGATGACGATGGATCCGGCTACGGGGAAGGTGCCCAGGGAAAGGCTGGTGAAGGCCTATGAACAAACGAAAGCCTTGTCGCTGCTGAAAAATGCCAATGATTTTCACTGGACAGGATATGCTTCAGATATGGGCGGACGAACACGTATGATGATGTTCGACCCCAATGATGCCGCACATAAAAAAGCCTGGGCGGGAGGCATCACAGGCGGGTTGTGGTATAATAACGACGTCACCTCTTCCGTCTCTTCATGGATACCTGTGGGAGATTTCTGGAGCAACCTTGCCATACGATGCATGGCGTATGATCCGAATGATCCCCTCGTTTTTTATATTGGCACCGGGGAAGCGGAGACTGCCTTGCAGACATACCGTGAGAGTTCCGGGCTGGGTACGGGAATATGGAAATCCACTGATGCAGGCCAGACCTGGGAGCAGCTGCCTTCAACTCTGGCTTTCTGTTTTACTACTGATATCCTCGTTCGGAATGAAAGCGGGACTTCAATCATTTATGCAGGAGTGGCTTCAGGATTGTACCACGGGACACACCAGAGTCAGCCCACCGACGGGCTTTTCCGCTCTGCCGACGGCGGGAGCACCTGGCAGCAGGTGATGCCCAATATCATTGGACAGACCTCCCCCTATGCGGTTCAGGATATCGCAAAAGGCGCCGACGGAAGGATCTATATCGGTACCCGTCCGAACCTTGCAGGCCAGGGAGGCGCTACCATCCTTTATTCCGATGCAGGCACCGCAGGCAGCTGGACCATCAACAATACTTACGAACAGGAAATCCTGGGCCTTTCAACGTATAATATTCCCGGGAGGGTTGTACTTGCAACAGCCCCATCAGACGCTAATGTTGTTTATGCCCTCATTGCAGGCGGCTTCATAAACCCCGCCGACAATTTCAAAAAATTTAATTGCGTGGATGTTCTCAGATCGGCGAACAAAGGAGTTAGCTGGACCAAGAAAAGCATGCCAATGGGAAACGATACCACGGCTTTTGCAACCATCGCCTGGCATGCGATGGATATTGCTGTTGACCCGAATAATCCCAACCAGGTATTTGCCGGCGGGCTCGACATGCACCGTTCACCCGACGGAGGGAACAACTGGCAGCAGCTCAGCAACTGGTACCAGTACACAGGGAATCAGCCGGGCTACATTCACGCCGACCAGCATGAGATCGTTTTCAGGCCGGGTTCTTCCAAACAGGTTCTTTTTGCGACAGACGGCGGGGTTTTCTTCACCTCATCCGCCGACTCAGTATCACCTGTGTTCAAACAACATAACCACAATTTCAATACCCTCCAGTTTTACACCTGCGACCTCAGTCCGACCGCCGGAGCTAATGAGTTTATCGGCGGTCTGCAGGATAACGGAACACTCTATTACCACGGAACTCCGCTTACAAACTACGATATGATCTCAGGTGGTGACGGGGCCTTTTGTTTCTGGGATAAGAACCAGCCGCAGTATTTTATCGCATCGGTGTATTACAATATGTATACGTTCTATATGAACGGAGGAAGCATGTCATCGACCTACGGGAACTCCGGCGTGTTTATCAATCCGGCCGACCTCGACTATAATAATAACTATCTCTTTGCAAATGCTACCGATGTTACCGGGACAAACCTCCCCAATACCCTGCTCAGGATCTCAAGTATCTATACCACAAATCCGCTCGAAACGTATATTAACCTGAATACCGGTCTTTCGGTGTATTTCTCAGCCGTGACCTATTCTCCTTATTCTCCACAGGGAAAATCCACGCTGTTTATGGGTTCAGCATCAGGCCGGCTGTTTAAAGTTACCAATGCACATTCCAATGCTCCCCAGGTAAATGAAATTACAGGCAGCAGCTTCCCTGCAGCCAACATCGGCTGCATCGCTTTAGGAGGCTCCGAAGACACCCTGATGGTGATCTTTACCAATTACGGCATCCCTTCGGTATGGAAGTCGAATGATGGCGGACAAACCTGGGCCGACAAGGAAGGGAACCTTCCTGATATGCCCATACGATGGGGGATTTTTTATCCCGGTAATTCAAACTATGCTCTCATTGCAACTGAAACCGGGGTATGGGGTACAGCCGACATGAATCAGGGGGTGGTAAGCTGGACTCCTTACAATACGGGACTTGCCAATGTGCGGACCGATATGCTGAAGTACCGCATTTCAGACCATACTGTGCTTGCAGCAACCCACGGCAGGGGATTTTTCACGGCAGGATGGGACATTTTAACCGGGATGCAGGATGCAGGATACAGGATGCGGGATGTGAGCATATATCCTAATCCATCAACAGGCAAGTTCACCCTTTCAGGTGAATTCAATAGTAATGATGAGATCAAAGCCGAGATCCTCAATACATCCGGTCAACTCATTTCATCACGCATCCTGCATCCACCATCCTGCATCCTGCATCCCGCATCCTTCGACCTTACCAACGCCCCCAAAGGCATTTATATACTGCGGATGACATCCGGAGTGCAAAAGCTTGCCGAGAAAAAAATTGTGATCTACTGATGAAAGCTGTTTCCTACCCATTGTTTTCGGATGAATTCTTCATGAATGAGGCCTTGAAGGAAGCACGGAAAGCCTTCGACAGGGACGAGGTCCCGGTGGGAGCTGTCGTAGTATGTAACAATCTGGTGATCGCCCGTGCCCATAATCTCACCGAAACCCTGAATGATGTCACAGCTCATGCCGAAATGCAGGCTTTTACATCTGCTTCGGGATACCTGGGAGGGAAATACCTTGATGAATGTACTTTGTACGTCACCCTCGAACCCTGCCTGATGTGCGCCGGGGCTTCCTATTGGACCCGTATAGCAAAAATTGTCTATGGAACACCGGATGTAAAACGGGGGTTCACTCTGGTCCAAAAACCCTTACTTCATCCGAAGACAACCATAGAAAAAGGAGTTCTCGAAAATGAATGCCGTGAGCTTCTAAAGGTTTTTTTTGCCCGTAAAAGAGAGAAATAATTTTGCAATGAAACAGAAAATATTAAACGTTGACCTTACCGTAAACCTTGAGCCTTCGATTAATTTCAGCCAGGATGTGTTTCAGAAGAAAGACATCAAAAACCTGACTGAAGAGCTTGCGCGCACTGCAGGGTACCTCTGGGACCGGCGCTGGGCCGAACGAAATGCCGGAAATATCTCGGTGAATATCACCTCCTTTTTTTCCGACAAGGAGCTCGTTAAATTCTCAGCCTATCCATTTCTTCCCCTGAGCAGGGAATTTCCAGGGCTTAAGCGACAGCTGATCCTTATAACCGCTGCAGGTTCCAGAATGCGTGATGTGGCAATGGATCCTCTTGAAGGACTTTGCCTTGTTTATATAAGCGATTCCTACAAAGCATATCATATCATTGTGCCTGACAGGACCGGGAAAAACCAGATGCCCACTTCCGAATTGCCTACCCACCTTGCAATACATGAAATGCTGTGTCTAGCAAGTTCACCTGCAAAGGTTCTTATGCATTCGCATGTTACCGAGCTCATTGCCCTCACACATGACCCCAGGTTTAAATCATCCGAATCAATAACCCGCATACTCTGGAAGATGCATCCCGAAACCCTGTTGATGCAGCCGAAAGGGTATGGATTTGTTCCTCATGTGATCCCCGGGACCGAAAAGATAGCTTCACTTACCTGCCGGAGTTTCGAAAACCATACTGTGGTGATCTGGGAGAAACATGGAGCCCTGGCAATTGGGAAAACTATTTCGGAAGCCTTTGATGAACTGGACCTTGCTGCAAAAGCCGCAGGCATTTTCATGAGCTGCTCGCGCAGCGGGATCGAGCCCGAAGGACTCACCGATACCGAGGTCGAAGAACTCAGGCAGCACTATCGGCTCTGAACCTGTCACGTGTGCTTGCCTGAAATAGGTTGACCGTTTTTGAGGGTTCATAAACCCAACAAT